>NC_015416.1:0-601725 GCF_000204415.1 Methanothrix soehngenii GP6 | reverse complement strand
TTTTCGTTCTCTGTGCTTTGGGCAGATGATGAAGCCTTGCATGAAGCTCCAAGTTCTCAGCGATTGTCAGGTCTTTGTTCAGGCTCAGGTGCTGCTGAACTATGCCGAACTCCAGCTTTACCTTGGATAGGTCCCTGACCACATCAGAGCCGTTGATGAGCGCTCTCCCGGAGGTGGGCTTTGTAAGCGTGGTGAGAATTCGGATTGTAGTAGTCTTTCCGGCACCATTCGGCCCCAGAAATCCGAAGAGCTCTCCGGGATCAACCTGAAGGCTTTGGATATCAACTACCCTTTTTCCGGAGTACTCTTTAATTAGATTCGATATTTCTATCATCCCAATCACAACGCCCAAAAGATCAAGTGTTGGCCTCGAGGAGCAGCTTCTGCTCTTCATCCACAATGCTGTAGAGCGCCTCGGAGCTCAAGCCCGATATCGGATAATATTTTCCGCCGGTCATCTCTGCGATCTCCCGGCAGTAGCCGAGCCTCATCTCCATGAATGACGAATCCACCACCTCGGTATCTATGACAATGGTGTGGACTCCGAGCTGCTTTGTCCTTTCCGAGATTTCCATCAGCTCGTCTTTGATCTTTCCGCCCATTCCCACATTGGCCCTGCCATCGGATACGAGGACCATCATGAGCTTTGTCTCTGCATCTTTCCTCATCTCGCCCTGCAACAGCTGCAATCCGCGGGACAGACCTGCAGAAAGCGGCGTCTTGCCGCCCGTGGGTAGCTCCTTTAGCCTGCTTAAGGCCAGATCCACGCTGGAAGAGGGAGGAAGTATCAGCTCTGCCTCCGTTCCCCTAAAGGCCACCATCCCAATCTTGTCCCTTTTCTGGTAGGATTCCATGAGCAAGGAGAGGACTGCTCCCTTGGCGCTCTCCATCCTCTGCATGGCACCCATTGAGCCACTGCCATCTACCACAAAGAGCAGCATGGCCGACGTCTTTCGCGCCCGCTCCTTCTCTCGAATGTCCTCGCTCTTCACTTTAATGGCATTGGGTCCTGATCTGGCCTTTTGATATGGAGCTGCAGCACGAATGGTGGCATCGATGGCGATATCTTTTCCCTCTTTAGGCATCCTCTGTCTCAGGTACCTTCCGGAGTTTTGCAGTGCAAGGGTGTTTATCCTCCTGCCACTGGTTTTTCTGCGAAAAATCTTGTCCCTCTTTCGAGGCATATTGATCTGCCGCACATCTATTGGCGCTCCGATCTCGAAGATCTGCTCTTGCGGTGATGCAGCCTGAGCCTGATCAGAGTCCTCCTGTTGATCGGAACTCTCGGGCTGTTGCTCCTGTTTTTTCTGCTGGGGAGGCTGCTTTGGTTGCTGCTCTTGCGGCTGTTGCTCTTGTTGCTGTTGCTTTTGTTGCTGCTGGTCTTGCTGCTGCTTTTCCATGGACTTTTCCAGCTTATCTTTGTTAAGGGTCGGCGGCTCAAAGGGCCTGCTCCTCATCCTGTGAGCCAGCGCCAGCTCCATGGCCTTCTTCACATCCTCCTGGTTCGCCTCCGTCCTTCCTTCAAAAGCAGCTATGGTCTTGGCCGTTCTGGAGATCACTATCTCTGCCCTGTGGGTCTTGACCCCCAGGTCGATGCAGGTAGAGGCTATGATTCTCAGAAGATCATCGCTCATAGTCACCCTGCCAAGGATCTCCCTGGCAGCAGAGATCTTCCCCTTAAGACCATCCTGAAGAGCCTGCTGCTCTTTTGAGAAGCCCTCAGGGTCGGCATCAAACCGTTCCGCCGTCTTGGCAATCAGCATTCTCTGATCTACATCCTCGATGCCGACAACATTTACCTGCAGCCCGAATCTGTCCAGCAGCTGCGGTCTCAGCTCTCCCTCCTCGGGATTCATGGTGCCCACAAGGATAAACTTAGACGGATGGGCAACGGACACGCCCTCGCGTTCCACGATGTTCACCCCCATGGCAGCGGAGTCCAGCAGCACGTCTGCCACGTGATCATCCAGGAGATTCACCTCGTCGATGTACAGTATACCCCTGTTGGCAGCAGCCAGAATTCCCGGCTCCAGGGCCCGGATTCCCTCTTTGATTGCCCTTTCTACATTCAACGATCCCACAACCCGATCCTCTGTTGCACCCAGGGGAAGGTCGATCACCGGGGTCTTGCGTGAAGCTTCTTTAATCTGGCCTCTCTGACTCCTGTCAAAGCAAAGGTCGCACATCTCCTCCACATTTCTGGGATTGCAGTTGAAAGGGCAGTCCTCTACCACAACAATATCCTCAAGGAGGTCAGCTAGGGCTCGCACAGCGGTTGATTTAGCGGTTCCTTTATCACCTCTTATCAGCACGCCGCCTATGCGCGGATTGATCGCATTCAGGATTAATGCAAACTTCATGTCCTCCTGGCCCACAATGGATGTAAAAGGAATGGTCCTTCTTTTGATATGATGCATTTCTTCACCTTATGCTACGCCTTCGTTAAGTGATCGCAAAGGAACGATGTACGGCCTGTCGAGGTTATTCATCACCACGGCCTCGACTCCGTACACATCCCGGATATTCTTGGCATTTAAAAGATCAATAGGTTCTCCTGCTGCGTAGATCTTTCCGCCTTTCAGGATCGCCAGCTTGTCCACGAACATGGAGGCCAGATTCAGATCATGAAGTGCCATGACCGCAGAGATCTTCTTCTCTTTGACCAGGGACGATATCGTCTCCATGACCTCGAGCTGGTGTTTCATGTCCAGACTTGAGGTGGGCTCATCCAGTAGCAGCACCTCCGGCTCCTGGGCCAGAGCCCTGGCAATCAGAACCTTCTGCTTCTGACCCCCGGATAGCTGGGAGAAGTCCCTCATGGCCAAATATTCCAAATGCAAAAGCCCCAGGATATCTGCTACCTTATCGAGATCGGAGTCTGATACGCGCCAGCTTATATGCGGCCTCCTGCCCATGAGAACTGTATCAAAAACGGTAGTGGCCAGAGGAGTCGAGCTGGACTGAGGAACATACCCCAGGCGTTTGGCAAGCTCAGTTCTGCTTACAGTATCGATATCTCTGCCATCGATTAATATGCTTCCTTTGGGCTTGAGTATTTTATCCATGCATTTGATCAGAGTGGTCTTGCCCGAGCCGTTTGGGCCGACCAGCCCCAGCACTTCCGAATCCTCGACCACCAGATTGAGGTTGTCCAGGATCATGGAGCCATTGTAGCCGAATGTCAGGCTCTTTATAGTGATATTTACCAAAACACCTTCCTCCTTTTCATGAAGAGATAAACGAAGAACGGGACACCCAAAAACGATGTCATTATGCCCACAGGAAGTATTACCGGCGCGAGGATCGTCCTGGCAAGGGTGTCAGCACCGAGGAGAAGCAGAGCGCCCACCAGGGCCGAGCCCGGCAGAAGAAACCGGTGATCTCCTCCAATTACCATCCTGGTGATATGAGGAGCCACCAATCCCACAAAGCCGATGGTTCCAGTAAAGCAGATTATGCTGGCAGTTATGAGCGAGACCAGCACCATGCTGATAACGCGTGTCCTCTCGACGTTCACTCCCAGGCTCTTGGCAGTCTCGTCACCTGCCCCCATGGCATTGATGTCCCATGACTTGATGATCAGATAAGGTAGACAGACTGCCAGAATTGCTGAAATTATTCCGGCCTTTTCCCAGGAGGATTTGCCCAGGGAGCCCATCATCCAAAAAACGACCTCCTGCACCTGTTCTGCATGTCCAACATACTGCAGAAACGATGTCATGGCACTGAACAGGTACATGATGGCGATTCCTGCCAGGATCAGAGTTTCTGGAGTTATGCCTTTGTACTTGGCAAGGCCGTAGACGGTGAAGGATGCGATCAATGTGAAGATGAACGCATTGCCGATTACCAGGTACTCTCCTCCCACAAATCCGGCACCGAGCACTATGGCCAGGGCTGCACCGAAGCCGGCTGCTGAAGATACGCCCAGGGTGAATTCGCTGGCCAGTGGATTCTTCAAGATGCCCTGCATGGCTGCGCCTGCGATCGCCAATCCCATGCCTGACAGTATGCCCATGAGGATCCGATCGAGGCGGAGGCCCCAGACGATGGTGTTTGCATATGACGTTGATTCAAAGTAGTCGGGAAGAAACCTGGCCATGATGGCAACATAGACCTCCTTAATGCTGAGACTTGCAGAACCGAGGGTGACGGCCATGCTCGCCAGCAATGCGGTCCCCAGCAGCAGTATCAGGAAGAAGAGCGCCCTCTTGCCCATATAGCTCTGGTATTCGCCCATCACCTCAGTCTTTGATAGAGACATAGGCCTCCAGAACGATGCCCAAGCAGATCAAAACCCAGAATTTGTTATCTATCATGCCATTCTTCCATAGTAAACAAAATTGGATTTAATACAAATTAGATTGTATTTAAGCGTTTCGGGAAATTTCGAAAACCTAACCGACTCGAAACCACAACTGCTTCTGTACATGATAATCAGGTTGATAGTAATCGTTGACAGCAGGGTTTACGCCGAATTATTAATGATTTGGGCGCATCGCTGCTGGTTACGCTGAACGGGATGCGGCTGCTGAAGAACGGCCACTGGCGGCAGATCCAAATATCTGTGCATGCATAAACTCCTTCGATGTCCTGATCGCCGGAATCGCCGAGGCGAACGAGGCTGAGGCACAGATCGCAATAAAGAGCAGAGGGTAAAATGGCGGAATACGGTGAATGGAACCGAAAGGGCGCGAGCCTCAGCGATGTGACGGCAAAGAAGGAGTATGGCGTGGACCGGGAGTTCATAATCAAGGGAATCAACGCAGGAAAGCTTGAGTTCCGCGAGGGAAGCATCTATGGAAATCCTTACATCAAGGTCTTGAGACGCCAGCTCGAGGAGTACATCGCCGAAGAGCTAGGGAAAGAGTACCTGAACAAGGCCAAGAACAGGACCGAACTCCGAAAGATCAAGAAGGAGATCGCTGAGGTCGAGTGTAGGTTGGCCTCGCTTAAGCTGGAAAAGACCGCGCTTGAGAGATTGCTGGAAAAATAAGGAGAGATGAAGAGGGCCCTTCGCCAGTGGTGCCTCGATAAGGAGATTGTGCGCCCGGGCCTACCGGGCCGCCTACGAGCGTGAGTGCACGGTCATCGCGGAGAGAGTGCCCAGGATGGCCTCTGGAATCAGAGAGCCGGCAGGCCTGTGGCGGATTCATAACTTTCTGACCGAGAAGCGAAATGAGACTGACGAGAAGTATGACTGCAGCTACTCACTACTGCTCTGGGTCTTTAGCAGGCTGATGGTGGAGGGAGGGATCAGCGAGGATGATCTGAGGTGCCTCATGAAGGCCCTCTTGACGGCGCATTCCACCCTCAAGTTCGATTCAGGAACACAATGTGCCAGGCAAGGCCCGCCGCAAAGCCAGCGATCCCGGCAGGTCCGGCATTCCTGAGGGTCCTGCACAGATCTTCGTGCCCGAACCATTCGCCCTATCAGCCTCTTTGCGAAATCCGGCTCCTCAATATTACCCAGCCGAAGCTCCGGACGGAGCATGGAAGGACAGGCAAAGGCCTCGCCGCCGGGCATTACAACAACAGACCGACAGGCATCAAAGTAGCAATGATGAAGCCTCTCTCTTCCTTCTTCTACAGTATTGCGCATTCTCTCCAGTTCCCTGAATCGCACCAGGCTTCCGCCCATTTGGGCCAGGCCTTCTGCACGCTCTATGGCTGCCTCAATGCCTCTGGAAGCGACGACTGCATCTGGCTGCATTGAGTTATCGCCCCGGCCCGCTTGCCTTAGGAAGTCGATTGCGATTCCCTCAATGTTGCCAAGGTAGCTGCACAGCTCCACGAGCCCCGCAAGCGCCCCAGCATTGGCCCTGGTGAGAACACAGGTCGCGCCGACCCGAATTCCTGCCTCTCTAAGGGCCATAATTCCATTCAGTGCAGATTTGGCGGAGCCGCCACGTCCGCTGGAAAAGGGTCGGATACGATCGTTCACTGATGGAGGGCCATCCAGGCTCACGCCTATTCCGATTTTAAGATCATTCAGCCTTCCGGCAACATCGGAAGTGATGAGGGTGGCGTTGGTCTGAACCTGGCAGGGAACCTGCAGGCCCATCTCATCAAGGTAGTCCACTGCCCTTTCGATCAGGCCAAGGTTAAGAAGGGGCTCGCCGCCTGTGAACTGGATCTTAAAGCCATCGAAGCATTCCGCCATCACGTCGATGGCCCGCCTGGCAGTGACCCAGCCCATCGAGGCTCTCGACTCGCCACCATGGGCATAGCAGTAGCTGCAGCGGAGGTTGCAGTCACTTGTTACGGATAAAGCCAGAAGGCCGGGGCTTTCCTCGGGCATTTTACCAGTTTTAATCCTTAGCTTCCCGAACTTGCATCGGTTTGTGGTTGATCGTCCTCGATCCACCCCTCGATATCCAGATAGACGTCCCGAAGCTCCTCCTTCATCTCCTCAGTTGCCTGCCACATCCCCCTCTCCACTGCCTCGAGCAGCCTCTCGGCGATGTTCTGCAGTGCGTGGGGGTTCACTTTTTTCAGCCACTCCTGCATATCCTTATCCAGAGCGTACTTGTTCGCCAGCTCCTCGTACATCCAGTCCTCCAGGACCTCGGCAGTGGCATCCCAGCCGAAGGCGATGTCCACCATCCTGGATATGTCGCCAGCGCCCTTGTAACCATGACGCTTCATGCTCTCGATCCATTTGGGGTTGAGGATACGGGCCCGGAAGATATGCTTGGTCTCCTCGACAGTGCTCCTGGTCTTCACCCTGTCAGGATCTGAGCTGTCTCCGCAGTACGAACGGGGAAGCTCGCCTTTCAGGGCCTTGACGGCTGCGATCATCCCGCCGTGATAGGAGTAGAAATCATCGCCGTCCAGCATGTCATACTCCCGGGTGTCCTCGTTCTTGACCGTCAGGTCGAGACGGCTGAGGCGCCTTCGGAACTCGTCGGGAACGGTCGCTCCGAAGTTTTTGCGACCGTAAGCATAACCGCCCCACTTTACGTAGATCTCGGCCAGGTCTTTCTCATCCTTCCAGTTCTTGGAGTCGATGGCATCTGAGACTCCGGCGCCGTAGGCTCCGGGGCGGCAGCCGAATATGCGGTAGCAGGCCAGTGTCTTGGCCTGTTCTCCATCGATTCCAGCGGCCGTCTTCTCAGAAATGTCTGCAGATACATGCTTTGCCAGGAAGTTCTGCTCCGGCGGCTCCTTCTGCTCTGCCACCAGCTCTACTGCTCTATCAACAAGATGCACGATATTTGGAAATGCATCCCTGAAAAAACCGCTGATGCGCAGCATAACGTCTATCCGAGGACGCTGCAGCTCCTCCATGGGAATGAGCTCTATCCCTGTTACTCTGCCGCTCCTCTCCTCCCAGACCGGCCGAACCCCCATGAGGCAGAGGACCTCGGCAATGTCGTCTCCCTTGGTTCGCATGGTGGGACTGCCCCAGATGACCATTCCCAGGGATTCCGGATAGCAGCCCTCGTCCTCCAGATAGCGCTCAAGCAGGGCGTCTGCCTGGGCGACGCCCACCTTCCAGGCCGCCTGAGATGGTATGGCCTGGGGATCGACGGAGTAGAAATTTCGTCCCGTGGGCAATATGTCCGCCATTCCCCGGGTGGGAGCCCCGGAGGGTCCGGGCGAGACGAATCCTCCATCTGAGGCGCAAAGGATGGCTGAAAGCTCGTCCACTGTCGCATCTATGTTGGGCGCGAGCGTCGTGGCTATGTAATCCAGCACCTTTTCAATCTTGGGATTTCTCTTTCCCAGGATCTCTTCCACCAGTTCTGGAATCGTCCCAACGGCAAACCCCTGCTCATGGAGACCGGACACCAGCCGCAGGGCGAGAGAGTTCAGATCATCAATCACCTGCCCGCAGGTCTTCGACCCGGAAACGATCTTCCCCCTATTGTCCAGAAGATAATCATAATCATAGCCCATGGCCTCTGCCAGAGACTGCCGGAGAGAGGGTACCTGACCGTTGGCAAGCCTGGTGAGCGCAACCAGGAACTCGTCCAGGCGCGAGCCCTCGGGCGGCTCGCCAAGGATATGGAGGCCGTCCCTGATCTGAGTGTCCGCCATCTCGTGCAGATATTCGTGCAGCTTCTCCAGGAATTTATCGAAATCCGAGAACGCTTCTTCCTCTTCAATCTCCAGGTCGTGGTCCAGCTTTGCCTCGCAGACCTTATCCCAGATCATCTTCTTCTGTGTGGGCAGCTTGGATGGATCCTCGGAGGCGGCCTGGTAGTAATCGGCGAGCATCACCTCCAGCTCCGCCATTTCATCATAAGCATCGGCATTATGCATGACAGGAACCAGATGGTCGATGATGCAGCAGTAGCTCCTCCTCTTGGCTTGAGTCCCCTCGCCGGGATTGTTGATGATGTAGGGATAGATGTTGGGCAGATCTGATATTGCGATATCCGGGAAACATGAATCCGAAAGCCCAACCGACTTTCCCGGAAGCCATTCCAAGGACCCATGCTTTCCGATGTGCATCACGAGATCGGCCCGGAAGACATCTCGAATCCAGCGATAGTAGGCATAATAGTGGTGGGGAATGGGATGATCGGGGCTGTGGTAGATGGCGGCCGGGTCCTCCAGAAAGCCGCGCGGGGGCTGAAGGCCGATGAAGATATTGCCGTTGATGACTCCTGGAATTATCAGGTTTTTCTTATGAACAAAAAGCTTTCCCGGCGCCTCTCCCCAGGCGGAGGTCATCTTCTCCTGTACGGCCACGGGAAGCTGCTCGAACCAGTCTTTGTAATCACCCTCAGTAACGGAGTCTATTGCCCTCTTAGCCAGCTCTTCCGGGCTTCTCCAGCGCCGGTCGAGGGTAAGCCTGCTCTTCACATCCTCGATCAGGGCCTGGCCATTCTCGGGCATTCTCTCGATCGTATATCCCGCATCATCCATGGCCTTCATGATGTTCAAGACCGATACGGGCGAGTCCAGGCCGAATGCGGTGCCTATGCGGTCGTCCCGGGGAGGGTAGTTGTGGAAGATGATTGCCACCTTCTTTTGGGAATTGGGAATATGCCGGAGCTTTGCCCAGTTAAGGCTCAGGCGTACGATCTTGTTCGTGCGCTCGGGAAGCGGCTCGAACCGGATGACCCTCGCCCCGGTCAGTGGATCTATGTCCGTTCTCTCCCTGGCCGCTACAGGGACGGTGATCAGCATTCCGTCGAACTCCGGCATGGCGATTCCCATGGAGATGTCCATGGGGCTGCAGCCCTGAAGCGACTCATTCCAGTCAGCAAGAGTGTTGTAGGTCACAATGGCCTTAAGCACAGGCACATTCAGCCTTTTTATGAACCACTCCTCAGATCTGGCGACCTCCTGCCCCTCGCCGGTGTCCGATCCTTCCCAGGGTTTGATGGAGAGCGAGAACATGAGGGTGCTGATCAAGACGTCTATTATAGGCCGGCCGTCCTTCATGAAGAGGTTTTCCACCACCCACTCTGCTCCCTTCGTCCCCCGCTCGACGTCCTTTGCGGCATGAAGGAAGACGGGAATGACATTTGCGCCTTGCCTCTCGATCTCCTCAATCAGCCTGTCGATGAAGAGTGTGTTTCCCGCCTGCCAGAGGCTCTGGTAAAACCACAGGCCCACAGTCGGCCTGCCGGCAACGCACTTGCTCTGCAGATACTCCTTCAGCGTTGGTACGTGGTCGAAATCCGGATGATAGATGCCTTCCCAGATGGGCCTTGCGGGCTCGGAGAATTCATAATTCGATCCTATGAAATAGTTGGCCAGGTAGAGGATGAGGCTATAGAAGTTCTTCCGTCCACCATAATCAAGATACTGAGATACTTTCCTGTAGATGGCATCGTCTACTGTTGACAGCTTCATTAGCTCAATCTCAGGCTCATTTGAAGCAGACTGCGCATAGATGGAGACACTGCTATCTTGCAAGCTCTGGACCAATTCGTCAAAGGAGGAAAGGCTCTTCTTCCCCCCGTGCAGATTGAAGATGGCTATATGGCAGCTTCTGGCAAAATGCTCGAACTCTTCCCATTGATCGACGTCTTTTAAGTCTTCCCCGGATCTGACGGCCACCTCCGCTACCTCTCCATGCTGGCGGATCAGCTCTTTTAAGGCAGATATGAGAGGGAAGACGTCGCTTGCTTCCTGTGTGGTGACATAGGCAATCTTGACCTTCTTCGTAATAATCCATCCCGTAATCTCATTAGCATAACGAAACATTTTTTTAGTTAGAGCTAGTTGAATTGATTAAATAAAGCTTTCGAGAGACATCAAATAATTCAGCGAGAATGAATCAAATGACTCCAAATTGCAGTGAAGCCGCTAATAAAATGCCCTGTGAAGAGCTGAAAGTTGCCCTCGTTCATGCATCAATTTCCTGGAAGGAGAAAGATAAAAATATTGCCAGACTATTGGCTTTGAACAGAGAGGCGGCTCAAAATGGCGCCCGTCTCATCGTGAATACCGAGCTTGCCACTACCGGCTATGCCTTTCTAAGCAGAAAGGAGATTGCTCCTCTCACAGAGAGCATTCCCGGGCCCACTACTGAGGCCTTCGGCCTAATTGCGAATGAGTTTGGCTGCTATATCTGCATTGGCCTGGCTGAGCACGACATGAGAACGGGCATATTCTACAATTCAGCGGCCTTGCTGGGGCCAACCAAAGGTGTAGCGGCCAGATACCGCAAATTATCCCCCGCCTTTCGGGAGAATCTATGGGCCGCTAAGGGCAACCTCCCAGTTCCCGTGGTTCAGACCGAATTTGGCGCGCTCGGTATGGTGATCTGCGCCGACTCATACTCATATAGACCGGCGAGGATTGCTGCCCTGCAGGGAGCCAGGATCCTGCTGGTTCCGGCTAACTGGCCTCCTGAGCACCATAATCCTGAAAGATTCTGGCGGGCCAGATCCCTGGAAAACGGCATTTACGTCCTGGCATGCAACCGAACGGGAATGGACAAGACGATGGACTGTAATGGTGCACAATCCTTCATAGTAAATCCTCAGGGAGAGACGGTAGCTCAGATGAGCTCTCCTGATGATACCATCATATACGGCTCTTTGCCGCTAAATGGCGTCACGACGCAAAATGCTTTGAGCGGGAGAAGGCCTCAATGCTATGGAAACATAACCCTGGATCCATACTCTCACATCAGCATCGATTTCCTTCTCGGTTTGCCGCAAGCCGCCGATTTTACAGCCGCGACACTGCAGTTATGCTCTGAGCCCCGGAATGTAGTAGAAAATACAAAAAGGGCGATTAGGCTCATAGATGATGCCCTGGCCAAGGCTGCCAGGGAGAAGGGAACGACGATCAACCTGGTCGTCCTGCCTGAGCTCTCCACCTCGGGGGCGATCTTCGGTGCAGAGGTGGCAGAGATCTGCTCGGAGGAGATACCAGGCAAAGTCACCGATCTATTTTCCCAAAAGGCAGGTGAAAGAGATCTCTTCATCGTTCTGGGCATGGCTGAGAGGGATGAATTGGGATTCTACAACAGCTCCGTCCTGATCGGTCCCGATGGAATTGTGGGCAAGTACAGGGCGGTCCACCTCTCTTGGCGCGATAGGAACTGGGCCTCCCCCGGCGACGGCGGTTTTGCAGCATATGATCTCCCCTTTGCCAGGATAGGAATGCTCATAGGCCATGACCTCCTGTTTCCGGAGGCTGCAGACTCGCTGGCAAAGCTTGGCGCCGACGTGCTCTGTGTGCCTGCCCTCTGGGACGATGCTAAATCCAGATTCATATGGGAGGCGAGGCTGAGCGAGCAGATGCATCTGGCCGTCGCCAATCAATGGGGAGACTGCGCCGGGCTCCAGGCCATTGGAGAGAGCCTTTTATGCAGCTACTCCCGATTTCAGGAAAAGGTCATCCGTCTCTCTTCTCCGCCGACTGGAGATGCCATCAATATCGCAAGGCTCGGAACGAAGGACTCCAGAGAGAAGAGGTTCCTGGAGAACATAGACTACGACGTGCTTTTGGATTTATCAAATGCTGGAAAATCCAGTAATGGTTCACAAAGGAGGCCAAAAAAATGAAGCTTGCACAGTTCTATGATGGAATTGAGCTATATCGAGAGGAGAAGATAGTCTATGCCAGGCTCATGACTCCTCACCGGGTCCTGTCCACCTGTCGCAGTTCCGCTGGCGGGATGCATGACGACCTCATGTATCTTTACAACCACCAGTCCTGTGAGCCGGCAGGAGGGCACATGAACGCCAGGATGTACCGGCTGGCGGTTGACAGTCCGGAGGATTACAAGAGAGAAGTGGCCGACCGCCACAACCTGCCTTTCCAAAGGTGTGCCACGCTTGGAACTGCAGCCAATATGAACAACGCCGCCATCTGCATCGAGAGGTTTTGCGATCTTGAGGTCGTGACAGTATGTACCGGTGGCGTGGAGGGAAATGCAGGCAGGGCAGGGGATCCGGCCACCTATTACGAGCCGCAGGATGATAGCGCAAAAGGACAAATAGATCTGGAATGCGAAAGAAGACCGGGAACAATAAACGCCATGATCTTCCTCAACCGGGAGCTGACACCGGGCGCCATGGTCACCGCAGTCATCACCGCCACTGAGGCCAAGACTGCTGCCCTTCAGGAGCTAGTGGTTGGATCCAAATATTCAGAGGGTCTTGCTACGGGCACTGGAACAGACCAGATTGCAGTGGCATCAAAACTTGGGGGAAAAGCAATATCGTTTGCCGGCAAGCACTCGAAGGTGGGCGAGCTCATCGGTCGCACCATGCACGACGCCGTCTTAGAAACGCTCGCCCTACAAAACGGCCTGACGGCTGCGGGCCAGTGCTCCTCACTGGCCCATCTGGAGAGGCTGGGAATTGACAGCAGGGAGATGTGCCAGGGAATTGGAGAGTTTCTGTCCAGGGACAACGCCGACCTCTTCGAGAAGAGCTTCTCGAATATAATCAAGGATCCTCTCACGGTAGCAGCCGTGGCGGCTCTCGTCCATCTGCGGGACAAGTTCGTATGGGGCACTCTTCCCAAAAGCTGTATGCCAGAGGTCATGGCCCTTTACGGCGCACAGATTTCTGCGGCCGTTTCAGGCAAAAGCCACCGCATTCACGATTACATGCAGGTGCTCTCCTCTTTGCACAAGTCACTTGATAAGCATGTGTTCCTGGAGTTCGTATACCAGGCATTTGCTCTTGGTTTTAGCGAGAAATGGACCGATCCGAAGAGCGAGATATGCGAAGGGACCGGGCTTCGGGATGAAGAGGCAGCAACAATGCGCTAGTAGCAACATTTTTTTTCATTTTATAAAATCTCGCCTTTGGCAATAGACTCCAAAGCTCTGGAGATCAAGGGCAGCATCTTCGACTCGGCCTCGATCATGTAGCTGCCTGGCCTGACGCTTCCGCTCCGTCTGCCAGATGTTATCCAGAGCAATTTGCACGGAGATCCGGAGGCATCCCCTCGGCAGCGCCTGGGATCTCCCAGAAGGAATCCTCGGTCCTTAATAAAAATCCCTGCTGGGTCAAGGGCCCTGATCTCCTTGATCAGCGACTCGATAGCGTCCTCCTCGCCTTCGATGATGGCTCCAAAGCAAGTCTCTTTTACCTCTATGCCATGCTTTGATTCGTAGATCATCGTGGATACGTCACAAGGTAGGACGTCAGTGCATTCAGGGGATAGTATCACGTACTTTGTAACTCTCATGTTCGTGGTCAACAGCATCCTTTTTCCTTTTTTCATCCATATATATGGCGCGAGGGAAATCCGGTCTTCAGGCCGGAGAAGCTGACATCCATAACATTGGCGAAGCCCTCGCAATAATTTGCGAGGTTCGCCGCAGTTTGACTTGGACCCATTTCGGGTGTCTATGCTGGCATTCTCCGGGTCCTTCTCGCAGCTCTGGTTCAGGATCTCCCATGCCCTCTCATTGGCCGCTACAGCCTCTTCTTCATTGCCCAGGAAATAAAGAGCCATGCACCAGCGTTTTTCTCAACTAAACGCCCTTCATGGATAGACGTACACGCCGTC
Organism: Methanothrix soehngenii GP6; assembly: GCF_000204415.1. NCBI lineage: Archaea > Methanobacteriati > Methanobacteriota > Methanomicrobia > Methanotrichales > Methanotrichaceae > Methanothrix > Methanothrix soehngenii. The sequence continues at coordinate 587,781 of NC_015416.1, read as the reverse complement.
CGGCTCCAGGCCGAAGAACTTTTGGAGAAGCTCTCTATGCACTGCCTCGGGATCGATATCTTTGAAGAGGTCGGGATGGAACCATTTGGCAAGGTAAAGATCTCCGACTACCGAGCGTATGCCGCTTGCCACAGGGTTGCCGAGGATATAGACCCGGCCATCTACGATCGCCTTCACATCGCCAAGTTCGGGCCGGGAGAGGATCTCATCTCTCGTCTTCTCCATGTTATCGGTCAAATTTCCTTTTTCAGTGGAATAGTCGTAACGAATGATTATATCAGGGTCCTTCTCGACGAGCCATTCTGGATCCATTGTGGGATACTTGACTGGCTCATCGGCAACTATGTTTATCCCACCTGCAGCAACTGTGAGGTTGTGGAAGAGCGTTCCATTGCCCATGCTATAGTAAGGCCTGGACCACTCGAAGAAGACCGCAGGCTTATCCTCCTCCTCGAGACCAGCAGTGCGTTCCTCGATGATGCCCTGATACCTTTCTATAAAGCCGATGATCTCCTCTGCCCGATCAGCTTTATCCAGCAAAACCCCAATATGTCTCACAGGAGTGGCCACCGTTTTTGAATCCCAGGTGGTCTCTACAATCACGGGTATGCCCGCAGACTCTATCTTCTTCCGATCGTCGTTGGACAGCATGCTGTCGGCTATTACCAGATCAGGATCTAGTTTATGGATGAGCTCTATGTTTGGCGTATAGGAGCTTTCTGCCACCACCTGCACATCCGCAAGAGCTGGTGGAAAGAACGAGTATGAGTCGCGCCCAACGATCTTATCGCAGGCGCCAAGGGCACATATGATCTCTGAGGCACGAGAGCTGATCGAGGCTATCCGTTCCACAGGAGTCGGTACATCGACAGACTGCCCCCTGCCGTCGACGATGGTTATCATCTCTGCCTTTGCGTCCTCACATGCCCCCAGGAAGCTCAAAAGCATAAGGGCTATGAAAAGGCCAGTTAAAACTTTGCCAGTCACCTATTTCAACTCCACTAAAGTTATCTTGAATATCATGGATAGACGCACTTCTCCGTTAGATCTTCACCGAAAAATTCATCGAGAAGCTCTCTATCCACTGTCTCTGGATCGATATCCTCGAAGAGATCCGGATGGAGCCATTTAGCGAGCCAAAGCTCTCCGACTATTGAGCGAATGCCCCATGCTACGGGATTTCCCAGGACATAAACCCGGCCCTCCTTGACCGCCTTGACATCGCTCAATTCGGGCCTGGAGAGAATTTCGTCATGAATTTCCTTCATCTTGTCAGTCAAGTTCTCTTCAGCGGTGTTAGTAGCATAGCTGAAAATTATATCAGGATCTCTCTCGACGATCCATTCAGGGTCCATAATTGGATATTTGATAGGCTGGTCGGCAGCGATGTTTATACCACCGGCAGCGATTGTGAGATTGTGGAATGTCGTTGCTGAAGCCATGGTGCTATATGGATATCCGATCTCAATATATACTGCAGGCTTATCCTCGGACTTCAGATCTTCAGTACGCTCTTTTATGATATCCTGATATTTTTTGATGAAGTTTATGAGCTCTTGTGCCTGTTCTTCTTTATCAAGCAAAATCCCAAGATGGCTCACAAATGCCTCTATGGTGGTGGAGTCCAAGGCAGTCTCTACGATTACCGGTATGCCCGCAGCCTCTATCTTCTTTCGATCGTCTTCAGAGAGCATACTGTCCGCAATCACCAGGTCGGGATCGATCTTATGGATAAGCTCTATATTTGGACTGTAGGAGCTCTCAGCAACTACAGGAACATCTTTCAGAGATGAAGGAAAGAAGGAATACGAGTCGCGCCCAACTATCCTATCTTCAGAGCCAAGCACAGAGATGATCTCAGATGCACGTGATGTGATTGAGACTATTCTATCCACGGGAAGCGATATGTTTGCTGATTTTCCGGTTCCGTCCACTATGGTAATGATATCATCTGTCCCCTCACCCGTGCCCACACAGGCCCCCAAGAGGCAAAAAAGGATGAGGGCCAGGAGAGCGCCTCCCAAAAGTTTGCCATTCATGTTTACCAGCTCCTTAAATGTGAATCTTCATACCTCTGGATAGGCCCATGCCCCTTCCAGATTGAGCCCGTAAAACTTCTGCAGCATATCCTTTTCCACCGCTGCCGGATCGATATCCTGGAACAGTTCGGGATGGAACCATTTTGCCAAATAAAGCAGATATCCAACCATTCGAGGCCCTCTTCTGATAGAGAGATGGCTTATGTAGACCCGTCCGTTTCTGATGGCGTTGGTTCCTTTCAGCTCCGGCCGTGACAGAATCTCATCCCTCTTTGAGAGCAGCATCTCGACAGTTGCTGGAGAAGTAGAGGAGACCTGAGAGATGATTATATCCGGGTTATTCCCAATCAGCCATTCTTCGCTCACTGCCAGCCTGCCCAGATCCTCACCGTGGGCTATATTTGCGCCCCCGGCAAGAGCTATACCCTCATCCGCGGCTGTGCAGGCTTTGGTCATATATTTTCTAAAGGCGCATTCGTTGTAGACAAGGGGTCTGCTCTCGATATTCAGGCTCCCGATCCTATCTCTGATAAGGTTCGCATATCTCTCCAAAAAATCTACGAGCTCTCCCGTCTTCTTCTCAGTAGCAAGCATCCTGCCCAGGTTCCAAGCGTTGCTTATGAGAGCCTCCAGCTCGCAGCCAGTCCCAATGACGACTACAGGGATGCCTGCAGACCCTATCTTTTCAAACTCCTCCTGCGGGACGCGCCTGCCTGTGACCACGATATCGGGGTCCAGATCCAGCACCCGCTTTGCGCTGATCGTCCTGTAAACGCCGCTCCCAACCGCCGGTTTCTCACCAAGCGCAGGAGGAAATGTGGAATGATCATCCCGTCCCACGATCCTGTCGATGCAGCCGAAGATGCAGATAAGCTCTGATGCTATGGGCGTCAGGGAGACAATTCGGCCGGGTGGAGATGGTGCTGCTCTGCTAATTTCCCTATCCTCCAAATCTTTTGGGTGATAGATGCCCTCATCGATCCTATGCGCTGTCATCCTCAATCATCCCCTCTATCTCCAGATACACCTCTCTCAGTTTCTGTTTCATCTCGTCTGTTGCATTCCACATATTCCGGTCTATTGCCTCCAGGAGACGCTCAGATATATTCAGTAGAGCATGAGGATTCACATCCTTGAGCCACTCCTGCATCTTTTCGTCCAGGGCGTACCTGTTGGCAAGCTCCTCGTACATCCAGTCCTCCAGAACCTCAGCTGTGGCATCCCAGCCAAAAGCAATGTCCACCATCCTTGACATGTCACCAGCGCCCTTGTAGCCGTGGCGTTTCATGCTCTCGATCCATTTGGGATTGAGAATCCTGGCCCGGAAGATGTGCTTGGTCTCTTCAACGGTATTCCTTATCTTCACCCGCTCCGGGTCTGAGCTGTCACCGCAGTACGACTTGGGCAGCTCCCCCTTGATTGATTTGACTGCAGCGATCATGCCCCCATGGAAGGAATAGAAATCGTCGCCATCAAGCATGTCCCACTCTCTGGAGTCCTCGTTCTTCACAGTCAGATCCAGCTGGCCAAGCCTCCTCCTGAACTGCTCGGGCACAGTTATGCCGTAGTTCTTCTTCCCGTAGGCGTAGCCCCCCCAGGTGATGTAAATCTCTGCCAGATCGTGCTCGTCCTTCCAGTTCTTGGAGTCGATGGCATCGCACACTCCTGCACCGTAAGCGCCGGGGCGGCAGCCAAAGATCCTGTAGCATGCCTCCTCTTTTGCCTTCTCAAAGTCGATTCCCTGGCCGACCTTCTCAGCGATCTCTTCTGCCACATGCCTGGCCAAATAGTTGGATTCAGGCGGCTCCCTCAAGCTGGCCACCAGCTCCACTGCCTCGTCGAGGAGGGTCACGATGTTCGGAAAAGCGTCCCGGAAGAAGCCGCTTATTCTGAGGGTGACATCTATGCGGGGTCGGTTCAGGTCCTGCAGGGGTATGAGTTCCAGGCCGGTTACTCTTCCGCTGCGCGGCTCCCATACGGGCCGAACTCCCATGAGATAGAGGATCTCGGCCACGTCATCTCCCTTGGTGCGCATGATGGGAGTGCCCCAAACTATGATTCCAACGTTCTCGGGATACTTGCCTTCCTCTTTCAGATATCTATCAAGCAAAGCCTCTGCCTGAGCAATGCCTACCTTCCAGGCGGCCTGTGATGGTATCGCCAGCGGATCGACCGAGTAGAAGTTCCTGCCCGTGGGAAGGATGTCGGCCATTCCTCTGGTAGGAGCCCCCGAAGGTCCCGGCGGCACAAATCCGCCTCTGCAGGCGACCAGCGTATTGGTCAGCTCGTTTGTCGTGGAGGCGATATTGGGCACAAGGGTCATGCCGATATACCTTAACACCGCCTCAACATCAGGGTCTGTGCGGCCCACAATCTCTAATAGGACTGACGGGATATCGTCGACGGAGAATCCCGCCTCGTGAAACCGCTTCATGATCTTAAGCGAGAGCTCGTGAACCTCCTCGATGATATGGCCTCCGCTTCTTTCCCCGTCCAAAAGCTTTCCCCGGCACTCCAGCAGATGGTCGTAGTCAAATCCCTGAAGATGAACCAGAGCTTCTCTCAAAGACGGCACCTTTCCGTTCTTCAATCTGGTCAAGGCCACCAGAAATTCTTCCAGCCTGGAGCCCTCTGGAGGTTCGCCAAAGATGTGCAGGCCGTCTCTGATCTGAGTGTCTGCTATCTCATGAAGATATCCGTGCAGTCTCTCCAGGAAACTGTCAAAGTCGCTGAAGGCGGTCTCTTCATCTGTCTCCAGGTCGTGGTCAAGCTTCGCCTCGCAAACCTTCTCCCAGATCATCTTTCTCTGAGTCGGCAACTTTGCCGGATCTTCGGATGCCGCATGAGTATAATCGTGAAGCATCACCTCGATCTGCGCCATCTCATCATAAATGTCGGCATTGTGCATCACCGGAATCAGGTGGTCGATGATGCAGCAGTAGCTCCTCCTCTTGGCCTGGGTTCCCTCCCCGGGGTTGTTTATGATGTATGGATAGATGTTAGGCAGATCGGATATGGCGATGTCTGGGAAGCATGATTCTGAAAGCCCCACCGACTTTCCGGGAAGCCATTCCAGGGAGCCATGTTTTCCGATGTGCATGACCAGGTCAGCCCGGAAGACGTCCCGGATCCAGCGGTAATAGGCATAATAGTGGTGCGGTATGGGAAGGTCCGGGCTGTGATAAATGGCTTCAGGGTTTTCCAGGAAACCACGTGGCGGCTGAAGTCCAATGAAGATATTGCCGTTGCTGATTCCGGGGATTATGAGCTCTCCCTGGTGGACGAAGAGTTCGCCTGGCGGCTCTCCCCAAGACATGACCATCTTCTCCTGTATGGCCCCGGGAAGCTCTTCAAACCATTTTCTGTACTGCTCTGCAGGGACGAGGTCGATCGCCTTCTCAGCCATCATCTCAGGGCTCGACCAGCGTCTGTCGTTGGTGACCCTGGAGATCATGCTCTCGATCAGAACCTGGCCGCTCTCAGGAAGGCTCTCCAGCCCGTATCCTTCCCCTTCAAGGTCACGCAGGATGTTGTATACGGATACAGGCGAATCAAGGCCGAAGGCGGTGCCAATCCGGTCGTTTCTGGGAGGGTAGTTGTGGAAGATTATGGCTACCCTTTTCTCCTGATTCGAGATATGCCTCAGTTTTGCCCAGTTCAAGGTGAGACTGACGATCTTTCGCACCCTCTCATCGATCGGCTCAAATCTGGTTAGCTTGGCTCCGGTAAGCGTGTCAGTCTCTGTCATCTTTTTGGCGGCTACGGGCACCGCTATCAGCATTCCGTCGAATTCGGGCATGGCAATGCTCATGCTCACATCCATCGGATTCAAACCCTGAAATGACTCCCTCCACTCCTCCTCGGTGTTGTAGGTCAGTATTGCCTTAATCACTGGAACGCCCAGCCTCTCGAAGAATGGTTTGTCAAAAAGCTTCTCCTCATCCCTGGGCTTCATGGTAAGGGAGAACATGAGGGTGGAGATCAGGGCGTCTATCACCGGCTGCCCGTCTTTCATGAAATAGTTATCAATCACCCATTCGGCGCCCTTGGTCCCGAGTTCCACATCCTTCAGGCTGTAGAGAAAGACCGGGATGACGTTGGCATCTCTTCTCTCGATCTCTCTGATCAGGCTATCGACAAACCTCAGGTTGTCGGCCTGCCAGAAGCCGCTGTAAAACCACAGACCAATTGTGGGCCTGCCTTCTTTGTAGTTCTTCCGGAAGTATTCATCAAGCGTGGCAATGTAGCCAAAGTCCGGGTGGTATATCCCCTCCCAGGGAGGCCTCTTCGGCTCGCCGACCTCGTAGCTTGTGCCGAGGAATTGATTCAGGCAGTAAAGGAGCAGGTTCTTGGAGTTATCTTTTCCCCCATAGGCAAGATAGCGGAATATCGAGGTATGCACATCTCTACCTACCGTTGAGATGCTCATGAGCTCAGGGTCCAGCTTGGACGTATCCTGGGCGTACATCGGAACATTTGCATCTCTTAGTCTACCGGCTATCTCATCGAAACTGCCAAGGATCGCCTTGCCGCCGTGAAGGCTCAGTATTGCCAGATCCGACCCGACTGCGAAGCTCATGAAATCGTCCATGGTCTTTGGATCGGCCAGATCATCTTTGGATCGGAGAATGACCTCTGCCACATCACCTTTTTCTGTCTCCAACTCCTCGAGCGCTGTTATTAATGGGAATACGTCAAGCCCTGTTGTGCTGATATATGCGATCTTGATCTTCTTCATATTGACATCGCCATTTTTATCTCGGTTATCGTTTGAAATTTTGAAGCCGGTACATCCATGAGATGTGCTCTTTCCCACATCACATTATTTTGAATTAAAGCAAGTCAAATTGATTTAATAATCTTTCGGTTAGTCGTCTGCAAAAAGTGGAACAAAGATCGATCACATAAGCTCATCAGAGCTGATCGTGCCGCTTTTCCGGTCCTCTTTCGCAATGGCCAGCCATGCGTCTTCGGTTAGCAGATCATTCCTAGCACAATCGTTATAAATGCACATTAATTTATCTTCTGGAATAGTTCATCTAATAAGATTTATATGGAATATGTGATACTATATTCAATCCAAGGGATTAGCATGCGAAAAGGAGTATCACAAATTGAGAAAGATATAGTCGAGCAAGAACTAACCAGGATGTTTGAATCCAAGTGGATTCGAGATAAAGCAAGAGAGAGCGGATTGATCGAAAGAGAAAGAAAGATTGATCCAGTGATAATGTTTTGGACTCTCGCTATCGGCTATGGCTCACAGTTGTATCGAACTATAGTGGAGTTGAAACGCGTTTACGAAGTCAGAGGGAAAGTATCAATTTCAGACAGCAGTTGGCATGATCGTTTCACTCCAGAACTGGTAAAATTTCTCAGAGAATGTGTGATTCACGGCATAGAGCACATTTCTGAAGAACCCAGTAGGATTTTGGGTGACCGTCTAGCTAGCTTTCGGGATGTAATGATTCAAGATAGCACTATTATTCGGCTTCATAAAAGCCTTGCTGATAAGTGGCCAGCCACTCGTTCCCGAAAAGTGGCTGCAGGAGTAAAAGTGGCATTTTTAACAAGTGCCATAGCCAATAGTCCAAAAAGCATTTCGATACTGCCTGAGAATACCAACGATGTAAAGACCTTAAAAATAGGTCCCTGGGTAAAAGATATAATATTATTAATAGATCTAGGATTTTACAAATATCAACTGTTCAGCAGGATAGTTGAAAACGGCGGATCCTTTGTCTCTCGCCTCAAGAGCAATGCAAATCCCTTAATAGTAGGAACAAATCAGGTACGCAATACCCGTGGCGTTGATCTAAACGGGAAACATTTGAAAGATATTAAACTAGAAAAATCCGATGATATTTTTGATGTAAATGTGGAAGTATCATTTGACCGAAGATCCTATCGCGGCGAGAGCAAAAAAGATAATAAGATATTTAGATTAGTCGCCATTTATAATACCGAAGCAGAAGAACATCACTTTTATCTAACTAATATTTCATCAGATATATTAAATGCTTCAGAGGTTGCAGCGGTTTATTCTGGGAGATGGGAAGTCGAACTCATCTTCAAAGAATTGAAGAGCAGATATGCGCTAGATCAGATAACAACAAAGAGCCCATACGCGATTGAGGCCTTAATCTGGGTCTCAATTTTGACGCTTCTTGTCAGCAGAAAATTGTATTCGATAGTGCGAAAACTAAATCCCGGTGCCAAAATGGTTCGCTTTACTCAATTGAGATGGAGTAACATCTTTGTCCAAAATTCCTCGCATCTATTGTCTGCGATATTGGATTACCTTGGAATAGAGCATGATTTCTCTACAGTCTTAAATGTGTGTTCAAGTGAGGCACTTGATCCGCATGTCAATAGAGAACGATTCAGGGAGGGATTGTGGTCTTAACCGAAGACGCATGAATGGCCAGCTCATCATCGGAGATTATATGGTCCCCATTGCGATCTCCAGGAACCGTATGATTTTGTAATAGCTCACTGAGCCCACACATTTTCAAGATCAATACCCAAGAATTTTTTCACATATTCGCGGTTATACTCTTCAGGATCAATATCCTGGAACAACTCCGGATGACACCATTTGGCCCAGTATAGAAGACCTATGGAGAACCGCAGTCCCTTAAACAAACACCACCCAATGACGTGCACTCTTCCATCCTTTACGGCCGTCGTCATGTTCAAAACGGGGTCGTTTGAGTAAGACTCCTTCACTTCAATGAGGGGTTCAGGAGTTGGTTTTATTTTTGAGCTCGTAATCCAATGAACGATCACCTGAGGATCTTGATCCAAAACCCATTCAGGATCCACTGTAACTGATGATTCTCCAGGAAGCTCTGAGCCAATGCTTTTCGCTCCAACTGCGCTCAAATACGGTTCTATGCCGCCATCTTTGCCAAATGTTGTCCCGCCCCCAGTAAGATACAGAGAAGTCCTTTGATCGGAACTTATGCTGCGGGTCCTTTCTGCAATCAAATCCATTATGGAATTGTGAAAGGCAAGAAACTCTTTTGCATTATCTTCCTTGCCGAGAATCCTGCCCATAAGCTCAACATCTTTCTCAAAAGTTTGAATTCTGTTGCACTCGCAGACGACAAAGGGGATTCCCATGCCTTTCAGCTCATCTGCCACTCCATTCTCAAGTGAGGATTTATACCCCAAGACCACATCAGGGTTTAAATCTGCAATCTTCTCAAAGTCTGGCTCCTGGCTGCCCCCGGCATTTGCTGCTTTCCCGAACATCTCCCCAATTTCTGCGTAACCGGGTGCGCTTTTTTCTACTCCAACAACCTTATCCCGGGCATCCAATACGACCGCCAGTTCGCAATTGTCGGCTGTGAGCAAGACGACTTTGTTAGCTGGATACGGAATCTCTACTTCTCTCCCTGCCGAATCGATAATAGTAATATTCTCAGACGCGGCCTGTGCAGCACAGCTTGCGCATAAAACAGTTGCTGCAGCCATAAGCAAAATCAAGGTGATCGATATGCTTAGAGCTTCCCTCAATAGATGTCTTCTGAGTCTCATGACCATCACCTTAAATCAATCAAATTTGAGTTAAAACTAATAAAATTGATTAATAAACCTTTTGGTAAATGTCAGTCCATTATCAGCAAAACCAACAGGAAAAAAATCCGCACAAGGATTCCGTGATGGGGTTCGACGGCAAATCCAGATAAAATATTAGCTTGAGATTCATGACAATGTATTATAATGAACTATCAGGAAGATATTTATCCTAGCAGCAAGCATTCTGGCCTGAGGATTGGGCATGCTTGCCAAAAGAGTCGGTTATCACCGGCATTTGTTAGCGCTTTGTGCCATTGCATTGACAGCATTTTTTTTTATCATTTTGGCGAATTCTGTCCAGGCATCCGATTCAGTTAACGGCTCTTTGAACCAGACGCTAATGACCAAGGAGGATGCCGCACAGATGATGATTGCCACAGTTGCTGTGGATATCAACGATAGTAGTTTTCGCATGCATCAGTACCCAGCCTTGATTGATGCTGGATCGAAGGTAAGACAAGCGGTCACTGATGAGAGCAAGGCGCCTGAATATTTGGCCTGTGAACGCCAAAGCTGGCTGTTCTTCATTGATCTTTCCCCTGGTGCTCATTTTGCCCATCCGGCGATAATTGCGCTGCTGGATGCTGTCAGTGGAGAGATCAAGAGCATGGATGCAGAATGGTGGCCGGTCTTTGAGGTGCCGGTCTTTGACAGCACTGCCAAAAGGCAAGACCCTAGCATGATAGTGTTTGAAAGATAACCTATTGTATTGTTATATTACCGCAGGAGGATGTCTTAGGTGGAAAAATCGTCAGTTATAAGGTTAGCTGCCGCTCTATTGGTGGGAGCGCTGCTATTAGTACCGTTGTTTTCGGGAATCGGGGCAATGGCGGCCGAAAATTTACGGATCAGTCCTGTAATGCAAAAGCCCGAAATGATCTCAATGGCAAATAAAAGCTCAGAGCTTCTCTCTCTGGCCGAGCCCGCTGCAACAGATACTGAGGTTCCAGCATTCGGGGGCTCGCAGGCGCTATTAAATAAGGCAGATGCCGCCAATCTAGTACAGAATTCCATTGTCAATCCTCTATGGGCTAACGCCGACCAGGAAGATGGATTGAAGGTACTTCAGTACAGCGAGATTCTGCCTCAGGGTACTCTGATAGAGCCGGCTTTTGAGACTTTTGGCCGGCCTTCGGCTGCAATCGTCAGCCAGAACCCAAGCTGGCTTTTTATGATCGACGAGATGCCAGGAGCGCATTTTGCCCATCCCGTTAAGCTGGTGGTGGTGGATGCGGTTACAAGAGATCAGCAGGTCATAGAGACGGAATGGTGGCCAAAGGTTGATTCTCGCCAGGTCTTCGACAAGGAGTCCATCAGGGCTGATCCAGCGCTCATCACATTTTATAAGAAACCGTCGCGCCTAACAGATGCAATCTCCGACATAAGGATGATTGATTCAGGTCTCTTGGCAGTTGCCTCGCAGTGTGACGCCTGGGCGGTAATCGTGTGCGGATTCAATGATCTTCCAGATACCTTTGACGAAGATACCGAGGGCATATACAGCATTCTCAAGAGCCTGGGGATCGACGACAGCCACATCTACTTCCTGAGCCCCCATACAGGCCATACGGGCGTGGATGCGCTAAATACGATTGAGAACGTGCAATGGGCAATAAACGAGGTTGCCGCCAAGTCTGGCGTCAACGATAAGGTGCTGTTCTTCTACAGCTCTCATGGCGGAGTTGACGGCCTGGTTTGCTCCACCGGCACTTCTGGCGGAACGATATATGCAGGCGATCTGGACAACTGGCTGGACAGGATCACCTGCAAAGAGATGGCGATTATCGTGGAGGCATGCCATAGCGGCAGCCTGATCGGCAAATACAGCGATGGAACATTCGTGCCCGCGGAAAGCGACCTGACAGCAGATGGAGAGACCAACCGCGTGATATTCACATCGGCCTCGACAGATTCTTCATCCTATCCGGACATAGACGGACCCGATGATCCCAATCCATCCGACAGCGGCAGCGAATCGATCTACGGCTATATCATGGCCTTCAGCGAGCCCTCTGCGGATGAGGACGGCGATGGAAGGATCAGCTTTGGCGAAGCATACCAGTATGCCTGGGATAACGATGTCACGCGCCTAAGGGGGGACAACATGCCGCAGATGCTGGAGGCGGGGCTGAACAGGAACAATGTCTTCCATCAGTGCCTGTCGTCTCAGACGGGATCGAAATTCAAGAAGCCTTTGTATGAGGTTCCATTTGAGCGAATAATACCTGAAGTGATACCTCAGCCTGGTCCAGTAGAGAAAATCGTTTCGAGGAGCGGTGGGCTGTAAAAGATCGGGAAATATCGACGGCGTCCGAGTTTATTTGTGAAGGGGCGCCGATCGATTTTTTGAAAGGAAAAAGGAGGTAAAGGATCGCAATTCTCAGGATCTATCATACATATTGATCATCTCATTCATGGCTGCTACTGCAATAGGCGTTCCCCCGCGCGTGCCCACGATCGATATGGACGGCACGTCCAGACTCCTGAGACGTTCTTTGCTTGCTGCTGCGTTCACAAAGCCGACTGGCGTGCCGATGACCAGGGCCGGCTTGACAATCCCAGAGGCTATGAGGTCGCAGAGAGTCAGAAGTGCTGATGGCGCATTGCCTATCATCACGATGCCTCCAGATAACTCGCTTTGAAATGCCAGAACGCCTGCCGAAGTCCTGGTAATTCCATCTTTTTCGGCCAGATCATCGCCCTTTCCAATCATGGCTGTGATGGAGCATTGATGGCCTTTCTTGACCACTCCATCCTTTACCATATTGATATCCACAAATATCCTGGCCTTTTCATCAAGGGCCCTTAGCCCTGCACTTATGGGATCCTTCACGAACCTCATGATCTCGGCCACACTGGGGTCGCCAGTGGCTATTGCGCATCTCTGTCTGATTCTGTCCTCTGGCGTTCTGTCTCCCACTATCTCCGAGATGATCTTTCTGCTCCTTCTGCTTATATCCATTGCCTCAGGAGTAGTGGCTCCAATATCGGTATATTTCTCATCCATTACCAAGCACCTTCGACATCTTCTCTTCCATCCATCCTTCGATCTCAAGATACAAATTTTTCAGGGCAGCCAATACAATGGATCACAGCCTATGCATACAATAGGAATCCGTTGCCCTATCTCTTGATCTCGATTCCATTTCTCCCAGATTGCGTATCCGCTCCTAATTCAGAAACATCAAGTCTGAATGTCGAAGCCTATAAACTTAATTTGATTTAAGTCTTATTAACTTGATTTAATAAGCTTTCGCTGGGCGACAAGCAGAACAGACGCCATGGAGCAATGAAATTTAGGTATCGAGAAGGCGCAAATTCGATAGAAAATCCGATTTAATAGAAAGCTGCCTATCCTAATGAAAATTGAAGCTGTATCAGAGAGTCAGATCGATTTTCCCATGTGAGAAGCGCGGAGGATGATGAATCCACTCTCAAAATTGCCCTCGCAACGACAGGATGGCTTTAGCCCATATATTTAAGGTAGCAACATCTAATTTTTATAAAAGTACTCTAAATTAATCAGCATATGTTTATATACAAGTTAAATTGATCTAGAGCAAATTAATCTTAACAAGGAGGATAAGCATTTGCTCAAGAAAATCGTCTTGATAATGATATGCCTCAGCCTATTCATCATGGCGGGTAGTGCTGAGAGCATAACAGTTGTTGACTCCACCGGACGCTCTGTAAGCGTGAATGTGCCGGTGCAAAAGGTTGTATCGCTGGGGACAGGTGTTGCAGAGTACCTTTATGCTCTGGATGGAGAAAAGAGCCTGGTAGGAAGGGATTCTTATTCTCATTTCCCGCCGGGCTTAGAAGAGGTGCCTATTGCCGGGAAGAGCTCCTATTCGCCAGATCTGGAGCGGATAATATCGCTCCATCCGGACCTGGTGATCGCAGATACCATGCTGTCGGATGATGATTCAAAAGAGCTTGAGAATGCAGGAATCCCTGTGATGCTCGAGTCCCTTGTAGATCCGGCCAAAGATAATGAGGTTATGGAAAAGCTGGGAGCATTGATGGGGAAGGAAGAGCGCGCCCAGGAGATCACCGATTTTATCGCAGGCTATCAGGATATGATTCAAGAACGCATCGCAAGCGTAAAACCTGAGGACAGGCCCAAGGTCTTCTTTGAATGGGCTGGAAAGCCGTATTACACTGTTTCTAACGGCAACCCCTCAGATACATTGATCCGACTGGCAGGCGGAGACAACATTGCAAAAGATCTGGGAAACAGCACTCATTCATATCCCACCGTCAGCCCGGAGTGGGTGGTAGAGGTTGATCCGGATGTGATAATCCAGCAAAGGTCCAGCGACAAGGCATTCACAGGAAATGAGCTGAAGACGCTGAGAGACGAGATCATCGCCCGCCCTGAGCTTGCTGACGTGAAGGCCGTCAAGGATGGTAGGGTTTATCTGGTCTCCGGAGAGCTCAGATACGGCGTGCGCTCTGTTATCTGCCAGATTTACATGGCCAAGCTGTTCTATCCAGAGCTGTTTCAGGATGTGGATCCAGAGGAAGTCCACCAGGAGCTTGCAGAGAAGTTCTATGGTCTGAGCCAACTTGATGGCGTTTACACATATCCCACGGGCTCATCAATCTGATTTTTTTTTAATATTTTTATGATTAATTTCGCATGGTTCCAGGCGATTCAAAAGCTCCTTTTGGTGACTGCTCCCCGCCCTAAAGAGCAGGGCTTCCAGGGCTTCCTGTGCCGACAGATTGCAATCCCAATCTGAGAATATTTATCGCTGCGTTCCAATCCCGGTCCATCGACAGCCCGCACTGAGTGCAGTTATGGACTCTATCGGACAGCGACTTTTCAATGAGAGTACCACACCTGGAACACATCTTAGACGTATTCCTTGGATCTACCAGGACCACCACCGAACCGGCACTTGCAGCCTTGTAAGAGGTTAAAGTCACTAGCATGTTCCAAGCTACGTCTGAGATGCTTTTAGCCAGGCAATGATTATGAACCATGCCTTTGATGTTAAGATCTTCAAAAGATATTAGACCAAATCTATCTACCAAGTTATGACTAACCCGATGGGCAAACTCATATCGCTTGTTAGCTATCCGCTCATGGACTCGCTCAACAACCTTAAGAGCTTTCTTGCGATCTGGAGTTCCTTTAGGAGCCTTAGAGAGTTTCCTTTGGGCTCTAGCTAACTCGTGTTCTTCTTCTCGGAAGAATCGAGGATTAGCTATCGTCTCACCATTGGAAAAGGTGGCGAAGCTCTCAAGGCCGACATCAATACCTACTACAGCCCCATCTTTCCAGGGGGGAGAGGAACATCTTCAGTTTCGACGGAGAAGCATGCAAACCATTTGCCTGTGGCTGTCCTTCTGACGGTCAGCCGTTTGATCTTGCCTTCTATCTGGCGATGGAGCTTGATCTTGATATCGCCTATCTTGGGAAGACGTACCATGCCGTTAACAAGATTGCCGCCCTTCTCAGGTTGTGGATAAGTAAATGAATCGTACCAACCCTTCCCTCGGAATCTGGGATATCCGGGTTCTTCTCCCGCCTTAACCCTTCTGAAAAAGGCTTTAAAGGCTAGATCTACCCGCTCCTGAACATTCTGAAGGGTCTGAGCATATACGTCTCTCAGTTCGGGTTTATCCTCTTTCCAACCAGGAAGAAGAGCGTTCGTTTCATATTTGGAAACTGATTTGCCTTCATTCTCCCAGGCGTTCTTTCTGTATGCTAGAGTCTGGTTGTATGTCCATCGGCACAAGTCCAGCGTTCGCTCCATCTTGGTTATCTGAGACCTTGTGGGATAAAGCCTGAACTTGCAAGCCTTAAGCATGTACAGTTCTACGCTGTTATAGTATATTAAGGTTCATAGCGTAGGGCGGGGTACGATTCATCTCCGGCCTAAAGACCGGAGCCCTCTCTACCCCTGCGCCCCAGCACTGTAGAGCATTCCTGAGAACATTGTTTATCTATTCCAGTCAGGAGAACCAATCATGCTCGTAAGGCTGCTTCCGGCTATGGAACATCGGACCCGGTTGACGGGTAGGTTCAGGTCGTTCTTTCCCTTACGGAGGGAGCAGTCCACTGTGGGATTATCATTGAACAAACACGCAAAGGGCTAAGATTAAATGCTTCCAATCCAGGAGATAGTG
This sequence comes from Methanothrix soehngenii GP6, assembly GCF_000204415.1. NCBI lineage: Archaea > Methanobacteriati > Methanobacteriota > Methanomicrobia > Methanotrichales > Methanotrichaceae > Methanothrix > Methanothrix soehngenii. The sequence goes on along the minus strand of NC_015416.1, from coordinate 572,020 downwards.
ATCATGCTGAAGAAAAAAATAGTCTACCGTCTGCTGCCGATGGCTATAGTATTGGCGCTTTTTTTCATTGTTATTGCCGAACCAGCAGCATCAGACCAGGAATCAGATGATGCAAAAGTCCTCCGTCAGTTTGGTGAGCAGATCGTGAAGAATAATCCCTCTCTCGCTTCAGCGAGCAATTTAGAGAAAGCTAAAGCGGGATTTGTCGAGTATCTGAAAAAGCTCAGCGCATCCAATGCAGGGGTCAGTAACGATGTATGGGGAAGGATAAGCGATAAATTATTTGCTGATGAGAGAACAGCCTTCACATGTTCGGTTCACACCTTCAATTTGCAGGATATTTTTGCGGGGATGGGTATCGATTCTCAGAGTATCGGTCAGATTGGAGGAGAAATGGATACGTATAATCCATTGAACGTTAACAGTGATCATGGTGCAGTCCTTATCCGCGATAATGATGGGAAGGAATATGTCTTCGATGCATGGGCTCATGCCACCATGCGTGACACCTTATCTCCCTTAGATGATCTGTATGGCGAGGGAGAAACAAGTCCCTTTAATGGAATGCCTAAGAATGAATGGACCGATCAGATGAAAGAAGAGGGATACACTACCTTCTTCGAGGATGGTTTTTTAGCCGATCCGATCCCGGCAATAGTTGAGGAATCAGATTCAAATGGCTGCACCGAGTTTAAAGTGCCACCCACGGCATGGGCAGGTGAGTCATGGTTCAATACAGGCATCAGCATACTCTCTGGGCAAAATATTTCCATTGTTGCCACTGGTACAGTACAGCCGAATAGTGGAAGCATATCCTGTGGACCGGATGGAACATATGAAGTCGACTATTGGCTGACTGATTACTCCTACCGTTCAGATTGGGGACATGAGTCGCTAATTGCAAGAATCGGCGCCGAAGGCTTGCCGATTTTCATTGGCAGCAATGCCACTTTCACTGCTCCCGAGGGGGGAGAGCTCTGGCTCGGCGTTAATGACAAAGATCCCGGGAATAATGCGGGTCAATATGTGGCCAAAGTGTGTTGGGGAGATGATCAATGAGATAGAATTCCAAAACTTTTTTTTACTTGTGGGATTGTGAAGGGCGGAGCGGGAAGTCCCCATCTTCATTATGATTATCGCTTTGGCATTCTCAACCATAGTAATGCTCTGAGCTTTGTGCCTGCCTGTCTTCACAATCACCTGCGGGCCATCTATCTTTCTGGCTTCGGCATAGATCTTCGAGGCATGAAGAGCATCGCCTATCTCATGACAGTCCAGCTCAAGATCACTTGCCGCCTCATCTGGACATGCTTCCCCTCTGCTCTTGTAGTAGCCCAAAATCTCTTTCTTAGCCATCTGAAAATCGACGTCCCTGCATTTGATGACCTTGATTTCAAACAGTCTGGGCCGATGGCGTCTCTGACAAGATCGGACTCGCCAAGGCACAACCCCGCCTCGATCAGCTCCCGGATCTGAGCTGCTTCAGCGGGGGCGATCTTAGCACCTATAGATGCCGATAAAGGTTGAAGCGTCCCTTTATTCGAAGCGCTCATATGTTTTACTATGGTAAACTATGGGTGTAGAGTCCCGAAATTATTTCGCCTATCATCTAAGCTTGGACGCATAGTCCAAGATATGAAATTGAACAAGACGAAGGTTCGTTATATCCTTCGTCAAAACCGCAAGGGGGTAGCCACAAAAGAGATTGCGCGGGACGTCAAGGTCTCACAAAGGAGAGTCCAACAGATCATTAAAGAATACAAGGAGACCGGGCAAGAACCTGTATTAGGCGAAAAAGTTGGTCGCCCCCGCAAACCCTTCACTGAGAAAGAGACAGAGGCCATCAGAGCAGCCCATGCTCGCTACCGCTTTGGAGCGCGCATGCTGGAGACTGTGATCCGGAAACAATTTAAGATCTGCATATCACATAATCGCATACACATGTACCTGAAGGCAGCAGGCCTGGCCCAGGAAGATCTAAAGAAACAGAAGCGCCGGAAGTGGGTTCGTTATGAACGAAAGCACAGCATGTCAGCGGGGCATATTGACTGGCATGAATGGGATGGGACTGATGTCAAGGTTTGCGTAATTCTGGATGATGCATCCAGGATGGTGCTGGCCGGAGGGGAGTTCACCGAGATCAATACAGAGAACAGCATGCTGATAATCGACCAATTAGTGGACAAATTCTGGTGGCTCTGTCCCTTGAGGGAGCTGATACTCGATCATGGCAGCGAGTTTGGAGCCCACAGAATCCATGACGACGGAAGCTGGAACAGCGAATTCAAAGATCACCTCAAAAAATATGGCATCAAGCCTATATTAGCCAGAGCGAAGCATCCTCAGACAAACGGAAAGCTGGAACGGTTTTTCGGAGAATACGTCAAGCACAGGCCTGCGTTTCATTCATTCGAAGAGTTTATCACTTGGTATAACGATAGACCTCATGGAAGCTTGAATTTCCAAAGCTTGGAGACTCCAGAAAGGGCTTTCAGGCGAAAAATGCCATTGGAAGCTTATTTCGCAATTGGCCATAGACTGTTTGGGTTGTGAAATTATATGAATAATTTAAACACTATAAAACTAGGTCGGACGCGAAATAATTTCAGGACTACACAATCAAGAAACTCGATTCTATCCATTAATATCTTCAGTGTAATATATCTAGGGCGGTATGTATCCGGAATTGAGTAGAAGTTCCCGTCAAATTTTACCAATGAATACCGCGAAATAGTTGCACGTTTCAGTTCGTAGTTTTCAAATTCAAGTGTTGGCAATGGATGCATCAAGGCTCGCTCTTGATCAAGTCCCTGGACCGGCACATTGGATCGACGATAGACAGGATGGCCATTTATCTCGACAAGGCGCATTTTTAGCCATTCCGTAGCCTCATTTATGGATGCAAACGAACTCATTTCGCCAAAGGTGGCACGCCGAACATAGCCTACACTTTCTTCGTCTGTCCCTTTCTCGTTAGGTGAAGCTGGATTGCAAACACAGGGCTGAAAACCGAAATGCATAGAAAATTCCAGAAATTTATCATTGAACTGCTGCTTTCGAGAATCGTATGCTGCAGCCATTCTGTCATAGAATATTGCATCGGGAACTGAGCCGATTTCGCGGAAGAATTCGATATGGGCCTGGATCACTTCCAGACGGGCTGATCTGTGGTAGAGGCGAGCAAATCGATAAAGTGAAAAGGGTAAAACAAAAACCGCAAGGTAGAATTTCTGCCATACTTCGGCGATGTTGAGCGTGACTTCGCCCCAGTCGAATTCAGCACGCTGACCAACACGCGGCTCCTGCAAGATAAACACCTCTCGGGGTCCATTAGTGCGTTTCTAGCGAACGACTTCGTCTTTGACGCTGGTATAACCTATTTTGTGACCATCCTGGATGAGAAGCTCCCAGATTCTTTTGGCCGTGAGTCGTTGTTTTTTGGGCGTCCTAAGTTTGACTCAAGATACTGGTGGATCTTCTGCCGGACAAGATCTGTGAGAACGCGAGAGGGCTGAACGATCTTTCGGTTTTTGGGAATGATCTCCTCCGCCAATCCTTCTTGCACATCTTTGACCTGATGAAGATACTTTTTCACAGTGTTCCGGGATATGTTCAGTTCGCTGGCTACTTTTTTGTAGGACTTATGGAGTTCGTACAGGTCTACGATTCTACGTACATCTGCCATCGTTTTCACCTTACCGCCCACCTCTCAGAATACTTGGAGAGGGAAGGCTTTCCTTCTTGGGGGGGTCAAAAACGAATTGGCGTTTCCTTAAATAGAGGGGTCAAAATTGAGTCGGCGAAAACACTCTTATGCCGCCCAGGTAGAATCAGGATACGGGGCCGCTGAGATTTTACAGAAAATTCGGCACACTTCTCCGTGTTGACCTAGATCCTTTAACCAATAGGCTCCTCATAGCTGAATCAATCAAAAGAGTAATTGAAGCCCAAAGTCCTTTTGACCAAATTGACTAGAAGAAGCCACTAGCTCTGAGGCCAAAGCCCTGGTAGTATAGTAGGGGCGGCAAGTAGTCCCGGCTGACGGCCAAAAAAGGGGCCTATCCGAGAATGAGGCCCCCTTGCAAAGGCCCGAAAAATGAAAACTGAAGATCTCGATTAGAGTTATTTTATATAGATTGGAGTCATTTTAAGTAAGCCTCTCTTTCTCTTCGTCCAATCTCTCATGAAGGTTTTTATATAATTTATCTACTGCTTCTGGATCAACCCAGTCACATCCCCAATCAAAATTCTTTCGCTTTAATGATACAGGATATTTGCTCATCCATATGACGCACTTTGAGAGTGCATCCAAAATATTCTCATAATCGGTAAATCCATAAATATTGTTACTATTTAATAACCAAATTGTATTATGTGTACCCATGCGCTCTTTAATTAATTCAGTGTTGTTCCTTAAATATTCTGGGTGTCTGATCATTATAATACCTTTAACTAGATTTTCGATAGACAAACCCATTAATAAATAATAAGTATATATTAAATGTACGTCACGTTCAAACCATTCCTCTTCGGGCACATCCATTCTTCCGCCCTCTTGAGAACTTAATTCTTTGATTGCGGGTTTATATCTCTCCAATATAACATCTGCTGCATATTTTAAGTATTTGGCATATCCTTCCCAACCCATAGGACCCATACCTTTGGCTCTTTCTATAAAATCATCGTCGATCATTTTTTCAAGTTCTTCAGGAGTCAGAGGCCATTCTGTCATGTTATCAATTAAGGGCTTTAGTAGAAGAATAAACCTGTTGAGGTGGCCCTACGATCTACATTGAGCTATAGCCATAAATAGAGGACATGGTTCTCCCCTTACCCTGGAAAAGTGTTTATCTGAAAAAGATTACAACAGGCTTGGAGACAAATCTAGGAGAAATCCAAGAAGCGATATCAAGAAAGAGAAATTAGTGCGGGGGACGGGATTCGAACCCGCGAACGCCTGCGCGACAGGGCCCTCAACCCTGCTCCTTTGACCCGGCTTGGAAACCCCCGCTCACAAATATGGGTAACAGATCGGCTCGCTTAGCCGATCCCAGCTCTAAGATAGCTCTGCCAGCTTTGAATCGAGGTCAAGAGCTCTCATCTTGATCTCATCCACTGCTCTTGCCACCAGATCCTTGGCGGCAACAGATCCGCTGCCCTCGATGGAAACCACAAAGGAATCATGGATGGGCTTAAGATCAATGGCTGCGGCCTCACAGGCACCAACGCAGAGCTTGCACAAGGAGCATTCCAGTATATTTGTAGCTTTCGCTCTGCCCTCCTCTATCACCAGGATATCACGAGGACAGGCCTCAACGCACTTTCCGCACCCATCGCATGCCTCGCTCACAGTGATGCTGGGCAGATTCTTGTAGCCGCACAGAGTTCCTGCCTGCCACTTGGAGTGCTCTTTGCCCACTCTCTTGGTGGCATAGCCCTCCATCACCAGCTTCTCTCCCTCACCCAAAATCACCAGTGGGATCTTATCGAAGGCCGGACGGACTCCGGGATCGGTGAACTGAATGTCCTCAGAGTAAACCATCCCAGGCCCCTCCTTGGAGAGCATGAAATCCACCCGGCATCCGGGACATCCCGTCCCGCCGCACTGGCAATCCTCAGGCTGGGAGAAGAGGTCCAGCTCGTCTGCCACCAGCGGGACTTCCCCTATCCTCAATCCTATCTGCTCGTCAAATAGAACCGAGGTATTGTCATAGAGGTTGATCTCATCTATGGCCAGTATCGGAACCTCGCTCATGCAGGCCCGGCGAATGCCATTGGCGAAAGCGGCGCTAACGCCGCTGAGGAGGTACCGGATGCGGTCCTCCCTCAGCTCAAGCAACTCGAAATTCAAGCTTTACACCCTTCGACCCCTCTTTCCTCCTCTGGGCTTGGTCCCATCGTGAGGTATGGGGGTCGCATCTTCTATCCTGCCGATCCGGAGGCCCGCCCGCGCCAGAGCCCTGATGGCCGCCTGTGCGCCCGGTCCTGGAGACCTCTGCTGATTCCCGCCAGGAGCACGTACCTTGACGTGAACTCCTACGATTCCCTTGTCCTTCACAGCGTCAGCGACCTGCATGGCCATCTGCATGGCTGTGTAGGGAGAACTCTCGTCCCTGGCTGCCTTGACCACCATTCCGCCCGAGATCTTGGCCAGAGTCTCTGCTCCGGTCTGGTCGGTGATGGTGATGATCGTGTTGTTAAAGGACGAGAATATATGGGCAATGCCCCACTTTCCTTCTGCCATTTATCCTTCCACCCTGGGTGTTCTGGATGCTCTCTCCGGATGACCCTCGCTGGCCATGGGAGAGCCCATGTAATAGTCAATGCTCATCTCCTCGCCCCTGGGCACGAGATAACCAGGAACATCCACTCTCCTCCCGGAGACCTGTATATGGCCGTGGACGATGAACTGTCTGGCCTGCTTCAGGGAGTTGGCCAGCCCTTGCCGGTAGACCTGGGTCTGCAGCCTTCTCTCCAGAACGTCGTTGACCTTCATGGATAAGATGGAATCCAGATCACCCTCCTCTTTGAGCATTCCCAGCTTCTTGAGGCGGTTGAGGATGGCCTGTGCCTGGGGAGGCTCCTCACCCAAAGATACCGCTGCCAAGAGCTTTCTGCTGGCCTGCCTGTACTTCTTTAAAACGGCCTGAGCCTTCCACAGCTCTCTCTTGTTTCGCAGTCCATAAGCCTTGACTACCTCCACCTCTCCCGCGATCCTCTCCGCCTGCCAGGGAGTACGTGGCCTGGCATACATCTTTCGACTCTTGCCTGGATATCCCATCTCTTACCACCTTCTCCTTTCCTATTCCTTGGCAGCCGATCCCGCGGCTGGTGCTCCTTCCCTCTTTCTGCTGACGCCTACGATTGCGCCCGTGCGTCCGGTTGACCTGGTCTTCTGGCCCCTAACCCTCAGACCCCGTTCATGCCTGAGCCCTTTATAGCTCCTCATCTTCTTCATGAGATCGAGGTCTTCGCGGAGGGTCATATTCAGGTCCATGCCCATGATGTGAATATCTTTGCCGGTCTCGATATCGCCTCGCCGGTTGACCATCCAAACGGGCAGTATATTGATGGCGTCCTCTTCCACGACCTTCTTCAGCTTATCGATCTCTGCATCAGGAAGCAGTCCGAGGGTGGCATTGGGATCCACTCCCGCTCTCTCGGTGAAGATCTTGGCGCATCTGCGGCCCACGCCCTTGATGCCTGTCAGGGCCATGTGGACCTGTCTCTTTCCGGCCAGATCGGTATTCAAAATGCGAACTATATGCCTGAGCTCTTCATCAGAGCCCTTCTTAGGCTTCTCTTCTGCCTTCTTAGGCTTCTCTTTTCCTGCAGTTGGTTTTGCCAAGTTAGTCCTCCAGGGAACTTTATTCCTCTGGATCAGCCCCGGGTCACAGCCCGACGCCGCCCGCTCAACACGTTGTGGGGCGAATTAATCCAATGAGCCAAAGTGAAGTTATGCTTCTCGTATAAAAGACTTATGAGGATTTGGCCGTTTGGGATTCCAGCTCGATCTCGTTATCCTGGACCCACTCTCCGAGCGCCTCTTTCTCCCGAATGTCTTCGTAATCATACCAGGTCTGCAGAAGGCCTCTCTCATCCAGGAGCTCCTTGAACCGCCGGTAGGCTCCACGACGGCTAAAAATCCTCTGGACGAGATCCAGATCGTCTTGCAGATGCACCTCTGCAAATTCAATCACAAGCGTCTGTCCCAGGTCAAGGTCGTTTTTATGTGGGATCTCTATAAAATGATCGCAGTCAAACTCGTCCTCATCTTCCTCTTTTGGATCGTCCCATTCGGATCGATAGATTATCTCGCCATTATCCAGGCACAGAAACGCTCTATTCATCCCGTAATCGTCAGAGCTCACATAGAAGAAGGCGTGGTGAATCTCTTCAAATGTGGTCATGTTTATCTCTGATCCTTTGAATTTACATGCACCGTATCTTACCATTATACTACGATAAAAGCCTTGGGCTAATATTATGACGGTAGTGTCCCGATTGTGATGTAAAATAGTAGTAATAATCCTGGCGATGTATTGGATGCTGCTTTGGTAGTAGCAGCATTTTTGATCATTTGCAAGAATTATAATAGGCCCTGTATCCATACTTGAGTTGTCTCACGAAATCAAGGAGGACACAAGGCCATGCAACCATTAGAGCCAGTAATAAATTATCTTGTCGATGTCCCGATTGAGATCGGGACTCTTTCCCCGTAGGTGAAAGATCCGAATAGCGGACTGAAGCAGGTCATAACCGAGTTCCTGAACGCGGTAATGCTGTTTGAGGCATATCTGCAGAGCGGTGCGCTTCCCTACGAGCGCAGCCCTCAGAGAAAGGCACACAGAAACGGCACCAGATCGAGAACCCTCAAGACCCGCGTTGGCGAATTAACCCTTAATAAGCCTCAGTTCAGAGAATTCCCATTTGAATCAAGCGTATTTGAAAGATACTGTCGTGTAGAACAAGCTCTGCTAATGACGATTGCAGAATCATATATCCAGGGCGTTTCAACCCGAAAAATGGAGGAATTGGTCAAAAACTTCGGTTTGAACAGGTTATCTGCGTCTGAGGTCTCTCGTTTATGCAAGATTCTCGACGAAAAAGTGGAGGAGTTCCTCAAGCGCCCAATTGAAGTCAAGATTCGCTATCTGCTGGTTGACGCTACCTACTTCAAGGTGAGATGCGGTGCCCAATACAAGAACAGGGCTTTGCTGGTTGTAGTGGGGGTTCGCGAGGATGGTCTCAGAGAGATCTTGGGCGCCAGCATAGCGGAATCAGAGGACAGTGGCTATTGGTGACACTATTCAGAAGCCTCAAGGATAGGGGATTAGAGGGCGTCGAGTTGGTGATATCAGATGCACACAAGGGCATTCAAAAAGCAGTGGAATTGTCTTTTGTGGGAGCCTCCTGGCAGATATCGCTGACTGAAGTCAGCGAGAGTTTCGACAAAGTCGAAACATTGCCGTTTTCACCATTCAAGAGCGGTCCTGGAGAGCATTCCCAACAAGGACAAACAAGAGATCGCCGATAAGCTAAAAGAAGCATCTGATGACGAGATAAAGATGCAAGAACTGGCGAAGGAGCTGAGAGATAGAGGGTACGATCCTGCTGCAGAGACAATCGACAGGTTCAGATTCGATCTATGGAATTATAAGGCGTATCCGAAGGCCCATTGGAAGAGGATACGAACCACAAACATCATTGAGCGCATCAATAAGGAATTGAAGCGCAGAAGCAGACCTGTAGGAGCATTCCCGAGTGATCAATCCCTGATGAGATTGGCAGGATGCATCATGATAAATATAAATGAAGAGTGGGTCACAGGTAAAAAGTATTTAACGATGGACGTATAGTAATGATAGTAGGATACAGGGCGGCTAAATTACAGCAATTTCGGGACACTACCCCAGGATATGCTTAATCTCGTTTTCCGCCAGGAATTGGCCGAAAGCACTTTCAAATTCTCCATTTTTATCCATCTTCTTGGGTGCCAATGGCTCTTTGTTTTTCATCCAGTATCCCCAAACACGATTTACAGTGCGGATACTAATCTTCATATCTGCGGCAATGATTCTGGAGCTGATGTAATTGAACAACAAATTGGCGCATATCAATTCTTATTTTGGAAGAAGGGTAGTTATATACTTTTCAGTCAATCAAGGGCACGACCAAGACAGGAATCTTGGAGTGGCGAACCACCTTCTCTGCCACGCTTCCCAAAAGGAATTTGTTCAGTCCCGTTCGACCTATGGCACCGATGACGATGATATGGAGTGAACCCCTCCGAGTGGACAAAAAGTTAAGCAATGCCGACTCATGGAGGGAAGTGCATGAAGAAGACCAGGCGGCGTTACGACCGGGACTTCAAGATATCAGTATTAGCCGAACTTGAGGCAGGCAAGCCACTTGCTCAGATCGCCCGCGAATATGGCATCCATCCGAGTCTTCCTTGCCGATGGAAGGCAGAGCTGGCTGAAAATCCCGAAAAAGCATTCATGGGTAACGGAAACAAGTACAAAGATCAGGCGAAGATTGCAGAATTGGAGAGACTTCTGGGCCAGGCTCATGCTGAAATTGACCTTTTAAAAAAAGCCTTCGCCATGACCCAGAAGAAGGTCCGCGAGGAGAGACGAAAGCCGATGTTGAGGGACGACATATGATCATTCAGGAAGCTCAATCAGATGGCCTTCTGTTGCCAATATCTCCCTCCTGCTTGGCGCTGGATGTGAGTCGCAGCGGTTACTACGAGTGGTTGAAGCGGTCCGAAAAGTTCACTGCGGAGAATAGCGAATCTTCGGATCTGGTTAACCAGATTCAAGAGATAGCTTTGGAGTTTCCTTATTACGGGTACAGGAGAATTACAGCAGAACTTCAAAATCGCGGCTATGCGGTCAACCATAAGCGCGTGCTGAGGCTCATGCGCCAGGAGAAGTTGCTTTGCTATAAGAAGAAGTTCAAGCCGGTAACAACCGATTCCACTCATGGTCTGCCGGTCTATCCTAACCTTCTAAAAGGCAGGGAAATCACGGGACTGAACCAGGCATGGGCTTCTGATATCACTTATGTCCAGCTGCAGCACGAGCATATCTTTCTCGCGGTTATCCTGGATCTCTACAGCAGAAAGTGCATCGGGTGGGAGCTGAGCAGGAGCATAAGAAGCGATCTGGCCATGAGTGCTCTGGCAAAGGCATTGAAGAACCGTTCCAAGGAATCCCTTGAGGGTCTTATTCATCATTCTGATCAAGGCGTTCAGTATGCGTCCAAGGATTATGTAGACTGTCTTAAGGCGCATGACATCCAGATCAGCATGTCGAGAAAAGGAAATCCTTATGACAATGCTTTTGCTGAGAGTTTTATAAAAACACTGGCACTATCTAGAAATCAAGTGAAATTTGTTTTTTACCAGCGATAGATTGTCTCATTTATGATATTATTGCTAATGTGGTTACACAAATCGGCCCATTTGGTTTGATTAAAGCAAATTTATCAGAATAATTTATAAAATAATTTTGTATTTTAAAAAAAATTACTAAGCTAACGCTATTGTTTTAGAATCTGGTTAGGCGATGCCGAATCTTTTAACCCGTATCTAGAAAAGGAATGAACATAAAGAATGCATTGAGTAGAGACTTTTGAGGCCTTCCAAAGACTCCTGCTCTCTTTAGCGCAGAGAGCTTTATCTGCTCTTTGATTCCTGGTTCCTCTAATTGTTTTTTTCTATGAGTCTTGAGACTTGTTGAATAGTAATTTTCTATGGGATTGTTTGTAGCCGGGGCATTATCGGTAAAGTAAAATGCTGTAAGGTTTGGCCAAAGCTCTTCGATTTTATCCAGCCTCTTTCTAACGGATATCATAAACGAGTCGGATTGCATCTTTAAAAATTTAAAATTATTTAAAGCTTCATGATAAGTTCTTTGCTCAAGGTTTTTGCTTTCTCTTCTACGTCTCAATTCCAGACGTCGAACAAAATCATAAAATAGGTGCTTGGCTTCTGCAATCCATGATTTGTATTCCTTGTTGCTTCTCTGTCTCATCATTTTCTCTTCTTCGATCAAGGTGGAAAGGAATTCAATCTCAAGTTCACGGTTAAAAAATATGTTAAGCATTTTGTATTTAAGCAATTCCTGTTCGATGCTTGTTTTTCGAGGAAAATCATTGACTATGAGCTTATTCAAGTGGAGCAAACAGAATTGATGGATTACCTTGTTGCCGAATACTCTTTTAAAAACATTGCTGTATCCTCTGTAAAGGTCTGTGACAATAAATATCTGCTTTTGAGTGTCGAGATTTCTTCGAAGGAAACCTTCGATAGTATCGGCATCTTTTGAATCGAAAAGCTCATCCGCGATTACTTGCCTTGTTACCGAATCAAGGAGTGTCAAACGATACTTTTGGTTTCGTCCTGCCTTGGGATGTTGCTCGTCATAATGCACGAACTGGATATTTTTGACCGAAGGGACATCTGTCTCCTCAATCGCGCACTGGACCATGTTCCGGATGGTATCTTTATCCCGAGGATACAGATAGCCCATTATCGATTCTATCACTTCATAAGATACGTGATTAAGCCTCAGACGTGTGCAGATTTCCGTGACAATCCCGAAGAAGTCTGTCTTTAGCTTGATCCAGAAGTCTCGATCTTCTTCGGTTGACTTCCCGCAAGCGCCACATAAATATTTCCCGACGTTTGCCCCTCCGAGATGTCTCTTCTGGCAGGTGTTAAAACCATTATGGCTCATTGGATGGCCACATTCGGGACATAATGGCGGCACTATTTTCCGAAAAATACCGCTCGCAGTAAATTCAAAGTCGTTTGAGTAATCCTGGAAGATATTTGAAAGCATTTCACGATACGGAAAATTTATCAAGCTTAATTGCATCTCAGTCATTGTAGGGTCACACAGGGTACATGATTATCATAATATTAATAACTTGTGATAGAATGTGCCCTGCCTACATCACTTATTTAGGAGATTGTGCCAAAACACTGAAGGTCGAGGAGGTATATCTCAATGAATATGAGACATTTGAAGATGCATTCAGGAACATATGCAACTTTATTGAAAATGTGTACAACCATAAGAGGCTGCATTCAGCTCTCAATTACAGATCTCCGGTTCAGTTCGAAGTGGAGGTTGCCTTAAATACCATTGCTTAACTATTTGTCCATTATCAGGGGTGCAGTCCACATTGCAGGAGACAATAACCAAACGCAACACGAGCTCGATGCTGCAGGCACTGTGCAGACTTTGCAGAGTTGCAGGGAATCCGGGCTTTTCGTCTCTGCTCATCTTGTTTTCTTTGCCGAGCATGTCCGCATTGGCGTTCATAGCCTCATCATCCTACATTTATATAAACGGTTTTGGGCTAAGTGCGCAGGTTTACAGCTATTATTATGCCATAAATGCCATTGCAATGATCTTTGGCCCGATGCTTTATATGCGAGTGTCCAGGAAATGCCACCGCAGGTCGATTATCATAGTCTGCTTTGCGGCGATATCAGCCAGCGGTCTGCTCATATCATTTGTTGGCGGGTTTCAGCCTTGGATACTGACCATTGTGCTCTTACCAGCAACCATCTGTGGTAACTGTGTGCGAACTCCCGGCGCAAATTTGATGCTGGAGCAGCAAAGAGAGGATACAGGATCTGCTGCGGCTCTGATGAGCTTCTCCAGTATTTTCATAGGAAGCATTGGCATGACCATAATATCCCTGAACTGGAGCAACACAATTTTAGTCCTGGGCATCATGAATATCCTGATCGGACTGGTGTGCGAGGCGCTATGGCTGCGCATCTCCCAAAAGCCGTATGTAATGCAGGTTCCTGAAAGATATATCGCTGCAGCAAGCAGGTAGATGAATCTTGAAAAAGTTTAACATGATCAGGGCATTAGCAAGTCATGGGAGCAGTCACTTGGGCGGCTCCCCTCGTTTCATTCTCTTCAGATACTTGTTCAAAGCGATGTCCACCAGCAGATTTATTCCCGTCAGGGCGACATGAACAACCGGGCCCGCCGTTATTCTCTCGCAGTAGAGACGGTGCAGCTCTTTCAGGTGCCGCAGGTTATATTCCAGACATAGTTCCATCAGCTCCCAGTGCTCGTGCAGGGCATCCTGCTTGGCAAATCTTCTGACTCCCACCAGTTTTGTGTCGGCGATGGTGGTGAAGAAGAACGGAAGCATAAGCCCGGTGTAGTCCTTGAGCGACTCCACCAGCTCTGTGGACTTGGTTAAAATTTGCCCTTTTCTTGTAGGTCAGTAAGCATGCTTACTGGAATTCAAAAATGACCAAATCTTAAATCTTGACAAAGATGAGTAGCGGTCAAAGCTGCAAGCGCATCTCGTTGCTCTGATACAGAGGCTGGAAGTCCTCAAGCTGATGAGTCCCGGATATGACTGCGATCGTCAGGCGCAGGAATCAGAGATCCCGCTTTACTAGGATTTATATAACAAAAAATATACACATAGTCTCAGGAATATGACAGGAGAAAGATGCCATAGCTGGCGGTAAAAAATATAAGAGACGGCTACAGCGCCTTGTCGTCCGTCTCGCCCGTCCTGATACGGATGGTCTTTTCCACTGGCAGGACGAAGATCTTGCCGTCACCGATATTTCCGGTGTAAGCTGCCTTTCTGATGATCTCCACCACCTCATCCTCTTTATCATCGGGGACGACCAGTTCCACCTTCACCTTGGGCAGCATGTCCACCTGGTATTCTTCGCCACGCCATATCTGGGTAATGCCCTTTTGCCGGCCTCTGCCTTTTATCTCAATAGAGGTAAGGCTGGTATAGCCTGCCTCATCAAGTGCATTTTTTACCTCTTCTACCTTGGATGGCCTGATTATCGCCTGTATCATCTTCATGTTCGTGCTCCTTCGGTTGAACATTCTAAATTATCAGATATCTGCCCTTCCCTTAAACCGTCCATTGGACCTGCAATAACGAATTCCGGATAAGCGGAATATCCGTGCTCGCCCAGATCTAATCCAGTCAACTCTTCTTCTGGAGATACCCTGAGACCCACGATCTTCTTGATTATGTAGAACAGGATGTAGCCCGTGCCGAAAGCCCAGACCACAACTACCACCATATCTATAATCTGAGCAATGATCTGGCTGGTATTGCCTACGATCAAACCGCTGACACCACCATAAGTTCCGTCTGCGAATATTCCAACGGTCAGCAACCCCCATAGGCCATTATAGCCGTGCACAGCTACAGCACCCACAGGATCGTCGACTTTGAGCACCCAATCGTTGAACTTTATGCCGTACATCACTATAAATCCTGAAACCACTCCGATTACTACTGCTGCCCAGGTCGGTACATAAGCGCAGGAAGCTGTAATGCCAACCAAGCCTGCCAGGGCTCCGTTGCAGGTGAGAGCTATGTCTACTTTTTTGGTCTTGAAGAAAGTGTAGTAACAGACCAGCGTCGCCCCTGCGGCTCCCGCCAGGAACGTATTGACCGCAATGACTGAGATCCTCAGATCTGTGGCGGCCAGAGTGCTGGCCGGATTGAATCCAAACCATCCGAAGAACAGAAAGAATGTACCCATAACGATCATTGGAACATCGTGACCAGGAATAGCATTAGGCACACCGTCCTTGTTGAATTTTCCAATCCTGGGACCAAGCAGGTATATGCCTGCCAAGGCCACCATACCGCCCACAGCGTGAACTACTCCGGAGCCGGCAAAATCCCTGACCCCGACGCCGTATGGCAGCGTTGCCAGCCAGCCGCCACCCCAAACCCAGTGGCCATAGATGGCATAGATAACCGCAGTGACTATTCCGCTGTAAATGAGAGGATTCCGATTAACGTGATGTCGATGGTCCCCATAATGGAATCCGTCAATATTTTGACGTTTTCACTCTAATTTTTCCAGCTCTTGCCTCCTGAATCCCTCATTTTCCTCTTATTTTCCATATTTTTTCGACAGCTAAAGCTAAACCACCATTTTGCTTTTGGCCGAGGCCAAATGATAGACATTGAAAACGATACCCGTAATCATCATCTTGACTCGAACTCTGGCA
This sequence comes from Methanothrix soehngenii GP6, assembly GCF_000204415.1. Taxonomy (NCBI): domain Archaea; kingdom Methanobacteriati; phylum Methanobacteriota; class Methanomicrobia; order Methanotrichales; family Methanotrichaceae; genus Methanothrix; species Methanothrix soehngenii. The sequence goes on along the minus strand of NC_015416.1, from coordinate 556,475 downwards.
ACTGTAGTAACAGCGACATGCCCTGCTTTGCAGACACACTTGATGAAAGCGTAGAACCTCTCTACAGGCGATCTTTTACTGGAGATCCGCTTGTTGCGCATTTCATCCTTGTAACTTAAAGGATGGCCTCGGGTGGCTTTTCTCATGGCTGCATCATATCCTTTTGTCTTCGCGCCAGAATATCCTTTATCCGCATAGCGAACTTCGCCTTCTTCTGCTAAATCTACTTGACTATCATGGACATTAGCAGCTGTAACCTCGATCCTTCTAATCAAACCAAATTTCTCGTCCATGGCATCATGCAGCTTGTAGCCGAAAAAGGATTTAGTTCCTTTTTTCGCCCATGCTCCATCTTTACTTCGCCTGGTCTTGGCTTCATCGCCACGAGGAGTATCTGCTTTGGCATGGCCAGGATCAGATGTTATGAACGTGGCATCCTGCATGATTCCCTTTTGCACCTTGAGTTTCATGGCATCAAGTTGCCTTTGCATCTCAGCCCATATTTTCTGGTCTGCACCGGTCTCAGCAAGGCGTTCTCTGAACTTCCATATCGTTGTGGAATCTGGAACAGTCTCCGTTGTGCCAAGAAACACTCTAAACGAGATGCGATCGGCAATTTCCCGTTCAAGCTGCTCATCGGATAGGCTGTATAGCTGTTGAATGAAAAGCGACTTGAGCATCACGATCACATCGAGATTCGGTCGGCCGCCGCATTCGGTATTGTTCCTGTACATAGCTTCAAGCGGCGGTCTGAAGCCTTCCCAATTTAGTCTACCCCCAATATCGACCAGCTTATCTCCAAGATCTTTGACCCGTTCGTATTCCAGACGAAGGGCAAAATCAGTGAGGTTCCTCATGTAACATTATATACTAACAATAGTATTTATAGTTATCGATTAAATGGGGTTTTTCGGAATTCTCATGAGATAGGCTTGCAGCTTCATTCTCTCAGCACACGCACCTGCCACAATTGTAGCTGCGGTAGCCGCGAAGACCACCTGGAACATCCAGAACATCATGGTCGAGACGTCATATGAGTTCCCGGAAAGGAAACATCCGCTCCAACCGATGATACTGTTTCCGTCCTCCAATCCTGCATAGAGCTTTGAGCCTCCGAACATGAGAGCAAAGCCAACGGCCCAATAGGCCAATGCACCTATGGAGAAGTCCATGTAGCTCTTGGCAAAGTAGTTCACTGTATTCTTTACCCTTAAAGCTCCTGCACCCAGAAAGGCGAAGCCTGCTTGCATGAAAAAGACCAGGAAGGCCCCTATCAGAGTCCATGCAAAGTTGACGGCAAGCTTCATCCCGGCAACATCATCCGTATAGGTATTGGAACCATTCGGATCGCCTGCCATTGCTATGGTTGTTAATAGCAGCAATAATACAAAAGCACTTGCTGCAATATTGGTATACTTTGTATTTCTCATGCTCTATCACCATCCTTTTGCTCAAACTAATTGGTGAAATCGGTCACAACGTCAGAAATTATGTATGGCCACTTGAATTAATCATATTAAGCGGCACATCACTGGCTATGGCTCCCAGCCAAATATCGTAGTCATCGTACGCGGCCAGCTCTTTTGGCTTTCCAGAATTTGCACATCGGTCACACTAGCGTTGGATACCTGCGCAAAAATGGCTTTTCCACTTATTAGCTCAATGTCTCTCATCATATTCCCTCAACTGCTTTTATGTTTATGCGATTTTTGAAAATGAGATAACTGTATAAAAAACAATTTGAGAATAAAAACGATAAACTAAGATTTTTTAAGAAAAAATATGTGGCATTATGCTTGCGTGACTACTCCCACCCCTTAAAAGGGGCAGGCTTCTACGGTTTTTATTCCGACAGATTGTAGTCCCAATCTGAGTATATTGATTGCCGCATTCCAATCTCGATCCAAGGATAGCCCGCACTGAGTGCAGTTATGGACGCGATTAGATAGCGTCTTTTCAACCAGAATGCCACACCTGGAGCACATCTTAGACGTATTTCTTGGATCTACCAGTACTACCATCGAACCGGCACTTGCAGCCTTGTACGAGGTCAGAGTCACAAGCATATTCCAAGCCACGTCTGAGATGGATTTTGCCAGGCAATGGTTTTTGAGCATATTTTGAATACTAAGATCTTCAAAAGCGATCAATCCGAACCTGTTAACCAGATATCGACTAACCTTATGGGCAAAATCGTATCGCTTGTTAGCGATCCTTTCATGGACCCGCTCAACCATCCGAAGAGCTTTCTTTCTTTCTGGAGTGCCTTTCGGTGCTTTTGAGATCTTCCTTTGGACTCTGGCGAGTTCCTTTTCCTCTTCTCGGAAGAATCGAGGATTAGCTATCGTCTCACCATTGGAAAGAGTCGCAAAGCTTTCCAGACCAACATCTACACCAACGAGAGAACCGTCTTTCCAGGGAGGCTTGAGTTGATCTTCGATCTCCACAGAAAAGCAGGCAAACCATTTACCTGTCGCAGCTCTCCTTACGGTCAGCCGTTTGATCTTGCCTTCTATGGATCTATGGAGCTTGATCTTGATATTACCAATCTTGGAAAGATAGAGCTTACCAGCATTGAGCTTGAACCCCTTCTGAGGATAGGTAAAAGAATCGTACCAACCTCTTCCCCGAAATCTTGGATATCCAGGATTCTCTCCGGCTTTGACTCTTCGGAAGAACGCCTTCAAGGCAAGATCCACCCTTTCCTGGGCATTCTGAAGGGTTTGGGAAAAGACATCGTTAAGTTCAGGCTTCTCTTCTTTCCAAGTTGGAAGAAGATTGTGCGTCTCGTACTTGGATACGGATTTGCCTTCTTTCTCCCAAGCATCTTTTCGGTATGCTAAGGTCTGATTGTATGTCCACCGGCATAGATCTAGGGTCCTCTCCATCTTCGTCCTTTGGGACTTTGTTGGATAGATCCTAAATTTATATGCCTTGAGCATAGATGCTTGTTATGTGGTTGATTGTGTTTATAGTTTTCTGCACAACGGCGGGGCACGATTCATCCCCTCCCCTGAAGGAGAGGGGTCTTCTCTGCCCCTACACCCCGACGTTATAATTCGCAATCTCAAAACACTCAATCCCACATCCAGAATGTCTTCGCCTGCTTGAACTTCAAGCCTGAAGCTCACAGGGCATTCAACACGTTGCCCAAGGAGTTCCCATCTTTCAGGGTGGGGAGGAATTGGGCTCTCCCGTAAGTTAATTATGCTCACAAATCCATCTCCTGATGTCCATTGCTAGAGTCAGACCATTTGATATGGTTGGGCACTTCCCCTCGTTTTGACGAGGAACAGACAACAGCTTAACTGACTCGTACAAGCAAATACAGGGACACGGTATCGGAGGCATATGAGATCGGGCAACCGATCTAGGTGATAGGATGACAAATGAACCTCTCCTCCCGTACCTGGGGTGCCAGCACGCGAATATGTGCCACAGTGTAGTCAGCAGGAAGAGTCAGCCACCCTTACGCCTCGCGACTTTTTGCGTAGAGGCAAGCCGCGCCCTTCAGGACGCGGTAGTTGACAAAGAGGCGCTATGACAGGAGAACATAGCCCAGTACTCTATTCAGGGGGCAACTATTTTACTCCAGGCCCTCCTTTCCCTCATCCATGAAGGATTATGCCAAGATAGTTCCTTGCCTGGATGTCAAGGTGGTTGACGGCCAGCCATCAGTGGTCAAAGGAGTCAAGTTCGTGGACCTGAAAAGGCAGGGCGATCCGGTCCAGTTCGCCCGGCGCTATCAGGATCAAGGCGCTGATGAGCTGGTATTTCTCGATATCACCGCCTCTCATGAGGGCAGAAAGACCATGGTTGATGTAGCCCGCAGGGTGGCAGATGCGGTCGACATTCCCTTTGCCGTTGGCGGAGGCATAGGAACCCTGGATGGTATCAAGCAGATCCTGGACGCCGGAGCGGACAAGGTGGGAATCAACACCGCTGCAGTCAAGAATCCCGATTTTGTGAAGGAGGCCTCAGAAGCCTTCGGATCAGACAGGATCACAGTGGCAGTGGACGCCCGCCGCAACACCAACATCGTGCCGGGGGTAAATGTCTATGAATTGGAGGACGGCGCAAAAGCCTGGTTCGAGCTGGTGATATACGGCGGCAGAGAGCCTGTAGGAGTCGATGCAATTGATTGGTGCCGGAAGATGGAGAGCTTTGGCGCGGGCGAGCTACTTCCCACCAGCATGGACCGGGACGGGACGAATATCGGCTACGATCTGCCCCTGACAAAAGCCATATGCGAGGCGGTTTCCATCCCGGTTACTGCCAGCGGCGGGGCCTCCACACCGCAGCATATCCTGGAGGCCTTTACAGTGGCAAAGGTGGAGAAGGCCCTGGCCGCAGGGATGTTCCACCGGGGAGAGTACACTGTGGGCCAGGTCAAGGATTATCTGGAGAGCAACGGTATCCGGGTAAGACGGTGATTTGAAAAGGCGATGAACCTAAGGGCGGTGGGAAAGAAGGATAAGAAGGGGATCAGCCTGATCTATGCTCCCCCCATCCATTAGATTCACTGCGAGATACTGTCTATTGTGACCAAGCTCTGTTCTGCGCCTCTGAAAGCGTTCTTGAAGTGAACTTTTATTTTTTGCGATGTTTCTGGCCTGGAGTAGATGAAAGTATCATCAACCTCGTTCTCTGGTGTGATCACCTGCGAATCAACCATCATCCCATCTTTACAGAGCTCCAGGTATAATTTATTTCCATCAATGTCTATGGACGGGATAATAAGCTCATATCCTTCCTCCAATTTTAAAGGTGTCCCTGAAGTTATTGTCTGGGATCTGGTGTCGTTAATCAATATTGGATTGGGATCGATCTCTGAAGTCTGCCAGAGGCTATCTACTGTAGCCATGCTTTGATCTGCACCTCTGAAAGCGTTCTTGAAGCGAACTCTTATTTCTTGCGATGTTCCCGGACAGGAGTAGATGAAAGTATCATCAACTTCGTTCGCCGGTATGATCACCTGGGAATCGATAACAATCTCATCTTTGTAGAGATCCAGGTTCACTTTATTTCCATCTATGTCTATGGAATTAATAGCTAGCTTGTATCCTTCCTCCAAAGCTAAAGTCGTCCCTGAAGTCATTGTACGGGATCGGGGGTCGTCAATCAATATAAGATCAGGATTGACCTCTGAAGTCTGCCAGAGGCCGTCTGCTGTAGCTAGGTTCTGATCTGCGCCCCTGAAAGCGTTCTTGAAGCGAACTCTTATTTCTTGTGGGGTTCCCGGACAGGAGTAGATGAAAGTATCATCCCCTTCGTTCGCTGGCATGATCACCTGAGAAGCAACTATTTCTCCGTCCTTGACAAGCACCACGTACACTCTATTACCATCGAGGTCCATGGACTGAATCTCCAACTCATATCCTTCTTCTAGCATCAAGCCAAACCTTGAACTCACCGTTCTCAATTGAGTGTCATTTATCAGTATACGATAGGGATCCATCCCTGAAGTCTGCCAAATCCCATCTATCATAGCCAATGAATGATCTGTGCCTCGGTAAGCGTTTTTGAAGTGAACCTTTATTTGGTTGGACGCTTCTGCCTGAGAGTAGACAAAGTTGTCGTCAACCTCATTTGCGGGTATGATCAGCTTAGAGTCAATTACTTCTCCGTCTCTGCTAAACTGAAGGTACGCTTTATTTCCCTCGATATCTGCGAACCGGATCGCCAGCTCATAACCTTCCTGTAGTTCCAGGGGCATTTGTGAGCTCAATGTCATTGATCTAGAGTCATTTATTAAAATGCGATCGGGATTGTCTTTCGAATTCTGCCAGATTCGGTCTATTGTGACCAGATCCTGATCCGGAGTTCTCAAAACGTTTTTAAAGTGGATCAATATCTCATGAGATGTTCCCGCTCGGGAATAGTGGAAGATGTCATCAACATCGTTAGGCGGTATGATCACCTCTTCATGAACCAATTTCCCATCTTTATCCAGCTCAAGACAAATTTTGTCTCCCTCGATGTCCATTGACTTGATGAATAACTCGTATCCCTCCTCCAATTTTATTGACTCTTTTGAAGACAATATTATTAATTGAGATTTGTTTATCAATATACGATCAGGATTGTCTTCTGAATTCTGCCATATTCCCACTATTGTAGCAAGATTCTGATAAGCGCTTCTGAAGGAATTTTTTAATTTTGCCCTTATTTCATTAGACGTTCCAGGTCGGGAATAGACGAATTCATCGTCAACCTGGTTTGCTGGCACGATAATCCTGGAATCAATCATCTCTTTGTCTTTGTATAGCTCCAAATAAACCCTATTGCCGTCAATATCAATTGACTTAACCACCAGCTCGTATCCGCCCTCAAGCTCCAATCTCTCTTCATTTGTTATATTGATAAGGACTTCCCGCTCCTGTTCCTCAATCAGCAGAGTTGAATGATCATTTTCATATCCTGCGGCTCCTTCGCTGATTATGCCTCCTAAAAAGGTGACTATCAGGATGATTATAAAAGTTGATCCGATTAAAATTCCTCCGACAAGGATTTACATTATCGTGTTAGGACTGGACTCCTAATGAATCTTTTGGATTATGGAATCTTTCTAAAATATTAAATGAATTATCCCATTCAATATCTTCATACCGGCTCTCCTTCTCTATCCTGCAGGCCCTCTCCCCAGCCCATAACCTCATCTGCGCCTCCAGTGAGAGCGATCCTTCCCCTCTCCAGGAGACAGGCCCGATCTCCAATAGAAGCCACATCCCTCAGATCATGAGTGACAATGATGCTCGGCACATGGCAGGCGTGAATCCTTTCCCGAAGCTCCTTTCTCATGGCAGCCTGCTTACGAACGTCCAATGCAGATAGTGGCTCGTCCAGCAATAGCAGATCGGGCTCGATGATCAATGCCCTCGCCAGTGCTACCCGCTGCCTCTGCCCTCCCGAGACCTCAACTGCCCTGGCCTTCCTGATATCCCAGAGTCCAGCAGCCTTCAGGTGCTCCATTACTCTGGACTCAATAGCCCTCCGGGAAAGCCTTCTGGTCCGCAGGCCGAAGGCCACATTATCATATACGCTCATATGAGGAAAGAGGGCGTAGCTTTGAAAGACATATCCTATATTCCTCCCTTCAGGGGCGACGCGGATCTTCAGACCGGAATCGAACAGCGGCCTTCCGTCCAGTGCTATCCTACCCTCGTCCGGGTCCTGTAGCCCTGCCACTAAATTCAGCAGGCTGGTCTTCCCACAGCCGTTATCCCCCACCAGCATCAGGATCTCGCCTTCTTTGATCATCATTTTAACCTCGAGATCGAAATCCCGAAGCCCCTTTTTAATGTCAATTTCCAGCATTCTTATACACCCGCCGGGTTAGAGTCTTTACCAGGAATATGACCACAAATGAAATGGCCACCAGTATTATGGCAATACACAGGGAGACGTCCAGATCGCCTTGCATGGCTGTATAGATGGCCAGAGGCATGGTCTGCGTCCTGCCCTGAAAGTTGCCGGCAAACATGATAGTAGCTCCAAACTCTCCCAGAGAGCGGGCGAAGGCCATTATGGCCCCGGAGACGAGGCCGTTGATGGCTATGGGCAGGATGACATGAAAGAAGGTGTAGATCCGTGAACCTCCCAGGGTTCGAGCCGCATTCTCGAGAGCAATGTCCACATCTTCGAAGCTCGTCCTCGCCTGGCGAATGTAAAAGGGGCTGGAGACGAATACCTGGGCTATGATCACCGCCAGAGTGGTGAAGGCGATGCTTATTCCAAAGGCGTCCAGGTAATGGCCAACGATTCCCATCCGGCCAAAGGCCATGAGTAGGGCAATTCCTGCCACCGCAGGAGGCATGATAACAGGCAGATCAATCAGAGAGTCGGCCAGCTCCTTGCCGAAATATCGAAATCGAGCGCTGACGTAGGCGATAGGCGTTCCCATTAATACCACAGTGATGGTGGTCAGGGTGGAGGTCATAAGACTGAGTCTGAGTGCATCCATTACCACTGGATCATGAAGAGATTGGAGAGTAGTGTCCAGAGGGCTTCTGAGGAAGAGCGCGACTACAGGCAGAGCTATGAAGGTTATGGCAATTATCAGTAAGAGGGCCAAACTCGCTTTTAGAGCCACCTCCCGTAACCTGGAAAGAATGCTGACGCTCTCTTGTCCCCGACCTGCCAGCTCAGCAAGATCTCTTTTGCCGAGACGATTGATGTCTATTTGATTGGAAGCCATTGGTCACTCGATCTCTTCATTAAATTCTCTCGGTTTTGTTTCTTTCCCTGGCCTAAAAAAAAGAGATCTTCCGGTTAAGCAGCAGCAGCTGACGCCGAAGAAGTCTCCTCATGCATCATAGGCTCGCGTTCGACGGGAGCGAAGCCGTACTTTTCCAGGACCGCTCTGCCCTCATCCGACATAACCAGATCCATGAACCTCTGGCTCTCGGCAGGATACTTTGATTCCAGAAGCATTCCCATGGGGTACTCGGCTATGATATTGTATTCGTCCGGGATAACTATCTTGTCTATCTTGCTTGTCATATCCTGGGTGATATCGGAGATATATGCAAATCCGGCATCTGCTTCTCCCAGGGCCACTTTGGTCACCACGTAGTTGACATTTGTCTCTTGAGAGATGACATTGGCCAGCACATCTCTCTCATAATCCGGACCATATGCAGAGTCGTTGCCAAGCCTGGCTATGATCTGCAGAGCATAGTCGCCCACCGGTACATCCTTTGTTCCCATGACGATCTTGACACCCGGCCGGGCGAGGTCTGAGAGGTTGGTGATCTTTGCAGGGTTATCCTTGGGAATGATGAGCGAGAGCTTATTTCTTGTGAAGATGGCGACGCTGCTGTTGTTCATTAGCCTGCTCTCTCTTACGGCATTCATCTGCTTCGTATTGGCTGAAGCGAAGAGATCGGCATAAGCACCGTTTTCGAGCTGGGTGCGCAGTGCCTGTGAGCCGTCGAAGTTGAATGCCACATGGATGCCGGTTTCGTTCTCGTATATCTCTCCTATTTCGCCAAAAGCTCCTGTCAGCGAAGCTGCTGTAAAGACTATGAGCTCATCCGGCGATTGGGCGAATCCTGCAGACATGGAAAGGACCAGGGCTGCAAAAAATGCGATAAATATACTTTTTTTCATCAAAGCTTTGCCCTCCTGAAATGCAACGATTATTATTTATATCTTGGTATGCTTCAATATGCTTCGATCTTTCAGCTAATTTCAATATACTCAGATATATTCTCAATAATCATATGCACTAACTTATCTCTAATTAGTGAGCTAATATGTAAACTTATTTAAGCCTTGCCGGATGGAACAAAATCACCTCAAAATCCTGAGCTCTCAGACCTGTGGCCCAGACCCTTATGGCAAGACCGCCTGTCCGGCTGCTTGATGATGCCCCATTGTTCAAAGGTTATTCTCATCCAGCAGAGCATTGGTTATGGCATCCGCAAGCCGGGTGGCACCCTCGTACCCAACCAGGAGCTGCCGCGTTGCTCCCACTCGATCGTGGTTGGGAAGCCCCACCCGCACCAGAGGTATTCCCTCTTTTTTTGATATCTGACGGCCATTGGAGGTGCCCAGCATCAGGTCGATTCTTGCATTCCTTATTTTGTCGTGGATCTGGCTGAAATCAGCCCCCAGGAGAATTAGGGCATCCTCAGACGCCGCCCTTATCTCCGCCTCAAAGCGGGTGCTTCTCAATCCGGTTGCCACAACGGCCGGAATTGCTCCCGCCTCACAGAGGAACCTTGTCAGTCCTAGAACAATATCGGAATCTCCATAAACTGCCACCCTCACCCCTGCCAGGTATTTGTGAACATCAGCCAGGGTATCAAGCAGCCTGCCCCTCTGGGCCTCATATCTCTCGGGGAGGGCAATTCCAGTCTGCTCCTCCAGCATGGATACGAAAAGGTCGGTATCTTTAAGGCCAATGGGCAGGGGCAGAGCCGTTTGCGGCACTCTGAACTCTCGTTCCAGAAATTCCCCAGCCGAACTGCTCTGGAAGCGCCCGCCGATAGTCAGTGTACAGCGTGAGTTGGCAGTGTCAACCATATCCTCTAGTGTTGTGCCACCCTCTGTGATCCTTGGCGGGTTTTCCACTCGCGGAGCATCAAGGGTCTCAGATATATCGGGAAACAGGATGAACTCGTCTGCAGATCCCCAATCAATAATCATATTTTTGAGGTAGCGCACATCCGCTGGAGAAACAAACGATCCGATGATCAGATTTATCCTGCCGCCGGGCTCTGTTCTCCTGGCCAGGCTCTGAACCAATGCCTGGAGCGCTCTGGCATATCCCTCCTCATGAGAGGCGGAGTAGCTGGGAGTGGACACTGGAATGATTGGGATATTGGATTTCTCCTCGGCACGGAATTCATTTATGATCTGGACGATGTCGTCTCCAATGGTCTCGGCAAGACAGGTCGTGGCTACGCCGATGGCCTTGGGGCTGTAACCGATGATGAGGTTATTCAGACCCATCTTCAGGTTGGCAGAGCCACCATAAACCGTCCCCTTCTCGCTCAGGGCCGAAGATGCGATGTCCACTGGCTCCCGGAAGTGGTGGGCGAGGTACAATCGCATGTAGGTGGCACAGCCCTGAGAGCCGTGAAACAGAGGCATGCACCCCTCGACTCCCCGGAAAGCCAGGACCGATCCCATGGGCATGCACATATTGCAGGGATTTATTGTGGAATAGCTCTCAGACATCGGCCTGTACACCTCCTTCTGCTGCTTTCTCGATACCTTTCTCGATTTCCAAACCTCTTGAACCTGCAATAGGACTTGGTCTATGCAGGGGCAGCCTCCAGACAGGGCTGTTCAGGCTGGCATCCAGCTCTCGGGCAAAGTTGATCAGGCCGTCATAGCCCTCAAAGCTGGTGGTTCGGTCGTGGTTGAAGTCGCAAAAAGCGATTCCAAGTTTATAAGCAAGAAACCTCTCTTTGACCCCTGCCACCAGCAGATCGGCCTTTTGGACTGCCAGCAGCTCCCTCAGCTCAAGAGGATTGGCATCGTCCACAATTACCGTCCCGTCCCTGACCATGCAGCTTATCTTCCGGTAGTCGTCCCGGTCACCGGTCTGCGTTCCTATGATCACCACCTCCATTCCCAGCTCCTCGAAAGCTCTGACCAGGGAGACTGCTTTGGCAGCGCCACCCATGTAGATGGCGGCCTTCTTTCCCTGGACCCGGGAACGGTAGTAGACGATCTTTGGCATGACCCGAGCCGTCTCCCGTTCGATTATCTCCTCTGCCTTTGCCAGCATGCTCTGGTCTGCAAAGAATCGAGCAGCGCAGCGCAGAGCTGATGCCAAATCCCCAAGGCCGAAGAAGCTGATGTGCTGGTAGGGAATGCCATACCTCTCTTCCATCTTCTTTGCGAGGTAGGTCATGGAGCCGCTGCACTGGACCAGATTCAGCCGGGCGGTATGAGATCTCTGGATCTCTGCTACCCTGCCGTCTCCAGTAAATGTGGCTACCACCTCGATCCCCATCTCCTCAAATAGGGGCTTGATGGCCCAGAGGTCTCCGGCAACGTTGTACTCCCCGAGGAGGTTTATGGCATAAGGGATGGCAGGCCTGTATTCCTTCGTGCCGACCAGCTCGAATAGAGCATTACAGGCAGCCTTGTAGCCCTCATTCTTGTTTCCGCGAAAGCCTTCCGACCGGACAGGAATGACGGGCAGGCCAAGCTCTGCGGTAGCGCTACGGCAGACTGCTTTCAGGTCATCTCCAATAATCCCCACGATGCAGGTGGAATAGACGAATATGGCCGGGGGATGAAACCTCTCCGCCAGATCACGAATGGCTCTTGCCAGCTTCTTCTCGCCGCCATAAACGACATCCAGCTCCGACATGTCTGTGGAAAAGCTGTTCTTATAGAGGTCCGGACCGGAGGAGGAACTCCCTCTGATATCCCAGGTATAGCTGGCACAGCCGATGGGGCCGTGCACCAGATGAAGGGCATCGGTGAGGGGATTGAGCACTACCCGGGCTCCGGAATAAACGCATGCCCTCTGGCTGACGGCACCAGCGAGGCTCTCGTTGCTGCAGGAGAGGGACACAGGATCATAGCCCGTTTTCTGGGATATGTGACCCTCTCTGCCTTCAAAGGTCTTGATCACGCTCATGGTAGTTGTTTCCTACAGGACCATCTCGAAATGAGTGTCGTCCGAGTCTCTGTCACGCCTCTCCAGAAAGGCGTTGCCTATCATCTCCACCAGGCGGGCAGCTCCGGCGTAGCCGATGATGGGGAAGTAATGCAGATTGGCCCGATCGGTTATGGGGAACCCCACCCGCACCAGCGGTATATCCTCTGCCCTGGCTATCAGCTTGCCATAGGTATTACTGACGAGCATATCCACCGGATTGTTCTTGATCTTCTGGTGCAGGAGGAATGTGTCTCCTATCATTGCTTCACAGTCAGGCGAGACACTATGAACCTCTTCTTCGAACTTCTTGTCTGGAGTGCCCGTGAGCGCATATGTGGGGTTCATGCCCATCTCCACTGCCAGGCTGACCAGTCCTGCGACGGTATCAGGGTCTCCAAAGATAGCCAAGCTCTTGCCATGGAAGTGGGGATGGGCATCGGTCATCATGTCCACCAGCCTGCCTCTTTCTTCCTCTATCCCCTGGGGAATGGGCACATCCATGAGGCTGGAGACGTTCATCACAAATGCATCGGAATTACGAATGCCAATGGGCATGGGGCCGATGACGGCGGGAATCTGGAACTTGCCCTTCAGGACCATGGCTCCGGAGGCGCCAGCAGTCCTTCCCAGAGCTATGGTAGCACGGGAATTGGCGGCGTCTTTCAAGTCCGGGATGGTTGTTCCACCCGGCGGAAAAAGTCCGCCTGATTGGGGTGACATCGGTGCGTCGAATACGTCCGTGGTATCAGGGAATATGATATGGCGAACGCCCATAATGCCAAGTATCCTCTTGATCTCACGAATGTCTCCTGGCTCCACGAAACCGGGAATGACATTCAGCTTGCCGTTGGGCGATCCCCTGCGAGCAAAGCTCTGGACGATGGCCTTTACCGCATTGTCATAGCCGGTGATGTGCGATCCAACGTAGCTGGGTGTGCTGGCAATGACGACGCGCACATTGGGGTCGAAGAACTCCTCTTCTTTGATCTCTTCCATGAAGGAGGAGACATCGTCGCCTATGGTCTCTGAGGAGCAGGTCGTATTGATGGCGAGAACATCGGGATGATAGATGTTCACCACGTTATCAACCGCCTCTTTGAGGTTGTTTCTGCCTCCGAATACCACCGAGTCCTCTGTAAATGAGGAGGTAGCAGCGAGCGTCGGCTCTCGGTAGTGGCGGGCCAACACCATGCGCAGGTATGAGCTGCACCCCTGCGAGCCGTGGGTGATGGGCATGCAGTTGTGGATGCCTTTATAGGCCAGGATGGCGCCGATGGGCTGGCAGATCTTGGCCGGGTTTATGACCAGGGTCTCTCTTTGCGCCATCTCTTTTGGTGTATAGTCAAGCATTACTCTTCTGCCTCCAGGGTGGGGTTATAAATTTCCAGGTGGGGCTATTCACAGACATGTCGATGTCCTTGGCGAACTGCACAAAGCCCGAAAAGCCGGTGTAAGGGCCGCTGTAGTCATAAGAGTGCATCTGGCGGGAGGGAATGTGCATCTTCTGGAAGACGTACTTGTCTTTTATCCCCGAGCAGAAGAGGTCCACCCCCAATTCCCTTACCAGCCGCTCGCACTCCTGATGGCTGTAGTCATCGATCATTATCTGGCCATCCTTCATGTGGGGGAGCAGGCCCTCGTAATCCATGAGCCTCGGAATCTTCTCCTTCTTCTTCTGGAGCGCTTCGTTGTCATACGGCGAGACGACGTTCGGGTCGCGTTCGTAGTGGATGTCCTCAAGGACTTTGGAGCGTCCGGTGTGGACGATGCTGGTGAGGATCTTTCTGCCTTCGTAGTCGTCCCGGTGGGCGAACTCGTATCCGGCCACGACTACCTCCATTCCCAGAGTCTCGAACATGTTCCTGAAGTGGTGCGCTCTTGAGCCACCGACCAGGATCATGACCCTCTTTCCAGCCAGCCTCTTTCTGTACATATCGATCGTCGGCTGGATCTTGGCCATCTCCTCGTCAATCACAGCTTCAGTTCTTCTGGTAAGGCCGGGATCGTCGAAGAACGCTGCCATATCCCGCAGCGTCTTGATGGTATCCTCCACTCCCAGGTAGTTGACCTTCAGCCAGGGAATGCCGTACTTCTCTTCCATCATGCGGTTGGTGTAGTTGATGGAGCGGTGGCAGAGCAGGATGTTCAGCTTTGCCCTATGAGCTTTGGCGATATCGTGGAACGAGGCGTCGCCAGTGAAGGGGCTCACTATGCGGTAGCCCACTCTCTCCAGAAGGTCCTTGACCACCCAGTAGTCTCCACCGATGTTGTACTCTCCGAAGACGTTGACGTCGAAGGGTCCGGGATTCTCCAGCTCCTCCGTGCCCACCAGATGCTCCATCAGAGCGTTGGAGGCGATGTGGTGCCCAGCGGATTGAGAAACGCCCCGGTAGCCTTCGCAGCGTACTGGGATAATCTTGATTTTGAGGTCCTCTTCTGCCTTGCGACAGACCGATTCTATATCGTCGCCTATGAGGCCGATGGGGCAGGTGCAAAAGACAGAGATGCACTCCGGCTTGAAGATGGCATAGGCCTCCCTGATAGCTGTAGCCAGCTTCTTCTCGGCGCCAAAGACTATGTCCGTCTCCTTGACGTCTGTACTCAGGCAGTAGCCCGAATAACACTCTCTGCCCTCATCCTGGCTCATCAGGTTGCGGCGCGTTCCCCAGGTGAAGTAGGCGCAGCCGATGGGGCCGTGGGTGATGTGCAGGATGTCTTTGATCGGCCCGAAAACCACCCCCTTGGAGCCGGCATAAGCGCAACCGCGGTTGGTCAGGATGCCCGGAACGCTGCGGTCGTTGGCTTCGATCCTCTGTTCGATCTCGCAGGAGTCCTTGACTACAACATGCTTTTTTCTGATGTCCTGCGTTTTTTGGGGAAGTCCTTTCACCATCGCTTCGACCGTCTGCCGGCTCCGGGCAATGGTTACTGGCTCTCTTTCGACTCCGCTCATGATATGGCCACGCTCCCTCTCTCTCCGGTTCTTATTCTGACTGATTCTTCCATCGGGCTGACGAAGATTCGGCCATCGCCATAGTTTCCAGTTCGGTTC
This sequence comes from Methanothrix soehngenii GP6, assembly GCF_000204415.1. Classification (NCBI taxonomy): domain Archaea; kingdom Methanobacteriati; phylum Methanobacteriota; class Methanomicrobia; order Methanotrichales; family Methanotrichaceae; genus Methanothrix; species Methanothrix soehngenii. The sequence goes on along the minus strand of NC_015416.1, from coordinate 541,296 downwards.
ACTTTGGTGATCACTGCCACTACCGCGGGAACGAATTCGTCTTCCACCATAACCGAGATCATCCTCTTGGGGATATATTTCATCCTCTTTTCATCCCTCTCATCTCTCTCATCCCTCTCATCCAGCGGCGTTGGATGAGGTATCTGCAGACCTTTCTGCTTTCCCCGTCCAGAAGCCTTGTAGGCGGTAAAGCTGCTAATTCCGATGACCTCCAGTGCGTCTTTGGTCGCCTCCATCTTGTTCAGCTGGATGATGGCTATTACTTCTTTCATTTTCTACAGCCCTCTCTGGCCGGTTCGGATGGTGTAGGCTTCGTCTACCGAGCTGATGAAGATCTTGCCGTCTCCAATATTCCCGGTCCTGGCGCTGTCCTCGATGATCTTGACCGACTTCTCAACGCTATCGTCATCGACAACCAGCATGATCATGGTCTTGGGAAGGTTGTCATACACAACGTTGCCAACCTTGATGCCCTTCTGCTTGCCTCTGCCGAAGACCTCGATTCGGGTTAAGGCAGTGAAGCCGCCTGTCTCCAGGGAGTCAGCGACCTTATCCACAGCCTCCGGTCTTATGACTGCCCGGATCATCTTCATTCCACAACACCCCATTCCATCATGACCTGTTCCAGCTCTTCATACTCCATCGGCTTTGGGATAACGAACATCTGGTTCTCGTCCACGGCCTTGGCCAGCGCCAAATAGGCTTTGGCCTGGTCTGAGTCTGGAGCATATTGGATCACTGTCTGCTTGTGGATCTCTGACTGGTGGACGATGTTGTCTCTGGGCACGAACTGGATCATCTGGCTGCCGATCTTCTCGGCAAAAGCGCTTACCAGCTCCCGTTCCCGGTCGACGTTTCTGGAGTTGCAGATGATGCCGCCCAGACGCGTTCCGCCGGACTCGGCGAACTTCTGGATGCCCTTGCAGATGTTGTTGGCGGCATAAAGAGCCATCATCTCTCCGGAGGCCACGATGTAGATCTCCTGGGCCTTTCCTTCCCGGATGGGCATAGCGAAGCCGCCGCAGACGACGTCTCCCAGGACGTCGTAGAAGACATAGTCGAGGTCTGGGGTGTAGGCTCCCAGGTTCTCAAGGAGGCCGATGGAGGTGATTATCCCGCGACCTGCACAGCCCACGCCCGGTTCCGGGCCTCCGGACTCGACGCAGCGAATGCCTCCAAAGCCGGTCTTCAGTACGTCATCCAATTCTCCTTCTCCTTCCTTTCGAAGGGTGTCAAGAACTGATGGCTGTCTCTTGCCGTTCATGAGCATCTTCACGGAGTCTGCTTTGGGGTCGCAGCCTATCTGCATGATCTTCTTGCCCATGGTCGAGAGGGCTGCTGTGAGATTTTGGGTGGTGGTCGACTTGCCGATTCCGCCTTTGCCGTAAATGGCTATCTGCCTCATATTACACCTGAATTCATTTAGGAACGATTCTGATTTTTTTAGGATTATGCCGGAGGGGTGGTTCGCCTCCGGATCTATGCCCGCTATAAAGTTGGGAGGAGGGCCCAACTTCGAAGGATATGCGCTTGAAATGAAATGCTCGTATTCTGTAGTCGTGTCTGGTCGCCTCACCTCCAGGATAGCAGTGGGAGGCGGGATATAAGGAACTATTTGAGAAAGATGGCAGAGGATATCGGAATTGTGCGGGGAAATTGTGAAAAGGTATGAGAAGAGCTTAACAAGGGACGAGCTAGATAAGGGAAGACTCGTAGAATTTTATTACATCGGGAGCGCGGAGGGTCACGAATACCCCGACCTTCAGGTTGGGATGAAGTGAACCCTCGCCCGGTTTTCATGTTTTCTTAGATTTGATTAACAAGGACTCTCTGGGAACCGAAAACAGAGTTACGATAATTTCTGACTAAGGGTATCTGGTCAACGAAAGCTTGACATTCCAGGATTCAGTCAAACAGCGCACCCCGCTGCAAGCAGCGGGGCATGTTCGCGCCGTTTGCCGTCATTCGAAATCTAACAAGTTCATTTGCTTATATGCTTCCTTTTCTTCAGGCGATCCTTGAGTTTCAACGTAATTCCGTATAGTGTCGGCCATAACACCATCACCTACTGTTCCAACATAACCTCCATCGCTCCAAAATTCGCCACCCCAAAGCTGTTTTTTCACTTCAGGATACTTCTTAAAAAACTCTCTTGCGGTTATACTTTTTACAATTTGCATAACCTTTGATGGCGAATATCTTGGCGCTGCTCCAACAAAGATATGAACATGATCGCCATCAGTACCAATTGCATCGAAATCGAAATAGTATCGTTCACCGATCTCACTGCATACGAATTTGATATAATTAATGCGATCGATATCCTGAAGCAATTTTCTTCTATATTTTATACTAAATACCATATGATATCGAATTTTGTAGGCACAATGGCTTGCTTTTTTAACCTCAATCATCTAACATAGAATATGCCCCTTTCCTTAAGTCGGTTTCCTGACCATCCCAACCGCAGCAAGCTGCGGGGTATTCATTTAAAAATAAAATACTAAAATGCTTAAATTTGTCCAAATATCTTGATCCAATTGCATCTATCTCTTGCGGATATGGGGTTTATCCCGGACGCACAATATCTTTAAGCTTAGGTGTGATCCTAGCTTTTGCATCTCTCTATTGGGCAAAATGTACATTTTGGCTAAGTTTAGGTGGCGATGGTCTTTTTGACCGTTCTCACTTGCCAGCGAATGTTACGGTAGTGCAGTTTAGCAATGGAGTTTTCCAGACCAATTATTATCCCAATAACCACATGACAGACGTACTGTACTTTCCAAGTTTCTCCCTTGTTTATAATTTTTAATTTATCATATTATTCATATCTTCATTCCAAGGCTCTTGAGTATATAAAGCAATCCTCCATCAGGTACAGGCAAATTAAAATATGTCATGACAAATTCAAATGTTTCTCCAACAGCTTGCATTTTTACTCTATCGACCATGTCGCCCATCGTTCTTGATTTTGAGCCATCTTTAGGTGGCGGATTATCTATTTCCCATAAGAGAATTGCAGTCCATACTGAAAAAACCATTTGAATAAATCTTTCAATTGAGTGTTTATCTCTTAATTGGTAATCTTTAAATCCTAATTTTTGATTTGCCTCTCTATGAGCTGTTTCTATATCCCATCTGTCCTCGTAAATTGAGAGTATTTCTTTCAATGAAAGCGATCCATTAGTGCTGATTATATATTTTGTCGTGCTATCTTTTTTTCTCTTGGAGATAACAAGCTTAACTTCGCCTACCTTGTCTATGATTACCTTCTTTTCAAATGCATAATAGGTCTTCTTTTTTCCACGAACGCTAACTGTTGTCTTAATAAAAAATTTATCTTCAATTTGATTCGCTAGATCTCTGACTTGGAAATACATATCCTTATTTATTCCGACTTTCTTATCAGACTTGATTTGGCATACGATATTATGCCCTAGCTTAAGGCACTTGCTAAATAGATCAGAAGAAAACCACCAGCTATCGAAAACGATATAAAGATCGATGCTTTTTGGTACAACTAATGGTTTGATGATCTCTTCAAAGGCAATCTCCATTTTTGTTTTAAAATTCTCATTTTCGTCATCATTCTTAATATACATCTTAGCTTTATGTGGAATAAATAGTCCTTTTGATTGGACAACAGAGGTAACGAAATTGTTACCCCAAATATAGGCTTCTTTACTATGATCGTAAAATTTGCCCACACCATCTGTTTGATTTCCTTCTTTCTCATTGTATGTATCATCAATTATTAATAATAGTTTATCGTTCTCTTTCAAACATAAACTATCGATGAAAAGATCCACCTTGCGTTGTGCAACTTCATTTTCATCCCAATTCGCATCGCTAAAGAACCAATTGTATGAAGAACGTGATTTTTTCCCTTTGCTACAATCTGCCATAGTATCACAAAGGTTAGAAACGGTCTTGGATTTATCACATACGCTCAACGCGCCACACAGATCTCGAAATGATCTGTAACTCGGTTTTGTGAAGAGATCCCTAAACTTATCTAAAAACGGCTCCAATTGCAACGGTACCTTTACTATTTTGATCATTCTACGGCACAATCTCCTAAATAAGTGATGTAGGCAGGGCACATTCTATCACAAGTTATTAATATTATGATAATCATGTACCCTGTGTGACCCTACAATGACTGAGATGCAATTAAGCTTGATAAATTTTCCGTATCGTGAAATGCTTTCAAATATCTTCCAGGATTACTCAAACGACTTTGAATTTACTGCGAGCGGTATTTTTCGGAAAATAGTGCCGCCATTATGTCCCGAATGTGGCCATCCAATGAGCCATAATGGTTTTAACACCTGCCAGAAGAGACATCTCGGAGGGGCAAACGTCGGGAAATATTTATGTGGCGCTTGCGGGAAGTCAACCGAAGAAGATCGAGACTTCTGGATCAAGCTAAAGACAGACTTCTTCGGGATTGTCACGGAAATCTGCACACGTCTGAGGCTTAATCACGTATCTTATGAAGTGATAGAATCGATAATGGGCTATCTGTATCCTCGGGATAAAGATACCATCCGGAACATGGTCCAGTGCGCGATTGAGGAGACAGATGTCCCTTCGGTCAAAAATATCCAGTTCGTGCATTATGACGAGCAACATCCCAAGGCAGGACGAAACCAAAAGTATCGTTTGACACTCCTTGATTCGGTAACAAGGCAAGTAATCGCGGATGAGCTTTTCGATTCAAAAGATGCCGATACTATCGAAGGTTTCCTTCGAAGAAATCTCGACACTCAAAAGCAGATATTTATTGTCACAGACCTTTACAGAGGATACAGCAATGTTTTTAAAAGAGTATTCGGCAACAAGGTAATCCATCAATTCTGTTTGCTCCACTTGAATAAGCTCATAGTCAATGATTTTCCTCGAAAAACAAGCATCGAACAGGAATTGCTTAAATACAAAATGCTTAACATATTTTTTAACCGTGAACTTGAGATTGAATTCCTTTCCACCTTGATCGAAGAAGAGAAAATGATGAGACAGAGAAGCAACAAGGAATACAAATCATGGATTGCAGAAGCCAAGCACCTATTTTATGATTTTGTTCGACGTCTGGAATTGAGACGTAGAAGAGAAAGCAAAAACCTTGAGCAAAGAACTTATCATGAAGCTTTAAATAATTTTAAATTTTTAAAGATGCAATCCGACTCGTTTATGATATCCGTTAGAAAGAGGCTGGATAAAATCGAAGAGCTTTGGCCAAACCTTACAGCATTTTACTTTACCGATAATGCCCCGGCTACAAACAATCCCATAGAAAATTACTATTCAACAAGTCTCAAGACTCATAGAAAAAAACAATTAGAGGAACCAGGAATCAAAGAGCAGATAAAGCTCTCTGCGCTAAAGAGAGCAGGAGTCTTTGGAAGGCCTCAAAAGTCTCTACTCAATGCATTCTTTATGTTCATTCCTTTTCTAGATACGGGTTAAAAGATTCGGCATCGCCTAACCAGATTCTAAAACAATAGCGTTAGCTTAGTAATTTTTTTTAAAATACAAAATTATTTTATAAATTATTCTGATAAATTTGCTTTAATCAAACCAAATGGGCCGATTTGTGTAACCACATTAGCAATAATATCATAAATGAGACAATCTATCGCTGGTAAAAAACAAATTTCACTTGATTTCTAGATAGTGCCCATTCTACTCCCGAAGAAGGGATTCGGATCCAAGTATAAAAGCTTTAATTTTCTATAGGAAATTTATGGTTTGAGTTAACAGGAGAATATTATAAATCTATTAAAAAGTTGGAAAGTACAGAGACGTATCATTATTGAATTCAATTTATGATATTCCAAATGCCGTATATCTCAGTGCAATGATTTTTATCTCGCAGGTACCGAGCAATTGGTCCTAAACTCCGCCTTGTGCAATAACCATTTTTCTCGCTGAATCCTTCTGCCCGCGGATTGACCGAAGGTTATTTATACTATTATGGTTATTACTCTTAGCTATGACATATCTGGTCAAGCAGAAGATCCGCGGGCGGACATATGCTTACGAAGCCGAAAATTATTGGGATCCAGAGAAGAAACAATCCCGGCAGAAACGGCGATATCTTGGCGTTTGGGATGAAGCAACAGGCCATATCATCCCGAAAACAGCAGAACGAGATGTCAAGACAACGAAATCGTTGGGCCCGGCATATCTTCTGGATTCGGTAAGTAGTGAGATTCAGCTCAGAAAGAAGCTTTCAGAATCGTTTGGCGAAGATGGCGATATAATTTTGGCCATGGCAATGAGCAAGCTGCTTCATCAAACCTCTCTTAAGAATTTAAACACCGTTCTTGATGACTCGTTTCTGCCAGAGATGTATTCACTGAAAGAATCCTTCAGTTCCCAATGGCTGTCTAATTTTCTGGAGCGATTGGCCACAAAAGAAAAGTCCATGAATTCGTTCTATAATTCTTTGATCGCCGGCGAGGATGAGACGCTGATATTCGATATTACATCGCTCTCATCGGCTTCCCGAAATATCGATTGGCTGGAGTGGGGATACAATCGCGATGGTCTTGACCTGCCCCAAGTTAACCTCGGCCTGGTTCTCTCATTGCATCGGCATCTGCCCCTCTATTTCAAACTGTTTCCAGGCAGCATCAGCGATGTTGTGACTCTGAAAAACCTTGTAGCTGAGGTCAAAGCGCTTGGAATATCGAAGAGTCTATTCATCTTGGATCGCGGATTCTACAGTGAGAATAATATAAAAGAAATGAACGACGCGAATATCGATTTCATCATTCCTCTTCCTTTTAGCGTCAATGTCGGCAAGGGCTTGATCAGTGAGACGAATAGGGAAATTGAGAGCCCAGCTAATGCTAAAAGATTTGGTGGCGACATCTTCTATGTCCTGGAAAGTGAGATTCAAATTGGTTCTGTCGATGCCTATGGATATGTCCTGTTTAACAAGAAGCGGGAAGGATTAGAGACAAATTCGTTCTACAATCGATTAATCGATATCGAATGCGCCATTGACGGAAAAGAGTTCCGAAACCCTATCGACCAATTCAAGCGGACAGCAGGAAATTTTGAAAGATATTTTGAGTACACTCTGGAAGGCAAGAAGATTCATCTTAGCAGACGAGTGAATGCAATATCGCAGGCTGTAAATCGATTTGGAAAGACAATTCTACTTTCTTCATCAAGACGAAACTGGGATGAGGTTCTTTCTCTCTATCGAGAGAGAGACGAGGTCGAGAAGAAGTTCGATGATCTGAAGAATGAACTTGAGGTTATGCCTCTGAGAGTGCAGAAGGTCGAAACATTGCAGGGCTTGCTGTTCATCTTCTTCATATCGCTGATACTGAGAGCGATTTTGCTCCGGAGGGCCAGGGAGGCAAAGCTGCTCGATAAGAGTTCTATCGAGGAGATTCTGATGGAATTGTCAAAGTTGCGAGCAGTTAAAGTCGGTGGAAAGTGGAGGCTTACAGAAGTCTCTAAAAAACAGAGGATGATTTTGGAAAAGATGGAAATTAGCGTGCCTGTTGAGGCAAATATGGTTATTAAAAAGGGCGGAGTTTAGGATTGGTATGTTAATGGTTATTGGAAATATGCGATCATGTTCGAGCGCATCGCGGGTTGGCTACTTATGGCGCTATTCATTGTTGTTTTAACTAAGTTGTTGACGCAAAATAAAATAGACAACTTTATATTGTAGAACATCGTTTATATATTATGGAAAGCGAAGTAGACTATGAACCATTCCTAAAAGCCTTGTCAGGTGCAGATCCGATCCAGGCAAGGCGTTTTGCGGCTGCGAAGGCTCTTGAACTTGGATGGGGCGGTGTCTCAAAAGTCTCTGCCATAACTGGATTTTCGCGTACTACTATCAATAAGGGCATTCAAGAGCTTGAGAGCAACGAAGATCTGAAGCCACCCGAAAGGCTTCGCAAGCCGGGTGGTGGTCGAAAACGAGTTGCAGATAGAGAGCCAAACCTATTGAACGACCTAGAAAAAATAATGGAAGAGAGTACAGCAGGCGACCCAATGAGTCTTCTCAAATGGACATATAAATCAACCTATGCCATCGCCGAAGAACTGCAATCGAGAGGTCATAAAGTAAGTCATGATACAGTGAGACGGCTATTGAAGGAAAGCGGCTACTCGCTTCAAGCCAATCGAAAAAACCTAGAAGGTAAGTCAGGTCCAGAGAGAGATACTCAATTCCGCTATGTCAGTAGTCAAGCCGCCAAATTCATTGATGCAGGTGATCCTGTAATTTCTGTAGATGCAAAGAAAAAGGAACTCGTCGGCAACTACAAGAATTCAGGCAGGACTTGGAGGCAAAAAGGACAACCAGAACTGGTTAATGTGTATGATTTCCCATCCAAAGCGATTGGAGCCGCTATCCCTTATGGGGTTTATGATCCTAAAAGAAACGAAGGGGTCGTTAATATCGGAAAGAGCCACAATACCGCAGAATTTGCCGTTGAGAGCATCAGACAATGGTGGAATTTAGTTGGAAAATATCGCTATGCAGGATGCAAAAATTTGCTCATTTGCGCGGATGGTGGTGGGAGCAACGGAAGCCGAAACAGGGGATGGAAGTTCTTTTTGCAGCAATTGGCTGATGAAATTGGAATAACCATTACGGTTAGTCATTTTCCACCTGGGACGAGCAAGTGGAATAAGATCGAGCATTGCATGTTCTCATTTATAAGCATGAATTGGCGAGGAAAGCCTTTATCCAGCTATGAAACCATTATCAAGCTAATCGGATCAACTAAGACAAAGAAGGGGCTAAGGATAGAGGCTCGATTAGATGACCGAGATTATGAAACGGGAATAAAGATATTGGACGAGGATATGGCGCGATTGAAAATTAGTGTACATGAATTATATCCCATGTGGAACTATTCAATAGAACCACGTCTAACTACATCAAAATAGCGAGAAATTGAATATATTATTTAGCGTCAAGCCCTAAGAAGCTAATCAGATAGTAGGAGTGGAGGAAGAGCTCCAAAAAAACCAGCCTGCAGAAACGTCCGCGTCTCATAGAGGCAAGCCCCCCCTGACACTACCCCCGACGGTAGTGTCCCGATTGTGATGTAAAATAGTAGTAATAATCCTGGCGATGTATTGGATGCTGCTTTGGTAGTAGCAGCATTTTTGATCATTTGCAAGAATTATAATAGGCCCTGTATCCATACTTGAGTTGTCTCGAAATCAAGGAGGACACAAGGCCATGCAACCATTAGAGCCAGTAATAAATTATCTTGTCGATGTCCCGATTGAGATCGGGACTCTTTCCCCGTAGGTGAAAGATCCGAATAGCGGACTGAAGCAGGTCATAACCGAGTTCCTGAACGCGGTAATGCTGTTTGAGGCATATCTGCAGAGCGGTGCGCTTCCCTACGAGCGCAGCCCTCAGAGAAAGGCACACAGAAACGGCACCAGATCGAGAACCCTCAAGACCCGCGTTGGCGAATTAACCCTTAATAAGCCTCAGTTCAGAGAATTCCCATTTGAATCAAGCGTATTTGAAAGATACTGTCGTGTAGAACAAGCTCTGCTAATGACGATTGCAGAATCATATATCCAGGGCGTTTCAACCCGAAAAATGGAGGAATTGGTCGAAAACTTCGGTTTGAACAGGTTATCTGCGTCTGAGGTCTCTCGTTTATGCAAGATTCTCGACGAAAAAGTGGAGGAGTTCCTCAAGCGCCCAATTGAAGTCAAGATTCGCTATCTGCTGGTTGACGCTACCTACTTCAAGGTGAGATGCGGTGCCCAATACAAGAACAGGGCTTTGCTGGTTGTAGTGGGGGTTCGCGAGGATGGTCTCAGAGAGATCTTGGGCGCCAGCATAGCGGAATCGGAGGACAGTGGCTATTGGATGACACTATTCAGAAGCCTCAAGGATAGGGGATTAGAGGGCGTCGAGTTGGTGATATCAGATGCACACAAGGGCATTCAAAAAGCAGTGGAATTGTCTTTTGTGGGAGCCTCCTGGCAGTATTGCCGTTTTCACCATTCAAGAGCGGTCCTGGAGAGCATTCCCAACAAGGACAAACAGGAGATCGCCGATAAGCTAAAAGAAGCATCTGATGACGAGATAAAGATGCAAGAACTGGCGAAGGAGCTGAGAGATAGAGGTTACGATCCTGCTGCAGAGACAATCGACAGGTTCAGATTCGATCTATGGAATTATAAGGCGTATCCGAAGGCCCATTGGAAGAGGATACGAACCACAAACATCATTGAGCGCATCAATAAGGAATTGAAGCGCAGAAGCAGACCTGTAGGAGCATTCCCGAGTGATCAATCCCTGATGAGATTGGCAGGATGCATCATGATAAATATAAATGAAGAGTGGGTCACAGGTAAAAAGTATTTAACGATGGACGTATAGTAATGATAGTAGGATACAGGGCGGCTAAATTACAGCAATTTCGGGACACTACCATTATGACTATAATCCCGAGCCAGCCTCATCATTTTATTCCAGTTGCCTTGAAGAATGTATAGCAAAACACCCCGTCCTCTTCAGTCGTCCGGTATAGATCCCTTATACCCTCATCAAATGCCTCTGGCTTTATCATCCCCAACTTTATGGCCTGTTCCCGAACGCCCTCAATCATGGCAGTGAACGTGTTCCTGGTGAAGCCCTCCACCATCTCCGGCCGGCTGGAGTCGGCATAGACCATGCGGGGAGAGACTCAAACCGAGATGTAACCTGCTTTAGAGAGCAGGGGATATAGCTCCCTTCCGATCATTGCATTGCCTCCTGCAAATCTTTGCAGTTCCACCTGGGCTAAGATCGCCCTTTGGGCAGCAATGCTATCCGGATAAAAGTATGCTGAACCGTGGTCTCCCTCAATCACCGTGATTGTGCCACCGGGGCGGATGAAGTCCTTCAGAGCGATTAGGGCCTCCATCGGTCTGGGCAGGTGCTCGAGGACGAAGCAGAGGAAGAGGTGATCGAATGATTGGGGATCAAAGGGAAGACGGAATATGTCCGCCTGCAAAAAATCAATATTCTCAATGCCTGCTTCCTCAACCTTTCCCCTGGCCTGGAGGACGGAGGCCCGGGATATGTCCATTGAGATGATCGATGCCTCTGGATTGTTTCGAGATAGGGTCAAAGTCTGCGCTCCCACCCCGCAGCCGGCCTCCAGGACCCGGCTGCCTGCAGGATAGGAGGTATCGGAGTGAAGCAGCTGAACAAGGGTGGTGGCCTGATCCTGTAAGCGCCTGCTCTCCCTTGGATCGTAGCCGTGAACGTATGCTTTGTTCATGCTGGCCTCTTTTATTTGGGATCGGTAATAATCTTAGCTGTCGGCTTATCTATAGGCCCATCCCTTATCTTATCTATGTTCTATGCGATCAAGCGCAGAGATTATATCTAATATCGCGATGGAGATATATTCTCGATCGCCCAGTATTTAAACAGCGCAATGATCAGCGGAATTTCCCGCCATTTTGAGCAGTAGAGCAAAGAAGCTATAAGTATCTCGTTTTTTAATGTACATTCAAGTCCATTTACCAGAAGAGGTGCGCAAAATGACCAAGACGGCAGTAATCATAGGCGGGGGAATTTCCGGGATATTTGTGATGAAGGACCTCCAGGAAAAGAGCATAGCAACGAAAGAGGACATCAAGATAGTCCTTTTAAAGCGCGAGGACACCGGCTGGGTCTCTGTCTGCGGATTGCCTTATGCTCTCCGCGGATGGTATGAAATAGACAAGGTTGTTATCAACAAGCCGGAGTTCTTCTCAGAGCAAGGGGTGGATTTCAGAACCAAGACCGAGGTTGAAAGGATAAACACTGACGATAAAACCTTGAAGCTGAAGACGGGAGAGACTCTGAAATACGATTATCTGGTCATCGCCACAGGGAGAAAGCCGGCTCTTCCCGAGATGATCGAAAAGTCAACTATGAAGAACATATTCACCCTCAGCACCATGGAAGATGCCTACAGTATCGAGGCTGCCTTTAAATCAGGAGAAGTGAAGAATGCGCTGGTTCGAGGGCGGGGCATTATTGCATTACAGGCCGCTGCCGCTGCTGCTGCCAATCGTATCAAGACCACTGTCCTTGCCGGTCCCCCCTCATTGCTCCCCGGAGGCCTGGATCCGGATATGGGCGATATGCTCAAAGAGTGGATGCAAAAGCAGGGAATAGAGTTCATCCTGGAAAACCAGCCGATTTCCGGCCTGAAAGAAGATGGCGGCCGGGTCAGGTCTGTCCTCATTGGCCCAAGAGGTGAGAAGGAGATTCCTGCGGAGATGGTAGTGGTCGCCATGGGCATGAGGCCGAATGTCAGGCTAGCAGAAGAGGCGGGAATTGAGATAGGAGACACTGGCGGAATTATCACAGACAACTCATTGCACGCTAAAACCAAAAAGAGCTACCTAAAAGAGGTCTTTGCTCTGGGCGACTGCATTGAGGTCATTGATGGCATCACCCTCCGTCCGAAGTTGAACCAGCTGGCTTCTACATCCGTTGTCCAGGCAAATGTAATCTCAGATAACATAATCAGTGATATCAAAGGCAATCCCTGCTTGTATTCATCTTACGACCCATGCATGGGCCCGGTAGTTGCCGAGATCGCCGGCCTGAACTTTGGATCGGTGGGGGTGACAACGGAGGCGGCAGGGAGAGCGGGCATTAAGACGATATCCGGCAAAGCAACCAAGCTGACCAAGGCTCGATACTTCCCAGGGGCAAAGCCGCTTACGATGAAGCTGATCTTCGACGCCTTCTCCATGAAACTTTTAGGGGCTCAGATGATCTCCGAGGTCCCGGTCTCAGACAGAGTAAATGAGATGGCAGTGGCCATAAGAGCCTGTGTTAACGCGGAGGACCTCAGAAACACAGAAAGATGCTTCGATCCATCCTTATCTCTTCTCGTGGACGTAACCGTGGATGCAGCCGAGGACGCTCTGAAAAGTAAATCCGTCTGTTAGTTCTAGGGAGCAAAAGAGTTTAGAGGAGCTCTTACAGTCCACAATGGCAACTGGCTGGGAGTGCAGGGCTTCGCCCCTTTTCGCCTCCTTTTTATAGACTCATATTTATCATGATCATGCATTCACGCAGGGAAAGATTTATTTGCTCAATTGCTAAAAGTAATTAGATAAATGAATATGCGTACTGGATTCTCCGAGGTTTTCGGGCCAGCAATGAGGAATTGGCTTTGGATTTAAGTACAACTGCGCTTTTAGCATTTCTTGGATTTCTGCTCTTCGCGTCGGCTTTCTTCTCTGCATCTGAGACCGCATTGATGTCACTGAGCAAGATCAGGCTTATCCATTTGGTTGAGGAGAAGATAAGAGGTGCCAGCGTGGTAGAAAAGCTGAGGAAAGACCCCAGCCGACTGCTGGGCACTATCCTTGTGGGCAACAATTTAGTAAACATCAGCGCATCGTCCATTGCCACAGTCCTGGCGATAAAATATTTCGGCGATAGCGGAGTTGGCATCGCTACCGGGGTGATGACCATGCTGGTGCTCATATTCGGAGAGATCACTCCCAAATCACTGGCTGCTCAAAAGTCTGAACAAGTAGCTCTCTTGGTGGCAAGGCCTATCTCAGTTTTAGCATACATTCTGAGTCCCGTCGTAGCGGTCTTCTCCCGTGTAGCCAGCATATTCTTGCGGCTCTTTGGCTGCAGAAGCAATGCCAAACTGCCCTCGATTACCGAAGAGGAGCTCAAGTCCATGGTGAATTTGGGCGAGGAGGAGGGTGTCATCGAGGATCATGAAAAGACGATGATCTGCAATGTATTCGACTTCGGGGACCAGCTGGTTAAAGATATTATGGTTCCGCGGATGGACATCATTGCCATAAACATCAATGCCACCTATGAGGATGTCATAAAGATAATAAGAGCTGAGCAGTTCTCCCGCTATCCAGTTTACAGCAACAGGATCGATAACATAGTAGGCATTCTCAATGTCAAGGACCTGGTCTACCTGGATTCCAAGAGGGACTTTGACATGAAAGGGTTTGTGAAAAAGCCCTACTACACATTCGAGTTCATGAATACCTCAGAGCTCTTCAGCGAGATGAAAAAGCGCAGGACACATATGGCCATAGTCCTGGATGAGTATGGGGGCACGGCCGGTATCGTCACCATGGAGGATCTGGTTGAGGAGATCGTGGGAGAGATATCAGACGAGTACGACATGCAAACCAATGAGATCGAGACGATCCGGGAAGGAGAGTACATCGTCGATGGAAGCACCAGGATCGAGGAGCTGAACGAGCTGATCGGGACGGATATCGAATCAGAGCATTACGAATCAATAGGCGGTTTTATGATCCAGCTATTGGGCAGACTGCCCAGGCAAGGCGAATCCGTCGAATACATGAACACCAGGTTCGTAATCGAGAATGTGGAAAAAAACCGCATCAAAAAGATCAGGGTGCTGATGTCAGAAGCCCTGCCTGATGAAGAGAGCATTGTATTGTGAGGGCTTCAAGATGTGTTCTAGATGTGGCATTCTGATTGAAAAGGCGCTTTCTGATAGCGTCCATAACTGCCCTCATTGCGGGCTTTCGGTGAGTCGAGATTGGAATGCGGCAATCAATATGCTTGGATTGGGACTACAATCTGTCGGAATTAAAAACGTAGAAGCCCTACCCCTTTAGGGGTGGGGAGTGGTCACATAAACACAGGCTGGAAGCCCCGCTCTTCAGGGCGGGGAGGAAAGCCGTAAGTAGCCCACCAAAACCTTTATATCACTTAGTGACTATAATGCCTACTGATGACTGAGCAGGTGTTAACCGTCCGATGCAAGTTAAGTCCAACAGACTCCCAGGCCGAAGAGATGGATGATACTCTGAAAGCCTTTGCGGATGCCTGCAATTGGATAAACCAGAATACGCCTGCTAAGCTCAGAAATAAGGTCCGTATTCAGGGCATTGTATACCAAGATGTTCGAGCTAAGTTTGGTCTTTCTGCCAATCTGGCAATCAGGGCTATCAATCGCGTTGCATCTAACCGTAAGACTGCCATGAAGGATCATTCATCAGTTAAGAACTTTGAACCAACCAGTATAGATTATGATACTAGGGAGGGTTTCGATTTAGCACCAATTAGAAGAGCTTTAAATTCCTGCGTTAATATTTTCAATCTTTATGGTTGTTTTTAGGTCAATTCATCCATTATGTAGCCTCTTTTTCTGCATTTTGCCTTGCTTTTTCTCTATTCTCTCGTGCACTTTCATAGCCTCCGCTATGTTGAAGGAACACGCCCTAAATATTTCAACTGCTCTATGTTGTAAACGATTGAATTCATCATGAATTTTATCCCTGCTCTGGCGATAGTCGTTACAGAAACATGACCTGCATTATGGGCTCGTTTCATAACCGCAAAACATCTTTCGATTTGCGATCGCTTTCTACTGATCCTTTTATTTCTCAGAATGTCTTTGATTCCCAGCTTATGACCTCTTGCAGCTTTTTTCATCGCAGCATCGTATCCTTGTGTCTTGGCACCGCTATATCCTTTATCGGCGTAACGTGGTAATCCATTGATTCCAAGGTCCACCTGACTATCATGAAGAGATGCTGTTGTTGTCTCGATTTTTCGGATAAGATGGTACTCGGTATCGATTAGAATATGGCCCTTATAACCGAAAAATGATTTGCTGCCCTTTTTTGCCCAAGTCCCCTCATTTATTGGACCATCATCGAGTCTCTTTGGTTTGGCATTGCTGCTAACGATATTATTAGAAATATTGAGCAAGTCTTTATCAAAATCAGGAGTCGGTCTCGCCTTGATGGCTTCTAAATTGGGATCCTTTTTATCTTGGTCTTTCTGATCTTTTTTATTCCTCTTTTGCCCTGGATCAGATGTTATGAAAGTAGCATCCTGAATTGTGCCCTTCTTTACGGCAAATCCTTTCTCATCAAGCTGATTCTGGAGCTCTTTCCAAAGATCCTCGTATCTGCCACATTCGATCAGTCGCTCGCGAAATAGCCAAACTGTGCTGAAATCTGGAATCACTTCTGTGGTGCCAAGAAAAATTCGAAATGAGATTCTGTCCGTAACTTGGCGTTCCAGTTCTGGGTCTGATAAACCAAACCAACTCTGAAGTACAAGTGCCTTCACCATAATTACAATATCAATGTTTGGACGACCTCCACGGCTAGTTTTATTCTTATAGATCAATGGTTCTAAAAATCTGAATCGATCCCAATTGATTAAAGAGTTAATATCGGAGAGATCATCGCCGAGAGCTTTAACCCGAGAATATTCTTCTCGCATGGCAAAATCTATGAGCGTCCTCATACATCAAATATTATGATATTAATAGTATATAAACATTTCGATTGATTAGTTTTTCGAAACCCTCTAGGATCTTTGCTTTCAGAGAGAAAGACGAAGAAGTCAGCGTGACTCTTCTTAGATCGAGACAACGAATCAAGTTGGTTCTAGGCGACTATCAGCGAACCAGACTCAAGGATTCTAAACCGACAAGCGCAACGCTTTGTAAGAAAGGATCTGAATACTATATCAACATCCAGGTTAAAAGCGAAGCACCGGAGCAGATACATGTTGATACGGTCCTTGGTGTCGATCTTGGTATAACTGATATAGCTGTGACCTCCGAAGGCCAGAAGTTTGGCGGAAAGACTATCAAGCTAATCAAGAATCATTATGCGTCTATGCGTGCTGTTCTTCAACAGAAAGCCGTGAAAGGTACAAGGAGTTCAAGGCGAAGATGCCGAGAGCTTCAGCAACGACTATCAGGCAAAGAAGCGCGTTACCAACGGCAGATCAACCACGAAATCAGCAAAGCCATTGTGACCAGAGCCCAGGAGATTCCTGCAAAGATAGCTCTGGAAGATCTAACCGGAATTAGAGAAGGCGTCAACCAGAAAGCAGGAAAAAACCATAGACGAAAAGTCAATGGTTGGGCCTTCTACCAGCTTAAGGAGTTCCTTAGCTATAAGGCTCTCGCGGCTGGCGTTCCTCTGGTTCTGGTGGACCCCGCATACACCAGCCAGACGTGCCATCAGTGCGGTGAGCATGGAATCAGGAATGGCAAGAGCTTCAAGTGTCCTGTGTGTGGTTGGTCTGGCGATGCTGATTTCAATGGTGCTAAGAATATAGCTTTCTTGGGCCGCTATGTAGACCGGCCTGGAGGCTCGGAAGGACTTCCAAGTATCAAGGCTGTCCTTTCAGGGCTACTGAAAGCTCCGGTCTTTAGGCCGGAGTAGTTTACTGAAGTGACCTCTGAGCCCTACGAAGGCGAGGTTGGTCGAACCAGCGAGGTTGCCATGCTCTGCTCATTTGTTCAGCTGGATAAGGCCATACCGCTGCTCCTCGACATGAGAGATGATCTGAAGGCAGTGCGGAAAACTTCTGACGCAACCCTCGATGAGGTCAGAGCAGTGCGGAAAACAACTGATGCGACCCTTGAGGAGATCAAGGGCATGAGGGAAGACATCTAGCCTGGATACGCCTCGAACTTCCGGCAGATGCAATCCGATATCAGGGCGATAAAGGAACGCCTGGGGATGCCTTGATCATAAAGCAATTAAATGAAAAATTCGCCAGGCGGGCCCAGGTGAAAGTTTGAACTTTTTTTAAGAGGTTCGGAATATAACGATTTCGCGAATCGAGTGCTGTTATCAAGGCTAAGACTGATCTACACAGACTGTTTTTTTTGCGCACGCTGCGAGTCGCCCCTTCGGGCCGCGGCCAAAGGGGCCCCCTCAGCGATCCATCCCATTACAAAAGCAGCAGCTGCATTGGATGCGTAAGCCTTCCAGGCATCCCGCTCTTTTCTGCCTTTATTCACCCCTTTAGCACGGGGCAGATCCGAGATCCCCCGGATCATCATGAATCTTGTGGGAATTCCCTGGCTTCCTGCCTGATCTATGGCTGCAGCCGCCCCAGCACCTTCCATCTCCACTTGCTCATACTTTCTCATAATATTTTGGCTATTCGCTAAATGGTGTTGGTAAGGTACAGGAATCCCAATTTCATCCGAGAGACAGAGGCACAAAAACGGAAAGGAATAGTGGCATCGAAAACTGCTAAGAATCCAATATCATTTCCCGATCTCCCTCTCTATCATCTCCGCCGAGACCGCTGTCCCCCGGCAGGTGTGCATGTTTATGGAGAGCAGCAGCCCTACAACCCTCTCATCCTGCACCAGGGCTGAGCCGCTATCCCCCGGTCCCGGCAGGTCCCCAGGAGGAAGGATGACATATACGATCGACCAGGAAGAATCGGATATCCGGCAGGCGATGGAATGGCGGGCGTTCACGAGTTCTGCATCGCCCGGATGAGGCTTGCCCAGAGCCGTCAACTGGCAGGGAGCGGGAATGGGAAAAAAGGCCAGATCGGCATCATCCGGAATATAGGAAACCCGGCAGGTGATCCCACCCAATCTCAGCTCTCTTGTCCCCACCTGTTGAAAAATATGGGCGGGAGCCACGCCCGCAAAGCCGCCGCGCCAGGGAATGATCGCCCCGATCACTCCGCCGGAGCGGCCGGCTATGAATTGGTCGCCTGATCTGATCACGGTATTGGGATTAATTTTGGGATCTGATATCCGCCCGGAACTCTCGAATACCTCAAATGTACTGCTGGATGAGCCCCTCAGGCTCAGCCATGTGGTTCCTCTCTTTGAGCAGGATCTTGGCTGCCGCCCTCTCGAAGTCGCTCTGGTAGACGGTAGTCCTCTCCTCCCGGATAGCATACATGCCCGCCTCTGTGGAGAGCGCCTTCAGATCAGCTCCGCTTGAGCCCTCGGAAAGCTCGGCTATCAGCCGCAGGTTCACGTCCCGGTCCAGGTTCATGCCCTTGGTGTGGATCTTGAGAATCGACTCTCTCGCCTCCTTGCTGGGCAGGGGGATCTCGATCACTCTATCGAAGCGGCCTGGCCGAAGGAGAGCTGGGTCTAGCATATCCAGACGGTTGGTGGCGGCGATCAGCTTGACCTCACCGCGGGCGTCAAAGCCATCCATCTCCGCCAGGATCTGCATTAAAGTCCTCTGAACCTCGCGATCTCCGCTGGTCGCTCCATCCATGCGGCGGGCGCCGATGGCATCCAGCTCATCGATGAGTATTATCGCTGGGGACTTGCTCTTGGCCAGCTCGAACAGCTCGCGGACCAGGCGTGCCCCTTCTCCGATGTACTTCTGCACGAACTCCGAACCCACCACCCGCATGAATGTGGCCTCTGTGCTCTGAGCAACAGCTTTCGCCAGGATGGTCTTGCCCGTACCTGGTGGGCCGTGCAGCAGGACGCCCTTGGGCGGCTCGATTCCAACCGAGGTGAAAAGGTCCGGCCGCTTTAGGGGAAGCTCCACGATCTCCCTGATCTCAGAGATCTGGGTGTCCAGACCGCCAATCTGAGAGAACTGTACATCTGGAGCCTCCTCGATCTCCATGCCGAATACCGCCGGGTCGCGGGGAGAGGGCAGAACGCACATCACCGCAAATGACTGCTGGTTTAGGCCTACCTGAGCCCCGACCTTTATCTCCTCCTCTATGAATTGGGATAAACTAACAACGAATCTGGGGCCGGTACTGCTCTTGACGATAACCCGGTTTTCATCCAGAACATCGACAATGGTTCCCACGATCATCGGACCGACGCGCAGGCGCTCCAGCTCGCTTCTGAGCTTCCGGGCCTCACGCTCGAACTTGAGCTTCTGGTTCTCTATAAGCCTCTTCTCGCCTTCTACGCGGTCCTTCTGCTCACGCAGCGCCAGGTTACGCTCCTCCAACTGGCGCATCCGGTCCAGGATGTAGCGCGAGAAATCCGCGCCAGCTCCTGACTCATTCATGCCTTCTCCACTATCCATAATTACAAAGGTTATTAAACTTTGACCCGTATAAAGGTTTCCGAAATGACCGAGAAGCAATGCGAGATTTGCGGCGCCGAAATCTCAGGTTCACCCCAAAAGATCGTTATTGACCGATCAACTATGGAAGTTTGCAAGAGCTGTGCGCGCTTCGGAAAACCAGAGGACAAATGGACACCAGTTCCACGGAAGATGGTTCCTGTGGAGAGGGCCTTCACCGTCATGAGGCCTAAACCACGCGACCAGTTCAAGGATTTGGTGGAGTTGGTTCCGGATTTCGGGCGCAAGATCAGAGAGGCGCGGGAGGGCCTGGGACTCACGCCAGAGCAGCTGGGAGCGAGGATCAAGGAGAAGGCCACGCTCCTGAAGAAGATCGAGAGAGAGGATATCTCACCTGAGGATGATGTCAGAAAGAAGCTGGAGAGGGAGCTTAAGATCAAGCTCACCGATCAGGCCAGCGAGGCTCAGGTCAAGTCCGGGGGCTCCGGCAGGGGACTCACTTTAGGGGACATAGCCAACATCAAGCGGAAATAATCCATGATACCCAGTGCAGCTCGATTTATCATTGGAGGGGGTGTGGTAGTCTATCCAACTGAGACCGTTTACGGCCTGGGGGCTAATGCTCTGGACGAGCAGGCAGTTATGAGGGTCTTTTTGATCAAGAAAAGGCCTCTTTCCATGCCCATCTCTCTGGCGGTCTCGAGCCTGGAGATGCTCAGAGAGGTGGCCGAGGTTCGCGATGATGACATGGATATTTTGGAGGATCTTCTGCCGGGACCAGTATCCATCCTGCTGCGAAAAAAGAGCATAGTTCCGGACATCCTCACTGCCGGCTCATCCCTGGTAGGCATAAGGTTCCCGGACCACGAGTCTGCCCTCAGGATAATCGATAAGGCCGGACCGATCACCTCCACAAGCGCCAATCGCACCGGCCAGCCAGCGCCGGTGAGCGCTAAGGAGGTCTCAAAAGAGATAGAGGATCGAGTAGAGCTGGTGGTGGACGGTGGCAGATGCAAATACTGCCAGCCCTCAACCCTTCTGGACCTGGAGAATAGAAAGATCATCCGGCCGGGCGCTGGCCTGGACAAAGCGCTGAAGGCGATAAAGTGATGGCCCGGATCAGAGACTTTTTCGAAACCAATGAGGGCTGGATCTTTGCTGTCTCAGACTACAACCACCCTCACGGCCTCCGCTCCCTGCTCCGCTACATTCCCGATCCGTCAGGGGAGCGTGCTGCCAGAGGCATGCGCTACCGAAAGATGGACTTCGACCAGGCATTCGAGTTCTTGCGCCAGAATAGGCCGGATTATATTCAGGACCTTCATGTGGTCCCTGAATCCGATGTCCTCCGGCTCTACGATCCCTCCCAGGGCTTGAGAGCTGTGGCAGAGAAGGATCCCAAGACGGAGAAGATCGCCCTCATCCTCAATCAAGCGGGTGTGCCCTGGGAGGAGATGGGAATCACTGGCTCCAGGCTTATCGGCTTGCAGGCACCTGCTTCGGATATCGATTTCGTGGTCTATGGTCCCATGTGGTGGAAGGCAAGGAATATAGTGGACCGGGCAAAGAGAGAGGGTGTCATACAGGACCTGGATGAAGAGACCTGGAAAAAAATCTACGCCAAGAGAAAACCCGAGATCAGCCAGGAGGAGTTCATGCTCCATGAGAAGAGAAAAGGAAACCGGGGCATGATCGATGGCACCTACTTTGATCTGCTATTCACCCGTGATTGGAACCAGATCCAGCCGCTGGATGAGGGCCGTCCTGTCGGCCAGGGGCTGGTCGAGGCTCAAGTTACAGATTGCGAGTTCGCCTTTGACAGCCCCGCCATCTTCCGGCTGGATCATCCGGAGGTTAAGGAGATTCTCTGCTTCACTCATACCTACGCCGGCCAGGCACTCCCTGGAGAGAGGATAGAAGCCAAGGGCGTACTGGAGGAGACTGCCAATGGTCTTCGGCTTGTGGTGGGAACCACCCGCGAAGCGCGGGGAGAATGGATAAGATCGCTTTCGCTGCTTGAAAAAGCTACTCAAAAGAGGTTATAAAAATGCTGCTAGTTCGACCCTTTGACATAGAGATAGGTCAGCATAAAGTCATGCTCAATATCGTTGATGCCCGGGAGAGGGGCTTGAATCCTGGAGACCGGGTCCGGGTGAGGGCCAAGGGGGCTGCAACCACCGCCCTGCTTGATACCACCACCCAGATGGTCAAGCCTGGGGAGATCGGTATCTTCACTGAGGCTCTTAAGGATCTCAATAATCCGGTGGATGTGGATATCCTGCCTGCACCGAGGCCTGCTTCCATCTGTCATATCAAAAGCTTGATGGATAACGAGAAGCTGAGCGAGGATCAGATCCGAACCATTGTGCAGGATATCGTAGACAACAACCTCAGCGACATTGAGCTTGCTGCTTATGTCACCGCTTCCTACATTCATAACATGCCCTCTGAGGAGGTGGTCTGGCTGACCAAAGCGATGATCGAGACTGGTGAGCGGATTCACTTCGACACCCATCCGGTCATGGACAAGCACAGCATTGGCGGCGTTCCCGGGAACAAAGTATCCCTTCTCATTGTGCCCATAGTGGCAGCCGCAGGCCTTCTCATTCCCAAGACCAGCTCTCGGGCCATAACCGGGGCGGGCGGTACAGCCGACCTGATGGAGGTCTTGGCCCCGGTGGAGTTCAGTGCGGCAGAGATCAAGGAGATAACAGAGAAGGTGGGCGGAGTCATAGTCTGGGGCGGAGCCACCAATATCGCCCCTGCAGATGATAAGCTGATTAAAGCGGAGTATGCATTATCCATAGACCCCTACAGCCAGATGCTGGCCTCCATCATGGCCAAGAAAGGGGCTGTAGGCGCTGACGCAGTGGTAGTGGATATGCCTGTAGGGCCGGGCACAAAGCTGCCCACGGCAGACGACGGCAGGACCCTGGCCAAGGACCTGATAGACCTGGGTGATAAGCTGGGAATTCGGGTGGAATGCGCCATGACCTTTGGAGGCTCTCCCGTGGGCAGAACCATAGGACCGGCTCTGGAGGTGCGTGAGGCGCTTACCCTTCTGGAGAATAAGCCGGGTCCAAATAGCCTGAGGGAGAAGAGCCTCTCGTTAGCTGGCATACTGCTGGAGATGGGCGGAGTGGCAGGACGAGGAGAAGGCTACGCTGCTGCAGAAGAGATCCTCAGCAGTGGAAAGGCTCATGCCAAGCTGATGGAAATCATCGCTGCCCAGGGAGGCAATCCCAATGTGAAGAGCGAGGATATCGTCATCGGCGAGAACTGCGAGGAAATTTTGGCTCCGGCAGGAGGATATGTGGTGGCCTTCTACAATAAACGCCTTGTAGAGCTGGCTCGCATGGCTGGTGCTCCCTCGGACCAGAAAGCTGGAGTCATAATCCACAAGAAGATGGGTGAGAGGGTGAAGAAAGGCGAGCCTCTGATCACCATCTGCTCCTCATCGGACTGGGAGCTGGATAGCGCAGTCAGGGATGCCAAGAGGTCTATGCCAATAGTGGTAGAAGGAATGCTGCTGGAGAGATATCCCCGCATAACCGAGCTTTAGAATTTGAGGGTCGCCCTATGAAGGTTGCAATTACATATCATGAGGATTTCGGCAGGCATGGCTTTAGCGTTCTGAAGGAGAGGATTCAGCCATCCTTCGAGAAGCTGATGGAGTCCGGGCTGGTGGACGGGATTGAGGTGCAGGTGTTTCGGGCCAAACCCGCTCCAATGGAGCTGGTGGCGAAGGCTCATACTGAAGGGCACATGGCCAACATGGAGACGGATCAATACCGGGATGTGGCCATTTTGTCCGCAGGGAGCGTGATGATGGCCGCAGAGATGGTGGCTGCTGGTCAGGCAGAGTCTGCCTTCGCCTTCACCGGAACCGCCGGGCACCATGCTTCAAGAGGAAGCTGTTGGGGATTCTGCTACTTCAACGACGTAGCGATCACCATACTGCGCCTTAAGGAGATGGGCTTCGAGCGCTTTCTCATAGTGGACGTGGACCCCCATTTCGGCGATGGTACGCGCGACTTTTTCAGGGAAGATCCAGATGTATTTCATATCAACCTGCACAGCGGCACCGGCGAGGAGCATGATCCACAGAGGAACAATTACGATATCGGCCTCTCTTTCGGAGCAGATAATGAGAGATTCCTCTCTGCCCTTAAGAGCGGTCTGGTGCTGGCAAGAGACTTCGACTTTCAGATAGCTTTTGTCATCTTTGGGCACGACTCCCATCAGGACGACTATGGTGGGTTCAACCTAACCTTCGAGGCCTATCCCCGGATGGCTCAGATAGTAAAGGAAGCTGTGGGCGATAAGGGTTTGGTCTTCGTTCTCAGCGGCGGATCCTGTGTGCACGTAGGTGAGAGGGTCATTCCCGATATCGTTCGGGTGCTGTCGGGAAGGTGGCCGTATTGAGGGTGGCCTCCAACTGTTATCCCTGCCTTCTGGACCGGGCGAAGTTCGAGTGCGATATGGTCTTCACCCGGGAGGAGGATAAGAAAGCGGCAGTAGAGGAGCTGCTGGACTTCATGGCCTGCCATAAGGGCGGTGTTCCGGCTCTTATGGGCACAGAAAGAGAGCTCATCATTAAAAGGCGAAGCGGAAGCTCAGATCCATATCGGGAACTGAAGGAGGAGAGCAATCAGGTGGCAAGGGACCTCTTGCCACGGGCAGTGGAGTTCTATGAACAGTCTCCGGACAAGATCGAGGCCCTGATCAGAATTGCCTCGGCTGCCAACTCCATGGAGTTCGGGGTCAAGGGCCACGATTTTGATAACCTGACATTCGGCAGGGTCTTTGCTGACACCCTTCAAGAGAACCTGCATGCGGATATGGCTGAATTGAAAAGACGGCTTCAGTCTTTTGGCAAGATACTTTATCTGACAGACAATTGCGGCGAGGTCATATTCGATCTATTTGTAATCGAGAAGCTAAAGGAGATGGGCAAGACCGTGGTGGTGGGATCGAAGTCCGAGCCCATCATCAATGATGTCACCGCCGATGAATTGAAGAGCTTCTCGGATGTGGATGTGATACCAACCGGCAATGTGGTGGGAACGGCACTTGAGCACCTGAGCCCAGAGGCCTCGGTACTCCTATTCGATCCGGAATGGCTGATACTGTCCAAGGGCATGGGCAACTTCGAGACCATGTCCGAGTTCGATCAGAGGTTGAAGGGCAGGCTGATCTATATCCTGCGTGCCAAGTGCGAGCCTGTGGCGGCTAAAATGGCAGTTCCAAGGGGATCGCTGGTAGCGAGGCCGATTTAGCAATAGTTCATGTCCACTTCTTCCGGGGCGGGCTCATCCGGCTCATCGATGATCGACTCCATCAGGGAGAAATCAAGATCGAGCTTGAACAGATCTCTGATGGCATAAAGAAGGTTTGTGGCCGCCGGAATATCTATCAGATCGGCTCCGGAGCTTGTTCCCAGCAGGCAAAAGCCTCTCATATTATAGAGAGGCGCCAGCCCTGCCAAAAGGCCGTTCATCCCGCCGATAGCTCCGCTGCGGAGCAGGGTAATCCCAGAATCATGGAGAACAGCTGCAGATTCAGGATCTGTGGCCGAGCCGAGTATCTTCGCAGTCGCATCTCCCACAAATGCGGCCAGGGTTATCACATCCGTTACCCCTTCAGATTCTATTGCCTGCAAAATCTCTCCTGCCAGCTGATACATCCCCTGCACATCCAGAGGCTGGGTATCCCCGGAGAGCACGAATATGTTCTCCTTATCCTGGGAACGTAATAGCTCTGCGTGCATGAGCTCCGCCAGGCCATCAGAAACCATTACCTGGGACGGGAAGCTGTGGGAATAGAACGGTTTAATGCCACTGCATTTCAGAGCATTGCTTAGGTAATCGGCAGCCACTTTTCCCACGCTTCCAATTCCTGGAAGGCCGCAGATGCAGGCAACTCGAGACTCAAACATCGACTAAGTTTTGAGATGTGCAGCTATAATTCATTTTCGCCGGATTATCGCCAGAGGATCACTGATGGATCCTTCTGGCATAATCAGAATATCACTTGCCTACAGCCTCTATCATCCAGTTGATTCCGATCGTCTCATTGGCCTCAGTGGTCCATTCTGCCGGCGTGAGAATTCCATTGCCGTAAAGGAAGGAGTTGCCAGTTCCGTTGTTATATTCCATGCCAACCACCATTCCTCCGCGATCATAGAATAACACATAAAAGTCTTCGGTGACTGCCAACGGTGGGATCTCTATGACTCCCCAGATTGGGCCTTGATCGGTGAGGAAGTAACCATTCTGAGCATCCGCAAATCTGTACAGGAGATGAAGGTCCTTATCTCTGATCTCCAGGAGGAAGTTCCTATCCATGTTGTAGCTGTAATCGGTGCTGTTATAGTCGCTCCAGCCCAGGACCTTCACACCATAAAGCTTCCAGTCTGAACTGGGAGCCTTGAACTTGACGGCTTCTGCTACATCCAGACCTTCGATATCAAACTCATCGGTTATGGTGAACAGGCTGATATTCATATCGGAGGCATTCTTGCCGCTATCCTGCGCAAGAGTGGTATAGCCGGATTCCGATGACGTATCTGCAGCCATGGCTCCGAAGCACGATGCCACAAAGCATAGCCCGTATATCAAAAATATCATCTTATTCAAATGATCACCCCGTATATTCTGATGAATCCGGCCCATATAAGGATTTTGAAGAGTCTTATTGCAGTCTGGCAGATCATCTACCAGACCGCAATTCGTCTGCAGGACTCAGCCTGCTCTTTCACTCGCCAACTGCTCTGATCAGCCAATTTATGCTGGTTGTGGTATTGCTCTGGTCTGTGAATTCGACTGGAAGCAGCTCCGAATACACGCTATCATAGAAGTAAGAGCTGCCGGTAGAATTTTCCAGTTCCATACCTATGAACATCGAGCCCCGGTCATAGAAGATCACATAGAATTCATCCGTCACGGGAACTGAAGGCAAGTCTATGGCTCGGAGAATTATAGCAGGAAATGTGAAGTAAGCATTTTGGGTATCTGCCATCCTGTAGAGGAGATTCATTTTTTCGTCTCTGACCTCGATGAGGAAGTTTTCAGATTCAGGAATTGATGTCGCATTTCCATCGAAGCCATTCCAGCCTGCTACCCTCACCTGCTTCAATTTCCAGCCGGGATTTGGCGCAGTGAACTTCACGGCCTCGCCCACAGAGAATGCGTCCATGTCCATAGCGACGCTATACAGAGTCATATTCATTTGGGAGAGATTTGTGCCGCTATCCTGTTTAAGGACGGTCATGGTTGCAGCATTGTCAACTTCATCATTTTGAGATAGAGTAACTCCCACTAAGGATCCAAAGCATAGAGCCAGAATCAATAAGATCATCTTTTTCATGCGATCACCCTGAATAAAAGGTTTATATTTTCTCTTTATAAAGATGATGCTGTATTCCGATGCAGGAAACCACTGACAAGCTCGATTCCATTATATCCAATCCCCTTTGCACACAATAGTGACAGATATCTTTACCTACGATAATATCGACTCCTTAGATTAGAGTGATTGACATGTTTCCTGGTTTAGGAGGTTTAGGAGGAAGGGGCGGCATGAGCCCCAAGAAGATGAAAGGCATGCTCAAGAGCATGGGAATAGACATCGATGAGCTAGAAGGAGTCATTGAGGTTGTCATCCGCATGCCTGATAAGGAGATCGTTATACAAAACGCCTCTGTCGCGATAATGGATGCCCATGGGCAGCGCAGCTATCAAATATCCGGCGATGCCACTGAGCGCCCTCTCTCCGGAACGGAGGCAAACGAGGGACCGG
The DNA here is from genome assembly GCF_000204415.1 of Methanothrix soehngenii GP6. NCBI lineage: Archaea > Methanobacteriati > Methanobacteriota > Methanomicrobia > Methanotrichales > Methanotrichaceae > Methanothrix > Methanothrix soehngenii. Next base: position 513,684 of record NC_015416.1, on the reverse strand, counting down.
AGCTTGAGATCCCCGAGTCAGATGTGGACCTGGTTGTCGCCCAGACGGGTGCAAATCATGAAGATGCAAGAGCGGCCCTCCTGGAGGCAAAAGGCGATCTAGCGGCAGCAATTTTGCTGCTCGCACCGAAGTGAATGATCAAAAAAACCGCCGAACTATCAGCGATAATAAGGCGATCTTCGTGAGCGAGGCAAGAGAGGTCATTCGCGATCCAGTCCATGGGTCCATCTCGACAGATCCGCTGGAGTGGCAGATCATCCGATCCCGTCCAGTACAAAGGCTTAAGGGGATAAAGCAGCTGGGCCTGGTGGAAGCAGTCTATCCCGGGGCCAACCACACCCGATTCGAGCATTCCCTGGGAACCATGCATATGGCCGGGCGAATGGCCGAGCACCTGGGTCTCTCCTCTGAGGAGGTGAGAAAGGTTCGGTTAGCCGGGCTGCTCCACGACCTGGGTCATTCCGCTCTCTCTCATGCTGTTGAGGGGGTCTTAGGCCGCAACCCCGAGGTTCAGCCCCTGTTGAAGGGCAAAAGAGCTTCCGGGCACGAGGAGTTCACCCAGGATATAATCTCCTGCCATCCTTTCGGCCAAGAGGCCATAAGGATTGCAGAAAGGGATTTCGGCGATGCGGACAAGCTCTTTGCAGAGGTCGCAGACATAGCCCGGGGAAGGATTCCGCCCCTGGGGCAGATCATAGTCGGCGACCTGGATGCAGACAGAGTGGACTTTTTGCTCAGAGACTCCCATCATTCTGGCGTATCCCTGGGCCTGGTGGATACAGACCAGATCCTGCAGTCCCTCACCATCTGCAAGGGCAGGATAGTCCTCGTCGGCCAGGGTGACTATCGGGCAGAGATGTCCCAGACGGCAGCGGAATCAATGCTCATCGCCCGGGCGCATCATTATAATGCCCTTATCTATCATCCTTCTGTCCAATCCATAAGGGCCATGCTTCTCACGGCGCTGGAGAACGCTCTGTCCAGGATGAATGAGGATGATGCCAAAAGGAGGATAGAACTATTCTTCCGGGAGTACACCGATCCGGACCTTCTGCGGTTCATCTGGGAGACGGGAGATGATGTCTCACGGGATCTACTGCAGCGTATAAAATTCGGCCAGGAGATACCGCTGGCTGCCAGGTTCGACCACCGGTCCCTCGCGCCGGATATCAGAATGGCTCTGTCCACCATCTCCCGCCATGGGAGGATGAGAAAGCTCTTCGAGGATACCCTCTGCAAAAAATATGGGGCCCTGGTGAGCATCACCGCGGGCAGCGGAGTGCCCAGGTCCGTGAGAACCCAGGCGGATAGCTTTCTCTATGACGAATCCGCCCTGGCCGCGGGCCTGGTAAAGTCGCTGACCCGCCAGATCGCCATATCCTTCTTCTCCGACGATCGACCGGAGATCTCCCTTGATGAAGTTATGGAGCAAGCGGCAAAGCTGCTGTCCTTTATCCGCTCCGAGAGCTATCTTCCAATCGATGGGCTATTGCTGCTCTTTTATGCTTTGCATAATATGCTCTCCGAGAGATACGGTGAGAAGATCCTGGTTCCCCGGATCAGAAACATAACCTGGCTCTACAGGACTGTTGCCAGGCTCAGGGACCTGGGCTCTGGTGGGCTTTCAGGACTATTTGATTACTCCTTTCATTCTGAATATGGATTCCCCTATAGCGAGAGGCTTTTCGAGGATATTCAGATCCTCGTTGCCAATGGCATGATCTATCAGGACCAAAGGCACTATGAGATCAATGGCCAGTGGCTGCAGAGGTATGAGTATATGCTCACTGCTGAGGGAATACGCTACGCTAAAGAGGTTGCTCTATCCTATAGCAAAGAGCACGAGATGCTGCAGATCCTTCTTAAACAGGATAAACACACCATCCCCTTTGATGTGGTGAGCCTCAATCTGAAGAGATACTCTGGTGCAAAAGCGTCAACTACCCCGGCCTAAAGTCCGTGGCTTGTATCTAGGAGGTTCAGATGTGTCCTGATACGTTTGGCTGGTTGACCTTTGGGTAGATCCAAGAGTGCCCTACCTTCCGAGGAAGGCGTGAATCTGTACCCTAGATTGGCTAGGGAACTAGATATGAGGTGATCATGAAAGAATATATAGCAGATCTAAGTGGCGCGAAAGTAATCAGCGAGGGGCTCTACATCCCCGGCCTGAAGACCGGGGTCTTTCGCCCCTCTGCACCCCCTATAGAGATAAAAGTTTAGCGGATGAGAACCTAGCTCATCTTGCCCTTGGTGTAGGGGGTGCCCTTGACGACCTCAACCGGCGTCGAGGGATTCCAGTCATCTTTCAGGAACTGATAGATGTTTCCCCCTTCAACCATGTAGGTGGCCAGGCTGGTATTGGTTGCATTGTTGGTGTCGTTTTGCAGGAAATCCAAGATGGCATATGTGGTGTTGGTGGTGTTATTGTTGAAAGATTTCTTGGCATATAGAGGGGCGCTGGCAAGAGGTGCCACGAATGGGGTTGGCGCCCAGCTATCATTCAGGAAAGCAGCAATGGATGGAGTAGTCAGCAGAGATTCATCCCCCGCTTCATTGATCTCTCCATTATCGAACGGCGCAGGATCCTTGCTCATGCCGCCTGGCATAAGCCCAACCAGAGCAATCAGAGCAATCAGTACAAGGATAATGTGTCTCATGAGTCCTGCATTATCCATCAGGTATCCATAAAGCTTTCCGTCGGTAAAACTATATTCTCGATCAAGATCGGTTATCCTGAATGCATTATGGTGAGATGAGAGTCGATCAGTCCGCCAGGGCTTTAAGCTCTTCTGTAGTCGATTCTGGGTGCTCTGCCAGATATTTCGCCACAATTGGCCGGTGAACGAGCTTGCAGTCGATGCAGCTCCAGAACCTCTTACCCCTCTTTGTTCTCACGAACCTGCCCAGCTCTTCATCCCTGCAGGGATAAAGGGGGCAGAAGCAATGGGTGCAGTCCTGACCTTCGAAATGGTGGCAGGGATAGTATTCGCAGTTGGACTGGCCCGTGGCCTTGACCGGCTGGTCCAGCGCCTCCCTTATCAGACAGGGATCGTCTGTTACTAGACCGTCCGCCCCCAGCCGGAGAAGCCAAGCCGCCTGAGCTACCGTATTGACCACCCCCGGGTAGACTTCAAGGCCCTTCTGATGCGCCTCCTTGAAAAGACGGGGATTTACCTTTTCTGGAAATATGGCATCCGCATCAGCCCAAAGGGCCAGTTCTACCGGCTTTATGGGCAGTGAGGTGATAATAATGCCGGTTTTGAGATCGGAGATCTCCTTGATCTCGCGCAGGCTGGCGTGATAGGAGGAGGTGATGATGCTCTTTTTCTTCGGCACTACATCAGCCACCAGGGCTTCCAGGCCCTCTTCTTTCATCTCCACCACCACCCCCAACTCCAGCTCTTCTGCCAGGGATAGAGCCTCTGCCAGAGTGGGAACTGGCTCATTTCCGGCACGGATCGCCTTAAGCTCAATGCAGTTGAGATCCTGGACCATTCCCTTGCCGTCTGTGGTTCTGTCCACGCTATCATCATGCATCAGCACGAGCTTTCCGTCCCTAGAGAGCCTCACATCCACATGGACATAATCCGCAAGGCAGCGCTTCGCGGCTCTTATCCCTTCCAGGCTGTTTTCTGCGGCAAGCGCGCGGGCTGTGCGGTGACCTATCACCAGAGCCATTGAAATGAATTCGCCTGGAAAATATATCACCTTTTGCCTGATTCTGGCAAAGTATTATACTGCAAGAGGGACAATCGATATGCAAATGCTTGAAAATCTTGAGAAGTTCACCAGGCTTAAGAGGGATGTTGCCCAGATAAATGTGGATCCCCTGCAGAGAGGTGGAATATTGACTCCCGAGGCAAGGGCCGCTCTGGTGGAGTGGGGCGATGGCTACTCCATCTGCGATTTTTGCGCCGGGATGCTGGATCACATAAGGAATCCTCCAGTGGAGGAGTTTGTGCACAGCATACTCCCGGAGTTCCTGGACATAGATGAGGTTAGAGTCACCCATGGTGCGCGGGAGGGGAAGTTCGCTGCCATGCATAGCCTATGCCAGAAGGGGGATTTCGTGGTGATGGATGGCAACGCTCATTACACCTCAGTTCTGGCAGCGGAGCGAGCGGGACTGAATGTGGAGTATGTGCCCTCCAGCAAGGAGCCGGATTATGCCATAAGCTCTGAGGGATATGCTCTAGCTATAGAGAGAGCCTATGAGAAGAAGGGAAACGTAACCCTGGCCCTTCTGACCTACCCCGATGGCAACTACGGTAATCTGGCTGATGCGCGAGCGATCGCTGATGTCTGCCACGATTACGGTGTGCCGCTCCTTCTCAATGGCGCCTACTCGGTTGGCAGGATGCCGGTGAAGGCTCGGGAGTTGGGGGCAGACATAATCGTAGGCAGTGGCCACAAGTCCATGGCCGCCTGCGGGCCGGTGGGCGTCCTGGGAGCCTCGGAGGAGTACGCCCGGATCATATTCAAACCATCCGCCACAAAAAAGAACAAAGAGGTGGAGCTATTGGGCTGCACGGTGCGAGGAGCGCCCCTCATAACCCTGATGGCCTCATTCCCAACAGTGGTAGAAAGGGTGGGCCGCTGGCCCGAGGAGCTGGAGAATGCCCGCTGGTTTTCCAGCGAGATGGAGAAGATGGATCTGGTCCAGGTGGGAGATCGGCCGCATAACCACGATCTGATGTTCTTTTTGACCGAGAGGCTCTATGATATATCTCAGACTGCAAAAGGAGGTCGCTACTTCCTCTACCGGGAGATGAAGGATAGAGGAGTGTGCGGCATCAAGCCTGGCCTCACCCGCCAGTTCAAGCTGAGCACATATGGCTTGGGCCGTCCGGAGTTGGAGGTGGTCTTGAATGCACTCTCTGAGATCATCGAGTCCCATGAAAAGGACGAAAAGGGAGATAAAAACGAAAAGGGAGCAAATGGGTCTTAAGACAGACCGCTTCCTCCCATTCCAATGGGTATCTGGCTGAGATCTCCAACGCCGGTCAGGATACTCACAGCATCCTGCCGGACATCGTGGTAGTAATCTTCTGAGCGGGTGCCCGATTTTACTGCAACCGTCTCGTTCATGGCGGCCACTGAGCTGCTCGGTTCGATCTGGACTCCTGAGGTTTCAGCCTTTTGGGGCATGACCGCGGGTGTGTAGCTGGCTGTATCGGGATTGATCCATATGGCCTCGAAGGTGCCCCGCTCGGAGATCTCGCCATCTTTCACCTTCAAGAGATCGCCTCTTATCGACTGGTTCGAGGGGTCATATGTCCCGTTCAGGCGGGTGGAGGTCTCTGAGCCATCATCAAGGTAGGTCATGACCAGATCTACATTGTCCTCTTTTACTGATCCAATGACCACTGCATTCCAGGCCCCCTGGCCGTCCGGCTCGTATTTTGCCTGGCCGTAGAGGATCTCATCCTCCTGATTGAGAGCCATTATCACATTATCGATCTCGATTCCTGAAACCGACCAGATATAGCTCAGGTCCAGGATAGACTGACTGGAAATCGGAACGGATTGGCTAACGTTGGAAGATTCATTGTCCATGATGGATGAATTCTCCGGGATCGATGCATTCTCCGAAATGGATTCATCGGTCGATGGCAGTGCCAAGAGCGATGCTGTCGGATCGAGCGCCGCCGTCTCTGCATCTGAGCTGCCCGCCTCCTGGGCGAGCGAGGGACCGGCAGCACAGATGAGAAATATCATTAGAGGAAGGATATGCCATCCCCTCATCAAGCAATTTACTTTCATTCAGAACCACCACATTCTACCTGAGATATCGAGCTATAGTTATTTTACTATAAATATTCTTGGTTTTCTCATATTAAGCCTTGCAGACCGTATAATCACGTAGAAAATGTGCCTTATGCAATTGATCGGAAAAAGATTTGCTGCGCCAGCTTTCTGGCGCATCATTTCTCATCTGAAGTGCAGTTCAGCCCATGCCTGGTGGGATGCCGCTGAGGTCGCCGCCCGGACCGATCTTATCTTTGTACTCATGAACGTCGACGAATCTCTTCTCCGTCTTATTAGCAGCAGTGGTATTCACTGCGGCAGCGGCGGGCTGTGCGGCACTGGTGACCTCTGCGGGAGCAGGAGTTGCCACCGCTGGTGCCTCAACCGTGGCAGGAGTGTAGCTGGAGGTATCCGGATTGATCCACATGGCATTGAAGGTGCCGTTGTTGATGATTTTGCCCTCGCTCGCCTGGGTGAAGTTGCCGCTGATGTCCTCATTGGCCAAGATGCCTGAAAACCTGGTAATGATCAGCACATTATCCTTCAGGGCGCTCATGGTCAGGTCAACCTTTTCTCCTGCCACTGAGCCTATGACATCCGCATTCCAGGCTTTTCCGCCCTCTGGCTCGTACTTTGCCCGGCCCAAAAGATCGTTGCCATTCTGCTCCAGGACCATGGTTATGGGGCTCGTCTCAATTCCAGAGAACTGCCAGATGTAGTTCAGATTCGGTCCCGAGATCGCTGGAGTCAGATTGACTGCGACTGCGGTCGTATTCTCTGTCTCATTCATTGGAGCGCTCTCGTTTGCGGGCAGGGTGGCATTAATATCCAAAGCTGCCTCTATGCTGGAATTGTCATCCACAATGCTTGCGTTATCGGTGGTCTGCCCCAGGGACAGGCCTGTGGTGAGTAATGCAAGCAACAGGGGAATAATCATGTATCTTAAGCTCAATTATAAACCTCCAGTATCCCACTATTCGGCGATAGACTTTTCGTCATTTGCCTACAACAAACCCCAGTCTCATCTTCTCCTTTATAAGCCTTTGTCGAGCAATGCCCGGCGAAGACCTCAGGGGATTTTTCAATATCGATTGGAATAGAGAAAAAAGAAGATGAGAGTCTCTTCAATAGCGATCGGTTGCATCTGCGCGAGAGTTCAAAATTAGGGCTCTTCGCTGAATTATGTGGGTGAGGTCCGGCAGGGAGTATAGCCTCTGTTCCTCTGTGCCTCTGTGGTTAGGTCAGAGCATAGCGGTTCACCACAGAGGCTCAGAGACACAGAGAATTTCCGATTCAAGTTCACCCATGCCAAATAGCGAGGAGCCAAAATTAGTTTAGCGCCATTCAAATAAACTTGAATTAAATAATGTAGCGTTGATTTAATATACCGGATCGCTGGATTATATCTCATGCCAGAATGGATCTACCCCGATTTCGGGCCGCGCCCTAAGCGGCCACTATTCCTCTGCATCATATCCAATACGGACACCGGAAAGATACCTGGCCTCTCGGCGGCAGGAACCTCACCCGAGCTGACAGATTACACCCCAGGCGCAGACGCCGAGCTGGTGGAGACTAACAGAATTATCACCATGCCCGAGCTGCCTGAGGCTCCCGGAGGCTCGCCCACCCCGGCGGTGGTCACCAAAGCGGCCCTGAACCTGACGGGCATCAATTCTCTCTTCGTAGCCTCGGGCCTGCGAAAGAAGCCGGCCGTCCCTTATGTCGAGCTGGGAGGCCAGCCGGGAGGCGACATCCGAAAAAAGAGCGCTGTCATAGATCCCCAGGGGACATTTGAGAGGGCCAGGCGGCTGGGAAGCAAGCTTGCCGGGCTCTCAGATTGCATATTCATTGGGGAGTCAATAGCAGGCGGCACAACCACAGCTCTTGCCGTTCTCAGGGCACTCGGCTACAGAGAAAAGGTCAGCAGCAGCTTCGTCTCCAATCCAACAGGGCTCAAGGAGCAGGTGGCAGCAGAGGCAATGGCCAGGGCAGGAGTGGCTCCGGGCAGCCTGAAGGGTGACCCAATGGAGGCGATACGGGAATTGGGCGACCCCATGATGCCCTGCGCCCTGGGATTGATCAGCGGCTTATCCGGGAGCAGAGTGGTGCTGGCAGGGGGAACGCAGATGGCTACGGTGCTGGCATTGGCGAAAGCCCTGGACCTGAAAGGCGACATCTCCATTGCCACCACGAAGTACATCATGGAGGACACGACCGCCAACTTCCGGCAAATAGTGGAGGCTACGGGCAGGCCATACTTCTATGCCGATCCGGGGCTGGAGAGCTCAAAGATTCCCGGGCTGCAGGTCTATGCCCAGGGTTATGTCAAAGAGGGGGTGGGCATGGGCGGAGCCAGCCTTCTGGCCGGGCTTTATGGATTCTCTCAGCAGCAGCTGGTCAGTGAGACCGACCGGGTACTGATGACAGTCGAGCTTCCCAAGAAGTAGGATCCAGGATCGAACTATGAAGGCGGCTGTGCTGAAGAGGCCAAAGAATCTGGCGCTGATGGATTTGCCAAGGCCTCGGTGCCCTCCAGGAGGGGCGCTGATCAGGGTCGAGGCTTGCGCTGTCTGCGGCACGGACATAAAGATGCTCGATCAGGGGCACAGGGACCTCTGCTATCCGCGCATCCTGGGGCATGAGGTTGTGGGCCGGATAGAAGAGATAGACCGCAAAGTGCAGGCTGATGGCCGTCAATTAAGGGCAGGCGAGCTGGTCCAGGTCTGGCCGGGCATCGCCTGTGGACACTGTCATGCCTGCTTTCGGGGTGCAGACAACCGCTGTCGGGACATGAAGATAATCGGCTTCAACATTGACGGGGGGTTTGCCGAGTACCTGGCCCTGCCCCTGCCAGCTCAGAGCTTTTCTGAGCATTTTGGCATCAGCACCGCTCTAAATCGCTTGCCCGAGGAAGTGGACCCGGCCCTCTTCACCCTGGCCGAGCCTCTGGCCTGCTGCATTAACGGCCAGGAGCAGGCCAGGGTCGGAGAGGGTGACACCGTCCTGATCTGGGGCGGAGGACCGATTGGCGCTCTTCATGCCCTTCTGGCGGAGATGCGGGGGGCAGGAGAGATCCTGCTGGCAGAGAGGCTGCCCGGACGGATCAGGGAGATCAAGAGGCATACCTCTGCCCGGGTGATCGGCTGGTTTAGCGGCAACCGGGAGGAGGGGCAGGACCCGTTCGAGGAAGCGGAAAGGACAATCTTGAGCGAGACCGATGGCAGGGGAGTTGACGTTATCCTCACTGCCACCCCTGAGGTGAAGATCGACCAAAGGCAGATGAGGCTGCTTGCCCCTGGTGGGAGGATATGCATATTCTCTGGGCCCCAGCCGGGCGATTATGAGGGGATGATCGACCTGCGATCGATGCATTACCTCGAGCAGACCATAACAGGAGCATATGGCTGCAGCAGCCGGCAGAACAGAATGGCTGCCAGCCTCCTGGAATCAGGCGGGATCAGGGCGAACTGGATCATCACCAAAAGAGCCGATCTAGCCCGAATCTCGGATGCATTTGAGCACTCCTCCAGGCGAGCAGGATTGAAGTCTGTTGTCTGTGCGGTTTAGAGCAGATACAGCAATAGCAGCTTGAATCTATTTGTTGCGAAATTATAGTCAGTTTATAGTTTTTTAAGGGACGAAGCGAGGGGAAGATGGCGAAAGATTTGCTGAAAATAGTGTCGGAAGAGAGCCTGAAGCATTTTGGGGGAAAGGTGGACGAACTGATCAAAGGTCGGAACCTGACCCGAGGCGAAGCCTCAGATCTATTCCGTCAGATCCTGAATGACGAGCAGCCGGATCTGCAGCAGGGGGCGTTCCTGGCTGCCATCACCGCCAAGGGGGCGACAGCTGAGGAGATCGCCGGCATCTGGGAGGCGATATATGAGGTGGACACATTGAAGGTCCGCCCATGCGTCCAGGGGCCGCTGGCTGATAACTGCGGGACGGGCATGGACTCGATCAAGACCTTCAACATCAGCACCGCGGCCTCGATTGTGGCGGCGGCGGACAAGATCAACATGGCCAAGCACGGTTCTCGGGCCATAACCTCCAGCTGCGGCACAGTGGATATGCTCGAGCAGCTCGGGATAGACGTTGACTGCGATGTGGACCTGGTGAAAAGGAGCATCGAAGTGGCAGGGATCGGCATATTCAACGGCATGAGCGGCAAGGTCCATCCCTCTGCCCTCTCCAGGATCCTCTCTCAGATCAGGTTCGGCACCGTTCTGAACATCGCTGGCTCTCTGGCCAATCCCGCTCTGCCCGCTTACGGTGTTCGCGGGGTCTACAGCCGAGAGATGGTTCTGCCAATAGCCAGGGCTATGAAGGAGATCGGCTACAAGAGGGCCTTTGTTATCCACGGCCGGAGCGGTGACGATCTGCGGGGGATGGATGAACTCTCGACTCTTGGAAGGACGGATGTAGCAGAGCTGGATGAGGATGGCAGGATCAGGGAATATGCCCTAAATGCCTGCGACCTGGGCCTGGAGAAGGGGGATGAGTCTGCTCTTCTCAACCGTGGGAATATCGAAGAGGAGGCAGTAAGGCTCCTTCGAGTTCTGTCGGGTTTTGACCGCGGGGATAGAAGGGATATTGTATGCCTGAATGCTGCGCCATTGCTCTGCATCACCGGCCGCTCAGAAGACCTGCTAGAGGGAGTGGAGAAGGCGGGAGATATCATCGACAGCGGACTGGCGGTAAAGAAGCTGCTCCATTGGGTACGAGAGCAGAACCGGGATCCAGGGGAGAGGCTGGAGCGGCTGGAGGGAATGCTGGAGCTGGCACGTGCCTGAGGGGGGATGAGCTTTCGAAGGAGTGCCGTCTTTTCCTTTCTGAGACCTTTGTGCGCTTTGTGTTCTTTGTGGTGAAATAATTAGCTGTGAAATAAAATGGCTCTTCGCTGTATCGAGTGGGTAGCGGATAATTAACCCTGGTGGTTACGGAATAAAACCGCAGAGGCGCAGAGCGCACGGAGGACGAACGAACGGAGACGACTATTTGCTCAGAAATATGCTTTTTTTTTGGCTCTTCGTTGAATTATGTGGGTGAGTTAAGTCAGAGAATATGGCCTCGTTTCCTCTGCGTCTCTGTGGTTGGGTCAATGCATAGCGGTTCACCACTGAGGCACCGAGACACAGAGAACCAGCGATTCAAGTTCGCCCATACAAAATAGCGAGGAGCCTTTTTTTTCAAGTGCTGGTAATAAGGTAAATTTCCACGTCTCTGCGAACTCTGCGTCTCTGCGGTTAATATTCGTAGCTGAATATTCAAACACATGGTAGTTACGGAATAAAACCTCAGAGTCACAAAGCTCACAGAGACGCACAGAAACGATTAAGGTTAGAAAAAAGACGAACAATAGTAGCAGGCGAAGTCACAAGAAGCATCTATTTCCTGGCCCTGGAGAATGCTCGATCCTCAGTCATCATCTCCTTATGCAACTCTGGCGCATCTCTCCCACTCAATCTTCATTCCCTTGAAACATTAATAAAGCGTCACCCATATCTATCAAGCGAATGAATTCCGCGGCAAGACAAGATGCTTCATTCTTTGGTGTGAACCATGGACTACGACCCTGATCGCTGGTGCTCAGAGCATAAGGGCATTTTAATCCTAGCCTTGGCCGCGGTCCTCATGACCGCATGCTTTGCCTTTCCATTCTTAGACGGCATAATCCTGGGCAGCGTTTTTGCCTATGTGGGCCGGCCCATAAGGGATCGGTTCGGCAAGAGAAAAAAGCTCGGGTCGCTTGTTGCTGCCATCTGCGTCGTGGTCCCCATATTCCTGATGCTGGGCCTGGGAAGCCTTGAGGTGGCCACTCAGATAATAGCCCTGGCAAAGAACCAGGAGGCGCTCAGGTACTGGCTTGGATATCTCATGCAGCAGACGGCGACAGACCTTCCTTCCTGGGCCAGGGAGAGCCTGCTCTCCGGTCTGGAGAACGCCTTCGGCCTGATCGCCTCTCTGGCAGCATCTATTCCCATCCTCCAAATCGGCAGGATGGCCTCTTTGGGGATAATCAACTTTCTCATCTCCTTTCCCATCTGCTACTTCATCCTCCTGGATGGAGAGGGCTTTGTGGGATCGCTGATATCCCTCCTGCCAGACGGAGAGATGAGGGTTCTTGAGCGGTACATCGATAGAATCGACCGAATTCTGAGCGGCATATTCATCGGCACCGTCTATACATCAATCGTGGGAAGCTTGATCGCAGCGGTGATATTCTTCCTCTTCGACATCCCCCGGCCCATAGCTTTGGCGAGCATCGTCTTTATCGCAGGCATGGTCCCGGTCCTCACCTCCTGGGCGGTCCTGGTCCCCCTGGCCGTCTACCGCTACTTCACCGTGGGCCTGGAGGGTGCTTTATTCTTCCTGGTCATCAGCTCCGCTCTCATCTATCTCCCCTCAGAGCTTTTCATAAGGCCCTATATCATCTCCACCAGATCCTCATTGCACCCATTGCTGGTAATGCTCTCCTTTTTTGGAGGGGCTCTGGTGGCAGGGATCGGCGGCTTTTTCCTCGCCCCGGCGGTCATAGGGGCGATCAGTGGGATCTATCAGGTGAGAAGGGAGGAGACGGCCTCAAGTGAGGCTTTGGAATGAGGTTTTATATCGAGACCTTCGGCTGCACATCGAACTTCGGGAATTCTCAGGATCTGGCAGAGGCCCTGAGGGAGATGGGCCATATCCCTTCCGGCCTGAAGGAGGCGGACATGGTGATAGTGAACACCTGTGCGGTCACCGAAAGGACGGAGAGAAAGATCCTCCGCCGGCTGCGGCAGCTGGAGGGCGAGAGGCTGGTCGTCGCCGGCTGCCTGGCGGCGGCAATACCCCAGTCGATTCAAACGCTCTGCTGCCGGGGGCGATTGGGACCTTTGAGTCAAGGAGATGCCGCCAGGATCGCTGGACTCTTTGATGGTTGGCTCATGCCTTCGCAGCATATGCAATCCGGGCAATTACAATCTCAGAATTTTCAATCTGAAGAAATGCTGCGCGAGAGGCATATTGCTGTTCATCTTCGCGAATCATCTCCCGGAGGAGAGAGCTGCGGCATTGTCAATGTGGCGGACGGCTGCAACGGCTCATGCAGCTATTGTATAGTCTCAAAAGCCAGGGGCAGGCTGAAGAGCCGCCCGGTTGAGGATGTGGTCCTTGCCGTGGAAAGGCTGGCACAGCTTGGCACAGCCGAGATCCAGATATCTGCTCAGGACACTGCCGCATTTGGATCTGATATTGGATCTGATCTGGCCGGGCTGCTGGAGACGCTGACTGAGATTCCAGGGGATTTTATGCTCAGGGTTGGAATGATGAATCCCGATAGCGCTCGGCTCATCCAGAATAGGCTTATTGAGGCATTTCAGAGCCCAAAGATCTACCGTTTCCTGCATATCCCCGTTCAGTCCGGCTCAGATGAAATCTTGCAGAGGATGGGACGCGTATACACCTCAGATGAGTTCTTCGAGCTTGTGAGCGCCTTTCGATTTGCCTATCCAGACATCTCCATAATAACTGATATTATCGTTGGCTTTCCCGGCGAGACGGATAAGGATTTTGAGGAGAGCATGAGCCTGATTGAGAGATTGCAGCCGGATAAGGTGAATATCACCAGATTCTCTCCTCGGCCTGGAACATCAGCCGCCAGTCTCTACGACATGCCGGACAGGATTAAGAAAGACCGCTCGAGGGAGATGACCCGATTATGGCTGGAGATCGCTGAGAGGAGGAATCGCCGTTATTTGGGGAAGGTATTGCATGCTCTTGTGACTGAGTGTGGGAGAGACAAGACCATGAAGGCCCGATCTGCCAATTATGCTGGCATTGTGATCCCCGGCGCGCTTGATCTGGGAAGATGGTGCCAGATAAAGATCATGGAAACCACTCCATATTATTTAAGTGGAATTCTCCAATTATGATTCATAGTCAACTATTTATTTAGGTTTTGCTGCGGAAAAGAGCCATGGTTGTTGCTCGCGATGCTATTTTTGCATTAATTTCCTCAGATCTGTGAGCCTGAATGAGCTGTCATTAACAGTATTCTTCCAGCGGCCGGGCACGGCTGCTTTTAGGCTCTTCGAGATTCGACCATCTCTTCAAGCCATAGGATCTATAATCGTTATTATTTATAATTATTAACAAGCAAAAACCTTATTTATCTGAAAGACAAATCGGAAATGTGCAAAACTGCTGTTCTCTATGACGAATTAGAGTGGACAGCGGGCAGGTTCTTCGCGTCAAGTTTTCCCTGGGATAGGAGAAAAGTGCGCGAAATATTAGGCTTTGATTTAGGAGGTGTTGAAATTGGCTGGCAAAGAAGACAAGAAGTTGAAGACGACAGTATTTCAGGACGAGACCAGAATCTTTAATCCGCCAAAAGAGTTGGTAGAAAAGTCAATCGTGATGCAGTGGATGAAGAAGAAAGGGTTCAAGACTGAGAAGGAGATGCGTGCTTGGTGCTCCTCTGATGAGCATTACCTCGAGTTCTGGGACGAGATGGCAAAGACGTACGTTGACTGGCACAAGACCTATACTAAGGTGATGGACGACTCGGAGATGCCCTACTTCCACTGGTTCACTGGAGGTGAAATCAACATCACATACAACGCCGTGGACAGGCACGCCAAGGGCGCAAAGAAGGACAAAGTTGCATACATATGGATACCAGAGCCGACAGACCAGCCAGTCCAGAAGATCACCTACGGCGACCTCTATAAGGAGGTCAATAAGTTCGCAAACGGCCTCAAGAGCCTCGGCTTGAAGAAGGGGGATCGGGTCAGCATCTACATGCCCATGATACCCCAGCTTCCCATCGCCATGCTCGCCTGCGCCAAGCTCGGCGTCATCCACAGCGTGGTTTTCTCCGGATTCAGCTCCAAAGGCCTGATGGACAGGGCTGCTGACTGCGGTTCCAGAGCCATCATCACCGTGGATGGATTCTACAGGCGCGGAAAGCCGGTGCCTCTGAAGCCGAACGCCGACGAGGCAGCTGGCGGCGCTCCGTCAGTTGAGAAGATTATCGTCTACAAGCGTGCGGGCGTTGACGTTTCCATGAAAGAGGGCAGGGACGTCTGGTGGCATGATCTGGTCAAGGGCCAGTCCGAAGAGTGTGAGCCGGTATGGGTTGACCCGGAGCACAGGCTGTATATCCTCTACACCTCCGGCACAACCGGCAAGCCCAAGGGTATCGAGCACGCAACGGGCGGAAACGCCGTCGGACCGGCTCAGACGCTTCACTGGGTCTTCGACTTGAAGGACGACGATGTCTGGTGGTGTACCGCCGATATTGGATGGGTCACCGGTCACTCCTACATCGTCTACGCTCCGCTCATTCTGGGCATGACCAGCCTCATGTACGAGGGCGCTGCAGACTATCCAGACTTCGGTAGGTGGTGGAAGAACATCCAGGACCACAAGGTCACCGTCCTTTACACTGCCCCCACGGCGGTAAGGATGTTCATGAAGCAGGGCGCAGAATGGCCTGATAAGTACGACCTCTCAAGCCTGAGGCTACTGGGATCCGTCGGCGAGCCGATCAATCCGGAGGCCTGGATGTGGTATCGTGAGCACATTGGACGAGGCGAGCTCCAGATCATGGACACCTGGTGGCAGACCGAGACCGGAACCTTCCTCAACTCTCCGCTGCCCATCACGCCACTGAAGCCCGGATCGTGCACATTCCCGCTCCCCGGATATGACATATCCATCCTGGATGAGGAAGGGAATGAGGTTCCTCTGGGATCCGGAGGCAACATAGTGGCATTGAAGCCCTATCCTTCGATGCTCAGGGCGTTCTGGGGCGACAAAGAGAGGTTCATGAAGGAGTACTGGCAGTTCTACTGGGATGTTCCCGGCCGCCGCGGCGTCTATCTCGCTGGAGACAAGGCGCAGAGGGACAAGGACGGCTACTTCTTCATCCAGGGCAGAATCGATGATGTTCTCAGCGTCGCAGGCCACAGGATAGCCAACGCCGAGGTCGAGTCTGCCCTGGTGGCTCACCCCAAGATAGCCGAGGCGGCAGTAGTTGGAAAGCCCGACGAGGTTAAGGGCGAGTCGATCGTCGCCTTCGTCATTCTGAGGGTCGGAAATGAACCGTCCCCTGAGCTGGCAAAGGATGCGATCGCTTTCGTCAGGAAGACCCTTGGGCCGGTGGCTGCGCCCACGGAGGTCCACTTCGTCAACGACCTCCCGAAGACGAGGAGCGGCAAGATAATGCGCCGTGTCGTCAAGGCGAGGGCCCTTGGAAACCCGGTTGGGGACATATCGACCCTGATGAATCCAGAAGCAGTGGATGGGATCCCCAAGATCGTCTGATGGGGATCCTATTTTTTTTATCAGATTAGCGGAGCTAAAGTCTTCTTTTTCCATCAAGTCTTGATTGATTGCTTTAACGTTCTCATCCATACAATATGGCAATTTCTAAAAGCCTAGTGTTTTGTTAATCACGTTAAATAATGATAATTATCAATCATAACGTTAAGTCACCTCGATAGATTTATAAATGAAAAAACAGGTTAATTATCGATCGCTACAATATTCCCAATGGCTCCTGCTGGCTGGGATTTTGGCCCTATTGCGATAATAAAAGGAATGCCAGATGGCTGCGTTGGGCTGGCTGCCTGGCATCAGGATAGATCAGGCGGAGAGTTGGGAAGACGTGGGGATTATAAAGGAGGCTGTAAATTTGGCTGAGGAAAAAGCAACTGCAAAGACATCAGTTTTACTGGAAGAGACAAGGATATTCGAGGCACCCAAGGATCTGGCAGAGAACTCCAACGTAATGAAGTGGATGAAAGAGAAAGGCTTCAAGACAGAGCGCGAGATGCGCCTCTGGTGCTCTGCCAACTACATCCAGTTCTGGGGAGAGATGGCCAAGACCTACGCAGATTGGTTTGAGCCCTGGTCCTCAACCCTAGAATGGAAGCCACCATATGCCAAATGGTTCGTGGGCGGCAAGTGCAATGTGACCCACAACTGCGTGGATAGGCATGCCCAGGGGGCCAAGAAAGATAAGGTGGCCTATATATTCGTGCCTGAGCCCACCGATCAGCCCACTCAAAAGATCACTTATGCACAGCTGGAAAAGGAGGTCAATAAGTTCGCCAACGGCCTGAAGAGCCTGGGCGTGGTAAAGGGAGACAGAGTCATGTTATACATGCCCATGATCCCTCAACTGCCCATCGCCATGCTGGCCATAGCCAAGATTGGCGCCATTCATTGCATTGTATTCTCTGGATTTTCCTCTGGCGGCCTGAACAGCAGAATCATGGACGCCGAGGCCAAAGTGGTTATTACTGTGGATGGTTTCTACCGGCGCGGCAAGCCGCTGCCCCTCAAGCCAAATGTCGACGAAGCTACAGCTAATACCCCATCGGTGAAGAATGTAGTGGTGTGCAAGAGGACGGGCGTTGCCGTCCCCATGAAAGAGGGCAAAGATATTTGGTGGGACGACCTTGTGGCCGGAAAGTCCGACGCATGCGAGTGCGAGAAGATGGATTCAGAGGATCGCCTGTTCATCCTGTACACCTCTGGAACTACCGGTAAACCTAAGGGTATTGAGCATGTCCATGGCGGATACCAGGTGGGACCCGCTCAGACTCTGCACTGGGTCTTTGATGTTAAGGACAATGATGTATGGTGGTGCACAGCCGATATCGGATGGATTACCGGCCACAGCTACATTGTGTACGGGCCGCTCGTTCTTGGTGCAACCAGCATAATGTATGAGGGTTCTCCTGACTTCCCAGACCTGGGAAGGTGGTACAAGATAATTCAGGACAACAAGGTATCAGTCTTCTACACTGCTCCAACAGCAGTCAGGATGTTGATGAAGGCCGGAGATTCCTGGGCCAAGAAGTACGATGTTTCCAGCCTGAGGCTGCTCGGATCTGTGGGCGAGCCCATAAATCCCGAGGCCTGGATGTGGTATAGAAACACCTTTGGCGCTGGCAAGTTGCCGATTATGGACACCTGGTGGCAGACTGAGACCGGCACATTCCTGGTATCTCCCCTGCCTATAACTCCATTGAAGCCCGGCTCTGCGACATTCCCGCTCCCAGGATTCAATATCGATGTCCTGGACGAGGAAGCAAACCCGGTTCCTCTCGGCTCTGGAGGCAATATCGTCAGCAACACACCCTGGCCATCCATGCTCAGGGCCTTCTACAGAGATCCCGAGAGGTACCAGAAGGAGTACTGGTCCACCTACTGGGATATCAGGCCCGGCACATACCTGGCTGGCGACAAGGCAATGAAAGACAAGGACGGATACTTCTTCATCCAGGGCAGGATCGACGATGTGTTGAAGATTGCAGGACACAGGATCTCCAACGCCGAGGTGGAGTCGGCACTGGTATCTCACCCCAAGGTGGCGGAGGCTGCAGTTATCGGTAAGCCTGATGAGGTCAAGGGTGAGGTCATAGTTGCCTTCGTCATCCTAAGGACTGGACAGGAGGAGACTGAGGAGCTGAAGAAGGAACTGGCCAAGCATGTCCGCACAGTTTTGGGCCCAGTTGCTTATCCGGAGACGGTCTTATTCGTCAAGGATGTGCCCAAGACCAGATCCGGCAAGATCATGCGCCGCGTCATCAAGGCCAAGGCATTAGGAAAGCCCACCGGAGATCTGTCCGCTCTGGCCAACCCCGATGCAGTTGATGCCATCCCGCTCATCTGAGCGGGCATACTTTTTTATATCCTTTTTTTGTCATATTATTGTGCTGCTTACATCTAAGCATTTATTTTGGCATTCCTTTAGAAAAATATTTAAATTAATGCAAGGCAACTCAGTATTCTTGTGATAAATAATTACCATTAATTTAAGTGATGATTAATATCGCGATAACTTTATAAATGAGCAAGAAGTCTTCGATTCGAAGTTCATCGAGCTCCCTGCGACGCGCAAGATGTGCAATTAAGAGGAAAGTCGACCAGAAGAGACATTCTGAAGGTCTATAGAGTTCTCTTCAAAAACCAAGTCTGACAAAATCGGGAGCCGGGAACGCCAGATCGAGATTTGAAGGAGGTATGAAATTGGCTGAAACAGCAAAGACTGCTTCTCTGCAGGAAGAGACAAGGATTTTCAACACCCCTCAGGACATAATTGAGTATTCCAATGCATATCAGTGGATGAAGAAGAAGGGCTTCAAGACTGAGATGGAGATGCGCAAGTGGTGTTCTGATAATTATATTGAGTTTTGGGACGAGATGGCCAAGACCTATGCTGACTGGTCTGTGCCCTACACCAAGGTCCTGGATGACTCCGGCAAGCCCTACTACAAGTGGTTCACCGGCGGCAAGATCAATGTGGCCTACAATGCCGTGGACAGGCATGCCAAGGGGGCCAAGAAGGACAAGGTCGCCTACCACTTTATCGGCGAGCCCGTTGGAGATGCCAGGGATATCACCTACGGCCAGCTCTATATCGAGGTCAACAAGATGGCCAATGCCCTCAAGGGCGCTGGTGTAGTCAAGGGTGACAGAGTCGTCGCTTACCTCCCCATGATCCCAGAGCTGCCCATCACCATGCTGGCATGCGCCAAGATCGGAGCCATTCACACCATCGTCTTCTCTGGATTCTCCTCCGGCGGCCTGAACAGCAGGGTCAACGATGCTGAGGCCAAGGTTGTCGTCACCGCTGACGGCTTCTACAGGCGCGGCAAGCCACTGCCTCTCAAGCCCAATGTGGATGAGGCAATGAAGACTGCACCCTCCGTTCAGAAGGTAGTCGTCGTCAAGAGAACCGGGGTAGCAGTACCCATGACCGAGGGACGCGATGTCTATTATGATGATTTCGTGAAGGGCCAGTCCGAAGAGTGCGAGACCGTCATGCTCGATCCAGAAGACAGGCTGTTCATCCTCT
This sequence comes from Methanothrix soehngenii GP6, assembly GCF_000204415.1. Taxonomy (NCBI): domain Archaea; kingdom Methanobacteriati; phylum Methanobacteriota; class Methanomicrobia; order Methanotrichales; family Methanotrichaceae; genus Methanothrix; species Methanothrix soehngenii. The sequence goes on along the minus strand of NC_015416.1, from coordinate 494,081 downwards.
ACACCTCCGGCACAACCGGCAAGCCCAAGGGTATTGAGCACGCTCACGGCGGATATGCCGTCACACCCGCTCAGACAACCTCCTGGGTAATGGACGTCCACGATGATGACGTCTTCTGGTGCACTGCAGACTGCGGATGGATCACCGGCCACAGCTACGTGGTATACGGTCCCCTGTGCCTCGGCGCCTCAACCATTCTCTACGAAGGCTCTCCCGACTTCCCCGATCTGGGCCGCTGGTGGTCTATCATTGAGAAGTACGGTGTCACTGTATTCTACACCGCACCCACTGCCATCAGGATGTTCATGAAGACCGGCGAGGAATTCGTGAAGAAGTACAACCTGTCCAAGGTAAGGATCCTGGCCTCTGTGGGCGAGCCATTGAACCCAGAAGCCTACATGTGGTTCAGAAAGAACATCGGCTCTGACAGGGCACCAATCATCGACACCTGGTGGCAGACTGAGACCGGATGCCATGTCATCGCTCCTCTGGTCATGACACCCGAGAAGCCCGGCTCCGTGTGCTTCCCATTGCCCGGATTCAACACCGATATCTTTGACGAGGATGCCAACTCCGTGCCACTCGGTTACGGCGGCAACATCGTTCAGAAGACTCCCTGGCCAAGCATGCTCCGTGCCTTCTTCAGAGATGAAGTCAGGTACAAGAAGGAGTACTGGGATATGTACTGGCAGGTTAAGCCCGGCACATATCTGGCTGGAGACAAGGCCACCCGCGACAAGGATGGCTACTGGTGGATCCAGGGCAGAATCGATGATGTGCTGAAGGTTGCAGGACACAGAATCTCCAATGCTGAGGTCGAGTCCGCCGCCGTTTCTCACCCCAAGGTCGCTGAGGCAGCCGTCGTCGGCCAGCCTGATGAGGTCAAGGGCGAGAAGATCGTGGCCTTCGTCATACTCAGAGATGGCGTTGCTGAATCTCCCGAGCTCGCGAAAGAGATCTCCGTCCACGTCCGCAAGGTACTGGGCCCGGTCGCTTACCCGGACAAGGTCTACTTCGTGAAGGATGTCCCCAAGACCAGGTCCGGCAAGATCATGCGCCGTGTCATCAAGGCCAAGGCCCTGGGCAAGGAGACCGGAGACCTTTCTGCTCTGGCTAATCCCGAGTCAGTGGACAACATCCCGCGCATTGACCTGTAAGCGGGATATCACCCTCTTTTTTTTATTAATTCCAAGGATCATGCCAAATAGACGCAAAAATGAATGATTACAATTATGCTGCTGATTTGAAAGCCCAAAATTAAGGAATCGTGATAAACGGCTATATTTCCCGCCAGAGGCATTATCTGGGCAATACCATCGGCACTCCTGGACCATATGATTCCGATTTCTCCCAGCTTGCTGCGACAACAATGCTCATCCAACCATGACCTCCGAATAAACCAGGGATTCGACGCAATTGCAGATAGCCAATAGATTCGCTTTTCTCAATCAACAAGAATTTATTATGGGAAAAAACACCATAAATCTAGCTTAAAAGACCATTAAAGATAAAATAAGTCAAAAGAGAATATATCATCATAAATAGGATTCAACAAACTTATATCCTTGTAATGAAACTTAAATTAATTGTCTAAAAGGCATTACAGTGTCACAAACAATTAATCATAGGTGAATAAATCACATAAAGACAAATAATGCCTTTTAAAGCTCTAATATAGTAAGGCGATTTAAAATGGTTGATAATAAAACAGAAAATTCTGCTCAGAACCCTAATGGCGGCCTGTTCTATCCGCCTGAGGACCTTGTGGAGAGCTCCAATGTCATGGCCTGGATGAAGGAGAAGGGCATGAAGTCGGAGAAAGAGCTGAGAGCCTGGTGCTCTGAGAACTATGTCCAGTTCTGGGATGAGATGGCCAGGACCTATGCCGACTGGTTCGAGCCCTACAAGGATGTTGTGCAGTGGAAAGCCCCCTTTGCAAAATGGTTCACTGGCGGCAAGATCAATATCGCCCATAATGCCCTGGACAGGCACGCCAAATCATGGCGGCGGAACAAACTGGCCTACATCTTTGTGGGCGAGCCCGTGGGTGACGTGCGCAAGATAACCTACTACGAGCTTTACAGAGATGTCAATAGATTCGCCAATGCCCTCCAAAAGATGGGGGTCAAGAAGGGCGATCGGGTGGGAATATACCTGCCCATGATTCCCGAGCTGCCGGTGGCCATGCTCGCCTGCGCAAAGCTGGGCGCCATCCATGTGGTGGTCTTCTCAGGATTCTCCGCCGTAGCCGTCCGCGACCGCCTGGAGGATTGCCAGCCAAAGGTCCTGATCACCTGCGATGGCTCTTATCGCCGGGGGAAGCCCATCGCCACCAAGCCCCAGGCAGATGAGGCCATCGCCGGCCTTGAGTACATCGAGAAGGTGGTAGTGGTAAAGAGGAACGGCCAGGAGACCGCCATGCAGGAGGGAAGGGATGTCTGGTGGGACGATTTTGTGGCCGGCCAGCCGGCAACATTCGACACGCTGCCCATGGACTCCGCAGATCCTCTCTTCATCCTCTACACCGCCGGCGCCGGAGGCAAACCCAGAGGGATAGTTCATACCCATGCCGGAGCGAGCGTTGGCCCCGCTTTTACCTCCTCCTGGGTCTTCGATATCAAGGATACCGACGTCTACTGGTGCACAGCAGACATCGGATGGATCACCGGTCACAGCTACATCGCCTATGGACCGCTCTCTTTGGGAGCGACGAGCGTCATGTACGAGGGCTCACCCGACTACCCCGACTTTGGCCGCTGGTTCTCCATCATCGAGGAGTACGGGGTCAGTGTGATCTATACTGCCCCCACCGCCATCAGGATGTTCATGAATGAGGGGCCGAATTGGCCGCAGAAGTACGACCTCTCCACCGTCCGGCTGATGGGATCGGTGGGCGAAGCCATGAATCCCGACGCCTTCATCTGGTGGAGGAAGTATGTGGGCGGCGGGGCTGCTCCCATTATGGACACCTGGTTCCAGAGCGAGACCTGCTCTCAGGTAATAGCCCCCCTGCCCATAACCCCGCTCAAGCCCGGCTCACCCTCATTCCCCCTGCCCGGATATAATGTCCGGGTAGTGGATGAGAACGGCCAGCCATCAGCTGCTGGAGCCACAGGCGATATCATCATCACCGAGCCCTGGCCGTCCATGCTCAGGGAGATCTATCGGGATCCAGCCCAGTATAATGAGACCTACTGGTCCACTTTCCCGGGCAAATATTTCTCCGGAGATAAAGCCCGGGTGGATGAGGATGGCTACATCTGGGCCCTGGGACGGGGAGACGATGTCCTCAAGGTGGCGGGCCACCGCATCTCCAATGCAGAGGTGGAAGCCTCAGCCGAAAAGCACCCCGCAGTGAAAGCCGCTGCTGTGGTGGGCAAGCCAGACAAGGTTAAGGGCGAGAGCATTGTGGTCTATGCCGTCCTCAACCCCGGGATAGAGGGTGACGCCAACCTGCAGAAGGATATCAAGACCTTTGTACGCAAGACCCTGGGTCCGATTGCCATACCCTCGGATGTGGTATTTGTCGAGGATATCCCCAGGAACAAGGCAGGTAAGCCTGTGCGCCCCTTGATCAAAGCTCGGGCCCTTGGAGAGAAGATTGCCGACACGTCCTCTGTCGTCAATCCCAAGTCACTCGATATGATTCCGCTTCTCGGCTGAGCGGAATAACTTTTTCTTTTTGGCTCCTCGCTATTTAGTGTGGGTTCGTGCGCTAGTCACAAGAATTCGACATTTTTTCATGATCCCCTGTGCGCTCTGTGACTCTGAGGTTTTATTCAGTAACTACCATGTGTTTGAATATTCAGCTACGAATATTAACCGCAGAGACGCAGAGTTCGCAGAGACGTGGAAATTTACCTTATTACCAGCACTTGAAAAAAATAGCATATTTATGAGCAAATAGTCGTCTCCGTTCGTTCGTACTCCGTGCGCTCTGCGCCTCTGCGGTTTTATTCCGTATTCCGTAAACCACCAGGGTTAATTATCCCGCTACCCACTCGATACCTGCCCTGGCCCCCTCAACGCCGGGGAGGCTTGGATACAATCAAGATATTATATCTGATCGCCAAATCTCGCCCATGAAAGTTGGAATCGTGGTCTCCGACCGGGACGACTGGACGGCTCAGGCTTTAATGGCCTCATTTTCCCGGCGGCAGATGGATGCGACATTCCTTGATTTCTCAGAGCTTAAAAGCGGAATCGGTAAAAGGCTGGATTTTAGTTGCGGCGACGTTAACCTCCTGGACCTGGACGCCCTGGTGGTCCGCGACCTGGGGAGGCGGGGGGCGGTCGATGTCTCCTTTCGCTTCGAGGCCCTGACTGCCCTCGTGGAGTTGGGAATTTCAGTCATCAATCCCCCCGAAGCCATCTCCAGTGCGGCAAACAAGTATGCTACATCCAGGAGGCTGCATGGCGCTTCGGTGCCCACACCGAGGACTGTGGCCACCACCAGCCCAAAGATTGCCGAGGAGGCCCTTTATTCCTTTAAAACGGCGGTATCCAAGCCGCTTTTCGGCTATAAAGGAAAGGATATCATCCTCTTAAAGAGCAGCAAGCAGGCAGACATCGAGAGTCTGAGGGAGATAGTGGAGAGGAGGGGGATGGTCTACCTGCAGGAGTTTATCAATGTCACCTCCGGCTCAGCGCGCGATATCCGGGCTTTCGTGGTGGACGGCAGATTGCAGGGAGCCATCTATCGCAATGCTCCACCGGGAGAATGGATCAGCAATCTGGCGCGAGGTGGCCGGCCCACCCCCTGTCCGAAAACCCGTGAGCTGGAGGACCTGGCGGTGAGATCTGCCCGCGCCGTTGGTGCCATATATTGCGGCGTCGACCTCCTGGAGAGCAAGGATGGCCTGACGACAATAGAGGTGAACGGGACCCCCTCAGGCAAAGGGATCTATGATGCCCTGGGAATAGATGTCACAGAAGCGATAGCAGAGCATGTCTGCTCCAATCTGGATCACAGAAAGGGATGATTTCCATCAAAATAGTTATCTACGTGACCGGCCATCTCACGGAGTATGTTTACAATACTCACCGGTGCGCAGTTTGGTGATGAGGGAAAAGGCAAGGTTATAGATCTACTGGCAGAGAACTACGATGTCATTGTTCGTTTCCAGGGAGGCGACAATGCAGGTCATACGGTGGTTGTGGGAGGAAAGACATACAAGCTCCATCTGGTTCCCAGCGGCGCGATCTTCGGCCGCAGGCTTCTGATCGGGCCGGGTGTGGTGCTTAACCCCCGGGTTTTATGGAATGAAATTCAGTCCCTGGAGTCTGAAGGCATCAAGGTCGACTTGGGAATTGATCCCAAGACGACGATCATCATGCCCTATCACATCGAGCTGGACAGCCTGCGTGAGAAGGCGAGGACGGAAAAGATCGGGACCACAAACCGTGGCATTGGATTTGCCTATGTGGACAAGGTCGCTCGCGAGGAGGTCCAGATGGGTGACCTCACCGATCCTGCCTTACTGGAAGCCAAGCTGAAGGAGATCGCGCCTGGCAAGGAGAAAGCAATCCTTGATATGGGCGGCGACCCGACTGTAGTCAGATATGCGCCTTACATCGATGAGTATCTGGAGATCGGAAAGAAACTGAAGAGCAGGATCGCCGATGTCTCGCGAGAGATCAACATCGCTATCCTTGAGGAGAAGAGCGTCCTGGCTGAAGGGGCTCAAGGGGCATTTCTGGATGTCATTCACGGCACCCAGAAGTTTGTAACCTCCAGCTTCACCATCGCAGGAAGCGCCTGCGCAAATCTGGGCGTGGGCCCGGTGATGGTCGACAACGTGGTGGGAGTGATCAAGGCCTACATCACCCGGGTGGGCGAGGGGCCCATGCCCACGGAGCTAGTCGATTCCCTGGGCGAGCAGATGAGAGAGAAGGGTGGAGAATACGGCACCACCACGGGAAGGGCGCGCAGATGCGGCTGGTTTGATGCCGTCTTAGGCCTGAAGTCCGTATATCTCAACAGCTACACTGAGATGGCCCTCACCAAGCTTGATGTGCTCACGGGCATCAATCCCATAAAGATCTGCGTGGGCTACGATCTGGACGGCGATACCCTTGGCTATCCGCCGGAGAGCACCACAGACCTTGCCCGCTGCAAGCCCATCTATGAAGAAGTGCCCGGCTGGACGGAGGATATAACCGAGGTCAAAGACTATGACGATCTGCCCGAGAATGCCCGCGATTATGTAGAAAAGCTCGAGGACCTGCTGGGTGTGGAAATATCTGCGGTATCGGTTGGACCGGGAAGAGAGCAGACCATATTCCGGGATATGGAGGAAGAATGAAATCTGCATCTCTTCCTTTTATCTAGAGCTAAAAGACTCCTAATGCTTCTTTTTAAGAAACTGGATGAGATCCTTCAAATCCATGGCATTGATCAGGTCCTTTTTTTCCAGCCAAGCTCGCCTGGCGACGTTAATCCCGTATTTCATGTTTAGAAGTTGCCCGGCGTCATGGGCATCGGAGTTGATGCTCATCTGAACTCCCATCTCCTTTGCCGCCCGGGCATTGACATCATTCAGGTCCAGGCGGCTGGGATGAGCATTGATCTCCAGGGCGGTACCGGTTTTTGCCGCTGCCTCTAAAACCGCATGAAAATCCATATCCGATGGCTCTCGCTGGTTGATGATCCTTCCCGTTGGGTGGCCAATGATATCTACGTTCTGGTTTTCTATGGCCGAGATCAGCCTTCCGGTTATCGTCCTCTCCTTCTGCTGCTGGGCCATATGGACCGAGGCAACAACGACATCCATCCTTTCCAGAAGATCATCGGGATAGTCCAGACTGCCGTCTGCCTTTATGTCCACCTCCGCACCCATCAGGACGGTGATCCCTTCCAGGCTATCATTTGCCTCTGCCACCGCCTCGATCTTCTCCTCCATCTTCTCTCGTCCGATCCCTCCGGCGATGCCTACCGATGGGGAATGGTCGGATAATGCGATATACTCATAGCCCAGAGACCGGGCGGCTTGGGCCAGCTCGATGATGGAGGCTCTGCCGTCCGACCAGATGCTATGGACATGCAGATCTCCCCGAATATCCTTCGCCTCGACGAGCCTGGGCAGCCTCCCTCCCAGCGCCGCCTCGATCTCTCCCCGGTCCTCTCGCAGCTCAGGCGGTATGTACTGCAGGCCCAGGGCCTGGTAAACCTCTTCCTCCTGATCGAAGAACAGATCCTGGCCATTGGCCAAGCGGGTGAGGGAGTACTCGCTCAATGAGTAGCCGCGATCGAGAGCAAGCTGGCGCATGCTGACATTATGCTCCTTGGAGCCGGTGAAGTACTGAAGCACGGTGCCATAGGACCGGTGCTCGACTATCCTCAGGTCCACCTGGATGGTATCATTCATAATGACGCTCGCTTTGGTGGGACCCTTGGCCAGGACCTCCTCTACTAAAGGCATCTTCACAAAAGCCGCCACGATCTCCTCCGGCCTTGCAGCAGTGGCCAGAATATCGATGTCTCCAACGGTTTCCTTTCGTCGGCGGTAGCTTCCTGCGGCAGTGGCATGCTCCAGGCCCTCTATGCCTCCCAGATATGTCAGGATCTCATCAACAATGCTCTCAGCAGTGCTGTAGAGAATGCGATTGCTGCGCTTCCTGTACCTTTCGATGGATTTCAGTATATTCTTCTCGCGCACCACGCCCATTCTGGGAAGCCGGCGAATACGGTGCTCCCTCGCAGCTTTCTCCAGCTCATCCAGGTTGGTTATATCCAGCTTCTCATGGAGCATAAAGACCGTCTTTGGGCCTAAACCTGAGATCTGGAGAAGCTCGGCCAGGCCCTGCGGTGTATCCGCCAGGAGGTCTTGATGAGACTGAATCCTGCCGGTGCGCAGGTACTCTTTGATCTTCTCAGCGATCGCTTTCCCAACGCCAGGAATGCCCTCCAGCCTTCCATCCCTGCAGACCTGCTCGATATCCTCTGTTAGGGATTCGATTGCCCTTGCAGCTCTGCTGTAGGCTATTATCTTGAAGCGATTCTCTGCATGCAGCTCCAGGAGCTCTGCCATTTGGTAGAGAATGCCAGCAATCTCGCGGTTCTTGACGGAATCGATCACAAAAACGGATTGATCACTTGTGGTATAAGAATAATGCTTTCTAAAGAAGCTCTTCTATATGCTTCAATTCAGAAATATCTGTCAGGTCGCTGATCGACTCATGCATCACATCTATCTGGCATTCCTTTGCTGCAGCCATAAGATTGGTCCCTCCGACCAGTGCCAATCCCACATGATCCCTCTCCACTGAGACCCCCAGGACATTCATATTCGGCTGGCCCAGCTCCAGCACCCCGGCGAATCCCGCCTGGGCCAGAGCTTCAAGCACATCCTCGATCTTGTCCCGGGCGAGCATAGGTGCCTCGTGAAGGTTACCTAAGATCCGGCCATTCCCGGTGCGCATCATCCCTGTGATATTCATCAGCCCTTGAGCGGTCAGGACATCAATGGGATCGACGGTCGTAGCCCAATACATGAGCATATCTGTGAACCTGGTCGGCTCTCTCTCAACCACCTCCACCAGACCTCCTCCTTTGGGATGAACCGGTATGCCATGCTTGAGCATTACGGCGCAAAGGGTCAGGCTGCAGGCGGTCTTGATTTTGATCCTCCCCTTTCCTTCTATGACCTTGATCATCGGCGACACCGCCAGGCCGCTGTTGATGGTATCATAAAAGACTGCCAGGGTCTCATCCAGAGCCTCCTTTCTTACCGTGGTGGTATTGGTAATGATCTTGCCCTTCATACCCGCCGGATCGAAGCTCACCTGATGCATCAGGTTCTCAATTCTGGCCAGGGTGAAGACCAGAGGTTGCACTGGGGTCACATCCTCCAATCAGCGATAGGGCTTTATTAGCTTTTTTGGGGGCACTTTCTTTTGGCCTTTCTGGAAGCTATCTTATATCACTTGATCCAATACATTCAGCAATGTTGCGCCAAAGATTTGTTCTGGATACAACTGCACTTACAGACTCCATGGCCTGGGAGAGCGAGGGCGCCACTGACATCTGCGAAGGAATGAACGCCATCCTGGATCGCATTTCAGAGGGCAGGCTTCACCTGGGAATCAGCTGCTATATACCATATCCCTCCGTCTACAATGAGATCAAGGATTTTGCCAGGCATAATAGCTGCGATTCTCGCATCCTGGGAAAGGTCGATACCTGGCTGGTCAAGAAGACTCCGGACAGATACAAGGTCAAGGTGCCTTCAAAGATCTTTTATGAATATGTGGATTACATGAGGAGCCGCATTAATAAGGGTATGAACATATCTGAGGAAGCTGTATGGGAGTCGGTCTCCAGATGCATCGCTTTGTCAGAAAGCAAGGGCGATCTGAGAGAGATGAGGGATGAGATAGAAAGGGAGGTCGTGGGGAGCATAATAAGGAAGTTTCGGGAGAAGTACAGAGCTGCCCTTCGCTATGGCATTCTGGATAGCGCTCCCGACATCGATGTTCTGCTGCTGGCCAAGGAGCTGGATGCTGCAGTCGTCTCCCAAGATTTGGGGATACAGCGCTGGGCAGAGCAGTTGGGTCTGCGCTTCATGGAATCCAGATCTTTTCCCATAATGATAAAAGAGTACATGAATGCATTGCCGGAGCTTTTTATAGAGGAGAGAGAAGAGGATAGAATGATCTGATCAACATTAATCATCTTTTCTATAATCTCATCTAATCTATTGGCTTCACACTTTCCAAGGCCGATTTCAGCTCTCCTAACTGGATCGGTTCGCTCAGATAGCCGTTCATGCCGGCCTTCAAGAACTCCTCTCGATCACCCTCCAGAGCGTAAGCGGTCATAGCTATGATATGGGGTTGCGAGACTGATCCATCCATCTCCCTAATATGCCGGGTGGCCTCAAGGCCATCCATATCCGGCATCTGTATATCCATGAGAATGACGTCGTAATGCTTTCTCTTCACACTGGTCAGGACCTCAGGACCGCTGCTGGCTACATCGGCCTTATAGCCGAGATGTCTCAGCATTATGAGCGCCACCTTCTGGTTTATGGGATTATCCTCCGCCAGAAGGATAGACAGATCGCGGGCTATATCTTTGGATGAAACGGACTGAGCTTCAAAATCTTGGAGCTCTCTTTTAGGCGGAGATATTAGATCGATAAGAAGCCTCTTTAGCAGACGCGGTTTCACTGGCTTGGTCAGCCATCCGGAGAGCGAATCATCCTTCACTACCTCCTCTCCCATATGGCTTATCATCACCACAAAGGAGGCAACGCTCAAATCCTTGATCCTCCGGGCAAGAAGCAGGCCTTCCATGTCCGGCAGAACGGTGTCCAGAATTACACAATCAAATGAATTGCTCTTTAATTGCCCGGTCCCGGATATCGCTGTCCCTCTGGTCATGAGCTCTATGGCCTCTTCAGCTCTAGCTAGAGCTACAGCCTCCATTCCCCAGGAGCCGGCCATCCTGAAGAGCATATCTCTGACCGACCTATGGCCTTCTACTATCAGCACCCTCTTGCCGGAGAGGATCGAATCTCCAGGCTCTGAGCGGCTATTATCATGATGCAATTGGCAGCGAATGGTGAAATGGAAGGTGCTTCCCACTCCCTTTTCGCTCTCTACCCAGATCCTTCCCTCCATCATCTCCACCAGCCTGCGGCTTATGGCCAGGCCCAGACCTGTGCCGCCATAATGCCTTGTGGTTGAGGAATCAACCTGGGTGAAGAATTGAAAGAGACGGCTTAGATTCTCCTGAGAGATGCCGATTCCAGTATCCATAACTCTAAAATGCAGCTCGATTCTTCCATCATCCAGTGGGGTTGTGCTCAGGGATAAGACGATCTCTCCCTTCTCAGTGAACTTGGTGGCATTTCCCAGAAGATTGACCAGGATCTGACGCAGACGGATCTGGTCTCCCAATATAAACCTGGGCACATCATCGTCCTGGAAATACGCAATCTCAAGGCCTTTTTCCGCTGCATTCGCCGCCACCATATCCATCGACTCCTCTATGCAGCCCAGGAGATCAAATGGTAAGATCTCCAACTCCATCTTCTCTCCTTCGATCTTGGAGTAATCCAGGATATTGTTGATAATGGCGAGAAGGGTGTTTCCGCCGGTTCGAATGGTCTCCAAGTATTCGCGCTGTTCAGGCTTCAAATCGGTCTCCAGGAGCAGGCCGGTCATGCCAACGACGGCATTCATTGGCGTTCTGATCTCATGGCTCATATTGGCCAGGAAATTGGATTTCGACCTTGTGGCTAATTCGGCTCTCTCTTTGGAGTTCTTGAGGTCCTCCTCCACCATCTTCTGGTCAGTGATATCGCGAATGGACTCGATTGCTCCATAGATATTACCCTCTGAATCGTACAGAACCGCTGCACTACCCTGCAGATAGGTCAACTTTCCATTGAGGTTTGAGATGAAGCTAACGCCAGCCAGGCTGCCATCCTCATGCCACTTGAGCTCTTCATAGCAGCCCTTTACATCAAGATCCTGATTTGTGACCAGGTCAATCAGAATTGGCCTTCGCTTTTTATAAAAGGGCAGAGAGTACTCATATTCGCCCTTTCCCAAAATATCCTCTGCCTTGACTTGGGTCATCATTTCTATGGCCCGGTTCCAGGCAATTACCACTCCTTCTTTATTGATGACGAAGGTAGCATCCGGGAGGAAGTTTATGATATCCGCCATCCTGCGCTCCGAGTCCCTCATGGCTGCTTCCGCTTGTATTCTCTCTTGCACTTCACAATTCAGATCTCTATTGGTATCCTCCAGCTGCTTGGTTCGCCGGGCCACCCTTTCTTCAAGCTCTTCGTTGAGGCGGATGACCTCGGCCCTGGCCAGCTCTTTCTCCTGAATATCCTTCTGAGCTTTTTTATAAAGGCTGACATTTTCGTTCAGAACAAGTATCTGTCGCAGTATGACCAGGCCGATTATCATCCCCACTGCCCAGGATAAGCTGGCGAAGGAAAGGCCAATCGGATTTTCATAGCTCCAGACCAGCAGAGCAAATGCTCCCGCTGCGAATAAATATGGAAGGTAGAGTGGCCAGGTCAGCCCTCCTGAGCGGAATTCCCCGAATTCAGGTATCTTGAAGGAATTCTTCTTTGATACAACATCCGCCTGAGACATGCCCGCAAGACCTACCAGTGCATAGGATAATGGCCAGCCCAGATCGAGAAGACCTCCTGCTGCATAGGAATCAGACCATGACAAATGTAGAAATATGGAATCGGTTATAATCAGACCGATCATTCCGGCAGCAAGAAGGAGCAATGAGGTCTGTTCATTGCCCCGAATCTTCCTGAAGAGAAGCTCCAGGACAGAGAAGAGCAAGATCAGATCCCCTAGAGGATAAATGATATAGATTAGCAATGTGAAAAGGTCGTAGTTTGCTGATTCCTGAACAACTGGACTGATTATGTAGTTCCAGAATATGATTATCCCGGCAAACATTACTATTCCGAAATCCAGGGCCATCTTGAATCTCTCTTTTAAGGATAATTCCAAAGAGGGGAGGACGAAGATCCCCCATAGAAATAGAGGATAGTATGCCAGAAAGAAGACGTTTGAGATGGAAAAAAATGGGTCGACCTTGAGAATGGTCTCTTCATAAGCCCAAATAACATCCCCCATGGTGAAGCTAAATGTCGCTAAAGAGAGGATCAGCCAGGTCAGATATACTTTTTTTCTCTGCTGATAAGAAGAAGCAGCCGCATAAAGCAGGGCTAATGCAGCCATGCCGTTTATTGGGATGAGCGCCAGGTCTGTGAAAGCAACTGTCGCCTCTGGATCATCCCTCAAGATGAACATCACCAGGGCATAACAAATGACAATTGTGCTTGCGATGGCCAATGAATAGCGAAATGGAAAGACCCGCCTGGATGCGCGCCGCTCGGATGAATCTGGCGGCTCGCCCGCATGGCTCTCCGAATTGTCAGTAGCGACAATTACCGTCTCGGCTGCGTTATTCATCTTCGTCTTCCATTGAATGATGGCATCATCAATGTGGAGCAATCAATATCATCATCATCCAGAGTGCAATTCGCCCGTCTGTATAGCTGAACGGGGGATGGCAAGGAATCCGGCTTGGATCAGATTTAAGATGATATATCAGGCTCCTCGTTATTTTGTATGGGTGAACTTGAATCGCTGGTTCTCTGTGTCTCGGTGCCTCTGTGGTGAATCGCGATGCTCTGACCCAACCACAGAGACACAGAGGAACAGAAGCCATATTCTCTGCCTGAACTCACCCAAATAATTCAGCGAAGAGCCATTTATCAGATATCAACCTCTATAATGAACAAGACCTTGACCAACCATCCCAACTCCACTCAGGTTCTATATTTCAGCTTTCTAATATAACAACATATCCGTCCGTAATGATAATGTATTCGCAAAATATATAGCATTACGATTTTTTATAAGCGGTATATTATTGAGAATGGTAACATGATTTTATAAGTAGTATAGAAAGAAAATTTCTGGCGGAAAAAGTAGATATCATACATCCTCCTAGCATTTGAGCAATGCCGAATTTCAATGTCTTGCTGGAGGGTGCCTGGCTGGTCAGAGATGTCAAGACCGAGGATGATGCTATCGGTGTGGCCATCTCTGAAGCGGGAAAGAGATTGAACCAGAGAAAGATGGACTTTGTTGAGGTAGAGGTGGGCCAATGGGATTGCCCGGAATGCAATGAGCCCTTAGACGGCGTCTTCCTCGTCGCCAGCATGGCACTGGTGGCGCTATTATTTGAGATCAAGATCTTCAATGCAGAGAGCGAGGAGCATGCAGGAAGGATCGCAAAATCAACGGTTGGAAAGGCCCTGGGCACCATTCCCCTGCGGGTGCTGGAGACAGAAAAGATCGGCTAGATTCTCCGATTCATCCCTCCACATGGGCTGGGTCTCTTGGTATCAGCTTCTCTTGGAACCGGGATCCCCCAGGCCTAGAGATCTTGCCAACTCCCTCAGATCCCTCTTGCCTCCCCTTCGCGGCCTTGCCCTCTTGGCCGAAGAGGATTCATCTCCCTTCCTGCCGCTCTCCTGAGCTCTTCTCTTCTGGGCAGCGCCCTTCAAATCGCCTGCAGGGAGGATTTCAGAGTCTCTTTCTGGATTGCCTCCGGAATAATTATCCATCTGCCATTTCGCGATCTTCTCTTGGATCAATTCCCCTCCTTCTCTGGCATCCACCAAAATCAACTCCTCCCTCACCCAGCCTGGAAGGAACTGATTAACTCCCCCGAGATCGTCATATCCAAACCGGCGGTCGCAGAACAGCAGGACGCCCCTTTCGGATTCCGCCCGGATAACCCTTCCTGCAGCTTGCAGCCCCCGGTTTATCGCAGGCAAAGTGTAGGCGATGAGCATACCTTTGATCTTGCCATATTTCATGGTATAGTAGCTGTTGATCTCCTTTTGGATCTCGTCGTATGCCGACAAAGGCAGCCCTACCACTGCCACTCCTTTCAGGGCCTCGCCTTTATAGTCGATCCCCTCTGCCAGCTTTCCACCGCACACCCCGGTCAGAACCCCCCCGCCCCTGGCCCCTAAAGAGAAGAACAGATCCAGAAGCTCAGGGACCTGGTCTGCGCTGCGGGGCTCAACACAGAGCTTCTTTCCAACCTTCCTTGAGGATGAGAGACAGACGTCCCGGTAATTGTTCATCATGGGATAAGAGGTGAAAAACACCGCCACATTTCCCGGGACGCACTCGATCAGTGATCTTATGTGCCCCGATATCTCCTCCCTATTGTCCATATCCTCCCTCTGCTCCAGCTGGGTCGTGGCCTTTTTAGCCACCAGGAGGAGGCGGTTTTCCTTGGGGAAGGGGTTGGGCAGGCTGAGCTTCTCTGCTCTGCCCTCCTCTCCCAGACAGTAGAGCTCATAAGCCTCCAGGGGGGAGAAGGTGCCGGAGAGCATGATAGTGGCATTGACGTTGTCTGTAATCCGCCGGATGTTGGCCGCCGGATCGATGTTATTGACCTCCAGCCGGACGAGCTTCCTTTTTCCCACACCGGTGACCACGATCTTCCTCTGAAGAGCGATATCGGTCTCCGCCGTCTCCATGTCTCTGAGAAAGAGCAGCACCAGGGCGAGGCTGGGCTGAATATCCCCCTGCAGGTTCTCCCTATCTCCTTCCGCCAGGTTCAGATCGGCGACTGCCACTGCAACATCTGAGAAATATGATAACGCGTCTTCGATGTCATCGATCCCATCGTAGAGGAAGGCGCGAAACAGATCGGCATCCATCAGGGCCTCGCCCTCAGGCATTCTATCCAGCCGGCTCTGAAGGAACCTCCGGAGCCTGGGAAGGAGCTGTCGTATGATCCTGATTCCCTCTCTCCTCCAGGAGGCTTCCTCTCTCGTCTCCTCCAGCCTGGCCTGCCCCAAGGTGCCCTCGAACTTCTCCACCTCGGTCTCGGCAAGATCTATCATCCTTTGGGTGAGGTGGCGTGAGTTCATTGCTCTTACCGCATCTCCCAGGTTATGGGCCTCATCTATGATCAGGGTGACCTTCTCCGAGTCCATCTCCAGCCACTGGAAGATGATGTCCTGGAAGTCAGGACTGAAGAGGTGAGAGTAGTTCATGATCACTATATCGCTGTTCTTGGCGTAAAGGCTCATGATCTCATAGGGGCAGATGCCCTGGCAGGAGTCCATAAGCCCCGAGGGTGCGGTTACCCTCTTTTTCAAGCCCTCTACCACATCCAGGGCCCTGGCGGATCGGCGGAAATGGACAGATCCATTTATCTCAAAGCCTTCTCTGCTTCGCAGGTAGTACGGGCAGAACGTCCTATAGCCAGGCTCCTCCTCGGGAATGCTATCTGCATGAGGATCGTAGATGGCTGCATTGCCCTTGCCGATCTTCGAGGAGACATAGTTTTTCGTCCACTCTCTAAGCCTCAAGCAGCCGGCATAGACGCTCTCTGCTCGGAACTCGCCCTCCAGAGGGCAGATCCTCTGCTTTCCCACCATATAGGCGATCTCCGGCTTGTGGCGGGTCTTGGACCAAATTCGATTGATCTCATCGATGTAGATATCGATCTGAGAGACGGTTCTCACCGCTACCACGATCTTTCCCGGAGCGGCGGCCAGAGCAGCGCTGATGCAGCTCGTCTTTCCAGTGCCGGTGGGAGCATCTATCATCAGAATGCCCTGATTTCCTCTGCTCACCACATCATAGACTGCGTCCAGCATCCTGTCCTGGTGAGGCCGGAGAGACTCATAGGGCAAATAATCCAGGTACACAGAGGCATGATTCCACTGGGAACAGATAAATGCTATCCATAGCACGGAAGAAATAGGGGAGAAACCATTGCAAAAGACTCTCTTGTATAGAAAAGTTGAAATTGTATTGATGACATCCTTATTCTGTAGCATTGATGGTGAGGGTAATGAAAGCGGAAATTGCAGTCTTGATCATGATAATATTGACAATTGTCTTTCCTGTATTGTCTTCTCCTTCCCAGAACGAAGATGGCCAAGACGGCCTTGCTGGATATGAGACCTCCAGATTGTCGATCATGAGTTTAGACACGAAGAGGCTGGAGGAGAGGATGGCCGGAGCCCTAGTTGATATGATGTCCAAGAGCCAATGGGCCGCAGAGGGAGAGGGTGGCAATGGCGATTCTATCAGCTCTGGTTTGAAGGGATCAAATCCACTCAATCCGGAATTGCCTGGCACGAATCATTCTGTAGCTGGCACATCGGTCCTCAACTCTTCAATTGCTAACATATCAGCACTAAACTTCACAGCCACTAATGCATCAATCAGCTCATCAGCTACCAATGGATCTGCCACTGAAGCATTCGCTGGCAATCAATCTAGGCTGAACTCATCGATCCCGGTCCCGGGTGGTTCAACTGGAAATCAAGGCATAGGTTCCAGCAGCAATGCTAAGTTCGATGGCTACTATGGAATCAAGTCCTCCCAGCACCAGATGGGCAAGAACAACATCGACTCCAGCACCTTCCTTAGCGGGAGCTTCTCTATGGAAAAGGCAGTAAAATTCCAGGATATAGGAATCTAGAGGCGGCCAAGACACCATGAAAAAGACCAATATCCGCCTGGGGACTGCATCTCGACGCTTTCGGTCAATTCTACTGGTGTTGCCACCCCTGGCATCGCTTCTCTTCGTCTTCCTCATCTCTTTTTATCATATCTCTCCCGCCGCAGCCTCTCTTTATGGTGAGGGACTGACAGAGGAATGGAACAGGACCTACGGAGGAAGGTATGGCGATGGTGCCTGGTCAGTCCAGGAGACCAATGACGGCGGTTATGTCCTTGTGGGCCATACGGCAACCAGGGGAGAGGGAAGCGACCTATGGCTGGTAAGAGTCGATCCAGATGGAAATCCCTTATGGAGCAGGATTATGGGTGGATCGGGCGAGGACGTAGGCTATTTTGTCAGGGAGACCGCAGATAGCGGCTACATCGTCGCCGGAAGCACCAACTCCTTTGGCTTGGGCGAGGAGCGGCTGTGGCTCATCAGGATGGACGGGAATGGAAGTCTGCTCTGGGATAAGACCTTTGGCGGCTTTGTGCATTCTTCAGGCGATGGTGGCTGGTCTGTGGATGAAACCGATGATGGCGGATATATCGCAACCGGCTATACCCAATCAAAGAGCATTGGTAGAAAGGACCTCTGGCTCATCCGTACCGACAGCAACGGGAATCTGCTATGGGATAGAAGCTATGGAGGGGCAGATGAGGATGTGGGATTGTCTGTACTGCAAAGCCAGGATGGCGGCTTTATTGTGGCCGGCAGGACGGCATCCCTGGGGAAAAGGGGGGACGATATCTGGCTCTTGAAGACCGATGACCAGGGCGTCATGAGCTGGAATGTAAGCTATGGCGGAGATAAGGATGATGTCGCCTTCCAGGTAGCGGAGCTGGCCAATGGTTACGCCCTGGTGGGCAGGTCGGAGTCAGGCCTGGAGGAGGAGAAGATCATTCTTATCCGGCTGGATCAGCTAGGCCGGAAGATCTGGGAGAGATCATACCTGGGAAGCTCGGGAACATCCCTGCAGCAGACGATGGATGGCGGCTTTGTCATCGGTGGAAGGATCGATAATGCTGATTCGGGAAGGGATGCTCTGATCATAAAGACCAACTCTGCCGGACTGGAGGAGTGGAGAAGGACTCTCGGCGGTAAAGGGGATGATCTCGGAAGCTATGCCATTCAGAATCGGCAGGGAGACTACATCCTGGCGGGAATAACCTCATCCTTTGGATCGGGATCTGAAGATGTCTGGCTTGTCAAGATGGTCTTAGAGGATCAGGCAGAGATCAACTCCTCCAGGATGGAGAACCTGACCCAATACCTTCAATCCAGAGTTAAGCCGTCAAGAAATCAATAGCAACTTTTGGTTATGAAATGGGAAGCCCTATCCCTCAGGTGGGGCAGTTTGCCAGCGTCTAAAACGAAAAATCGCTATAAATCCGCTGCGTAAAGCGCATCATCAAAAGATCAATCGAAAAAGCTATTCGAATTAAAGCCTAAACCCATTAAACCGTAAACCGCACAAATTGCACTACTGGAGGAAGAGCAGATGACAGAAGAGAAGCAGGCCCATAATCGGGATAAAAAGGACGCAGTGAGGAAGTTACTCATAGAATATGCAAGGGCTCTCGCCCCATCGCTTAATATTTATCAGTGGCCAGTTGAGACCGCACGCTGGCACGAGTTGGTCTTCTGCCTGCTATTCCGAATAGGCCAGCCTCAGATCCAGGCGGATAGAGCAAGGGCCATGACGCAGATGCTGGCCGACCTCAACCTGCTGGAGATAAGCTCTCTGGCCGGGGCAATGGCAGAGAAAGGGAATAACCTGGAGCATCCCGATATGATCCTGATGCATACCCTGTTGGAAAGGATGGGCATGACTCCGGATCAGTCTCAGGATGCAACTCTGACCATAGCTCAGGCCGCCCGGGTCCTGGCTGAGAGGCACAATGGAAAGGTCCAGCGCTGCCTGCGCCAATACGGTCAGCAGATTCTGAACCATCTCAGCGAGCAGTTCTCTTTTGACCGAATCCCATCCGACCAGGCCAGGCTGGCTCTGGCCCATTGGCTGCAGAATACCACCAACATGCCCATAGAGCTTGCTGAGCCCGATGTTATTGAATTCTGCCAGAGGGCGGGAATCACTCTGGAGGAGATGACGGAGGTGGCCGACGAGATCGACCTTAACCTGGCTCTGCTAGACGATATTATTGTCAACTCGCTTGTCAGCTTTGGATTTGAAGAGCCAAAGGATGAATGGAGGAGGAAGGGGATGTGAGCGAAAAAGCAATCCCCAAGTACATCTACTTCGTAAGCGGCTACCTCACCAGCCCGGAGCAGGATATATCCCGAATCTATTTCGAGAAGCTGAAGAGCATCTTCAAAGCCGAGGCTCCTGGATATATATTAGGATTTAGAAATCCGCTTTCGGATAGGCCTTTTGAGCTAATTGAGAAGAAGAAATGCTCCAAAGAAGAATTCCTCAAGATATGGAAGGATGAACGAACTGCAGGAATCATTTGGTCCTCACATGGAGATCCCAACACAGGGTACCCATGGGCGGCACCTGCCGAGCCGTGGCAGAAACCCACTATCATGAATATCTTTACACTCCCCAAGTCTGGCAGGAATCTCCGTTCCCTGGCAGTGCTATCCTGTGGAAGCCATACAGCAGAGAGTCTCTGGCGAGAAAAGATGAGCTACAAGGATCCTGTTATTTACAGCATTAGCGGCCTGCTGCGAGACGGCACGCTCGATTTAAGCGACCAAACCTATTCCTGGATAAAAGAGAGCAGACTGGAATCTCCGGATAAACCTTTAGCTGGTGCTCGTTATATGATGCAATATGCCATGGGCACGTTCAATCCTGGCAGTCTCGCAGGATGCAGCGGATGCGACTGCAATATATCCGGTCGTAACCAGGCCCAGTACCGCCGCAAACAAGATTTAGTCGAGCAAATGATTTGGAGGGACTTCTCCGAGCCTGAGCACGTATTCGTGCCTTACCAGCGCATACCCAATGTAGAGACTGATGCCTCTCATTACACCGCTCATAAAATCAGGCCCGGAGATAGAGTTTGGTATTTAGCGGAGGATTACGGTTACAGCGATAGAAAGCGATTCACGGAAGATGTAAAGAAGCTCAACCCCGCCATCAACTTCAAGACTCTGCGACCTGGACAGACCATCAACGTGCCTACCAAAATTGGGGTTCCAGAGAGTCTCCGTCCTCCCTATGCCTTCGATATCAACCAGCCGAAAAGGGGAGATACCTTTTCCCAGCCCTCGCAGCTTCGTATCTTGGACCAGCACCTAACCAAGATTTTCTCACCACCTCCGGCAGCGCATCTCTCTCAGCTCCACCTCCTGAATCAGCAGCTTATGAGGACACCCAATCCACCCACCATGATGCCAACATTTGACGCCATAGACGCTCTAAAGAAGTTGGAGCAAGAGGCTCAAGAAAGGCAGGATACCAGGAGATGGCTGCAGCGCACTTCTGATCAATTGAACAGGCGCCCCCTGGCAGTCGCTGCTGCAACTCCACCTTCCACGCTCCGCATTCTGGACGATCATCTGAGGCAGACCTATACCCCTGATATCAGGACGCAGGCGTTCGATGCCATGGATGCATTGAGATGGCTGGAGAGAGATGCTCAACAGAGAAGGGACACTCATAGATGGCTATCCGGCATCGAGCAGAATCTGGACAGAAGACCGGCTGCATTCTACCAATTAGAGACGACGAGACCTTCTACTTTGAGCCTCCTGGGACGCCATCTGAGAAAATTTTAAGAGCAGAGGGCTCCTGAAACCCTGCAAGTACAAATACAAAATTTTTTAAAGACTGAGAACAGATGCTAGATTGATGCACCAGACCGTACGGATCTCAGACATCAGCCTTTACCTGCGCTGCCCCAGGCTCGTCTACTTCGATTCCCTGGGCAAGCTGCCGAGATTCAGCAGTGCGAAGCAAATCCTGATGCGCAGCCTCGCTCTCTCATTGCTGCAGAAGGACGATCTGGAAGGCCAGCTAAGAGAGGCTCTCGGAAGGCTGGAGGTGGAACTGCCCCTGATCTACGATCTGGAGCCAGGCGAGCTTCAGGCCGCCTTGAATGAGGCGGATGAGGAGATTGGATCGATGGTCAACGGTCTTAAAGGCTGGATGGACCAGCTCATCCCCTTTGAGGCAGAGGTAGAGCTCTATTCGGAGAAGCTGGGTCTCTCCGGCAGGCTGGATAGGCTGGCTCCAGGAGATACGCCCTCGATCATCCGCACCGGCCGGCCGCCAGAGAACGGAATCTGGAAGAGAGATCGTCTCATGCTGGCCGGCTATTCACTCCTTTTAGGAGAGAAGGAGAATATAAAGGTGGATTGGGGACAGGTGGAGTATCCAAGCCTGGGCATGGTGCGAAGGGTGCCCGTCCGCAGCACAGACAAAGCCCGGGTGCTGCGCATTCGTGATCGAGTTCGCCTTATCAAAAACGGCCAGCTTCCCGACAGGCCGGAAGGCTCCCCCTGCCAGTCATGCCATGCACAGACGATGTGCGAGATGAGGCACTCTTTGGCCTCAAAGTTCTTCTAATTGCCACCCATCCCATAGCTTTTAAAGGAGGAGCCCTATTGCTCTTGGGAAAGTGGCGCATCACACTTCTATTTGATGGCTGGAAGGCTCATTTGGCTGTCCTGCCCACCAAGAGGAAATACAAAATGGCAACCATCGAGGAGCAGATCAAGGCGCTGGAAGAGGAGATCTTCAACACTCAGAAGAACAAGGCCACCGAGCATCATCTGGGCAAGATTAAGGCCAAAATAGCGAAGCTGAGGGCCCAGCAGGAGCTTCAGAAGATCAAGGGCGGCGGAGGGGGCAGAAGATACTATATCAAAAAATCAGGCGATGCCACGGTGGCCCTGGTGGGGTTCCCGTCCGTAGGCAAATCCAGCCTGCTCAATTATCTGACCGGATCCAAGTCCGAGGTGGCAGCCTATCAGTTCACCACCCTCGAGGTCATTCCTGGGGTGATGAAGCACAAAGGCGCCGAGATCCAGATCCTGGATATGCCAGGGATCATCAAGGGAGCGGCGCGGGGAAAGGGCAGGGGCAGAGAGGTGATCACTGCCGCCCGGGCCGCGGATATGATCCTCTTATTGGGGGACGTATTCAATTACAATCTGAAGGTCCTGGAGCGGGAGCTCTATGAGGCCGGCATAAGGCTGGACAAGCAGCCGCCAAACATCCACATCACCCAGGAAAGGAAGGGGGGCATCATAGTGCGCAGCACTGTTCCCCTGACTCGGATGACGGAGTTCGAGATCGCAGAGATCATCCGCGCCTACGGCATTGTGAACGCCAATGTAACCGTTCGAGAGGATATAGACACTGACACCCTGGTCGACTTCCTGGCTGGGAACAGGGTCTATATTCCCTCTCTGGTGGCTATAAACAAGTTCGACCTGCGCTACGGTGGGATCGAGGACAAGATCGAGGAAGACCTGGGCAGGGACTATCTGCCCATATCCTGCGCCACCACTGAAGGCCTCGAGGAGCTAAAAGACCATATATATGAGACGCTGGGATTCATTCGCATCTATCTCAAGCCCAAGGGAGGCAAAGCAGATCTTGAGGAGCCTCTGGTGCTCCTGGATGGAAGCACAGTGAAATCGGTATGCGAGCATCTTCATAGGGACTTCGTAAACCTATTTCGATATGCACTGGTCTGGGGAAAGAGCGCCAAGTTCCCTGGCCAGTCCATAGGGCTGGATCATGAGCTCCAGGATTGCGATGTGCTCTCGATAATCACCAAGAGGAGATGATCGGCCGGAGATGGCCGGGCATTTTGGCAGCGAAAAGGCGCCTGCTATCATAATTTTTTACCAACAAGTATATATGCTCAGCCATCCTCCTTATACTGCTGCATTTCGTCTATCAAAGTAATTTGTTGAGATGTTTTCTGTAGCAGTCTCGATTCTTTTGAGTCGATTCAAAAGGTAAGTGAATTAAATGTTTGAGAGAAAATATGAAAACAGAGGTAGCTCCGGCGGCAGCAGAGGCAGCTACAATAGTGGTCCGAGAGAAATGACTGACGTAACCTGCTCAGAATGCGGCAAGCAGACCCAGGTTCCATTTAAGCCGGATGGGTCCAGACCGGTTTACTGCAGCGAGTGCTATCAGAAGCACAGACCTGCCAAAACATCCAGAAGATATTAAGCTGATTTAGCATCACATAATAGTCGATCCGTTTTGATTTGAAGGCAGGTGCTTTCGGGCAAATAGACGAGCGGCAAAAGGATACTCATGCCGCTCAATAGCCTTCAGTCGACAGGTTCGGCTCTTTCGATGCGGAATTGTAAGAAATGGGGTGCGTTTAAAATGAAACCATCTGAATCAGCGGATTTGGTTAAATTTGAGGGCATAATCTCAGAGCTCAAGAGAAGAGGATTAGTAGTACTGACGCACCGCCCGACTCGATGGGGCTATGTGGTGGATGCAGTCATACCTTCAGCAAAGATCGTCATCCTTAAGGTGCCAGATATCACAAAACAGATTAAAGTGGCCATGAGCCAGTTCAGGGATCTGATTAACCGTCTGGAAGACGATGGATATCAGGTCGAAGTGATTCCAAGAAATAGAATGAGCCCAGAAGAGATCAGAGCCTTCTGTGACCGGATCGCGACTGAGCCGTCACTTGCTTCTGCTTGAAAGTCCAATTGATAACCATGCTAGCCAAAAAAATGGCACCGTATATCCATAAGTCCCATCTCAGGCCGGTATGAATCCGTTCTCAATCGCAATCTTCTGGCCTTCTGGACTCAAGACATAATCGGTAAATGCCTTTGCCCCAGGACTTGGTCTGCCCAGGGTGATGAAGTAAAGCTCTCGGGCAAGGGGATATGTTCCATTTTTTATGTTTTCTATCGTCGGCGGGATACCATCAAGGGATATCACTTTGCTGTCTCCTCTCATTATATAGCTATATCCGACATAGCCTATGGCATTGTCGCTTCCCCGGATAGCCGTCTTGACCTCGGAGCTTTCAGCCGCCTCATAGCTGACTCCGGGAGTCTCATACTCTCGACTTCCCATTATGATCTCATCGAAGGAGTCCCTAGTTCCAGAGCCTGGCCTCCTTCCTATGGCGAAGATCTCCTCGTCTGGCCCCCCGAGCTCTTTCCAGTTGCTAATGCTGCCAGAATAGATCCTCCTCACCTCCTCAGCGGACAGGTCTGTGACACCAAAATCGTAAACTTCTGGGCTGACCATCAGGCATATGGCATCGTATCCCACGGTGATCACATTAAACTTCTCTGTTGGCGTCTCGTATCTCTGTCGCTCCACCAGGTGAAGCTCCCGAGAGGTCATGGCGATCGCCGATCTGCCCTCGACCACGTTCACAATCCCCACCCCCGAGCCTCCTGCGGTCACAGTCACATGGTAGTTATCCTGGAGCATATTGAACTCCTCCGCTGAAATCTCTGCCAGGGGCATTACGGTGCTGGACCCAGATATTGCCACCTTTTGCTCTCTTGCTTCGACCGATACATAAACGAAGAAAGATACCAGCAACAAGACCAGTAGTATGCTCTTGACCTTCATCACTATCAAAGAACGGGCCTGATATTATGTAAGGTTAATGTTCAGCTGAGTGTGATGTCAACCCATCGTGACCACTCCCGCCCCTTTACTATAGTCAGGAACCTGATTGTTGGATAAATATAATTATTCGAGGCCTGTGAAATCCGGAGCGTTGAGGCATCGGGGATCTGCTTGCTGCGCAGGTCCATCCATATCAGGTTAGTTAGATTGGATAATGGAGATACATCGGTAATCTGATTGCTGCTCAGGTCCAGCCCTGTCAGGTTAGCGAGGCCCGATAATGGAGATACATCGGTAATCTGGTTGCTGCTTAGGTTTAGCCATCCCAGGTTATAGAGTCCCGATAATGGAGATACATCGGTAATCTGATTGCTGCTCAGGTCAAGCCATCTCAGGTTAACGAGGCTCGATAGCGATGAAGCATCGGTGGCATGATTACTGCAAAGTCTCAGCCATTTCAAGCTAGTGAGAGCTGATAACGATGAGACATCAATGATCTGGTTGTTGTCAAGATCCAGACATCTCAGGCTAGCGAGGCTCGATAAAGATGAGATATTAGTGATCTCGTTGCTGCTCAGTTCCAGATCTGTCAGATTAGTGAGCCCGGATAGCGAAGATATATCGTTGATCTGATTGTTGCTCAGGTCTAGATCCTTCAGGTTAGTGAGCCCGGATAGCGAAGATACATCGTTGATCTGATTGTTGCTCAGTTCCAGATCTGTCAGGTTGGTGAGGTCTGATAGCGATACATCGTTGATCCGGTTGTTATCAAGATCCAGATATGTCAGATTAGTGAGCCCGGATAACGGTGATGCATCGGTGATCTGATTGGTGCTTAGGTCCAGGTCCGTCAGATTGGTGAGCCCAGATAATGAAGATACATCGGTGATCTGATTGCAGCCTAAGTACAGCTTCGTCAGGTTAGTTAATCCTGATAACGAAGATACATCGGCTATCTGATTTCTACTCACGTCCAGCCATGTCAGGTTAGTAAGCCCAGATAGCGTTACATCGGTAATCTGATTACCCCATAGGTCCAGCCATACCACGTTAGTAAGCCCGGATAGCGATACATTGGTGATCCGATTGCTGCTTAGGTCTAGATTCATCAGGTTAATGAGGCCCGACAAAGATGAGACATCGGTGATCTGGTTGTTGTCAAGGTCCAGATCTGTCAGGTTAGTGAGCCCGGATAACGGTGATGCATCGGTGATCTGATTGGTGCTTAGGTCCAGGTCCGTCAGATTGGTGAGTCCCGATAAAGATGATACATTTATGATTTTATTCCCCCATAGCAACAGCGTATCCAGGTTAGTGAGCCCCGATAATGATACATTGGTGATATGGTTATCCCATAGGGACAACGTTTCCAGGTTAGCGAGCCCCGATAGCGATACATCGGTAATCTGGTTGCTGCTCAGTTCCAGCCGTTTCAGGCCAGTGAGTCCCGATAACGATGATGCATCGCTGATCTCGTTTTCTCTCAGGGAAAGATTTTCTAGATTGATGCAGCGCTCAAGTCCAGTGATATCTTTTATGCTGCTCATGTCGGCATTTAGCAGTTTTATTCCATACAGGTCAGATGCATATATATCACCCTCTGGTTTATCGATCGCTTCTCTTATCACCATCTCAAGATTCGGATCAGGGAATGCGATGACAGATTGCTCCATCTGGCATTGACCAAAGAGTATAATGCTTGATAACGTGATGATAACCAGAAACATCAGTGCTTTTCCGTCCACTCTGCATCATCTCATTGTACTCCGATAGGGCATTTTACCATAAATATCTATGTATAACTGACTTTAGAAAGTCTAGAGCTTCTGCCGCAACAAATCGATCAAAAGATAGACTAGCTCCTATGGCTAATAGGCGACTGCAGAGTAAGACTGGAGCTTGTGGGAACTGGCTGGAGGATGAACCTCACTCTCTTATCATCCTGTCCCACCCACCGCCACCGGGCCCTATCCATGAGTCTACATCCACTCATAATGCCTCAAAACCTCGGGGACGAACTCGTAAAGGAGGCTGTTTTCCGCATATCCGAAGAACAGGCAGCCAGGGCAGGACTGGACTGCTTCCTGCCGGCCAATCCTTGAGGCCTGCCAGGCCTCTGCCAGCCCATCCTTCACATTGGCCAGGGATTGAGTGTGGACCCGGCAGTTCTCGATGCTTCCGTCCGCTGCCACATGGAGGATGATGTCGCTGGCATGGCATTTGAATCCGGGCTTAAGTGATGATATCATCTCCAGATAGGTCAGGGAGTTGATGATCGGCGCACCGCTTCTCTTCAGATCCATCAGCCTGTGCACTGCCTTCTCATATTCAGATCTGTCCCGTATTCCCAGGTCCTTCCAGACCGAGTCCGAAATTCCTCGGGACTCATGCAGAGGCTCAAATGATATCCAGGTGCCCAGCTCTTCGGCCAGATGGACCAGATCCTCCAGCTCGCCCGTGTTTTTGCTGCTTATCACGCAGTTGATCAGAATCTCATGGCCAGCCTTCTTTGCCGCCCTGATTCCAGCCAGGATATTCTCCAGGTCTACTCCCCGCAGCTCCCGATAGCTCTTGATCCCGTCCACGGAGACTGAGAGATAATCAAGGTCACCAAGCTCATCCGCCCTCTTGGCGAGCAGAAGGCCGTTGGTGACCAGACTGGTGATGAGGCCCTGGGATTTGGCGTGCCTCAGAATCTGGGGCAGATCCTCCCTGAGCAGGGGCTCGACGGTCCAGGCATTATAGACCCCGATGCCAAAGGAGCTGGCCTCATCCAGCATCCTGAAGATCTCCTTTTTGGTCATCTCTCCACCGGGCTCTCTCCAGTACTGGCAGAAGGAGCATCTGAGGTTGCAGCGGGCGTTAACCCCATGGGAGAGGACATAAGGCCTCTTTCGAATCCGCATCTGCCAGAGGGCTCTGGCCGCCAGCCGGGGGGAGAAGGATCTCATTTGGGCTGCTCCCGGTTTCTAGAGCGCTCGAGCCCGGAGAATGCCCTCCCCAGCACCTCATTGATGGTGGGATGGATGACTTGAGACCTCATCGCAGTGGAAAGGTCCTGGCGGTCGGTGTTCATCAGGTAGACAACCTGCTGAATGAGCTCTGGCGCCTCTGGGCCGATGATGCTCGCCCCCAGGATCCGACCGGTCTCCTCCTCTAAAACTACCTTCACCAGGCCGTACTCCTCAGCCATAGCCACCCCCTTGGCCGAATCTGTGTATCTCGCCCTTCCCACCAGCACCTTCAGGCCTCGGGCCTTTGCCTCGCTCTCTTTCATGCCCACTCCCGCCACCGTCGGATGAGAGAATACGGCATAAGGAACGGCATGATAGTCAGCCGCTTTCCGCTCTGCCTCTCCCTGAACCAGGAGAATATTGTGGGCTACGATGCGGGCTTCATAGTTGGCGGTGTGGCGGAACATGTGCTTTCCGATAGCGTCTCCCAAAGCCCAGATCCCCTTTTTGCTGGTCTGGAGATATTCGTCCACCCTGATCCAGCCTTGCCTGTCGATTTCCACTCCTGTCCTCTCCGGGCGGAGAAGGTCGGAATTAGAGCGCCGGCCTGCGGCAAGGAGGACCTCCTCTCCCTCGAACTGCCGGATTTTGCCGTCCTTTGTCCCTCTGGCAGAGACGACCTTTTTTTCGCCATTCCTTTCCACCGATAAGACCTCGTAGCCCGTGACCACCCGGCAGTAGCGGGAGAAGCTCTCATGCAGTCGCTGTGAGATCTCAGGATCCTCGCCACACAGAAGTCGTGGGCTGCGTCCCAGGATGGTGACCTCCGTTCCCATAGCGGAGAAGAAGTGACCATACTCGCAGCCGATATAGCCTCCGCCGATTATGATCAGGCTCCGGGGAGGCTCTCTCAGATTGAGAAGTGATACGTTATCGATATATCCCGATTCCTCCAGGCCTGAGATGGGAGGAACGCGAGACCGAGAGCCGCTGGCGATGACGAATTGGGTGGCGGTGAGGGTTCTTGATCCCGCCTTCAGGACATACTCGTCGATGAACTCCGCTCTTTTTTGATAGTGGGTCAGATTCTCCCTTGATCTGATGGTCGCTTCCATTTGGGCGCGCCCCTCATCCACCACCTTATGCACGCGGTTCATGATCCGAGGAAAATCGATCTTCTCTATTCGGGCATGGACGCCCACCGCCCCGGCCTCCTGGATGCTCCGGATCATGTCTGCCGGATGGATGAGCATCTTCGAGGGGATGCAGCCATTGTTAAGGCAGGTTCCGCCCATGGGGCCCTGGTCCACCAATGCGGTATTTCTTCCCGCGCGAGCGGCTTGAGCGGCCACCAGTGCCCCTGCGCCCGAGCCGATGACGATGAGATCGAATCTGTCCATGCTGTTCATGATATCGGATATCAGAAGGCTCTGATTGCTTAAATATATGCGGGAATATAGGAGTCGTCGGGCAATGGGCTGGAATAGGGACTCAGGACGATCTTCAAGCGATATAAGAGACGCTGGACCGGTCGAATCCCTCTACCAGCTCGATTCCCTCATCATCCGCCTTCCATGATACATGGGGATAGGCGAGATGTTTGATGAATCCGGATGCTCTGGCGGCGAATTGCGTTGCCAGGTGCTCCTCGCCCAGGGCTTCTCTGGTGATCTGGTGGACCTTTTCTTGCACCTCTGTCTCATCCAGGTAGCCCAGGGAGTGTATGTACTCATGCAGAAGAACATGGAATGCGTAGGGCTTGTATAGCTCAGGGCGGGTCTCCATGATCCTATTCAATGGTATCTTATTCAGGACAATGACATTGGAGCCTGTGGTGAAAAAGCCTCCCAGGAAGCCATGGGGATCGTTTCCCAGGTTCGCCATGCCCAGCATCAGGCCGCCCCTTCGTTTGTTCATGCTCTCTTCAACCAAGGTCTTTACCACCTCAAATATGTCCGCCAGGGAAACTGCCTCATCCAGGCGGGTCCTGTAATCAATCCTCATTTCAAGCCCATGTAGCTACGTCTAAGTATATAATAGTAACCTGAAGTTAGTTTAAGCTCGAACTGGCGTATTCCATGAGAGGTCCTTCTATTTGCCTATCAGAGGATCTTGATCAGAGATCTCTTCCCCTGGGCCCCTGTGCAGGAGACTCTTTTCCAGGCCGATCTCCATCCAGGCCCAGGCCCAGATGACCGCCTCAAAGGCTCTGATCAGATCATTCTGTTTTAGAAAATGGTGAGAGTCGGATAGATAAGAGGAAATGTTCTCCAGCATTCTCTCATCCCCGGATAGCTGGCCGAAGAGCGATTCTGCCTTCTCCTGCCACTTCACAGTCTCATTTGAGAGATCCTCTTTCAGGCTTCTCTCATCCCCTTTTAGGCCTTCCATCATCTTATTCAATCACCGGCCAACGCAATCCGGCAAGATAAAGGTATTGATCGCAAGAATTAATGACTGTCCATTCCTATCAGCGGATCCCTGCAACCGCATAGGGCAAATGCCTCCTCCCTCTCTATGCAGGTGGGACAGGTGCGGCAGGGCATAGCTTTTCCCTTGTAGCACGACCAGGTGAGCTCATAGGGAACCTGCAGCTTGAGGCCCATTCTCACGATATCCGCCTTGGTCATATGCACAAAGGGCGCTTGCAGCTCGACGGGATTCCAGGCTGTTCCCAGCCTTATTGCCGGCTTGAGAGCCTCTACGAACTCCGGCCGGCAGTCGGGGTAGATCGTCTGGTCGTTCTTGTGGGCGGCGTAAAACAACTCTGTAATCTCATGGGCCTCGGCGTATCCTGCAGCCACGGAGAGCATGATCATATTCCTGTTTGGTACCACCGTCTGCCTGGCTGCCTCCTCGGTATAGTGGCAGCTGGGCACCTCCTTTTTGCCCAGAAGTGCGCTCTCCCCCAGGAATGCCGCCAGAGTGGAGAGGTCGATGATCTGATGTGGGACATCGAGCCTGGAGGTGATGGCTATTGCGCAGTCTATCTCTTTTTTATGCTTCTGACCATAGTTGAAGGTGAGGGCATCTACCAGATAACCATCGGCCAGCAATTTGTAGAGCAATGTGGTCGAGTCCAGACCGCCGGAGAGTATCAAAACCGCCTTCATTTGCCTCCCAATTTTACTGGCATTCAACATAAGACTGCCCCACCTGAGATCCTTAGCTCGTCACATCCTCGGCCAGAGGGGTCACCAGCAGCTTGTCCACCCGGCGTTCATCCATATCCATGACCTCAAAGCGATAGCCACCCCATTCGAATTTATCTCCCGAGGTGGGAACCTTCTCCAGATGGGTCATCATGAAACCGCCCATGGTTTGGTAGGTCCCATCATCCTCATCAGGAAGCTTGTCGATGTCTAGCGTCTCTTTGAAGTCATCCGCGGGCATCGTCCCATCCACCAGCCATGAACCATCGCTCCTGCGCAGGATCTGGGGCTCCCCCAGCTCATCGATATGGGGAATGTCTCCCACCAGCCCCTCCAGGAGGTCTACCAGTGCCACAATCCCCTGCACTGTGCCATACTCATCCAGGACGATGGCCAGATGGATTCCCGTCTGCTTGAACTTCTCCAGCACCTTCAAAGCCCTCATGCTCTCCGGTACAAATAGAGGTGGCAGCAGCAAAGACCTCAGATCAATCTCCTTTTTATTAAGGTCGCAGTTCAGGATATCCTTGGACTGAATCACTCCCAGGACGTTATCCAGCTTCTTGCTGCAGACCGGAAACATGGTGTACGGCCCGCTGACGGTCTTCCTTTGGATCTCGGCGAGGGTGTCATGGATATCAAGCCAGACTATCTTTCCCCGAGGGGTCATGATGGAGTTGACCTTTCTTTCACCCAAAGAGAAGACTCTTTCCATGATGTCCTGCTCCTCCTCTTCGATCACCCCGGCCATCGTTCCCTGGTCTATCATAATTCTTATCTCTTCTTCAGTGACCTCCGGCTCAGCGTTAGAATTGACCCCCAGGGCTTGGAGGACGAACTCCGTGGATTTGCTCAAGAGAAGAATCAAGGGGTATACAATCTTGGAAAAAGCGTTTAAGGGAGATGCAGACCAGGATGCAATCCGCTCCGGATTGGAGAGGGCTATCCTCTTTGGCACCAGCTCGCCTATAACTAGGCTGACGAAGGTTATCGACAGGACTACCAGGGCTAGAGCAATTCCATGGCTGAATTGAGCTAAAGCGGGATAAAGGCCAAGCAAGTAGCCCGCCAGCTCATCGGATAAGGTCGCGCCGCCGAAAGCCCCGATAAGTGTGGCCATTAAGGTTACCCCAGTCTGAACAGCGGAAAGAAACTGATTGGAGTTGCTGATCAGCTCTAAAGCGACGGCAGCACCCTTATCTCCACTATCTGCCATCTGACGGAGCCTGGCCTTGCGCGAGGAGACAACTGCCATCTCCGCCATGGAAAAGGCGCCGTTGACTAATATGAGAATTAGTATGATCAGAATCTCAATCAACATGAACTACTACCCTTGCAGGATGGTGCGCCCGGTCTGTCTCCAAATTCATGCATTTCCCCGAGATTATGGGCCGTTTTCTCATTTTCATAAGACAGGATAATAAAGGTTATTTATAGCTTCCCTGAACGGAGAACAGAGGGCACTGAAGGTAGTCACGTTATTTGAATATTGAGGATCGATATAATAATTAAAAAAGAAATATAAAAAGAAAAGAAAAACGAACTATAGATTTACTTTAAATCAGCGGTGCAGTGCTTGCACTTGATGGCTCCTATCGCAATGGTCTCTTTGCAGTATGGGCATTCCTTGGTGGTTGGATCAAGAGGTGCAGGCTGCCTTTTGAGGGCATTTATCTGCCGGACCAGCATGAACACCGCAAATGCCACGATGATGAAAGAAATAACCGCATTTATGAATAATCCGTAATTGATGGTCGGCGCTGATACCGCCTGTGCCTCTGCCAGGCTAGCATAGGCCTCACCGTCCAAAGCTATGAACATATCGGCAAAGTTTATGCCACCCGTCAGCATGCCAATTGGAGGCATGATAATATCATTCACAAGCGAATTGACTATGCTGCCAAATGCAGCGCCTATAATGATGCCTACCGCCATATCCACGGCGTTGCCCTTCACTGCAAATTCCTTGAACTCGCTTATAATTCCCATAAAGATCACTCCAACAGATGAAACATTTGACCATTTCTGCGGTCTAAGATATAAATCCTTTTGGAAAGAGCAAATTCGGACCCTCATAAGAGAATAAAAAACGTTCGATCAGTAGAATGAAATACATATTAAAAATTTGTAAGAAATAGTTCCATATCGGAAGATCCAAGTAGAAAGAGGCTCCAGCTATAGGCAATGAAGGAGTACTCCTGCGATGGGCTGATTGTGCGGTGGAATCCGGAAAAATGCATACATGCGAAGGAATGCGTGAACGGACTGCCCCAGGTCTTCAACCACAACAGCAGGCCCTGGATAAATATGCAGGGCGCAAGTCCTGCGCAGATAATGAAGGTCATAGATCGCTGCCCTTCCGGCGCTCTGAGCTATCAAGAAAAGGCACCTGAATCATCTGAAAAAAATGCATCAAATGAGCGATACGCCTCTATCAAGGTGGTGAAGAACGGTCCCCTGCTGGTTGAAGGAGACTGCCGTCTATTCAATTCAGATGGCAATGAGATGGCAGAAGGGGCTTTTGCCCTCTGCAGATGCGGAGCCTCCCGGAAAAAGCCTTTCTGCGATGGAAGCCATATCAAGATAACCTTCGACGATACAAAATGATTGGCGCTGACCTCCAGGCAAAATCGGCAATCGAGAGTGGACAAGAATGTCTTTGCTCATTCTACCGGCCAAACCATAACCTGCATCTGTTGCTTCCCTGGCAAAGCCTCTCTTGCCTCTCGAACCTTATCTCCATACCTTCCCCCTCGACGCCCTTGCAACTGAACTCCTGCGCCCAGACAGAGTTCTCCGCCTGGCAGATGACCTCGCTCACCTTCTCTGAGAGCGATTCTCTGCCTGACCGGACCATTATATCATGCCAGGGACAGCGCCGGATCTCAACTACAAATCCGCTCTCCTCTTCTTTCAGCTCGTAGTCGAACTCCTCCAGGGCCAGACGAGCAGCAATCGCCTCCTTCAGCCCATCAAGGCCATAGTCCAGCATCAGCATTGACTTGATTGCCCGGGCCTGGATCTTGGGCAGAACCTGCCAGACAGCCTCGTCCAGCTCCAGCGCTTCATCAAATCCCCGTTTCTTCTCGATCATCATGAACCAAAGACCGTCCACTGACCGATAGGAGCGGCGGAAGTACTCCATCTTATCGCTCTCTGCTAATTCTTTCATGCCTACCTGCTTTCCAATATCTGATCCTCTGATCTCCTCTTCCTGCTGGCCTTGAGTATGCCCTTGCATGATTGCATGGAGCGGCGGCATCTCTGGACATCGTTGCGCATTTCTGCAGCTTCCGGGTCTCTTTCTGCCTCAAGCTCCTGGGCAAGCCCCTCGAATATCCTGGTGGCCTTCTTATAAGCCCGCAGAGCCCTTTTGACCCATTCCTCTCTGTCCTCCACCTCAGATATGGTGACATAAGCGAAGGCCAGGTCTCTTAAGATCTCAGCATGCTCTCTTGGTGCCTCATCTTTTTGGTAATGCTCCAGGGAAGCAGAGCATGCTTCGATTGCTCTCCTGCAGTTTTCCGCCTTATCTGTTACCTCCGCCAGGGTGATAAAGCTGTAGCCCAGGCTCTTCAGAGCATCTGCATGCTCTGTCGGATGGGATGCTTCATAGATCCGAACGGCGGCCTGGCAGGCATCAATAGCCTTGCGGCAGTTCTCCTCCTTTTCCTCGACCTCAGCCAGGGCAGAGTATGCCGCCCATAGGAGGAGCTGTGCCTCAGCATGCTCAATTGGATGCTCAGATTCATTGTAGATACTAAGCGCCTCTAATGCCGCTTCTGCTCCTTTCCTGCAATCCTCTGCTTTGGCCTCGACAGAGACCTCCGTGTCGGCAAGAATGCTGTAGGTGATGGCCAGGTCTTTCTGGCAGGAGGCATATTGCAGAGATTTGTCCTGGGAAAAGGCTGCCAGCCTCTCCTGGCAGGCCTCCAGAGCTAAAAGACAGTTTTCAGCCCGGTATTCTATATCCGCCAGGGTGAGGTAGCCAAGCCAGAGTATCCCCTGCGATTCTGCATACTCTTCAGGGTTGCTATCTCTATTGAATATCTCCAGGGCCTTGCGAGCAGCACCAATGGCCTTAAGGAAGTTCTCGGCGGGATTCTGAATCTGGGCCAGTGCCAAGTGAGCGTTTCCAATGCAATTTTGAGTGGCAGCATACAGCTTTGGATGCTGCTCCCGAGGGTAAAGATCCAAGGCGTTCCTGAATGCCTCCAGGGCGAGCTGGCAGTTCTCCAGGCTCTCCTCCTCCTCGGCTAGGGCGAGGAAGGCATTTCCCAGATTGTTCTGGGATGCTGCGTATGCCAGCGGCTGTGTTTCCCGTTTTCGGATGAGAAGAGCGTCGCGGCATGACTGAATAGACTGCCTGCAGCACTCTATCTTATCCCTTTCATCCCCTGCCCCAGCCAGGGACAGATAGGCTATGGCCAGGTTGTTTTTGACCAGGGCGAACTCATCCGGAAAACGGCCCGGATCATAGACCTGCAGGGCGTCCTGGTAGGAGGCAATAGCTTGCTTGCAGCTATCCATTCTATCCTCAGGCTCATCCGCGAACTGGGCCAGGGTCAGATAGGCGCTGCCCAGGTTCGTTTTTCCCCTCGCGAACTCCTGGGGATGATCTTTGAGGCTGTAGATCGAGAGAGCATTCTTGGCAGCATCGATTGCCATCTTGCTGTTATTGACTCCATCCCCCAGCTCAGCCAGCTTCCGATAGGCGACGCTCAGCTCATCCTGAAGAATGGCGTAATCCCCAGGATAGCTTAATCTGGAATAGACGGCCAATGATTCCTCCCAAAAATTGATGGCCTGCTTGAGGCTTTCCCCTTGATCAAAAATATCGGAACGGGCGGCATAGGCATATCCCAGGCTTTTCATTACCCTGGCGCGATGATGGGGATAGTTTTCTTGGGTATAGACGGCAAGCGACCTTTGATAAGCCTGGACGGCATGCTCACAGCTCTGCAGATCGTTGTTCTTTTTGAATATCTCAAGGTAGATATCGCCGATCTTCCTGAAGATATTGCTCTCCTGGGCAATATCCATCTCGAAGGTCAGCATCCTTTCGCATGTCTTTAGAGCCTTTTCGTACTCTTCAATGCCATCCTCTTTCATATCATCACCTTCTGGTAAAAGGCATCTTCAGATATCAAAGGAGGTTATGCCTTGAGGAGTTATACCTTTAGGGATTAATTGACCTATAGCTCTTCTAATATCACTTAACCTCCTCGAATTTCCTGCTATATCAATCTGAAATGATGCTACATCTACCCTTCGCTTTTGACAATTGAATTTGAGCTTCGCTTCAATCTATAAATATACTTTAATACAACGGTGTCCCACATTACGGCGAGACAAAAGTCCAAAGTTTTGGGATGTGCTTATAAAACCTGCCGGCTCCTCGCTATTTTGTATGGGTGAACTTAAATCGCTAATTCTCTGTGTCTCGGTGCCTCTGTGGTGAACCGCTATGCTATGACCTAACCACAGAGACACAGAGGAACAGAGGCCATATTCTCTGACTTAACTCACCCACATTATTCAGCGAAGAGCCAACCTGCCCAAGAAGTGAGTTTCAGGTCCTGGATTTTTCTCAATGAATAGCGGGTGCTATCTGAAGACTACACCGCCTAAAAGGAGCAAAATAGCCCCTAAAAAGCCTGTGATGGTGATTATAGTCTCGGTACTTATATCTCTGTGCACGAGCGCCCCCTTGGGCTGATTCAGGATAATAGCTTTTCGCCCGGTTTAGCCCCGCTTTTTGGGCGGTATCAAAAGCGCTTGGCTGCCACTGCAAAAGGCAGAATATCCAGCACGGTCACCATCGCAACTAGTCCTATCCAGTAGAGGGGCTTATTGAAGTACCAGGTTCTCTTTCCCCGTGCATAGACATAAGCGAGGTACGGGAAAAGGGGCAAAATAGAGACCAAAGGATGAGGCTCCACAAATAGGACGTAGGTGAAGATATATCCCTGCAAGAGCAGGCAGACGACAGTTGCCAGACCAACTTTGGCTTGATTGTTGAGTCTCATATCTCTTGCCACTCGCTCTTGGTTGATAAGCTTTTCAGATACTCGCAGGACTATGCGAGTCGATTGCTGTAAAAATTATGCAGAATGATGAGGGGCTGATGAAGTTTTCTTTGCCTGGCGGAGAGGATGTAAGGCCATACCCCTCCGGACAGGCATAGATTCGATGAACCAGAGAGTCTAGGCTGCGAGAAGCAATGTCGCCAGGTTGATTGAGCCCCCAAATACAAGCGATAATATTGCCAGAATGATGAATGCGATCACAAGCCATTTAGCGATATCCATAGATATTCCTGCGCCTCGCCAGCCGAGCACTCCCAGGATCAGTGCTATTGCAAAGAATACCACTGCCAAATATAATAAATCCACCATTTTGTCCACTCCCATTAGTATCTTTATCTGCCTTGTCATCGATGATGAAGAACCCTGACCGGCGCAAAATATATCCGGATGAAGGCTTAATCAATCAAGACGATGGCAGCTTATTAATGCCTATGACTCTCTTTAAATTTAAGACTTTTGGAGCCAATATTTACATAATATAAAATATAATTTATTATAAATATAATTCTGCTCTTGATGGGATGTGGACAATGAGATCAATCTGTCTTAATTGCTCATACCATCATGGCTATTTTGACCTTGAGCAAAATCCCTGAATTGGAGTGAAGCAAAATCCCTGAATCGGATCAATTCTCTGGGATGATAGATGACATCTGCCTCAGGCAGACCTTTGCATCTCATATAATGAGCTATAAATCAATATACCATAAAGTATATATGTGCAAGAACCGGTTTAAAAAACATTATGCCAAAGACTACTCTGACATTATCAGAACCAATAGCAAAAGCCTTGAAGATCTATACAGTTCAAGCCAAAAGCAGCATGCGCGCTCAAAGCCAGGTAATAGAAGAGGCGCTAAGAGAGTTCTTCGAGAACCATGGAATTAAAATCGAGGAGTAGCAACTTTTTGCATCTCCTTCTCTGCACTCAACGCTGTTCTATAATGCATCCGGTTCCGTCAGGCTGACGCATGTACCAGACCCGCTGATAAACAGCATTTATAAAATTGGATCACAAGGCGGGCGGATGGTGAAGGTAGTGATATTTTTGCCCTGATGTGTGATATATGAAAACACGGCACATATAGACACAATGATGGGCAACATAAATATCAAAATCGAAGACATGGCCGCATGACGATAGGATAAATCAACGGCCATTTAGGCATGAAGATAAGATGATTTTCACTCAAAACGCAAAAACAGAGGGATCGGGGAATTGCAGGCTACCCTCTCGGCCTTATTTTCTTCTGAATACATGGCAGGGTACTGACCCCTGCTTTGCGAAATAATCCTGATGATACTCCTCCGCCTCAAAAAATTCTGATGCAGGAACGATCTGGGTGACTGCTTTTCTTGCAATGGCTCCAGATCGATCATACTCTTCCCGGGATTCCTCTGCTGCTATTCTTTGCTCCTCATTATGGTAGAATATTGCAGAGCGGTATTGAGTGCCGATATCAGGACCCTGACGGTTGGGCGTGGTGGGATCATGCATCCGCCAGAATATGGAGAGCAACTCCCTGTAGGATACGACCTTCGGATCGTACTTTATCTGCACGGCCTCAGCGTGGCCAGTAGTTCCTGTGCAAACCTGTGCGTAGGACGGATCGGGAGCAGTCCCTCCGGTATATCCCACTTTTGTTTCCAGCACCCCGCGAACCTGCTGAAAGCGAGCTTCCACCCCCCAGAAGCAGCCTGCGGCAAATGTGGCCAGCTCATAGTCTGGATCGTCCTTCCCGGGACTCTCCATATGCCCAGATCGAGCCTCATCCTCCCGGAAGAGGCTGAGATACTCTCCGTAGCCCTCCCGTTCCAGATCCTCAGCCGGTATAAAGCGGAGGGATGCGGAGTTGATGCAATAACGCAATCCTGTCGGCCCAGGACCATCATCGAACACATGGCCCAGATGGGAATCTGCGTCTTTGCTGCGAACCTCAACCCGCCTCATATTATAGCTGGTGTCGACGTTCTCAATGATGCGATCCTCCTTCAGGGGCTTTGTGAAGCTCGGCCAGCCGGTACCGGAGTCGAACTTATCTTTCGAACTGAACAGGGGTTCTCCTGAGAGCACATCTACGTAGATGCCGGGTCGTTTATTATTCCAGAATTCATTTTGAAAGGGAGGTTCGGTGCCGCACTGCTGGGTGACATGAAACTGCAGCGGCGTCAGTTTCTTTTTGGAATTCGTTTGGGAATCTTTCAGGGAATCCTCTCTTCTCATAAGCACTTATTTTACGGGATCCTGCTTATAGATTTCTCTATCTTTCAGCAGCTCGATCAGCACTGAGAATACCGCCGCCTCCAGAGGATCGTCCAGAGCGTAGAATGCCTCGCTTGAGTGCTTTTTTGCCATGTCGGCAAGCTCTTTTGCATAGGACTGATCCTCCTTCTTTAAAGCTCGACCGGCCTTGGACCAGCGAAGAGATAGGTCGTTTACCCCCATTCTTACGCTCTCAAAGCTTCGGCCCATCAGAAGCTCTCCAGGGTGGTCTGGCCAGTGGAACTGGCTTGCGTTTTTCGATTATTCTTTGCAGAAAGCCGTGGCGCAGCACAAGGCCCCTCGGCGAAGCAGAATACTCTGTCGGCATAAGTCATCATCTTCTCTAAATAAGGATCGGAGGTGGGGGAATAGAGAAGCAAAATGCTGCCCTTCGCTGCCTCTCTCATGGCCATAGATGCATACTCCACCATCTCTCCAGCCCCCTCGTAAAGCAGGGGATCATGCTCCAGGATCATCAAGGTGTGGTGGCTCTCCTCCAGGACGGTTAGCAGCTGGAAGACGGTAAATGCCCTTCTTACCTCCAGATCTCTAAACCTGCGATCCAGTCTGCTCAGGACGCGAGAGTAGTTTCCGCAGATGTAGAGGACCTGATACCTGTCGATGCCCAGATGATCGTTGAGGGACTCGATCAGCATCTGCAATGGAGCCACTAGTATTGCAAAGGCTCTGCTCTCGATGATGATCGCAGGATGCAGTTCGAATTCCATGCGATACATCTCTCGTTTCAGAGGAGATAAGCACAAGGAATGCGCGGAGCGAATGTAAACTACTCCGGCCTAAAGATCGGAGCTTTCAGTAGCCCTGAAAGGACTGCCTTGATACTTGGAAGTCCTTCCGAGCCTCCAGGCCGGTCTACATAGCGGCCCAAGAAAGCTATATTCTTAGCACCATTGAAATCAGCATCGCCAGACCACCGGCATCCAGCGTCCAGCTGCAGGAGCTGTTCCTCGGGAGACCATCTCTTCTTTTCCGGTCTTGGGCAGTACATAGCATTAAATGCTGCTATGCTATTTTGGAACTGATACACTAGAATTTGGTTTAAGGTGGAACGATGGAGTTCGACGGCAAAGTAGCAATAGTGACCGGTGGGTCAACCGGCTTGGGGGAGACTATAGCCGAGGAGTTATTTAAACGAGGTGCCAGGGTAGTGATTGCCGCCCGTCATGAAGAGCAGGCACGAGTGGTGAGTGACGGACTTGACCCTACCGGCAAGCGCGTCTATGTATGTAAGACAGATGTTAGAGATCCCCGCTCTGTCAAGAACCTGATCGACACTACTCTGGAACGCTTCGGTGCATTGCACCTCGCCGTCAATAATGCAGGTATTACAGGACCTGGAGGCATCACAATCCCCGATTATGACATTTGTGATTGGCACGATGTAATAGAGACGGATCTTACAGGGGTGTTCTTTTGTCTCAAATACGAGATTCCGGCAATTCTCAGCAGCGGTGGAGGGGCCATTGTGAACATGTCTTCCGGGAATGGCGTTGTTGGTCTGGCCGGGCTCGCTCCCTACACGGCTGCCAAGCACGGCGTCATTGGCCTGACCCGCTCGGCCGCGCTCGAGTTCGCAGACAAGGGCCTGAGGATAAATGCTGTTGGGCCCGGTTATGTTGACACTCCAAAAATGCGTGAAACGCCCAAAGAAATCCTCACTCAATTCGCTGCATCGCACCCAATGGGCCGGCTAGCAGAGCGGAGAGAAGTGGCCTATTTGGTAGCATTCCTGCTCTCTGACCAAAGCACATTCTCGACCGGGGGATTCTATCCCGTGGACGGCGGCTATACGGCGCAATGAAGTGGCTTTGATTGGGCTGTCTCTCATGAGCATATGGTATCAAGAGGTACCTTCAAGCAGAGGGTGAATTATCCCCCCCTGTATGATTACCTGTATGATTATCTTCGCAGTGCTCAGATCGACTTGAAATAGCCTTAAGCCAGTCTCATCTCAGTTCTCCGGAGTGTTCAAGAAACGCTCTTTCGCCATCCTCGAAGGGTAGGGCACTCTGCGATCTATGTAGCTAAGCGGTGAATAAAAAAAACAAGCGTTTCGCAGGGCGTGTGTCTGGCAACGGATATAGATGTTGGGAATCTGCGTTCCCTATGAGGCGTTAACCTCTCCTTGCGAAACCGTCGTTTCCATTTAAGCGTCCATTAGACCATTGAAGTCGTTTGAGACGGCAATAGAAGGAACGGATTGATCTGGGAGAAAATAAAATGAACAAGGATAATTATACTGCAAAAGCTCGGTTCTACCTCGATTTCTTATGCAATGTGAAACCGAATAGGCGGACGGGATCATTGGGAAATCGTGACGCAACGGATTTCTTTGCAAATACCGTCCGTGCCTATGGATATGAAGTTGATGCCACTCCTTTTGAGTGCCTGGACCATATATGTAATGGCGCAATATTGTCCCAGGAAGAAGCTTACGAGGTCTATGCAAGTCCCTATACAATGGGCTGCGATGCCCTGGCGGAACTGATCGCCGTCTCAACGATAGAAGAGCTGGAAAACATCGACTGCGAGGGAAAAATTCTGCTGATTAAGGGCGCAATATGCAAAGAGCAGTTGATGCCGAAGAATTTCGTCTTCTACAATCCAGAGCATCACCAAAAGATAATTGCCCTTTTGGAGAGCCGCAAGCCAGCGGGAATAATCACCGCTACCGAGAAAAAACCGGAACAGGCTGGGGCGTTATACCCATTTCCGCTAATCGTCGACGGAGATTTCGATATCCCAAGCGTTTACTGTAAGGATATCGTGGGAGACATCCTGGCGATAACGCATGGTCTATTTCGGCTTAAGATCGATGCCATCCGGATTTCATCGAGGGCTACAAACATAATTGCCCGGCTAAACTCCAATGCACCGAGAAAGGTTGTTATCACTGCACACATCGATGCATACGAAGGCTCCCCCGGTGCTTCAGACAACGCATCTGGCATAATCGTATTGCTCCTTTGTGCGCAGATGCTATCTGACTATCGTGGAGAGAACTGCATTGAAATCGTCGCTTTAAATGGCGAAGACCACTATAGTGCGGGCGGCCAGATGGATTATCTGAAGCGATACGGAACTGAAATGCCCAAAATCATGCTTGCCATTAACATCGATGATGTTGGCTATAAAATTGGGAGAACAGCATACTCATTCTACGAATGCCCTCTTTCGCTTGAGAAGAAGGCTGAAGATGTCTTTTTGCGATTCAATAGCCTAGCGTCTGGCGAGCAATGGTTTAATGGAGATCATATGATTTTCGCGCAGAATCAGGTTCCATCCATGGCCTTCACGTCTGAGCGTATGGCCGACCTGATGAAGACTGTGACCCACACCTCCCTGGATACGCCTGATCTCATTGACTGCTATAAGCTGGTTGAGGTTGCAGAGTCACTGAACGCATTAGTGAGATCGATTTAAGAAGGGATTGGAAAGGAATCAGAAATGAAATGCTTTAATCACTTGAATGGACAGCATTTGCAGATTGAAGATGCCCGTATCTACTTTGAGACTGCAGGAAATCCAAATGGCCAGCCTCTTTTGCTGCTTCATGGTGGCCTTGGTTCTATAATTGACTTCAATGGCATTCTCGAAAGACTTCCATCGCAATTTAGCTTTATCGGTATCGACCTTCGTGGACACGGAAGGTCCACAACAGGATCGGCGAGATTGAGCTACGCACGATATCAGTCGGATGTCGAAGCTGTATTGACTTACCTGAACATCTCTTCTGTTTCAATCATCGGATTTAGTGATGGCGGCATCGTCGGCTATCGGATGGCCGCGGAGGAGAACTCGAAGGTACAAAAGCTCGTTACATTAGGCGCCCAGTGGCGCCTCAAAGAAGATGATCCCTCATTCTCTATGCTGGCTGGTCTGACCGCTGATATGTGGATGGAGATGTTTCCCGATTCCGTGAGGTACTATGAAAAAGTAAATCCCAATCCTGATTTCAATGCCCTGGTGAAAAAGGTTGTGGGACTATGGACGGACTTAGGGCCAACCGGCTATCCAGGAGAAGCGGTTCAGATTATCAAATGCCCTCTGCTGATTGTTCGTGGTGATGACGACGAGCTGCTCTCTTTGAGAGAGGCGGGCGAACTGCGCAGCCTTGTCAAAGGCTCGGGACTGCTCAATATTCCGTTTGCAGGCCATGAGGTTCACAAGGATTCGCCCGATATCTTCGCCATTGCGGCAGATGATTTCCTCACACAGCCTCGTTAAAGGCAAAGCGAAACCCAATCAAGCGCTTGAGCCTACATGATCTGCCTCTTGCAGTATTTCATAAGAGCAAAGAAAGACGGATATGACCAAAGTACTGCGAGATGCCATGCGTTCACATGCCGCAATGCCTA
Source organism: Methanothrix soehngenii GP6 (assembly GCF_000204415.1). Taxonomy (NCBI): domain Archaea; kingdom Methanobacteriati; phylum Methanobacteriota; class Methanomicrobia; order Methanotrichales; family Methanotrichaceae; genus Methanothrix; species Methanothrix soehngenii. The sequence continues at coordinate 450,660 of NC_015416.1, read as the reverse complement.
AATTGTCGGCATGCGAGGAAGAGAACACAATGAGCGCTGAAAAGCGGGACTTCGATAAAGAGGCAGCCAAATGGGACGAAAATCCAGCAAGGTCCAAGCTGGCGGATGACATCGTCCGTGCGATATCAGAACAGATCGACCTGACGGATGACATGGATGTCATGGACTTCGGCTGCGGCACTGGGCTGCTGGCTCTCCGGCTGCAACCAATTGTCCGTTCAGTCACAGGGGTCGACAGCTCGAAGGGGATGCTCGACATATTCAATGAGAAGATCGCCAAACAAAAGGTGGATAACGTCAGCACCGTGCTTGTCGATCTGGATAAGGGCGATCCTTTGAGGGGCAATTACGATCTCGTTGTGAGCAATATGACCCTTCACCATATAAAGGAGATAGGGCCCCTTCTGGCTCAGCTTTATGAGGTCATAGCCCCAGGCAGCTATCTGTGCATTTCCGATCTGGACCTGGATGGCGGCCAATTTCATGAGGATAACACGGGCGTGTTTCATTTCGGATTTGATCGGGCGGCTCTGCAAGAGGATTTCTTGAAAGTGGGATTTGATGATGTTCATAGTATTAATGCAGCAGAAATGGCAAAGCCGAGCATTACTGGAGAGATGAGGCGGTTCTCCATATTTCTCATGATCGGCCGGAAGAGATCCGATTGAATACCAAGATAGGCGGGAGGATATCACAGGATGCAGTGGCTATTCTTGTTCCTGGCAATAATCGGGGAAGTTATCGGGACATCTGCGTTAAAAGCATCAGACGGGTTTACAAAAATCGTTCCATCGATAATAGTCGTTGCAGGCTATGCAGTAGCCTTTTTCTTTCTTTCCTTAACCCTAAAGGATAACATAAATATTGGCGTCGTGTATGCAATATGGTCCGGTGTAGGTGTCTCATTAATTTCGGTTATAGGCTATTTATATTATAAGCAATCATTGGATATCCCAGCTCTTCTTGGAATTGCATTGATAATTATAGGTGTCATGATAATAAACCTGTACTCAAAAAGTGTGATGCACTAAAGCAGAACCTTCAGAGGCTTGAAATGGGGATCATAAATGAGACCGCAAGAAGTACATCTCTTCGTATTCGACAATCTATCTGATTGGGAAGCAAGCTATGCGATAGCGGGGATAAACAATCCTCAGTTTCAGAAAAAATCGGGAATCTACCGGATCCGGAGCGTGGCGATAACAAGAGCGCCGGTGGTGAGCACGGGTGGGATTCGCATTCAGCCCGACCTGGCTCTTGATGAGCTTTCGCAAAGGGACAGCGCCATGCTAATACTGCCTGGCGGCATCGCCTGGGATGAGGGCAAGAACCGTGAGGCAATCGAAGTTGCCCGCGTGTTCCTCGACTCCAGAGTGCCTGTGGCAGCGATTTGCGGCGCCACCGCGGGCCTTGCTCATGGGGGCTTGCTCGATTGCCGCCGCCATTTGTAAAGGCGGCAAATGAATCGCAGAACAATCCCGCCGACTCGATGTAGTCACTGCTGAATGGATGTTGTGAGTGCGAAGACCGCCGGAAGTGCAGTCTCCTCGATCGGCTGCGCCATGTCCATCCGAATCTGGACCATCACCTCGACCTTATCGCTGAAATGGGGCCTGAGCAGTGTTTCAAGAAGGGGGGAGAGCATATATGTGTGGCGGATCAAAGGAGATATCGAGCCAGTCGCTTCAGGGGACGCAGAAGCACTCTGCTGACTCGCGATCAAGGTCGCTAATAGCATCTTCGAGGAGACACCAAATATGGAAAAGAAGCCCACGAACTTCAGTAAGATTTTCGGCATTGGTCCAGTTGGATTGTTGATTAGCCTTGTACTTCTTTTCATTGCCATTTGGGTCAACAGGCAAATTGATCTTCCTCCCCTATCGAATAATCAGTCTCTTTTGAATTCAGCATTCTTCATCTCCTGTCTCATGACACTGGCCATCATCGTCTGGAGCTTTAAATCGTTACCCGCGGCTGACAGAGGCAATAAGCTCTGCACAACAGGAGCATTCAAGTATGTCCGCCACCCCCTCTACGCCGCATCCTTATCAGTATTCGACTTTGGATTGGCCATCTATCTAAATAGTCACATTTTTATTTTTTGGGCTGTGCTCCTGCATCCCATATGGCAATACCTTGTGGAGAATGAGGAGAATATGATGATTGATATTTTCGGAGAGGAGTACATTGAGTATCAGAAGAAGACAGGGCGATTCTTGCCAAAACTAATGGGATAGGGGATAATAGATCTTGTCTCTTCGTCAATGGAGGCTTCCAAGGAAATTCTTGAAAAGCAGGCACAGTCCATTGAGCTATCAAGACGAGGCGATGAGCAATTGTGATGCAAGCCATTCGCTCCACCGGGTGCGCACTGCCTGCCAGACGCATGGCGGGGGCTGGGAGAAATGCATGGTCATATTCATAGATAGAGCAAGCCCTGGCGATGCCAACGAAGTTTTGGCGTTGCAGAAGCTGGCATATCAGAGCGAAGCAGAATTGAATGGCGACTGGACAATCCCTCCTCTCACCCAAACTCTTTCTGAGATCCAGTCGGAGTATGAGACCAAGGTCTTTCTGAAGGCGGTTTGTGTGGACAAAATCATCGGTTCAGTGAGAGCATCCCAGAATTCTGGCACCTGCCAGGTTGGCAGGCTCATCGTTCACCCCGATTATCAGGGAAGAGGGATCGGCACTCTGCTCATGAAACGGATAGAGGAGGCCTTTTCCTGTGCAGAGAGATTCGAGCTTTTTACGAGCACGAAGAGCACCAGCAATATCCGGCTCTACCGAAGAATGGGATATCAGGAGTTATACGAAGAGGATTTGTCGCCCAACGTCAGGCTCGTGTTCATGGAGAAACGCCGATGTTATGAGGAGACAAGAGTATGGAACACCTGATAAACATCATGAAACCGGAAGACTGGGAGCAAGTCCGTTCGATCTACCTGGAAGGCATCATCACCGGCAATTCCACCTTTGAGGCAGATGCTCTCGATTGGGATAAATGGAACTGCGCCCACTTGCGGGAGCACCGATTAGTGGTCAGATATGGCGATAGTGTTATTGCATGGGCAGCACTCAGTCCCGTCTCCACCCGCTGTATCTACTCCGGTGTTGCGGAGCTAAGCATTTACGTGGCGGCCAAGCATAGAGGTAAAGGCATAGGTTCAACCCTGCTGAAGGCAATCATAAGCTCAACCGAAGAGGCTGGGCTATGGACTCTGCAAGGGGGCATTTTCCCCGAGAATACGCAAAGCCTAAGCCTCTTGAAAAAGCACGGCTTCAAGGAGGTTGGAAGGCGTGAAAGGATTGGAAAGACGACCTACGGCGATTTTGCTGGAAACTGGCGAGATGTGATATTGGTGGAACGGCGGAGCGCCGTGGCAGGTATAGAATGATAAGACCTCAAGACTCTGCCATCAATCGCTCATTTCGAGAAATACTTCCAGTCTCTTCTCAGCAGGGCAAAAACCACCTGGTCATGGAAGCTTCCCTGAGTAAATTCATATTCTCTTAAAAGCCCCTCTGGCCTAAAGCCCAGTCTCTTGAGGGTATTAAGAGACCTGTTGTTTCCCACTGTTACAAAGGCCTCGATTCGGTTGAATCCTCGCTCTTCAAAACAATGGTTAATAACAGCTTTCATCACTTCCTGTATGGCACCCTGTCCCCAATATCGCCTGCCCAATTCATAGCCAATTTCAGCGCGCCGGTGCTCTGCTTTAACGTTATGGTAACCACAGCTGCCCTGAACAACTCCACTTTTTTTATCAACAATGGCCCAACGCCTACCTTCACCCCTCTCCGGCAGGCTATTTAGCAAATCAACCATCTGTTTGGTCTCTTCGATATTTTTGAAAGATACGTTCATATATTTTGTTACCACATCGTCTGACCAATAGCTGTGCAGCGTTTCTAAATCGGCTGCGCCTATCTCGCGAAGGGCAAAGCGTGTGGTTTCCAGTTCGTTAGATCTGTTCATATTTTCGCCTCTACTCTGGCAAGAGGAAGAGCTAAGATGATATCGATTAAAAACCTATTCTTGAATCTCTTTCTCAAACGAACTCCTTTTGCACGACTTTTGGGTCTTCATCCTCCGGATCGACGAGCTTAAGTTTTAAGGGGAGAGAGGAGTGTCATGCTGCAGTTGAGTAGGAGAGAGACGAAAGAGACATGCATCGATGTAGTCCTGGAGACGGAAGGCTCAGGCAGGATAGATGTCGAAACGGAAATTGAGCTTTTGGACATGATCTTGACCTCTTTGGGGAAAGGAGCTAATTTCGATCTGAGGATCAAGGCCAGGGGAGATTCTGTTACCGGCGACCACCACACCATTGAGGACACGGGAATCACCCTGGGAAAGGCGATTGCTCAGGCAAAAAAAAGCGGCATTGGCAGCTCAACTGTGCCTTCGAGCACTGCCCTGGCAGTGGCCGCAGTTCGTTTCGGCGAGACCGGATACCGGGGCGAGTTCAGCTTTAAGAGCGAGAGCGCAGGAGGCATGACTCTGGAGAACTTCGGACACTTCCTACGCGCTCTGGCTTACAATGGAGGTTTCACCCTGGTCATCAGCGCTGAAGGTGGGGATGATATGAGCAAGATCGAGGCCATGAGCACCGCGTTAGGCAGAGCGATCAGAAGGGCCTGGAAAGACTCTGAAAAATAATATCGAATTGCAGAAAAAGAATAACCAGGGAGGCCTGCCCTGGTATCTTGCCTAGCTCTTGCTCCTCAGATAGAAAGCAAGGGCAATAGCCAGAAGAAATGTGGCATAACCAGGACCATTGCTCTTCTTGGCTTTATCCGCAGCACCTTCTCCAGCAAGAACGGTTATGGTGCCGTTGGTGATATCCTCCGGCTCAAAACCGCTCCATCCAGTTACATTGATATCGATTATCTCATTCGGCTCAATCGCTTTAAAGCTCAATTCCGCCTTGCTGCAGTTGGCAGGGAAGGTGATTCTCATCAAATCCTTGGCTTCCTCAAGCTGCCAGGAGGGGCTGCAATTGCCCGAGATGCCCAGAGCCTGAGCATTGTTTGAATCGTATGTCAAATTGATCCATCTTTCCACAGAGGATGAAGGAATCTCGACTGGAATGGAGGCAGTCTCACCCGCAGAAATTTCTGCTGAGCCCAGGGATATGCCGCGCATGGGGGCGCGAGAGACATTGAAGAAATCGCCCATTGTCTGAATAGCATTGACAGCATTCTCTATCCTCACCCTCAGCTCATACCGGCCGGGTTCTGCTCCTGCCACTCTCACATGAGGCTCAAGAGAGTCAATCGTACCATGCAAGGTATGATTTTTGGCGCTGGGGTCCAGTCTGCCGTTAACAATATCCTGGAACCTCAGAGTGCTCAGATCGAGCTCGATCTTGATAAAATTCCTCCTGATGGTCTCATTGGCCAGCATTGAATCGTAATCTGAGGTGACGTTCAGCTTCTCATACTCGCTTCTGGACACATAGTAGATTGAATCGCTTTTCAGTATCCTGCCGATCCTCCCAGCGGAATTGAAGTATACCCCCACCTGCTCTTCTGGAGAGGACTGATTCAAGCGCAGCAATGCTGGCACCAGATTTTCCCCCACGTCCATAATCCGGCCATTATCGTCGCTGAGCTGAAGGGTTGTAGCATTCCAAACCCAGTTATACATCCAGAACTCGCCCGATCCCTGGCCGAAGTTTGTGATATCTCTGGAAAAGACCGTCCGGTTTGAGGAGTCTACAATCTCCACAGTGACCTCTCTTATCTCTGCCGCCTGCTCAATCATGGTGAAGCTAGCCGGGGTCTTTGAGGTCACATTGTCTGGCACAATTATGGTTGGAGGGCTTGGAGATGGCACGATATATTCTTGAGTATAAAGATAGTACCGCAGGGTATCGTTGTCTGCCACCCGGATATTCATCATTGGAGCCAAGGAGACGGTCGAGTCGCGGTTCAAATTGATATAGTCATCGTTGACCATCCATATGCCACGTGGATCGACGTTCACAATCTGCATCTCTCCAATGCCATTGCCCTCCTCCACATGAATGATAAATTGATCAGATATCTGGAAGATGGCATCGATGGTGGCAAAACCCTTGGATATGTTGTTGAAAACATTGTCTACGTGTACCATTATGATCGGCAGGTCGTCGACATCGCCCAGATCTTTCTCATAGATATAGGTGGAGTTGGATCTTACCACAGAGCCTTCAATCGATGCTCCATCCTTCAGAAGCTCCAGGAAAATGCTATCGTTTTCCAGGTCGCGAATACGGATTTCATAGCCTTCCTGCAGAGAATAGTTGCCAACAAATGCGACACCCTGGTACTCTTCATCGATGAGCACTCTGCCCAGATACTCCTTCTCCAGCAAGCTCTTTGAGGCTTTTGTGCCCGCCAGGCTGCTGTCGTATCCTGCAAACCATTGCATCCCCAGGAAATTTATAACTAAATAGTATCCCCAGGGCTTGAACTCAAATTCCTTGGGCTCAAGGAGCGTGGTATACTGGAAGCCCTTCTGAAATGCAGTATTATTCTCTTCATACACAACAGGATTGGATGGCGGAGATACCCTCCTGTCCTGGACGGAATAGAGAACCAGGGTCTCATCCCCCAGCATATCCTCTGGATCAAAATAAAATCCGCTGTAATTCAATGATTTCCATCTGGCGGTGACAGAAGAATCATAATCTCCCAGCTTCACTGGGATTTGAGTGCTGGCACTGAATGCTGGTCCTCTTATCTCTTGGATCCCGTATTCGAAGATTATGCCCACAGGATAATATATAAGCGTAGGCTGATCGAGGACGACCAAAAGCAGATACTGGGTTAAAAATACCGATGAGTCTCTCTTAAGGTTTATATCAACGGCATTTCGAAATTCCAGACCCTCCTCGGATAGATCTTCAAGCTTCATATTTCCCAGGATTCCTCCCTCGACGAGCTTGGCGATGGGACTGTCACTGGTCTGGAAGATGCCGTTCACCTCGGCAAATCCACCGTCTTCGCTGCCCATGGCATTGGCCAGATGGACCAGGATGACAGGTACATCACCCATTTTATAGACGAAGTCCTCGCCAATGCTCACCACTGAGTCGTAGACGCGCTTTTCATTTTTATAGAGAGCGAAATTCACAACGTCGTTCTTCTCAGAGATCCCGCCCAAGGTCAGGGAATAGCCCTGAGCGAGAGGAAGAGTCGTATTATAGGTCAGAGTATATTCGGTATCCTCGTCTCTTAATATCTCCCTAAGCTCTCCTTTGGCCAGGGAGCTGACCTCATCGGTAAAAGAACTATCAGGATAGCTGGCCAGATAGAGCTTGCCAAATAGCGCTAAAACCTCATAGGACCCCCAGGGAGCATAATCAAAATGCTTCGACCATGGCCTGGAGAGATAGGTGATATCGCCTTTTTTCGCTGTTCTTCCAACCACATCTTTTACCTGGAGCTCTTCTCCACCTGCGTCCTCATCCAGATCATAATAGAACCAGCCGAAGTCGTTCGCTCGCCAAGTTCCATCGCCGTAGCTGAGATTGCCTCGAACGGTAGCAAACTCTGCTGCGTCCTGTGCCCATGCACCGCAAAAAAGGCTGATACTTATTGCTGCAGCCAGAAGCGCAACTATGAAACAGATCTTTTTTATTTCATTCACCTCTCTGTGAACCTGTCCTGGATAAGCTGTATATCCTATGGCAAACCACAAACCAACCGGAGTAAGATGTCATCTATTAAACACGTTGCGATATATGGCAAAGGCGGTATCGGCAAGTCGTGCACTGCCTCGAACATCGCTGCTGCCTGTGCCGAGGAAGGCCACAAGGTTTTAATGGTGGGCTGCGATCCGAAGAGCGACTCAAGCATCACCCTCATAGGAAGGAGAATTCCCACGATGATGGACCTCATCCTCAAGGGAGGAGAGTTCAAAGAGGAGGATGTGGTCCATCAGGGCTTCAGAGGAGTCAGGTGCATTGAGGTGGGCGGGCCCGAGCCAGGCGTGGGATGCGCGGGACGGGGCATAATCGTTGCCATTGATTTTTTGCGGAAGGTATCAAAAGCGATGGAGGAGGTGGATCTGGTGCTCTATGATGTGCCAGGGGACATCGTCTGCGGGGGATTCTCCGCTCCCATCAGGAAAGGGCTGGTGAGCCAGGCCTACATCATAACCTCAGGGGAGTACATGCCCCTTTATGCGGCGAACAATATCAGCAAAGGCCTCCTGCGATTGAATACCCCTCTTGCAGGGGTGATATGCAACTCTCGCGAGGCAGCTGGAGAAAGAGAGCGCGAGATAGTCAACCAGTTTGCCCAGGAGCTGAACAGCCGGATGGTGGCCTTCATTCCCAAGGAGCCGATAGTCCAGCAGTGCGAGAGGAGGACGGTGACTGTGATCGAGGGCGCGCCCGATTCGAAGATCGCCGCTGTCTACCGGGCCCTGGCAAGGGAGATCATGTCCGGCGGAGAGGCCAGGATCCCTGAACCTCTTAGCGATGAGAGGCTGAGAGAGCTCTCCCGCGATCTGGGCTCTGAGGAGTGAAAAGAAGAAGCAAAAGAAAGCGAGAAGCAAAAGCAAGGGAGAGTGGCTTGAGATGGGCATAAAAATGAGGGCAGACTGTCCCCGTATCCTCTTAGCAGGGGACAGAAGCTCCAGCGGCAAGACGACCATAGTAGCGGGCTTGCTCTCCGCCTTGCGGGGCCGGAATCTGAAGGTTCAACCCTTCAAGGTGGCCATGGACTATATCGATCCCAGCTATCATACCTGGATCACAGGCCGAAGCTGCCGCAATCTGGATGGCTATCTGATGAACGAAGCTGCCGTCCGCGAGATCTATGCCCATGCTGCGCAGGGGGCGGATGTGGCGGTGATCGAGGGGGTGCGTGGCCTTTACGAGGGATATGAGGGCGATCTCGGCTCGACCGCTCAGATTGCCAAGATGCTCCGAGTGCCGGTCATCTTCGTGGTGGACGCGCGCAGCATCACCCGCAGCTGTGCTGCCCTGGTCAAGGGGTATATGGACTACGATCCTGCCGTTCAGTTCCGGGGGGTGATACTGAACAAAGTAGGCTCTGCAAGGCATGCGGACAAGGCGACTAGGGAGATCGAACGCTATGCAAAGGTGGAGGTGGTGGGCACTATCCGGCGCAATGAGGATATGCACCTGGCCATGCGCCATCTGGGCCTGGTGCCGGTTATGGAGGGGAAGACCCGCCACGAGGGCTTCAAGGAGAGGGTGGACCGCATCCGGCAGATCGTGGAGGAAGGCCTGGATCTGGATAGAATCAGGGAGATAGCCCGCGAAGCCGAGCCCTTGCCCGAGGTAGAACCAGACCTTTATCTGAAAAACGATTCCGGCAAGGATCTCTCCATAGGCGTCGCTCAGGACGAGGCCTTCAACTTCTATTACCGCGACAACCTGGAGCTGATGGAGCTGGCTGGAGCGAGGATAGTCCCCTTCAGCCCGGTGCATGACGCTTCTCTGCCAGAGGTAGACGGGATCTACATAGGCGGGGGGTATCCAGAGATTTATGCTCGCGAGCTGTCCGAAAACCAGAGTTTCAAGAGCTCGATCCAAAAGGCGCACGAAAAGGATATCCCCATTTTTGGGGAGTGCGGCGGGCTGATGTACCTGGGCAGGGAGATCGAGTGGGATGGAGAACGCAGGGAGATGGCGGGCCTTATTCCAGGAAAAGCCAGAAGGGGGGCCAGGCGTACAGTTAGCTATGTGCACGGTCATCTGGCCCAAGCCTCGCCTCTGGGAAGGGCGGGCGAGTACATCATGGGCCATGAGTTCCATCATTCGGAGATGCTGATCGATCCGAAGGCAAGGGTGGAGTATGCCATTCGGCTGGAGCGTGGCACGGGAATTGCAGATGGTTTGGATGGCATTCATATAGGAAACCTGGTGGCCAGCTATTCGCATATTCACAGCGCATCCTTTCGAGGATTTCCGGCCAGCTTCCTCTCTGCCTGCCGGGATAAGCGGCAATGATGGAGAATGAATTAAAAAATTAAATGAGATATAATATTGAAGCTCAGGTATTTATTGAATGCGGACTTCTATTAGCACAAAGGTGAATTATCATGGTTAAAATGCCAGCCGATGTGAAAGAAACCCTGGAGAAGCAAAAGCCGGTTCCTATTGCCACTGCGAGCAAATCGGGAGTCCCGAATGTGGTATTTGTGGGACTGCTCAAGATCATAGATGATGAGACGCTGATGATTGCGGACAACTTCTTCTACAAGACCGCTCAGAACCTGGAGGAGAATCCCAAGATATCAGTCCTGTGCTATAATGGCGAGACCAAGAAGTCCTTCCAGATCAAGGGCACTGTCACAGTCTCCAAGGAGGGAGTGGACTATGAGGCCATGAAATCCTGGGTGCACGGAGTCAACAACAAGCTCCCAGCCAAGGCCTGCGCCATGGTCAAGGTCACTGAGATCTACAACGCTATGTGGGGACCGGCTGCAGGAAAGCAGATAGCTTGAAAATGATGGACTATCCCCCGTCCATCATTGTACTTTTTTACTTCCGATCTCTCACCAGTGGCACGTACTCCACCCCTGGCCGGCTTCTGCCCATTTCCATGCGGTAAAGCTCCATTAGGGAGTATACTTCCTCTGGCACATCGGTCTGCACGCAATCCCCCAGCAAGGCTTTTGCGTCCTCGGCCATGAAGGGATGGTCGTGGGTATATTTTCCGGATACGAACTCATTTATGATCACATCCAGCTTAGAGGAATCACTGCATTTGCCCTCCAGGATCTTCTGCAAGAGCTCTCTCATCTGGGCCAGAGCCTTTCTGGCCTCCTCCACATACACCAGAGTCTTATCATCCATCTCATCGATCTTCTTCTTCTCAGCCACCGCCAGGAGGGATGTGGCGGGGTAAGCACCCTGGGCATCGCCCAATTGCGGATCGACCGGCCCGAGGGCGGCATGTTGGTCCATGATGATCTGATCGGCGGCAAAGGCGATCAGCGTTCCGCCGCTCATGGCATAATGGGGCACAATTACCGTTTTTTTGGCAGGATGGGATTTCAGAGCCATCGCAATCTGGGTGGCGGCCAGAGCCAGTCCTCCCGGAGTATGAAGGATGATGTCTATGGGTATATCCTTCTGCGCCCGGCGGATAGCCCTTAAGACCTTCTCGCTGTCCTCGATATCTATGTACCGGGCGAGAGGAATGCCAAGGAAGCTGATCGTCTCCTGGCGGTGGATGAGGGTTATGACCTGGCTGCCTCTGGCTTTGCCCAACCTGGCCAAGACGCGCTTTCTTTCCGCCTGAAGATAGTTCCTCTGGAGCATCGGCACCAGAAAAAGGAGAATGAATATTATTATCCAGGCGTTACTGAGCAGGCTGCTAAAAGCATCCGTGCCAGTCTGAGCTAAAGTCGGATCCATCATTATCAAGGATCAATTGGACTGGATCGTATTTAACTTGTAGGATTGCGAAGGACGAAGCGGGAAGTCCCCATCCTTCAGGGTGGTCTCCCGGACGGTGAGTCCGGGGGAGTTGCGACCCAGTCGCAACAGGATGAATGCGGAGTCTTTTGCCATGATCACTTTCACGCCGCCTTCAAATGATATAAATATTAGGTATGCATATATGTATTCGTTTGATGATCAGCTACAAGTACCCCATATTCCCGAGCAAGATCACTCAGCTAAAGTTAGCAGAGAATCTTGATGCTTGTAGATGGCTCTATAATAGGGGCTCCTCGCTATTTTGTATGGGTAAACTTGAATCGCTGGTTCTCTGTGTCTCGGTGCCTCTGTGGTGAACCGCTATGCATTGACCCAACCACAGAGAAGCAGAGGAACAGAGGCCATATTCTCTGACTTAACTCACCCACATAGTTCAGCGAAGAGCCATAATAGGCTTCTCCAAGACCTGAACGAAGCAAAAGAAAGAGGCATTAAGTTCAAAACCTATGATACTCAGAACATGATCCCATCCCCGAAGCTTGAGAATCCTAAACCAAACCAGGTCTATTCTAAAGTTCTTCAGATGGTGAATTACACTATCTGGTCTAACATCAAAGGCCTCTATGCATCAAAGAATAACGGTCGGAAGATAGGTCATATTCGCTTCAAAGGATATGGATGGTATAACACCCTGAATTACAGCCAATCCGGCTTCAAAATCGATCAAGATCATGGCATATTGCATCTATCCAAAATCGGAGACATGCAGATCAAGATCTATCGAAAGATCGAAGGTTGCATCAAAGCAGTTCTCTGCAATAACCCACAGGCATCTATTTCTTCGATCTCTCACTAATTATACGGCCGCTCCTGGTTGCTCAAAGCCCCTCACGGTAAGATTGATATAGCGCTGCTGGTGAGCATCAATCCCAATGGCTCAAATATATCCGGATTTGTGTATCGGCCACAGGTGGCAGAATGATATTCAATAGAAAATCAAAAGATGGCAGGGTCAAGGCAGAGGTATACATTAACTATGGCGATGAAAATGAAAGTGTCAATGGCCAAAAGAGGATAAAAAAGGCAGAGGTATTGATCAATCCCGGCATGAGCGTTCTGGAAATTCTCAAAATGGTTTCAAATATCGAGTATACTCCGGATGAAAGCGCTACCGGCCACATGGGGTCTATGATAACAGCCATTGACGGCTTTAAAAATGACCTCACTCACTTCTGGCTGTATTATTTGAGAGAGGAGGATGATGGTGGATGGAGGCTGCCCATGGAGACACCTGATTCGGTTTTGATAAAAAAGAACATCATGATTGCCTGGCGGTATCATGATCTGCAAGAAAAGGGGCCTGGCGCGGCCGGCAATCAGGTATTTGGCCCTTTCTACTCCAAGGAATGCATTGCCAGGGTTAAGAGATGCAACCGGCAGTTCTGATGTAATTCTGGAAGAACCTGAGGATCCTCAGGCAAGTTGGTGGCTCTTGCAGGGATGCTATTCCTTTGACCAAAAGGGATTAATTTGGTCAAGCGGTCAACCCAAAAGCTTATTTGCTTTAAAAGAAAATTAAACTGACAGAGATAGATTCATACCCTGGTTGATATAATATCATCTGGACAGTACAAAAAGGAGGAGTTCTAAATGACTGAGTTTGTCAATCCATTCAGCGGAAAGGTGCCTGACCGAAAATTGACTTCAGAGGAATTGATCCGAGCTTTGCGCCTTGATCTGGCTGCAGAGCATGAGGCAGTGCATCTTTACATGGCTCATGCCGAGGCTACAGATAATCCTCTGGTCAAGGAGGTGCTGATAGATATCGCCAATGAGGAGAGGGTTCATGCAGGAGAGTTCTCTCGTCTGCTCCAGATCCTCACCGGGGACGAGGATGAGCTGCTAGCACAGGGGGCAGAAGAGGTAGATGAGATGGCAGGAAAAAAGCCATCCGAAGAGAAGAAAAAGCCTGCTAAGAAAGGCAAGTAAACTACTCCGGCCTAAAGACCGGAGCTTTCAGTAGCCCTGAAAGGACAGCCTTGATACTTGGAAGTCCTTCCGAGCCTCCAGGCCGGTCTACATAGCGGCCCAAGAAAGCTATATTCTTAGCACCATTGAAATCAGCATCGCCAGACCAACCACACACAGGACACTTGAAGCTCTTGCCATTCCTGATTCCATGCTCACCGCACTGATGGCACGTCTGGCTGGTGCATGCGGGGTCCACCAGAACCAGAGGAACACCCGCCGCGAGAGCCTTATAGCTAAGGAACTCCTTAAGCTGGTAGAAGGCCCAACCATTGACTCTTCGTCTATGGTTTTTTCCTGCTTTCTGGTTGACGCCTTCTCTAATTCCGGTTAGATCTTCCAGAGCTATCTTTGCAGGAATCTCCTGGGCTCTGGTCACAATGGCTTTGCTGATTTCGTGGTTGATCTGCCGTTGGTAGCGTGCTTCTTTGCCTGATAGTCGTTGCTGAAGCTCTCGGCATCTTCGCCTTGAACTCCTTGTACCTTTCACGGCTTTCTGTTGAAGAACAGCACGCATAGACGCATAATGATTCTTGATTAGCTTGATAGTCTTTCCGCCAAACTTCTGGCCTTCGGAGGTCACAGCTATATCAGTTATACCAAGATCGACACCTAGAACTGTATCAACATGTATCTGCTCCGGTGCTTCGCTTTTAACCTGGATGTTGATATAGTATTCAGATCCTTTCTTACAAAGCGTTGCGCTTGTCGGTTTAGAATCCTTGAGTCTGGTTCGCTGATAGTCGCCTAGAACCAACTTGATTCGTTGTCTCGATCTAAGAAGAGTCACGCTGATTTCTTCGTCTTTCTCTCTGAAAGCAAAGATCCTAGTATCATAATCTATACTGGTTGGTTCAAAGTTCTTAACTGATGAATGATCCTTCATGGCAGTCTTACGGTTAGATGCAACGCGATTGATAGCCCTGATTGCCAGATTGGCAGAAAGACCAAACTTAGCTCGAACATCTTGGTATACAATGCCCTGAATACGGACCTTATTTCTGAGCTTAGCAGGCGTATTCTGGTTTATCCAATTGCAGGCATCCGCAAAGGCTTTCAGAGTATCCTCCATCTCTTCGGCCTGGGAGTCTGTTGGACTTAACTTGCATTGGACGGTTAACACCTGCTCAGTCATCAGTAGGCAGTATATTCACTAAGTGATATAAAGGTTTTGGTGGGCTACTTACGGCTTTCCTCCCCGCCCTGAAGAGCGGGGCTTCCAGCCTGTGTTTATGTGACTTGAGCAAGCTCTAGCCTATCCATCTCAATCTTTTTGAGGAATGCTTTGATTCGAACCTCATCCCCTTCTACCAGGGCAATTACCTGTTGCCTGCCGTCTGCTTCCCAGTTGTAGGTAGAAAGCCCTGGCAGGGCGGTGTTCATTGCGTTCTTGAGCAAGAACACTCGGTAGCCGACATCATGCACCTTTGGACCGGCGAGAGTGATCTTGAGCTTCATTTTCAATCCTTATGTCCTCACCGGTATGAAAGGATTCGGGTGTAATCTTCTGGCTCCTGCTGCAAAAAGTACTTGTGATTTTTCGGAACGGCTGACTAAGCCTGAGTTCCTCCTCATTCAATACCACGAGCCCATGCCAGTCAAGACACCAGGTACACCCCGGCAACGATCAGTACCGTCGCCCCGATCTTCAGCGCAATCGTCCTGCCGTCTGAGTCCTCAACCAGCATCCCGGGCAAGAAGAAGCCCAGAATCAGCACATAGATCAGGGTGATAAAGGGCTGCAGAGCGGAGACGCTCGATACCAGGGCCACTGACCCCAGGGCATAGGCAAATATGAGCGATCCCCTCCCCAGGAAGTCGAACAGCTCATTCAAGAAAAGAATCGAGATCAGCCTCGGACCGGATCGGAAATAGCCCCCCACCTCGCTTCGAACCTCTCCTCTGGCCAGGAAGGCTAAGACTGCTACCAGGCTGCCGAGCGACGACCAGACGATCAGATGCCACTCGGTCATGTAGTCGAGCAGGTACTTGGAGGCCAAAGAGTATGCGGCAGTGAAGACCCAGAAGACTGCCATGTACTTCAGAGCAGGTGAGATCCTGCCTCCTCCGGCGATTCTTCCAGGATGGGAGGCCGGGCGGTAGGAGATGAGCAGAGCGGCCAAGACCAGCAGGGCACCGCCCGCATAGTCAGAGGGCTGGAGGGTCTCGCCTAAAAGGAAGAACTCCCCCAGGAAGACGAATACCGGAAATACGTAGACCTGGCCGGCAATCCTGCTCGTCTCCTCCACCTTGAGGGCGCGCAGGTACGCCGCCCAGAGGATCACCTGCACCACCCCGATGGACAGGGCATAGAGGCTCTGAGGATAGACGAACTCCAGGCCGGCATAGGCAAAGACGGGCAGGAGGAATACCTGCTGAATCACCACCAGGACGAATAGATATGCCAGGGTATTGCGGACATACCTTCCCAGGTAGAACTTGTCTATGATCCCCGTGACCGCCAGGCAGGCGGCTCCAGCAATAGAGAATGCAAACCAGTCCACGAGGATCTCTCCTGCCTGAGGAAGGGTTATGGATTTCCCATATCTAGATTCAAATCTTACGAGCCCCTGGCAGTTGCTTTAATCAGGCTGTATAATGCCCCGTTCACGGGAACTGCGATAGAATGCTCCTCGGCCAGGCGGACGATATAGCCGTTTATGGAATCGATCTCCGTGGTCTTGTTTTTCAGGACATCCTGGAGCATGCTGCAGCTGTTCTCCCCCGTCTTCTCGGCCACGGAAAGGACCAGCTCGAGGACAGCATCGGGATCGAAGTCCATTCCCAACTCTTGGGCCACTGCCACCCCTTCTCTGACCACTCGCTCCACTGTGCCGCCCAGCACCTCGGATAAGATGATGCCGTTTTTTTGCCGGGCCAGGGCAGCGATGGGGTTTATCACTGAGTTGATAAAGAGCTTATTCCATTGCTGCCTCGTGAAATCTCCTGAGAACTCGATTTGAAATTCCCGGTCTTCGAACCGGGCTTTCATGAACCGCTCCAACTCCAGAGGGAGATTCTTTTCGATAACCGTCGTACCTTTGCCCTTCAGCTCAATTTTGCCCTCCCTGGCGAGCTTGACCCCATTGGATGTGATCCCCTCAATAATCCTTCCAGATGCTTGGGGGACCTGAGACTCGAAAAGCTCCCTGTTTCCCATGCCGTTCATCAGCAGGAGGAAAAGGGCGTTTTTCAGCTTACCATCGAGGAGGCCCGATTGGACGAGCTCCTGGCAGAGCTTCTCCAGCGAATAGGTCTTGACGCATATCACCACCAAATCCGGATGAAAGTCCGATCTGCCAAGCTCTTCAAGGTCGGTGAACAGGTGACCGAAATAGACCAGCGTCTTGCCATCGGGAGCCTCCACCTCCAGGCCCTCGGAGCTGATCCTCTCCATATGCCCCATTCTTCCCAGCAGAGCCATATTCTCCACCCCGCCACCATCTGAAGAATGCGCATCGGAGAGCAGATAACCCATGAGGGAGCCTATCGCTCCTGCTCCGTATATCAGGATATTTTTAGGTTCAATTTTATTATCGATCATTGAGCTCACCCCTCTCACTCTATCACCTCCTACTCTGTCATCCCTCATTCTAGAATCTTCCTGAAGCTCAACGATGCAAGGGCGAAGACCACCATATCGAAGACCAGTATGGCCAGCACATCTACCAGAATGTTGCCCAGCTCCCCGCTGATCATCAGGCCCCTTATCGCATCCACTGCATAGGTGAGGGGATTAAGCACGGCGAACAGCTGCAGAGCAGAGGGCATCATATCTATGGGGTAGAGGGCATTGCTGGCAAAGAAAAGAGGCATGATCAGGGCCTGGCCCAGCCCCATGAACCTCTCCCTGGTCTTCATGATGGAGGCAACCAGGATGGAGATGGCAGCAAATCCTCCCGAGACCAGAAATAGGATCAGAAATGCTGCTGCTATGTAAAATGGATTGGCTATGAATTTAACTCGTGGGATTGCGAAGGACGAAGCGGGAAGTCCCCATCCTTCAGGGTGGATCTCCCGGACTGCGAGTCCTGGGGAGTTGCGACGAAGTCGCAACAGGATGAAAGCGGAGTCCTTTGCCCCAATTACTTTTGTCCCGCGCAGAACAACTATATATCTCATCGTTCCCTCCACTTAACCAAGACATGATTCCATGCAGGCTTCAAGTGCTACTTGGATGATCGATCACTTCTCCCTCGGGGAGATTTTGGATTCGCCAGACGATTCCACAGAGTAGGGAGGGAACACCCCGAACCTGTCCGATGAGATCTGAACCTCTGCATCGCGAATCTGATGTAAGTTTGGGCCAATGAAACGGAAACCGAAAATTCCCGCGAAACGCGCCCCGATGCCAGAGGGCTATGACGGCGTAAAAGCGAAGAAGCAGCAGGGAAGCCCCGGCCTTTAGGCCGTGGGAGGAGTTCACCCCCCAGCAGCATGGCCACGGGGAATATTATCAAAGCCTGGACTACCGCTCGCACCCCGGAGGCGGCCGATCGGCCGACGACCGTGGCATAAATGGAGGTGGGAGCCACAAGAAGCCTCTTTAAAATTCCAGTCTCCCTCTCCCAGACGATGGTCAGGCCATAGAATACAGAGACGAATATGGTGGACTGGAGCAGCACACCTGGCGTGATGTAATCGATATAGGGCAGCCCGCCGGTGGGTATGGCATTGACCCGGCCCATGATCGTTCCGAAGACGCCCAGCCACAGTATGGGCTGCACTGCCCGGGTGTAGATCTCGGTGCGGTCATGCCTGAGCCTTCTGATCTCCAGCTCAATCATGGCAAACATCTCCCTGATCGAATCATCTAGAGCCATATTAATCATGCCTGCAGTGCTTTTTCGGCCGAGTCCTCTCCCTTGCCTTTGAAACGGATTGCACCGGCGTATTTGAGGAATACGTCATCCAATGTAGGCTTGGCAGTGCAGATTCTCTTCAGGGATACGCCCTCGTTCCTCAAGACATCCAGGATCAAAGGCAGTTTGGTCTCCGAGTCCTCGACCACTATCTCCAGGTGGGAGTTATTATTGATTGCACCCCGGACAAATGCCAAATCCCTGATGCTCTTCAGAACCTGCCCATCGATCCTGCCATCTGGATAAACCTGAATGATCTCGCTCCTTAAAGATTGCTTGAGCTCGCTTGCCGTTCCGGATTTCACAATGCTGCCCTTATTTATTATGGCTATCTCATCGGAGTAGAGGTCTGCCTCATCCATATAATGGGTATTGAAGAAGACTGTGGTCCCATACTCCTTCTTGAATGAGATCAGGTTCTCCCAGACTGCCTTTCTTGCCGACGGGTCCAGGCCTATCGTCGGCTCATCCAGAAATAGAATCTTGGGCCCTACCAGAAGGGCGCAGGCGATCTCCAGCCGCCGCACCATCCCTCCGGAGTAGCTCTTGACCATCCTGTCCGCCATCTCCTCGATGCCCATGCTCTGCAGTGCATCCTGTATCCTCTTCTGCCTCATTCCAGCTGGAACGCCATAGATCTTGGAATAGACCAGCAGATTCTCGTATCCGCTGATATCCAGCCAGACGCTGGTCTCCTGAGGCACATAGCCGATGATCCTTCTGATTTCTTGACCATTCCGAATCGCATCCAAGCCGAAGATGGATGCTTGGCCCGAGGTCGGCCTGATCTGGGTGGTCAGTATTCTCATCAAGGTGGTCTTGCCAGAGCCATTTGGACCGAGAAAGGCGAAGACTCTGGCTGCCTCTACCCTCAGATCGACCCCGTCCAAGGCTCTGATCTTGCCGTTATAAAGCTTGGAAAGCCCTCTTACATCAATTCCAGCTGTCACTTCATCTTCATCTCTCTCTTCTTTTCAACCTCTTTTGAACATTCCATTTTTTTACAATTTATTACAATTATTTGCTATCGTAATTGCTTCACTACAATAGATCAGGGATTAGATTTAATCTTTATTAACTTTTCTGAAGAAAATAGATTTAAATATGGAAATGATATCAAATACGTATCAACAAATAATCGTAGGTTATGTGATTTGTTTAGCCAAGACTTGCACGAGCTCCATGAAGGATAGACAATACATAGTATTACGCTATTTATGCTACAAATTTGAAGAAAAATCTTAAATAGACTGATGTCAATTGCATAAGATCAGAGGAATTCGTATGAAAATGAAGTATCAAACCATAACCATGGTCCTTCTCCTGGCTCTGGTTCCGGGATTGGCCATGGCGGACAATGCATTAATGGAAGCGCTGGGAGGCAAAGCCGCCCAGAAGGCGATGCAGGATCTGGGATTCGAGAAGGGAGATGCTAATGTCCTGGCTTTAACCGATGCCGGGCATGCCATCGTCGATGGCCAGACATCTCAGGCTGCGATCAAGGGAATCACAAATGAAAGCGGAAACAGCATCGGCGATGGAAACCTTTTCAGGCCTCTGCGCGCTCACTGGAAGCCCCTCTGGTTCTACTTCTTCGATAAATCCACCGGCGAAGCAGTGTATCTGGAGGCAAACTCCGAGGCCTTGAGCAAGAGTCTCGATGAGTTTCTTGACTTGCCGGACGATCAGGTATTCAGCAAGATATCAAAAGCCAACGTGGATATAGAATATCTGCAGAACCATACAGATGAAGGCAATGTCACCTTCAACGATAAAGCCTTCAACGGCAATGAGTTCGGACTTGTGGCAATGTCCAATGTCTGGGCAAGGGGAGCATCCTATGACTTCCTCCAGGCTACTGCATTCCATGACCATCTCTGCCCTGGGGTCACCAGTGGCCTTCATATCGCTGAGTTTGTCGAGGAGAAGCTGCCGATAACCAATAGCAGCGAGAGCTATAAGGTAATAGCCTGTCCCCAGTGGTGCAAAGACGACCTGTTCCAGATGCGCTGGGATGCCACTCCCGGAAAGAGCGGAATGTTTGTGATGGCCCTGACGGATGCCGAGAAGAAGGCGGTGCCCAACGTCGCCGGCATCTACATCCGCTGGAATGATACTGCCAAAGAGGGCGATGCACTGGTGCTGGCTTACAACTTCAGCGCTGTAGATCTGCCAAAGTGGAACGGGCCTTCCTGGGGATCGATGATATACTGGGACATCGCCCTCATGCCCTATGAAGATAATCCAGAGGTGTTCATAACCGTCCTCAAGGAATTCAAGGTGGATGCTGCCACCCTCGCCCAGATGCAAAACGCCGGAATGCATCCGCTGAAGGTTGCGGGCGTAATGTAATTTGCATAATGAAAGAAGGCTGCTGGATCAAGTAGACAATTCTTTCACTCTAATGAGCAATGAGCAGCTTATCTATTAACTTTTTTTTCCATATATCTCGATAACTATTTATCTAGCCTTCTCCTGTTTGATTGTTACTGCAGTCAATATATGTAACATAAAAGCTTACTGAAATCAGAGGAATTAGGAGCCTTAGATAAGATGCCTGACAATAATAACAATGATACGGTCACCGGAGCCGCTGCCTGCAAGAGCAGTCACTGGCTGCATCGCTACAGGAGCTTTCTTGTCGATCCCGGCACTCTCATCACCTTATCCTGCGGCATTCTCCTGATTCTGGCTGTCATCAGCGATCCGGGCGGCCTGTATCATGGTGAGGTGCATGAAGGAGGAAGCATCCTCTATCTGGCCGCGGCCCTTCTCGGCTCCTCTTATATTTGGTGGTCTGCTTTGCAGGACATAAGGGAACGGGACTTCACAGCCGATATTCCCGTATCCATTGCCACAATGGCGGCGATCACCATTGGCGAGTATGCAGCAGCTGCGGTGGTGGCCGTCCTTCTCCTCTTAGGAGGCCTCCTCGAGGAATTCGTCGCCGCTAGGGCTAATCAATCGCTTGAGTCCCTATCCTGTCTCCTGCCCGATAGCGTTACCGTGCGCAGAGAGGGCCGAGATCTGACAGTGTGCCTGGAGGAGGTTCGAGCAGGGGATATGCTTCTTGTCCGGTCCGGAGAGAGGATTGCTGTGGATGGCGAGGTTGTCTCTGGCGTTGCCTCTGTCAGCCAGGCAGCCATAACCGGGGAGAGCCTGGCGGTTGAGAAGAAGGCAGGGGATAAGGTCTTTGCCGGAACCCTTCTGGAGGTGGGTGCCATTGAGGTGCTCGTCACCGGCATAGGGAGCGAGACCACTCTTGGCCAGATCCGCACTCTGATCGAGGAGGCTCAAGCCCATAAGCCGCCCATAGAGAGGCTACTAAACCGCTACGCTAAGATCTATATGCCCACAGCCCTCATCGCAGGAGCGCTTTTGTGGTGGTGGAGCGGAGATATCATGAGGGCTATCACCATGCTCATCGTCTTCTGCCCCTGCGTGATTGTGCTGGCCACGCCGACGGCTCTCGTTGCCGCCATTGGAAATGCCGCCATGAGAGGAAGCCTCATCAAGAAAGGGGCAACCATCGAGGCTCTATCAAATGTGGATACAGTGATATTCGACAAGACGGGAACGCTGACGGCAGGAAAGCCGAAGCTTCTCCAGATCGAGGCTCTGGGAGATAATTCCCAGGATGAACTTCTGGAGAAGGCTGCCAGGGGGGAGAAGTTCAGCGAGCACCCTCTGGGCAGAGCGATGGTCGATGAGGCCAAAAGCAGGGATCTGGATCTTGTCGACCCCCAGTTCTTTGAACCTCTGCCGGGATTAGGAATAAGGGCCAATGTAGACGGTCAGGAGATATTCCTGGGAAGGACAAGCAGCCTGGAACGAGAAGGGATTTTTGTCGGCCAGGATATTAAAGAGAGGGCTGAATCTCTGGAGGCTACTGGCTGCAGCGTTATACTCTTGGCTGCAGGCGGTCGGACAGAGGGGCTATTCGTATTCGAGGACGAACTGAGGCCAGAGTCGCATAATGTCGTGCAGAAGCTGGACGAGTTGGGTCTGGATGTGGTGATCGTCACCGGCGACAATCGAGCGTCTACAGAGCGGGTGGCCAGCAGAATTGGAGTCAGGGAGCTATTTTTCGAGAAGATGCCGCAGGAGAAGGTCCAGATAGTAAAGGAGCTGCAATCCAAGGGACGCAAAGTGGCATTTGTTGGCGAGGGGGTGAACGATGGCCCGGCTCTGGCCCAGGCGGATGTAGGCATAGCCATGGGCATTGCGGGAACTGATGTAGCCATGGAGACGGCGGATATAGGCCTTCTCTCTGATGACCTCTCCAAGATGCCTCATCTAATCAAAGTCTCACGCAAGGCGATCAAGACTATAAAGCACAACCTGGCCTTCTCCCTTGGGGTGCTGGCGGTAGCAGTTGCACTGACTGTGCCGGGGATACTGACACCCGTCTCCGGAGCACTACTCCATGAGCTGTCATCCATCCCGGTGATATTGAATTCCATGAGGCTCATTGCATACGGGCCGAAGGTCTGAAGCTATAGACCTCTGATATAAAAAATGGATATTTCAGACAGATGCTATAGCAGAATTGATGACAGATCAAATTTACCGTAAATCTTAAATATAAAGTATTACTACGTAATAATTATGAAGTCAATCGTCTGTTTACTATCTGTATCATGTCTATCTTATTTATGGCCGCGCCCGTATGTGCCGCGTCCGATAAGATAGACATCGTATCGACAACGAGCGTTCTATGGGACCCTATACAGTATATAGGCGGCGATAAGGTCAACGCGATAGATATCTCCACATTAATGATGAATGGATCAGACATAGGAATGCATTCCTGCACTATCAAAGACATTGGTAAAATACGAACCTTATGGGATTATGTTCGAGGATGGCAAAAATCCATTATCATGGATTTATGAAAAAAGGAGGCATAAAAATGCAAGTAAAAAGCATGGAAGACTTCGATAAACTTGAAAAGCCACGAGTTCAAAGTATACCTGGTTTTTATGGTGAAGAACTCATTGAAGGTGTTGTTATAAAGGATATGAAACTGTTCAGTGACGAGAGAGGATTTTTGACAGAGCTCATTCGCTTAGATGACGAGGAGATGAAAGCATCGAATATCAAGCAGATAATCGCTTCATATTCTTATCCTGGCATGATCAAAGGATGGCACCTTCATTCAAAACAGGAAGATCACCTCATATGTGTTACCGGAATTGTAAAAGTTGCCTTATATGATTATAGGGAAGATTCACCTACCTACAAATTTCTTAATGAAATATTCATGGGCGAAAAATGTCCTCGTGCAGTTTACATTCCACCAGGAGTCTTTCATGGCACAAAAAATATAGGAAATGATATATCTGTAGTGATAGGTATGCCTTCATTGTTCTATGATCCTGAAAATGTAGATGAAAGACGAGTTAATCCTATAGATAATGATATAGTTCCTTATGATTGGGACTGCAAAATGGAGTAAAAAACTCACAATCATGAAGCTGAACGTTAGGAGATATGTTAAATATGCCTAAGTTGATTGCTAAGAAAAAATGGCGTAACTATCGAAAGGATGCTTTGCCTGTGAAATGCCTTCTTGCACTTGGATTTGCATCTGCTGGCTTGCTGCTCCTACTATTATGCAGCACGTCGATAGCAGCAGATGAAACGATAGATGTGCTCACCATCGCCGATACCACAGGTGACTGGGGATTTCCTTCGCCCTACGGTCACTACTCTCGCGGTCCCGGCTACATCAGAATGAGCCTCATCTTCGACACTTTGGTATGGAAGGACCAAGACGGCTACGTGCCTGCCCTAGCTGAGAGCTGGCAGATGGAAGGAAACGACGCCTACGTCTTCAGCTTGAGAAAAAACGTCACGTGGAATGATGGCGAGAAGTTCACCGCCAATGACGTGGTCTTTACTATTGACTACATCAAGCAGCACCCTTATCCGTGGGTCAACTCCGAGCCAGTTAAGAAGGCTGAAGCTCTGGATGACAATACCGTGAAGATCTACCTGAACCATTCTTATGCTCCTTTTCTGGATATGGTAGTCGGCACGCTCCCCATTCTTCCAGAGCATATCTACAAAAGTGTCAGCAATCCGGCCGAGTTCCAGGATGATAAGGCCCTCATCGGCACAGGTCCTTACAAGCTCGTGAATTACGACAAGACTCAAGGGACGTATCTTTACGAAGCCTATGACGGCTACTATCTGGGCGCTCCAAAAGTAAAGCAGCTCAAGTTCGTGAAGATAAGCAATGAGATGGCTGCAGCCGCTCTTGAGAAAGGAGATGTTGATGCAGTCGTTGTGCCTGCAGAGACGGTAGAGAAACTCAGGAAGGAGAACTTTGTGGTTTTAGATGGACCACGCGATGGAATCACCAAGATAATGATCAACCATAATAAGGAGCCTCTTTCTGACACCAAGCTCAGGCAAGCGCTATACTACGCCATAGATCGTCAGGCTCTAGTGGACGTTGCACTGCGTGGCTATGGCATCATCGCAAGCTCTGGACTTTTTGCCCCGGATAGTGAGTGGTACAATCCTGATGTGGAGCCATACAAATATGATCCGATCAAGACAGCGGAGCTGATGTCTGAGCTGGGCTACGCCAAAGACGGGCAGTATTTCTCCAAAGGTGGTGAGCCCCTGGTGTTGGAGTTGCTGGTCACTGCAGCAACCGAGCGCGTGGGAGAGATGATACGGCAGCAACTGGAAAAGGCTGGTTTTAAGGTAAACTTGCGCAGTGTGGATGCAAAGACTCTGGACAGCCTTGTAGGACAGTGGAACTTCGATCTGGCCCTGAACAGCCATGGTGGCATGGGCGGCGACCCTGAGATTCTGAACCGCATCATCGGCGAGGGCTATTTCTTCAACAGTGCTCGCTACACTGCTGATCAGAAGCTCAATGATCTCCTGGACCAGGAGGTCTCAGAGACTGATGCTTCCAAGCGCAAGGAACTGGTAGACGAGGTCCAGGAGGTCTATGCCCAAGATTTGCCGGCGCTGCCTCTCTACTATTCGGACTCCTACTGGGCTCATAATGGCCTGGTGGATGCCTATTACACCAAGCAGGGAGTTGCCAATGGCATACCCATCGCCATCAATAAGCAATCTTTCGTTAGATGAGATTTTTAGCAAGTATTTTTGAGCAAATATAGGCGAGCAGATTCTTCGCTTGCCTTTCTTTTAAATGGAGAAATGGAAATGAAGATAGTGATTTGCGGAAAAGGCGGAAGCGGAAAGAGCACCATATCTGCGCTTCTGGCCAGAGAAATTGCAGAGAAAGGGAATGAGGTTCTGGTTGTGGATACAGATGAGTCCAACTTCGGCCTCTACAAGCAACTGGGCTTCGAGCAGCCCAAGGATTTCATGGAATCCTTAGGCGGCAAGAAAGCTCTCTCCGAGAAATTGATGAAATTCATCCGGTCGGAGCAAAGAGAACGGCTGCAGATCTTGGAGGAGTTTACGGTAAAGGATATTCCAGAAGAGCTGGTGGTAGGCGAGGACAAAATCAAGCTCATAGCCATCGGCAAGATTCATAGTTTCGGTGAGGGCTGTGCCTGTCCCATGGGTGCTCTGGCTAGGGAATTTCTGGAGAAGTTAAAGACCAACGGAGAGCACGTAGTGGTGGACACGGATGCAGGCATCGAGCACTTCGGCAGGGGCGTTGAAGCCGGTTGCGACAAGATCGTGGTTGTGATAGACCCGTCATTTGAATCCGTCCAGCTGTCCGGCAAGATCGCCGAGATGAGCGAGAAGATCGGAAAGCCGATGTTCTTTATTCTCAACCGGATGGATGAGAACTCAAAGGAGTTGGCGGATCTAGTGGACAAGAATAAGGTGATCGGCACCATGCCCTTTGACAAAGATGTCTTCAAGGCCTGTTTGAAGGGCGAGAAAGTTCCACCAATCATGGAAATGGAGCAGATAGCAGAAAAGCTGCTGGAATCTTGAGTTTTGAGATAATTCCGAGGGAAATTGATGATCCTAAAACCGAATCAAAGGGAGCAGATCCTGCCTCTTCCGGTAGTCCTCATCACCACCGTTTCCTCGCAGGGGATCAGGAATGCTGCTCCCTGGTCAAATTTCACGCCCATTTTGCGCCCTCTGGAGGAGGTCATCCTCGCTTCCTGGATCAAGCGCGACACCCTGGAGAACATCCGCCGGACGGGAGAGTTTGTGGTGAATATCCCGCAGATGGGCATGGAGGATGCGATTATGATCTGCGCCAGAAGCTATCCTCCCGGGGTGGATGAGTTCTTAGAAGCGGGACTTGAGCCCCACCCGTCCACAAAAGTCAAGGCTCCTGGAATCGAGGGCTGCCTGGCCTGGGCGGAGTGCGTTTTAGAAGAGGAGCTGGTCAGGGAGAAGTTCGTTCTCATCATCGGCAAGGTGGTGCACCTGGAGGTTGATGAACGGTTCTTTGATGCTGATGGAAGCATGGACTTTCAAAGGGCAAGGCCCCTGTCAGTAATGCTGGGCAAAGACGGCATGAGCTTCACTTATCCGGCTTTTTCCGGCAGGTATGCGGAGTATAGGGAGATGTTTCAAGCATCTGCTGCCCGGCGAAAAGGTTGATAGCCGGGCGCTGCTCCTAAAAAAGAGACGACGAGCAAGTTCTATTTTCTGCTACGCCCTTGCTCCCCGGATCTGCCGCAAGGGCATTATTACCGGTCGGTCGGAGAGGCTCCTCACCGCCGCCTCCACCCGATAGACCTTTGCTATGTTCTCCTCGGTGATCACCGATTGGGGATCGCCAGCGGCTATTATCTTGCCTCTATTCATCATGATGATCCGGTCGGAGTAGTAGGAGGCGAGGTTCAGATCATGCAGGGCCATGATGGCAGTGATCTCCTTTTTCTTGACCACATCCCGAATGATGTTCATCACATCCAGCTGATGCCAGATATCCAGGTTGCTGGTGGGCTCATCCAGGAGCATCACCTCTGCCTCCTGGACCAACGCTCGGGCGATAAGGACCTTCTGCTGCTGGCCGCCGGAGAGCTCACTGAAGTTGCTCATGGCCAGCCTCTCGATATCAAGAAGCCTCAGGACCTCCCAGACCTTATCCTCGTCCCTCTCGCTGCCCAACCAGCCGATATGGGGCCTCCTGCCCATCAGAATGGTGTCAAAGACGTTGGTTGGAAAGATCCTCACAGAGCTCTGGGGAACATAGGAGAGATATTTGGCCATATCCATCCGGGTCATTCTGGTCACATCCTTCCGGTCGATGAGGATGCTTCCCCCCTGAGGGGCAAGAATCCGGTCTATGCACTTGATCAATGTTGACTTGCCGGAGCCGTTCGGCCCAACGATGGTGACCAGCTTTGAAGGGGCGATCTCGAAGTTCACATTTTGAAGTATCTTGCTGCTGTTATAGCCAAAATCCATATCCTTGGCCTGAAGCTTGATCATCATGTCCAAAACTCCTTTCTCTTTCCTTTCATCATCAGATACATGAAGAACGGGACTCCAACAATCGATGTCATGATTCCTGTGGGTATGATGGTGGGGGCGATCAGATTCATTCCCGCGGCATCGGCAGACATTAAAACCAGTGCTCCCAGCACTCCCGAGGCGGGGATGAGGAAACGGTGGTCTCCGCCGATGACCATCCGGGCCATGTGAGGGGCGACCAGCCCCACAAAGGCGATGGTCCCCATGAATGAGACAATGGTCGCGACCAGCAGGCTGCTGACCACCATTATGAAGATGCGCGTCCTCTCAGCATTGACCCCGATGCTCTTGGCGGTCTCGTCTCCTGCCGTCATGATGTTCAGGTCCCAGCATTTGGTCATGAGCAGAGGAATGCAGATGACGAATATGGCCAAAAGTATCCTGGAGTTGGTCCAGGAGAAGGCAGCGAGATCCCCCATTCCCCAGTTTGTCATGAGGCGAAGCTGCTCGTCGGTGGCGAAGTACTTGAGCAGCTGGCTGATCGCAGTGAAGAAGTAGTTGACGGCGATTCCTGCCAGGACCAGGTTCTCAGAGGTTGCTCCTTTGATGGCGGCCAGGCCGATGATGAACAGAGAGCAGAAGAGGGCGCAGAGGAAGGCATTACCGATTATGAAATAGGGACCGGCAAGAAATGAAAAGCCGATGACTGCGGCCAGGGATATGCCAAACTGGGCACCGGCAGTGATTCCCAGGGTGAAGGGGCTGGCGAGAGGGTTCTTTAGGACCGCCTGCATCACGCAGCCGCATATTCCCAGCCCAAAGCCGGCCATGATTCCTCCCATGATTCTGGGAAAGCGGATGTTCCAGACCACCCGGCTGGTGAGCTCGTCCACATAGAAGTGCTCCGGCCAGAAGCGGGCCAGGAGGGCAGAATAAGAATCGAGCACGGATATATCCAGGGGGCCGAGGGTGATTATGAGCCCGGTGAGAAGGACCAGAAGGCCGGCGATGCCCAGCACGAATAAGATTCTGATGAACTTGAATCTCTCATGGGCCAGCTCGTGGTTGCTCTTCTTGCCCGACCTCTTCGCCCGAGAGTAGCCAGCGTCGGGCTTGCCCCGGAAGAAGAGTGCCCGAAAGCTGGTCATTTATTGCTCACAGCCGCCCTGGCCAGCCCCATGAAAAGGGGAAGGTCCGAATTCCTGTGACCATCATCTGATCCGGTGGAGACCACTATCAGGTTCTTCTCTTTAGCAATCTCGGTCAGGGTCTGGTACTCCCTCAGCTTCAGAGCGCTCGGCTTGTCCTCGTACATATCCGCTGCCTGGTTCATCATCTTTGAGGCCTGATACTCTCCTTCTGCCAGGATGATCCGGGCTCTCTTCTCTCTCTCCGCCTCTGCCTGGCGGGCGATGGCGCGCAGCATGTTCTCCGGCAATGATACGTCCCTCATGGTGACCATCACCACGTGCATGCCCCAGGGGCCAGTGGTCGAGTCCAGGATCTCCTTGATCCTCTTATTGAGATCGTCCCGATCGGAGAGGATGGTGTCCAGTTCATTCTGTCCCAGGATATCTCTCAGGGTGGTTTGAGCCAGAAGAAGGGTGGCGGCCTCGAAGTCCTCTACCTCGATGATCGCCCGAGAGGCATCCATCACCTTGTAGTAGATGACCGCATCCACCTCTAGAGTGACATTGTCCTTGCTGATCACCGTCTGTTTGGGCACATCAAGCTCTCGCACCCTCATGTCCACCCGGACCATCTTATCCGCCAGAGGAATGAGAGCAAAGAGGCCTGGACCTCTCTCCTTCTTGATCTTGCCCAGGCGGAATATAACCGCTCGCTCGTATTGCCTCACCACCCGGATGCTCGAGGCCAGTATTACTATCAACAGAGCCGATCCGGCCAGAATGGGAATGGAGACCATTGTATTGTCCTCCCCTGCATTTAATGCTCAGACGCAGGCTGGTCCTTCTGCCAGGAGATCATGGCCTGCTTGTGGTGGCGATGCATGCACAGCCCTTGATCACTTTCAGTCAGCTTCCCGGATAGAAACTCTCGCAGCTCGGGCTCTCTTTCCGCTGGTATTTCGTGCATCTCCTTCCACTCAGCTACCGCCTCATCAAGACTTGAGTAGTGCTCGGAGGACTGCCAGTTCATGATCTTGATGTCGGCGAAAATTCCCATATCCGCCAGGAGGTTGTATATCACCAGGTAGTCAGCTGGGCCGCCGAAATGATGGCGGGCCCTTTTGCCTCCCCTCAGGAAGTCTGCAAAGCCGTCGTCTCTCCTCCGATCGGCGAATGTGAAGATATAGACCGCCCTTTTGGCCATAGAGTCCATCTTGGCCAGGGACTCTCTTAGGTTCAACACCCCCAAAGAGTTGGAGGATAAGACCACGTCGTGCAGCTCGATCTCACCCTCGGCCAGCTCCTCCCAGCTCTTCTGGATGGTACGGATGTTCTCTATGCCCTCTTTAGCCATGTTCTCCTCGAGGCAGGCCAGCATTCCCTTGGATTGATCAAGAGCTGTTACGCTCCTGGCTATTCGAGCCATGGGAATCGCCAGCCTTCCTGTGCCGGCGCCCACATCCAGTACTGTCTCATGAGAAAGGAGGCCGAGGGTGGCCACCTGATTTGTTGCCCTTGCGGGATTCTTCATCACCCTCTTGTTGAACCCTCGGGCCTTACTATCCCAATGGGATGCCAGATCCTGGCCGTCCCGGCCATGGTGGTGAAACCCGCCTGCATGGGTGGCCTTCCACAGCTCGTCCCAGTTAATGATTCCCGGCATGAGAGCACCTATTTCAGGCTGTCCAGGTACTCTCTTGGCCAGACCAGGTAGTCGGCATACTCGGTGAAGACGCCGTCCACTCCCAAGAAGGCCTTGAATATCTCATTGCCCTCTTTCTCCAGGTCGAGATCCTCAAACTCCTCCGGGTACATCACCTTGGCCATGTACATCATGTTAAACAGGTTTCTGTCAGGCGGAGTGCCCCGGCAGTGGGGATAGAAGCAGTTGAAGACGTTGCCTTCCTTTATGGCGTTGATGGAGGCCAGCTCAGGGCTGTTCTTGATGAAATCAAGGCCTGTATTGTTTCCCGCATTGCTGTTGGATATGAATATGAAGTCAGGGTTCCAGGCTATGATCTGCTCCAGGGCCACATTAACTGTAGAGCCGTTGATCTCCGAGGCGATGTTGTTGCCGCCGGCGATGGTCAGAGGATCGTATTTGGGTTCGGTTCTGGTGAAGTCCCTTCCCTCTTTGGGATCATAAAAGGCATTGCTTGCACCTCGGGAGGCGAAGTAGACCTTTGGCCGATCATCAGGATCTATCTCTTTTGTCACCGATTCGATCATTTCCACCTTGCCCTTGGCAAAGGCGATGAGCTCATCTGCCTGATCCCGAGCATCCAGGGCCTCGCCGGCCACGCGGATGCTATCGAAGTAGCCCTCATCGCCGAAGTTCCAGCCCTGTCCTCCAAGAACTACCACCGGGCAGCCAATCTTGTCCTCAAAGGCCTCTGCATCCTTCAGGTTTCCGCAAAATATAAGGTCGGGCTCCAGCCTGGCGATCTCCTCGAAATAGATGTCGTACCTGGTGCTGATCTCGGGAAGGTCGGGCATCCGGCCGTCAATGATGTTCTCATAGCACTCCAGGCAACCTTCGGTGGTGTTGCTAAAGGTCATTGGGCAGAGGCAGGATTTGGTAGCCTGCTCACCGGCGACTAGCTTGTCTCCGTAGCCCAGGGCGATCACGATTCTGGCCTCGTCCGGGGCTCTGGTGATTATCCTCTGCGGGGATTCATCAAGAGTGATCTCCCGGCCCTGGGTGTCGGTAAAGGTCTTGGGGTATGATGCCAGGGCAGTAGAGCTCAGGAAAATTATAGAGCATATAAATAATATTATTATCGATCTATTCCAAAGGTTTCTTTTACTCACTTCTATTCCTCCATTTATTTGCAATCAGATCGCGGGACCACATCATTGTCCTAAATCTGCATCGATATCTTATTCGTGTTAAATTCTAGCTTATACTTAAGACTTTTCGTTATTACAAATTATAATTAGCTTATAAAATTTGAAATTAAATGGGAGATTAGCTGAAAGGCGAGATCGGGTGAAGAGGCGGTGAGATCTTTCTGTTAAAGCTCAGGCCAATTGTGCTGCCCAGGTTTATGGGCGGCTTATATCGTGAGATGGGCTCAAGAGCCGTATTGCGACCATTATTGATATGCAGCAGGCTGCTTTTTACAAATTACTGCAGCTAGATGCAGTAATGCTTTTTGCTGTTTTTGGATCTGAGGGATCCGCCTGCCCTCCTCTAAGCCGGGAAGCCCAAATAACCGTATGAATCGATTTATGGACTAATTATCTGGAGTTTTCTCATTGGATAGTTGATCTCTTGAAACCAAGCAGGATCAAGGTCAAGATTAATTCTAGCAAGCTGCTTTTCAGTGGACGCCGCGCGCGGGTTTTACGCGCGGTAGTGCTCTGGCCCCCTCAACGCCGGGGAGGCTTGGATACAATCTTGCCCAGAAAATCAAGATGCTTCGCCCCATTTATCCGCAAGCAGGGTCACATCCACCACCCGTCTCCTCTCCCCTTTACAGTCCTCCCTGCCCCTCCAGATGGACGCGAGCCGCCTTCTGCTACCCATCCACCTCCGGATGTCATCCTCATTATTCGACGGTTATCTTTAAGTTAATTGACGAACGCCATTGACCGCAGTGAGTTAGATATGATAAGGATACTCGGCATTCTGGCCCTTCTGTCATTATTGGCCCTGCCTTCCGCTGCTCAGGATTATCTGGAGGGCGGCTATGTGGGAAGCTATAGCGGCGACGCTGGCAAGTACTTTACCGACCCCATATTCACGATGAAGGTCGGCGCCGGCGCAACATCTGCACCCAGCAGCGTTCAGACATCTAAACCAGTCTCTCTTCTGGGCTCGAGCGTCGGCAAGACCACAATGGGAAGATATAGCGCATCCAACACCCCGGTGGCAAAGACCTTCTCCAGCACCCCTGTGACTCAGACCCCAGCCCAAGCCACTACCCCTGCTGCCAGCTTAACTGGCATATCAGGAAAATGGGCCTTGCAGCTCTCCGAAGGATACACCATCTCTCTGGACCTGCATCAATCCGGAAACAGGCTCTTTGGCCGGGGGAGCATCGCCTCCGGCAGCACCACCCAGATGGCCCTGGCCAGCGGAACCGCATCAGGCAACAGCATTACCCTGGACATCCTGCCAGAGAGCGGTGCTGAGCTATATGCCATATCGCTTGACACCATCCGGTTGAATGTTCCAGCCAAGTACACCGCATATCGCTATGGGGCTCTTGCCGGATATGGAACTGCTATCGCCAGCAAGATTGGCTAAAATAGATGAAATAAATATGAAATCAATTGTAATAAAAGGCGCCCGCGAGCACAACCTGAAAAACATCGACGTCCTGCTTCCCCGTGACAGCCTGATCGTCATCACCGGCGTCTCCGGCTCGGGCAAATCCACCCTGGCCTTCGATACCATCTACGCAGAGGGCCAGCGCCGCTATGTGGAATCGCTCTCCGCCTACGCCCGCCAGTTCTTAGGCCAGATGGACAAGCCCGAAGTGGACTCCATCGACGGCCTCTCCCCCGCCATCTCCATCGAACAGAAGACTACCTCCAAAAACCCACGCAGCACTGTGGGAACGGTGACCGAGATCTACGACTACCTCCGCCTGCTCTTTGCCAGAATAGGCATCCCCCACTGCCCGGAGCACGGAACCCGCATCGAGTCTCAGTCGCCGGAGAGGATCGCCGTCAGCATCCTGGAGGAGATCAAAGGCAAGGAGCCTGAGGGAACTGAGGGGACTAAAGAGATGAAAGGGGAGGACGGAGGAATGATCACCATCCTCGCCCCAGTCATCCGCCAGAAGAAAGGAACCTATGGCCAGCTTCTCAAGGACCTGAACGCCGAGGGCTATGCCCGGGTGAGGCTGAACGGCCAGATCCAGAGGACGGACGAGGAGATAGAGCTCGACCGCTACAAGAAGCATGATATCGATGTGGTCATCGACCGGCTGGACCCAAGAGAAGACAAGTCCCGGCTGGTGGAGGCGATAGAAAAAGCCCTGAAAAAGACGGAAGGCCTGGTCTATGTCCTGCATGAGAACGGAGAGGAGCGGGTCTACTCCGCCAGGATGGCCTGTCCCGTCTGCGGCCTGGTCTTCGAGGAGCTTCAGCCGCGGATGTTCTCCTTCAACAGCCCCTTTGGAGCCTGCGAGTCCTGCAACGGCCTGGGTTTCAGAATGGAGTTCGATCCCGAGCTGATCATACCGGACAGGGATCGATGCATCGCCGATGGAGCGGTAGCCCTCTACCGTAATATCATCGATGGCTGGCGGGGCCAGCACCTGGCGGCAGTGGCCAAGCATTTCAGCTTTGACATCTTCACCCCCATCAAGGATCTCACCCCTGAGCAGTACGATGCCCTGATGTACGGCTCGAAGGAGAAGATCCGGATGAATATGAGCATGAAAAATGGGGACGTTTACTGGTCGCATAACTCCCAGTGGGAGGGGCTGATACCGCAGAGCATCCGCCTCTACAGCCAGACCGCCTCCGAGTACCGCCGGGAAGAGCTGGAGAAGTTTATGCGGGTCCTTCCCTGCCCGGCCTGCGAGGGAAAAAGGCTGAAAGAGAAGGTCTTAGCGGTCCGGATCCAGGACTTATCTATTGTTGATGTGGCCAACCTCTCGGTGAGCGAATGCAATGAGTTCTTCATGAATTTAGAGGAGAAGCTCTCGGTCAAGGAGGGAGAGATCGCCCGCCAGGTTCTGAAGGAGATCCGCTCCCGCCTGGGATTTTTAGAGCACGTGGGCCTGGGATACCTGACCCTCTCCAGAAACGCAGGCAGCCTCTCCGGTGGGGAGGCGCAACGCA
Source organism: Methanothrix soehngenii GP6 (assembly GCF_000204415.1). NCBI lineage: Archaea > Methanobacteriati > Methanobacteriota > Methanomicrobia > Methanotrichales > Methanotrichaceae > Methanothrix > Methanothrix soehngenii. The sequence goes on along the minus strand of NC_015416.1, from coordinate 416,046 downwards.
TTCGTCTGGCCACCCAGATAGGCTCGAACCTGACCGGCGTCCTCTACGTCCTGGACGAGCCCTCCATAGGCCTGCACCAGAGGGACAATGCCCGGCTGATAGAGACCCTGAAAAAGCTGAGAGACCTGGGAAACACCCTGATTGTAGTCGAGCATGACGAGGATACCATCCGCAGTGCCGATCATGTGCTGGACATCGGCCCAGGAGCAGGAATTCACGGCGGCTATGTGGTGGCCGAGGGCACTCCTGAAGAGATCGAGGCCAACCCAAAATCGCTGACCGGCCAGTACCTCTCCGGTAAAAAGAGGATCGAGGTTCCGGCAAAGAGGAGGAAGAGCAACAAGTTCATCCATCTCATGGGCTGCCGGGAGAACAACCTCAAGGAGATCGATGTTGACATTCCCCTGGGGATTCTGACAGTGGTCACCGGCGTCTCGGGATCGGGCAAGTCCACCCTGATCTACGATACCCTCTACCGGGCGCTGATGAAGAGGATCTACCACTCAAGCGAGACTCCGGGAGAGCATGATGGGATTCGCTTCGACACTGAGGTGGACAAGGTGATCGTCATCGACCAGAGCCCCATCGGCAGGACGCCCCGATCCAATCCCGCCACCTACACCAAGGTCTTCGATCCCATTCGCCAGGCATATGCCCAGACCAAGGAGGCGAGGATTCGGGGCTACAAGAGCGGTCGCTTCTCATTCAATGTACAGGGCGGCAGGTGCGAGAGCTGCCATGGTGATGGCCTGATCAAGATCGAGATGAACTTCCTGCCCGATGTCTATATCGAGTGCGAAGAATGTAAAGGGAGACGCTACAACCAGGAGACCCTGGAGGTCAAGTACAAGGGAAAGTCCATTGCTGAGGCCCTGGATATGACGGTGGAGGAAGCAAGGGAGCACTTCGAGAACATTCCGGCCATAAGAAGCAAGCTGGACACCCTTCTGGGAGTGGGGCTGGGCTACATCAAGCTGGGCCAGAGCTCGACCACCCTCTCCGGCGGCGAGGCTCAGAGGATAAAGCTCACGCGGGAGCTGGCCAAAAAGGGGACGGGCAGGACGATTTACCTTTTAGATGAGCCTACCACCGGACTGCACTTCGATGATGTGAAGAAATTAATCCATGTCCTGGACGACCTGGTATCCAAGGGGAACACGGTAGTGGTGATAGAGCACAACCTGGATGTGATCAAATCCGCAGACTACCTCATAGATATGGGGCCGGAAGGAGGGAACGCTGGCGGCCGGGTTGTGGCCACCGGCACTCCGGAACAGGTGGCTGAAGTGATGGAGAGCCATACCGGCCGATTCCTGAGAGCAAGGCTCAATCTAGAGATAGAGCCTGTCCCTGTGGCCAGTCGGGCCGGCCTCAACGGGCGGAGGAAGAAGGCAGTTTGTGCGGCTGTGAAGATATAACTTCCTTTTTTTAAGCTCTTCGCTGAATTATGTGGGTGAGTTCAGGCAGAGAATAATATTAAGGTCCTTGGCAGAGATTATCGCCTCTGCCTAGGATTTGCGATTCAAGCCTAAAATTACCTTTTTTGGAAAAATGCCAATAATGGAATTTGTTCATTTAACGTTAAATTGAATAATTCATTTTCCTAAATTTAGCTTAAATTGAAAATTAATCTGTTATAGACCGCAATATTAATAATCTAGTAATCAATCTTGGGCTTTCAAAATGCAAATCAGTTCTAGGCTTGCAGGATACAAAAACGTCGACGGAGATCGCTTTAGAATCTTGAGCGTGCGATCTTCCCGTCTGATTTGCGGAGAGAATGATCATGAGCTATGAAGCTGATCTGGATGCCATCCTAAGGGAAGGCAAGGAGAAGACCGCTCAGGATATGCTGGATGAAAGGACAATTGAGCTCATTTCAATAGCGGTCTCGGCGGCCATCAGATGCAGCCACTGTATGAGGCTGCATATCCGGACAGCATCCAAGCTTGGCGTTCCGGATGATCAGATCGCTGCAGCTGTATTTATGGCAGGAAACCTCTGCACAGCCAGCGTGCTATCCTCAGCCTCCAGCCATCTGGATGAGGAACCAGAAATCTGCCCCATTTGCCAGTTGGCAAGCAAGAGCAGTGAGCTTCAGGGTGAGATCAAGAACTGAGTTGAGGCAGACCACAGATACCGGTGCTCAGATAAATAATATATAATCCATAAAAATTAAATTGTATAGGAGATAATTGAATGTTTACAGTTGCAGGTGAGACGGTCACATTAATTGATATAGGCTTGTTCGCAATTTTTTTGCTTGTTCTGACCTTGCCTTTCAAGATAAAAGTAGTCGAGAAGAACCTGGAGGCATTCCTGTTCATCATGGGGGCGACAGCTGTTACCATTACCAGTAAATGGGGAATTGATCTAATAACTCTGGCTGCAGGAGAGCCGGTTGAAAAAGGCATAGTCCCGGCAGTGCTCTTTGCCGGGCTGATATTCTTCTATGGAAAGGCCACAATAAACAGAGCGATCAGAGGCCTGACCAATTCCGTTCCATTGCCGGTTTTTGTGGCTGTGGTCATATTCGTCTTGGGAATGGCCTCAAGCTTAATCACTGCTATAATTGCATCCTTGTTTTTGGTGGAGATCGCAAATCTCATGCCGATGGAACGAAGCGATAAGATCAAGATGGTAATCATTGCCTGTTTTGCCATCGGACTGGGCGCAGTTCTCACTCCACTGGGCGAGCCGCTATCGACCATTGCCGTCACCAAGCTGCAGGGCCCTCCCTATAATGCCTCCTTCTGGTACCTGGCTGATCAGCTGGGCATACTTATCGTCCTGGGGGTTTTAGGGTGCGCTCTCTTCGGTGCGTTCTATGTGGGAAGAAAAGCTGCAAGGGTTGAGGTACAGGAGATAGCGGATGAGGGTGGCTTGAAGGAGGTATTCATCAGAGCAGCTAAGGTCTGGCTTTTTGTATCTGCTCTCTTCCTGCTGGGAGCAGGTATGGAGGTGCTCATATTCAAGTACTTCACCAAGATTCCAGATTATGTCCTCTTCTGGGTGAACATGGTCTCTGCCATCCTGGATAATGCAACCCTTACTGCAGCGGAGATCTCTCCGGCGATGAGCCAGAGCCAGATTAATGCCGCTTTGTATGGCCTGCTCATATCCGGCGGCATGTTGATTCCAGGAAACATCCCCAATATCATCTCTGCAGGAAAGCTGGGAATCACCAGCAGCGAATGGGCCAAGCTGGGAATTCCCATGGGACTGGTATTGAATGCGATATACTTCATCCTGGTGTTTGTGCTGGGCATCAATCCCACTCTGGGGCTATAGGCTGTGCATGTGCATAGCTCCAGCCTCATTTTTTTTGTTGAATTCTCTAGTTTTCCTGGATTTGGAATTGCGACATCGATAAAACCTTAAGGAAGATAGCATTCAGTAAGATAGCGCCAGTGCGATTCTTGGCAATATACCAGGCGAGGCCATGATACTTCTTTATATTTTTTTGGCTCTTCGCTGAATTATGTGGGTCAGGCTCGGCAGCGATTCTAGTCTCTGCTCCTCTGCGCCTCTGTGGTTTGATTGGATTACAGATAACGGATTTTAACCACAAAGAGCACAAAGATCACAAAGGCCTCGCAAAGGTTAATCCGGTTCTTGATAGCACAATAATCCTTTGGCGCGGTCTTTGTGTCCTTCGTGAGCTTTGTGGTTAATTGTTCTTCGCTGAATTATGTGAGTCAGGCACGGCAGAGATTATAGCCTCTGCTCCTCTGCGCCTCTGTGGTTGAGTCAGAGCATAGCGTTTCACCACAGAGTCACGGAGACACAGAGATTTCCGATTCAAGTTCAACCACACCACATAGCCAGGAGCCATTCTTTTCCTTTTGGCATGGCCGCATGAGATTCTTAATTGGACTTAATCTGAGAATCTATGCCTTTCGATCTCCTTTGCCACTCTAATCTCCTCCTCGGTGAGCTCCGGTTCCACCATTGAATCCGCTGCCTTCCGGATCACCACCCCGACCATAATTCCCTTCAAGAATGCCTCCCGATCCCCCTCTTTGATGTTCTGAAGTATCCTGTTCAGGTACCTTTTCACAGTTGTCCCGGGAATCGACCGATAGGAGTCCAGCTCATATGTGACCGCAAAGAGCTCATCCTCTGTGAATCCAAAATCCATGAGAAAGGAAGACAGATCCTCATCATTATTGCTCATAAATATTTGTTTTTCGCTTCAACTAGATCCATTTTTCCCTTATTGCATCGGATGGATGGGGTTGTGAATATCCGACCAATAGGCTTGGCACGAAGCGATTCTATGCTTTTTCTTCTCTGGCATTCAATTGATGAACCAAGGCTTTCTGTTGCTCACTAATGACTTGGATGCGACGCGCATGAAAATGCCTCTGAGAGCGTGATGGCTGCGAAGCTTGATTTGAGCATTTCAGCTTTTATTCGGATACAATACAGATAGCTTTATCTAGATTAGATAATTAAAGGTTTAATAGTTATAATTATGGCTTAGCCTGACTGTCGGGAGATGCATCATGCAGACAGTAATAATCGACTCTCATAATGAGATCCTTCTCTATTGGATCAGAGAATACTGCAGGCATAAGATGCCCTTAGTTGTGGTCCGGATTGACAGGCACCATGACATGTTCTCTGACTGCCCGCGGCTGCCGGCGAAGGAAGGAAGGAACATATTCGACTATTTTGATAGGATGATGCCAGAGATATATGAATACGCTAAGAGAAGGCTGAACGAGGGGAACTTCACCTGCCCCGCCTTTCACTATGGAATCTTAGGATCTCTATACCATTTTGACCCGAGAAAGGAGAAAATAGACGCCTACGGAAGGGTTTTTGGGGGGGAGTTCTTGGATGCGCCAAGAACAAGAATAAGATCCTCTTCTGCCGGTAAAAAGAGAATCGACCTTATAGAATGGGATGGCGCAAGTACGAAATTGAGAAAGCAGAATGGAAAGCTGGTCCCTGCCCCTCAGAGCATTGGAGTTCATGCATTGGAAGTCGATCTGGAGGAAAACAGCCTTCCGGTGGTTATAGGCTTTGACCTGGATGGACTATGTACAACCGATGAGAGGGATTTGGCAAAAGGAGCTATCGAGAAGAGGCTTGATAGGGTAAAAAGCCTGCTGGAATGCATCTCTTCGCCAGTGCTCGCCTGCATCGCTCGTTCCCAGACACCGAAAGCATACGTCCCTGCTGATATGGTGGACGAGCTGCAGGAAGCTGCGCTTTGCCTTATGGAAAGGAAGTGCCAGGCTCATTACTATCAAGTATTCTCAAGAGGATCTAAATTTCATCTATTATAGCCTTCATACCATCTCCGATGATCTCTATGCGCTGCCGATCGCTACCACTGGATCCATACGGGAGGCCTTCCAGGCGGGATAGAGCCCGGCCACGAAGTTGACCGTAAGAGCAATGCCAACCGCCCAGACGAAGAACTCCGGCTTCATGGAGATGGTCATTTTAGATATCATGTAGATCTCTGAGGGGAGCTCGATCTCATAGGACATTATAAGCTGAGCTGAGAGATAAGCGAGAATCCCGCCCATCAGAGCAGAAGGTGGGGCCAGGATCAGGCTCTCCAGGATAAATACCTTGAGGATGGACCGGCGAGTGGCGCCCATAGCCATGAGAATGCCTATCTCCCGCGTCCTGCGGGAGACTATCATGATCATGGTATTGGCTATTCCAAAACCGGCTATGGCGAAGATCAGAAGATAAAATATCCAGGCGAATACTCTCTGGGTCTCAATGAGATTAAGGATATCGGCATTCATGTCCTGCCAGGATTTTGAATCGTATGCAAATCGCCGGTTGAGGTCGGTAGTGATGAGTGAGACCTGATAGATGTCAGCCACCTTGGCGTCGACCTCTGAGACCACGTCCCCCATTTCTATCAGATCCTGAGCCAGCATCAGAGGAATATATATCAGGGAATCGTCTGCTGCAGTGCCTGTCTCAAAAAGGCCTGCAACCTTTATTCGGAGGGATATGTTTCCTCTCGTCAGGGTGAAGTCATCCTCTTGACCTATCTTCAGCTTCTCTGCCAGGCCGGTTCCAATGAAGGCAGCATACTTCCGGCGCTCCAAATCCTGAAAGTCTCCGGAGATAATGTCGCTTCTGACATCCATCATCCGGTCCTCGTCCTCTGGATTGACCCCCAGGAAGCTGATTGCTCGAACCTCGTCTTTGTATTTGGCGGCTCCTTTTCCTGCCAGCCTCGCCGAGACCGCCTCTACTCCGGGATATGCCCATAGAATATTAGAGACGGTTCTGTAGAGATAGATATAGTTCTCATCCTCCTTTGGCTGGATGTAGATGTGAGGATTGTTCTCCACCGTCGTGGTAATGATCTCCTCTTGAAAGCCGCTCATAATTCCCATGAAAAGAACGATGATCGCCACCGCCAGAGTCACCGCAGCAACTGTGAACAGGGCCATCCTGGGATTTCTCAGGATATGTCTTTGGGCGATGGAAAACTCGTACATCATTTTTTCCTTCAATATCTCTTCATGCGTTTATGGCCTGGGTGGGATCAAGCCTCGATGCTTTGTAAGCGGGATAGGAGCCTGCGATGATGCTCAATGCAATTGCAGCGATTATTATCACCAGGAAGCTTTCCAGGCTGATCACAACCGGCAAGGTGATCTTCTGACCGCCGGGGGCTTCCATTGAGAACTCCAGATTACCGAGATAAAGGGAAAGGGCGAGGCCCAGGACTGCACCCACCGCTCCGCCCATCAGCCCCAAGAGGCCGCTCTCGATCAGGAATATATTCATTATGCTCTGCCTTTTCGCGCCCATGGCCATCAGCATGCCGATCTCGCTGGTCTTCTCGTTTACCAGCAGGTACATGACGCTTCCCACTCCAAAGGAGGCGATGATCAGGATCAATAGCATTATCAGATTGTTCTCGAAGGTCTCTATAGCCAGGGTCTCCAGGATCTCCGGGTAGAGCTTCTGCCAGCTATCCGCCTTGTATCCGTAATCCTGCAGAGATCTGGCAGCGGCATCTGCCTGGTAGATATCCCCAAGCCTTATATCAACATTAGATGCCACATCCCCTTCATTCAGAAAGCTCCTGGCGGTTTCCAGGGAGACGATGGCCAGGTCTTCTGGCCAGCCGACGGGCGGATCGAAGATGCCTGAAACCATCAGGCTGGTGCCCCTGGCATCGGGAAAGCTGGCATAGATGGTCTGGCCCATCTTGACCTTCAGCCGTTCAGAGAGCTTTTTGCCCAAGATCACCTTTTTGCCGCTCTGGACGGAGATAAGGTCCCCTTTGATCATATATTCCTCAAGATGGTATATGCTTTCAAAGTCCTCCGGATCAACCCCTGACATGGCTACATTCTCCACATTTTCCTTATATGTGAATGTAGCACTGGTGCCCAGGCTGGCGGATACAGCCACCACCCCTGGGATGTCCCAAATGCGATCAGAGAGGCTGTGATAGAGGTAGATGTAATCGTCGCCTTCTTTGGGGGTGACGGTGACATGAGGAAGGTCCTCGATGATCACATCGAAGAGCATATCCCTAAAGCCGTCCATCATGAATATAGAGACGAGAGAGATGGATACTGCCAGGGCTATGGCTGCTACAGAGAGGAGGGTTCCTCTCTTTCGATAGATGATATGCCTCATGGCGACGGTCAGCTCGAAGGCGGAAACGATATTGCTGGGCAGGTCGGGCACCTCTTTTTCCCCACTATGATGTTTTCTCTTATCAAGTTGCTGGGCTGAGCTTCTATTCGATGAAGATCCATCGATAGATTATTTAAGGCTGGAAAGCAGCCCGAGATCGATGTGCTTTGAGGAAGAAATCTTCACCCAATCACTGCGGGAAGATGTCGAGAGGCTGTATAAGGATGCGGACCCTGCGCACGACTTTTCTCATATCTTAAGGGTTTATCATAATGCCAAAGTGATCGGCCTGGCCGAGGGGGCGGACATGCCTGTTCTTCTCCTGGCAGCTCTACTGCATGATGCTTTAGAGGGATCTAAGCATTCTCTTGGCTCATTAGATGCAAAGCAGGATCAAGATGTCAGGCGACGGGAGGCAGTGTGCCAGTTTCTGGAGAAAATCGATCTGCCTGAAGAGAAAAAAGCGAAGGTGTTCTATGCGATCGAGGTGCACCGCTTCTCCCAGGGAATCGAGCCTGAAACCCTGGAGGGAAAAATACTTCAGGATGCCGACCGGCTGGATGCCATGGGCGCTGTCGGCATAGCCCGAGCCTTTATGACCGGCGGGTCTATAAACCGGGCATTCTACAGCCCTCAGGATCCTTTCTGCAAGAGACGTGAGCCGGATGACGGCAAATGGAATCTGGATCATTTTTACAGAAAGCTCCTCAGGCTGGAATCCCGAATGCATACCAGGAGAGGAAAAGAGATGGCCAGCAGGAGAAATGAGGTGCTGAGAAGATATCTGAAAGATCTGGAGGAGGAGATCGAGGAGCATTCGCCTTAAAGCAATTTTGCGTGCAGCAAAGCTGATAATGCCCATCTTCAAGCTGGAACAGCCACATAGATATTGTGCTTATTGGATACTATCTTCACCCGCACGCTCCCCTCTTTTTTCGGGCAGTCCACCACCGATACCACCCGATTTTTTGCAACTCCAAGCTGCTCTCCCTCTACCCAGCCGGGAGCTCTTATCTCCACTTTTGTCTTCTCATTTCTCTTGAAGACCGTGGGGATCATGGGCCGCTTCTCAATTTCGAAATCCTGCGCCTTGAGCCTCAGGGGCAGAGAGAACTCCTTCTCCCACTGCGGCATGCTGCGGTTATAAAAGTGCCACCAGTTCTCCGCACGAACGCCCCGCGGCGATCGGCCCAGCCGGTAGTGCTCGAACTTCTGAATCCCCAGGGGCGGCCACCTCTTTCCCGCTCCTGATCTAATGGCAAAATCGATCAATTTTGGAATCTCTTGGTCGTTTATTCCCGGAATGTACACCGGCGCGATCAATAGGTCGATTCTGCTTTTGGCAATATTTTCTGCTGTCTCTATAAGCCCCTGGACATCAAATCCCGGCCTTCCCGCCAGATACGCCGCCAGCTCCGGATCTAAAGCGTGCATGGAGAGGTTGATCCTGTCCAGCCCCGCCTCCTCTAAAGATCTGATCATCTCCTCATCCAGACGAGTGCCATTGCTCTGCATGGAGACGACACTGACCTCTCCTATCCCCTTCAGCCTCCCTACCAGCTCTACGATATCCGGATAGAGCATAGGCTCCCCAGGGGAGTCGATATGGCACTCCACCCCGGGTTCCTTGAAGGGAGCTATCTCCCGAACCGCCTCCATCAGATAGTCCAGGTCCACCTGATAGTCTGTCACCCTTGACCTCGAGCTGGGACCGGCATCAACCGAGCAGAAGGGGCAGCTTAAGTTGCAGCCGCAGCTCGGCCTTATCTGCAGGAGATTGCTCCCTCGATCCACCACTCCGAAGTACAGACATCCCACCAGCGGTATGTCCGACTCTCTTGTCACATGAAAAAGAGACATTTAAGGTATCAGGATATGACCACCGTACCATTTTCCCGTCTCAATACCGCTCCCTCTGCTGCCGGAAAGGGAAGATTAGAGTCAGAGCCTGCTGGGACCACCGACTCCTGAGATGCCATGGCCTCCCCAGACCCAGGCACCGCTCTAAATGCTAGGGGGTCCATCTCCTCTGAGGTCCAGGCCAGGTCTCTATTCTCCAGCTCCTCCCCGTCAGAGGTCAGAACCAGATCAACCAGCCGAACCCGGGAGACCTCCTCCAGGATAATAAAATCTGAGGGACTGAACTCGAGGCTGAGGGTGTGGTTGCCCGGATTAAGGCGTTCTTCAACCTTCTCGTATCCGATCTCCTTCCCGGAATCATCCAGGATGAACCCATCGATCCGATAGGTTCCCGGCTTTGTCACCGATAGGTTGACCCCAACGGCTATGACCTCCATAGTGGTCTGATTGACAAATCCGCTGATGTAGGCAGGAGGCGCCTGGAACTCTTTGGGATCACGATCTATGCGGATATCCTCTTCATAGCGATCAAGGTAGTTGCCAGTATTATCGTAGAGGACCAGGTTCTCGATTCTGATGGGGCCGCACTTGGCCGCTCTCCAGATATCGGTGCCGCTGACGTTGACATGGATAACTCCATCCTCATCCAGCCTCTGGCTCTGATCTATCACATCGATCCTATTCCCAAGGCAATCGTTCACCACCCCATTCAGCCTGAAATTTCCTGGAATGGTGACATTCACCCCGAATCCCAAAACCAGCTGGTCATGCTTGCCATCTTCATCCTCGTCCAGCACCTTTTCCGAGCTCAGGCCGACAAGCCCTGATCCGGCCAGCGAGATGCTCACCGGGATCTGGATGCTGCTATTGTTAGCCCAGATCTTTAAGTATCCCTGCAGCTGGTGTTGGGCAGGATTCTGGGGCAAGGCAAGGCTGGCCCTTAGGGTTTGGTTGCTGCCTGCCTCCAGCCGGTCAGGGCCGCTGATGCTGATCCAGCTCCAGGGCTCCTCTTTGTATTGTTTGACAGTGAGCCTGAAGGGCTGGCCGGTTTCGGGGACATTATACCCATAGACGTTGATCGCCCACCTGCCAGCTTGGGGATTGGAGACCTCCACCGGACCGAGATATCCCGACCCCAAATCCGCATGCTCCTCGCTTGCCATTCCATCGGGATCCTCAAAGACCAGGGCCACCTCGCTGTATCTGCTGCCCTCAATGGTGGCAAGCTCTGCAGAGAGCCTTATGGTCTCATCGGTTACATTCACCGTCTGGTTCCAGATCTGCTTCAATCCCACTCTGCCCTCATACTCCACCAGGCTTTCGTTCTCGATAACTGCCGCATAGCTCAGATTCTCCATCGCCAGACCTCTATTCTCCAGCAGGATTTCGATGCTGGCATTCGTTCCCGGATTGGCGGAGTCTATGTGCCACCGCTTGGGAGTGGGCTCTATCATCTCCTGCTCCACCTGGAGGGTATAGCTGGCATTAACGGATGCATTCTCGCTATACACGGCCACGAGCCACCTTCCCGAAGGCGGGCTCTCGATTGCTACCCTCTTGGAGCTGCCCTCCGGCCCTCCGGCATAGTACTCGCTGGTGGGGGATATTAGGAACAGGTCCAGGCTGGAGCCAAGGTCCGTGGAGCTGGCGTTGGTGGAGCTAAAAGCCGTTGAGTTGGAATCAGTTCGATCAGCATCAATGGAATCCGATTCGGAGTTCCAGTCCAGCCTGACCTCAATCCCCCTCGATCCCACCGGCAAATCCAGATAATAGTAATCCCACTGGTTCCCGGTCAGGCTTCCGGAATTCCCTCCTTTTCCCAGGGAGATGGATAGGGGCTCTGCCACCGTCAGGCTGACCGGTATCTCAAGGACCGTCTCTCCGGAGTCGGTGATATCAAGCGACCCGGAATAATCTCCAGGATCCGCATCTTCCGGCACCTGGATGGATGCGGCAAAGACATGCTGACTGTTGGATGATATATGCTCAGGAAGGGCCTGCAGGCTGACCCAATCTGCTATCTCCCCCTGAGCGGAGAGGGAAATCCCATCTCTCTCCCGGTTGCTGAAGAACACGAACCTGGTATTCCAGTCGCGGTCTCCAGGGGCAAGGGCATAGATCTTCTTCTGCGGCCGGTCTGCTCCTGTATCCAGGCCCACATAGACTCCTTCTCCTGAGGGCAGATATGCCCACCGACCCGGCTTCCACAGATCAGGCACAACGCCGCTCATCCCATCTCCCAGCTCCTCCAGGAGCTGATAGGAATGTAGAGCATCCAACAGGCCAGTTCCCTGATAGTATGCCTCGTAAGCCACCCCATGGGTGTTATTGAGCTTGGCCGCTCCCCTGGTCATCGCCCCCTTGATCCCTGCGGGAGTTAGGTTGCTCCACTCCTGCAAGAGAAGGGCAGCGAGACCTGCGGCAATGGGCGTGGAGAGGCTTGTCCCCGATTCCCGGGCATAATAAGTATCAACATACTCCGGCCCCTCAAGGCCAGCGGGCACTGTGGAGATGATATCCATTCCCGGAGCGACGACATCCGGCTTGATCCTGTCGTCCCTGGTCGGCCCGGAACCGGAGAAGCTGGCCATATGCCCCGCGGCATCGGTTGAACCCAGGGTGATGACATTCACCCCGTCGCCTGGCGAGTCTATCAGCCCCGGAGGCAGGGCGAAGACGATGGGCACAAACAGGAAATAGACGTCCTTGCCGCTGCTCTCTTCCGTCTGGGAGAGCTCGACAGGAGAGCCTCGAAGCTGGCTGGACGATGCTCCCGACAGCTGATTCTCGTTCTCAGTGCTGTTGCGGTTTCCCGCAGCCACACATACCACCACACCCTGATCCGCGGCATTATCTGCGGCCATGGTTATGGGGGGATTGGTCTCGCCCAGGTTTATCCCTCCCAGGCTGAGGCTCAGAACATCAGCGCCATTGTAGATGGCCCACTCAATGCCGGCGATGATATCCGATACCCTGCCATCGCCATTCTGGTCGATCACCTTGACATTGATCAGGCTCGCCCCGGGGGCAATTCCCACATATCTTCCGCCCGAGCTGGCACCTGAGCCGGCGATGATCCCGGCGATCATTGTGCCATGGCCCAAAAGATCGTCTGCTGTGATCTCATTGGCCAGGAAGTTCTTCTCAGCGATCACCTTGCCGATCAGATCGGGATGATTCTTGTCGATGCCTGAATCGATCACCGCAACGTTTATCCCCCGGCCATCGATCCCCATCTCCCAGAGCTTATCCGCTTTGATGATCCGGGCGGGAGAGATGTAACCATCTGATGGGCCATCAGAATCGTTATCCTGCCCATCGACGGAAGAGTTATCATAAACCAGAGCATTATCCGGTGCAGATGCGATATCCTCGACTGGTGCCGATATCTTCGCAGGATCATCGAAATAGATAGCGGATACTCTATCGCTCTCTGCCATCTCTCGGATGGTAGTGCTGCTTGCCTCTCCAGCCAGGCCGGGGATGAGCTGATAGCTGTACTTGACATCGAAGCCGTCAATATCCAGAGCCTCGGTGCCCTTCAGCATCACAATCACAGGTATCCTCTCCTCTCCCGCACCACCGAGCATCTCTGCCAGATCAGCATCTATCTTTCCGACGGCATCAGATGACCCTGCTTCGGCTATCTGCGCTCCGGCCACGGCCAGGAGAAGCACGCTCGCTGCAGAAAATAAAATAAAAGCATTTCGATCCATGATCAACCAAACCCATAAATGGTGTGAATCCAGCCCCCACCAAGTTCATATCATCGCGATGTAAGTAGATAATGCTAAATAAACCTGTGGTACTTCTTAGGTGAATGATGTTGGACTGGCTGGCTTCTTATCTGCTCTGGATCAGCTTGCTTCTGCTGCTTGTATCATCCCTGACCAAAAAGAGCCTCATCGCCCTGTCCGGATGGCTCCTATTTGGCGTATTCTGGCTGGCTCAGCCCGGGCACTATCTGGCCATCAATGACTACTTCAATGCCATCCTCTTCACTGCTGCCGGTCTCATGTGCTTTTATATGGCCTGGATAATGACTAGAAGGAGCGGCCCCTCCAAAGCCCAGCTCTGGGCAAGCTATGCCGCTGCAGTATGCGGAATGGTCTATTTTCCATTCGCCGAGATCGAGCCCCTGAGAGAGGCACTGATAGGGTTTACCACCCTCATGACTGTGCAAGCCCTTCAGGCTCTATCTGTTCCGGTGGTCATGCCCGGCTGGAATATCATGACTCTGAACGGTAGGTCGGTGGAGATCATCCTCGCCTGCACCGCCATTGAGAGCATCGCCCTCTTTTCAGGACTCATCATATCCGTCCGAGCACCAATCGGCCGGAGGGCGGCAGCTCTTGTGGTCTCTATCATCTCCATCTATATCCTGAACCTAGTGAGAAATGGATTCGTGATCATGGCCTACGGCTGGAGCTGGTTTGGAAGCGCAAGCTTTGAGGTTGCCCATAATCTGATCGCCAAGATAGGATCTGTTGCTGCTCTCTTGCTGATATCCTATATGATATTCCTGCTCCTCCCCGAACTCCTCTCGATCATAGATGAGCTGGCAGCGGACATAAGACACCCCAGAGGAGATGCCGCTTGAAGCTGGCAAAAGACTCCCGCGGATGGATATCGGTGCCCATTATCCTGACCGCTGCCCTGGCCGCTGCCGGGAACTGGTACATATCGGCTGCCGCTTTTATGGGTTTGCTGTTCATGATATTCTTTCACCGGGACCCAGACCGTCTGCCGCAAAGCGAGGGTATGCTCTCTCCAGCAGACGGAAGGATCATTCAGGCCACCCCTGAGAAGGTCACCGTATTCATGGGCTTCGGCGATGTGCACGTTAACCGGTCGCCTTTAGATGGGACGATAATCAGTGTGGAGCAAAGGAAAGGCACTCACCTCCCAGCCTTTCTAAACCGCTCGTGCCAAAACCAGCAAAACAGAATTAGAATCGATACCGAGGACGGAGAGATTCAGCTGTGCCAGATCACCGGGACCTTTGTAAGAGAGATCATCTGTTATGTCAAACCCGGAGATCACGTCCTCCGGGGGGAGAGGATAGGCATGATCCGCTTTGGCTCGCGGGTGGAGACCACCATTCCCAGGGGATACAAGCTGCAAGTGGCCATTGGAGATAGCGTCCGGGCGGGGAAGACGGTTCTTGCCATCAAGTGCAACTCGGAGCTGCCAGGAGTTCCAGTGGCATCAGGTTCATCAGGAGTTCTAGTCTCTTCTGGGTCACCAGGAGTCACTTCATGAATATCCTGCGCGCACTCCGGCCGCCAGACCTGTTCACCATGTTGAACATCGCTCTGGGATTTGCTGCCATCCTCGTCATCTGCGAATCACAATCTTTGGATATCTTAAAGGTAGCAGTCGTTCTCATAATATTAGCAGCGATAGCAGATGGACTGGACGGATTTGTAGCCAGAAAGAGGGGATCCGGTCCCCTGGGAGCTAACCTGGACTCCCTGGCAGACCTGGTGTCCTTTGGTGTAGCGCCGGCCTTTCTTGTTGTTCAGGCATTCAGCCTCCCCTTCCTGATCTGGCCGGCAGCGATCTTCTTTGTCATCTGTGGAGCCCTCCGCCTGGCCAGGTTCAATATCTCAAACAAGAGCGATCAGCTCTTCGAGGGCCTGCCCATTCCTGCTGCAGGCATGGCTCTATCAGCCAGCGTCCTATTGGGGCGGCCTGGGCTTGCCGTTACACTCATGCTCATTTTGGCTTTGCTCATGATAAGCAGCATACCATATCCCAAGATAAGGGACAAGAGAGTCCTGTCTATATTGGGCTTCTTCACCATTGCTGCCGCCTGGGCGGTCTTTTTTCAGAGCAATACCATTTATACCGCGATCCTGTTGGGCGCTCTGATAATCATGTATTTGTTAAGTCCGGTGGTGATTTCACGCCTACAAAAAGGGAAATAGCAGCCTTTGAGGCAGGAATAAAGCTGGGAGCACTCTATCACCAGTTCGTGGGCTCGCCAGTGGGAATGAGGACAGCATCCAGCCTTGAGAAGGCCATCGAAGAGAGTATCTCCCTTCAGCCTTATGTGCGGAGGGTCGAGGTGAGGATAGACCGGGATATGCTCTCTGAAAATGTCTTCGGCTACGGCGAGCTGGAAGGGAGGATGATCTGGGCCCTGGTGGAGATAGAATATGAAGGGGAGGTGATCTCCGCCCGGCTGGAGTACGACCGGGAGAGGTGCTATCCCCTTATGAGCCTGAAATAGAGCGTTCCTTAAGGCTCGATTACTCAAACTCTATAGTGCCCGGCGGTTTTGGGGTCAGGTCGTAGACCACCCTGGAGACTGTCGGGATCTCCCCGGTGATCCGGCCAGAGATGCGTCTGAGGACCTGCCAGGGAAGCTCCATCGCCTCTGCGGTCATGGCATCGCGGCTGGTGACTGCCCGGACGGCGACCACATATCCATAGACCCGGTTGTCTCCCTTGACCCCGGTCGCCATTCCCAGGATGGCGGCAAATGCCTGCCAGGGAGAAAACTCTTCCACCTCCTCCTCAACAATGGCGTTCGCCTTTCTGACCACATCCAGCTTGTCCCGAGTGACCTCTCCTACGATCCTGACCGACAGCCCAGGACCGGGAAAAGGCATCCTTTCGCTGATCTCAGGGGAGAGGCTCAGAGCCCTTGCCACCTGGCGAACCTCGTCCTTGTACAGGTCGCGCAGAGGCTCAACTATGTTCTTGAACTCGATCCGGCTGGGGAGGCCTCCTACATTGTGGTGGGCTTTGATGCCTCCGTCCGATTCGATTCTGTCTGGATAGATGGTGCCCTGAATGAGGCAATCGCCGCCGATCCTGCGCGCCTCTTCCTCGAAGACCCGGATGAATGTCTCTCCCACCACCATCCTCTTCTCTTCAGGATCAACAACCCCTTTAAGAGCCTCTAGAAATCGGTCCTGGGCATTGACCCGCACCAGGCCCAGATCCTTGAATAGCTCCTCAATTCGATCGGACTCAGACTGCCTCATCAGCCCGGAGTCCACATAGACAGGAACCAGCCGGTCACCCAATGCCCGATGAGCAAGCATAGCGCATACCGAGCTGTCTACACCCCCAGATAAACCGATAATAGCGCGACCCTTAATATCGCGCTTGATCTCTGCAATGGCGTTCTCAATGAAACGCTCCGCATTCATGGCCATGATTAGCATGCCCGAGTCCCAAGATTTGAGGTTTACGGTGACGACATCTCCTCTGACCGTCACCCAGACTATGGCAGAATGCGGGCGGGAAATTCTTTCAGGTGATCTCAATATGAGAACTACATGAAAAATAGGGCTTTAAATTATCAGGAGAAGGATATTGTTGGTATAGGAGAGTGGGATCACTATGCCCTTGGGGAGGGCTCATCCCTCCGGCCCTCCCCGCGAAAAATATCACGATTAGCAAGGCGTCTTTTTTTCCAGATAGATCGCAGCTGCTTTATGCTGATGGGCTGAATGCGATAGCCATGAGCCGAACTGTGGAGGACATAAAAAGGAGTATTAAGAGCGGAAAGGCAACAGTTCTCACCCAGCAGGAGATCTCTGAGATGGTAGAAGAGAAAGGAGAGATCGGCCTGAAGGATGTGGACGTTGTCACCACCGCCACCCGGGCGATAATGAGCGGCACCTATGCTGTGCTCTCCTTTCCCCTGGCAGCCCCTGGCTCATTCATCCGCGCCAGCAGCGCCAGGATCAACGGCGTTCCTGCCTATCCAGGGCCGTGTCCCAATGAGCGACTGGGTATCATCGATCTGATGGTCTACGGCACCGCGCACAGCATACGCCAGCCGGATTACGGGGGAGGACACCTTTTAAGGGAGCTGGTGGAAGGAAAGGATGTCCTGGTGGAGGTTCTGGCAGAAAATGGAGACCTCCTGGAAAAGGACATCTGCCTGGATGAGATCCCCTATGCCCGCATATTCTCCACTCGCAATGCCTTCAAGAACTATGTGGCCTTCGTCAATCCCAAAGGCCTCCCCCTGAAGACCATCTTCAGCAGGCTGGAGTTTCCGCCTCATTTTGCCGCAGCCACGGTCTCTGGATGCGGCCAGATCAATCCCATCAAGAATGATCCCCACCTGGAAACTATTGGCATTGGAACCCGCATTCTCATCAATGGAGCGCAGGGATTTGTGATGGGGACGGGGACCCGCTCCATGCCCACCAGGCCTAACCTCCTCGGGATGGCGGACATGCGCCATATGGACCCGGAGTACATGGGCGGATTTGCGACCTCAGCCGGCCCGGAGTGCATAGGTTCCTGGGCGGTGCCAATCCCTGTGCTGAATGAATACATCTTAAGGAGCATACTGCTTCAGGATAGGGATATCCCTCTCACCATAATGGATGTGAATGTACGCCAGAAGATCGGCAAGTCGACTTACGGGGATGTCTGGGATTCTGTCGACCTGGAGGTACAGTTCGATCCGGAAAGGTGCAAAGGCTGCACCAGGTGCACTGCAGCGCCAGCCTGTCCCATGAATGCGATAAGCATCGAGGATGGCCGGGTTTTGCGCGATAAAACAAAGTGCTTCAACTGCGGCCTGTGCGTCTCCCAGTGCAGCGGCGGGGCATTCCAGGGGAGGCTGGGGGCCATCCGCCTGGGGGAGAGGACAATTCCCATTCAGCTCCGCCAATCGGATAGAGCAAGGGCGATGGGGTTAGCAAAAAGGCTGAAAGAGGAGATTCTGAATGGATCCTTTAGAATTACCGAGATGGTGGAACGATTGTGAGGGCGAGCAGATGCCCGGGTTCACTTCATCCCCAACCTGAAGAAGGGGTATTCGTGACCCCTCCGCGCTCCCTATGTATTAAATTCTAGTTTACTGCATGCCCAGGCGTTCCTTTATCGCCCGGACATCGGCCTGTACCTGCCTGAAGTTGTTCGCATATCCAGGCTGGATGTCATCCCTCAAGCCCTTGATCTCACCCAAGACATGAGGAATAGCGTCTGTATTTGCCTTTATCTGAGGTATGGCATCCGTATTTGCCTTTATTTGAGGTATGGCATCTGTGTTTGCCTTTATCTGAGGAATAGCATCTGTGTTTGCCTTTATCTGAGGTATGGCATCTGTATTTTCCTTTATCTGAGGTATCAAGTCGGTGTTCTTTCGCACTGCTCTCAAGTCATCTCTCATATCAAGCAGCACAGGGATGGCTTTATTCAACTGGATCGTAGCGCAGAACTGAGCATACTCTCCTATCCTCATGACCTCTCCCTGAAAGTCATCAAAGACAATATTTGACACCTCGGAACGGGCGGGACGCTCTGTTTCAATCTGAGCGCAGAAGGCTTTAATCGCCTCCTCATCGCCATCAGCAAAGGCTAGGACTGCCTGGCCCTCGCTGCTTCTCATATTGTGAGCCTCAAACATCCTGATCCTATTGGACATGGCAATGCCTAACAGGAAGTAACGGTAGCCAACGTCATTAACCTTCGGACCAGTGATTGTGATCTTGAGCTTCATCTAAGTCTAAAATAGGTTCGCCTGAGAGAAAAGGATTTGGGTTGAATTCGGCAGTATTGCATTACCCTCGCATCTCGTCGCCATTCCTCCAGACTTGGAGTCAATGGCGTCCCTCAGTCCGTCGCCAAGAAGGTTGAAGGCCAGCACTGTGATCATAATAGCTATGCCGGGGATGAATATCAGGTAGGGCGCAGAAAATATCAGCCCCTGGGAATCGCTGAGCATCGAGCCCCACTCTGCAGTGGGCGGCTGGGCTCCCAGACTCAGGAATCCCAGGCCGGCTAGGGAGAGGATCGCTCCGGCCATGTTCAGGGTCGCCAGCAACACAATCGGCGAGACTACATTGGGCAGGATGTGTTTTATAAGGATATATCAATCCGAGGCGCCCTGGCCAAGGAGCACTGCCGGGCCCTGGAGATCCTGGAAAGCAACATCGTCGAAGAGGAGATCCCCGATGCTGGCATAAATAAGGGGGATCTATTCCTCAAGATGAGGGCCCCCTCCGGGCACGGCCTGAATGTGGGTGATGAGCTGGCGCTGGATAAACAATAATCGCATGAAGCATTGAGCCACTGAAAGCGCACAAGGATCATAGAGGACTCCAATCAAAAGCCCCCTCGGATAGTGAGTAGATAGAATTTATACATCTGCAAAGCATGCATCTGAAAGGGTTGATGCTGGTGCTCCTCTGCTGGCACTGCTCAAACTATAATGGAAGGATTCCTATGAACCCCGATGCGCTTAAAAGCTATCAAGAGAAGAGGAACTTCGCTGTTACCTCTGAGCCCAATCCTCCAAAGATCGCCGATAAGAGAGCGAATTCGGGCAGCCAGATCTTTGTGGTGCAAGAGCACCATTCCCGCCAGTTGCACTACGACTTTCGGCTGGAGGTAGATGGGGTTTTGAAATCCTGGGCCGTTCCCAAGGGCCCCTCCATGAATCCAAAGGACAAACGCCTGGCAGTCCAGACCGAGGACCATCCGATTGAATACGCCTCGTTTGAGGGCACTATTCCCGAGGGCGAGTACGGTGCAGGAACAGTGGCCATCTGGGATCGGGGCATATACCAGAACCTTTCAAATAAGGATGGCCAGGAAATCTCCCTCTCCCAGGCCCTGAAAGGCGGCCATGCCTCATTCTGGCTAAAGGGCAAAAGGCTGCAGGGCGGCTTCGCCCTCACCAGGACCCCACGCGGCTGGCTCCTGGTCAAGATGCGGGATGAGAAGGCGGAATCATAGGAAGATCTCCTCCACAAAAAGCCCGAAAGAGCACTCCACAGAAAGATAAAAAAGACATTAATTTATCCAGAACGGCCCAGGGCCTTCTTTCCCTCTTCAATCAGCTCCTTTACCTTCTGGCCGCCCATATGGCCGATCTTTTCATAAAACTCCCTGCCATGGGTCTCGGCAGTCTTCATACCCCCTTTTCTCCCCGCCTCCTGCACTGTCATCCTGCCCTTTCCTTTCTTTTCCCTTCTCTCTTTCTCTTCCAACAGAACATACCTCCGCTCATTTGACTGCAGGACGGGATCTTCCTTCCTGCTCTGGGCGCTTTTCTCTATCTTTGCGACAATTCACTCATCATGAACTTCTTTAAATATTTATGTTTTGGTCGAAAGTCATGCACATGAGGCAATAAATCAAACTGGCTCCTCGCTATGTAGCATGGGGGAACTTGAATCGCGAATTCTCTGTATTCTTTTGCCCCTGTGGTGAACCGCTATGCTCTGACCCAACCACAGAGGAACAGAGTTATAACCGCTGCCGTACCTCACCCAAATAATTCAGCGAAGAGCCATAAACCACAAAGCGCACAAAGGACACAAAGACCGCACCAAAGGATTATTGGGCTATCAAGAACTGGATTACCTTTGCGAGGCCTTTGTGATCTTTGTGCTCTTTGTGGTTAAAATCCGTTATCTGTAATCCAATCAAACACAGAGCCTTCACTGATCGATCCTAACAACAGAACCCAGTTCATACCCTATTCTCGTCACCGTCATCTCGGAGGCTAAAGCCCGAGCCATGCTCACCAGATCCAGATACTCCTCCGCCTGAAGGATCTCCTCTTTCTTGGCCCTGGTCATGGGCTTATTGGGAACGGCAGTGCAGGACTTCGTCACCATGGTTACTTCATAGGTGCCAATCTTCCGGGCCAGATCGATTATCTCCGACTTGTCCATGGCAATGAGTGGATGATATATCGGGACCCCGATAGCTGCCTGCTCTGCCAGGATGTTCTCCGCTGTCTGGCTGGCCACCTGGCCCATGGAGTAGCCGGTGACCACTCCGAGCGCCCCCTCCTTCTCCATTACCTGGGCCGCTATCCGGTACATCAGGCGCCGGCAGAGGATGCAGGTGGCGCGGGGATAATGCATCTGGATCTTCTCAATCCCCTTTTTTATGGGAACGGTGATGAAGTTGATCTTCCGGCCGCAGGTCCACTCCGCCAGAACCTGGACGCATCTTTTGGACTGATCTATGGAATCGGCATAAGGCCGGGAGTCGAAATGCAGCAGTGAGACCGTACAGCCCCTTCTCATCATCATCCAGGCAGCCACAGGCGAATCGATCCCCCCGGAGATCATCGCCAGCATCCTCCCCTGAGAGCCTATGGGCAGGCCACCCAGGCCCGGCGTGACCTCGGTGAAGATGTATGTCCCCTCTCTTCTCGCCTCGACGAATATCTCCATCTGAGGGTCCCTGAGGTTGACAGATGCGCCAGTGGCCAGTCGAACCGCTTCGCCCACCTTCTGTCCAATCTCTACGCTGGAGAACGGGACCCCAAACCTCCGGGGCCGGATGGCAAATGTCTGGATGGCTGCGCCTGACTGCATTGCCCTCTCCATCGTCTTCGCCGCCACCTCCACTGCCGCCCGGCTTATATCCTCCAGGTTGGAGGGCACACTTTGGGCAGGACTCGCGGAGACAACTCCAAAAACCTGGGAGGCAATCGCGGCCGCCCTCACATCTGGGGTATGGACGAAGATCCGGCCTTCGCTCCCGGAGATCCTGTGATCCACACCGGCTTTATTCAAACAAAAGGCTATATTGCTCTTTAAGATACGCTCCCAGCTCTGCCTGGTCCAGCTATCCTTGAGAGCGATTTCCCCGTAGCGTACCAGCACTACGTCCTGGGAAATCATGTTCTGATCTGAGTGGCCTTTATTGATCTCCTTATCTTCTTTACTCTGGAACCAGAGGCGGTATATTTCTGCATCGGACCGGGCTTCTTATAAGTGGTCTCGGCCTTGGTTACCTGCCTGACCTGGCCCTTTCTGCCCTTGATCTTGACCCATTCTACGCTTCCTGTCTTTCCCATGGGATCACCCTATCAGATCAGGATTTAAAAAGGTTGTGATTAGATCGATTGGGCCCCAGTAGTCCAAACGGAATATTTTTAACCATCCCTCCCGTTAGCCTGCAGGTGAAGAGCGATATAGAGCTTCCTACAATCCATCCAAAAAAATCAATAGCTCTAATCGCTGTAGGCCTTTTCATCTACTCTCTTTATCTCTACTATGCCGGCTACCAGGATGCAATCGATACTCTGAGGAGCGCGGCTATCAGCCTTTTTGCTCTGGCGGTAGTTCTCGCCCTGCTGGGGGTATTATGCGATGCACTGGCCTGGAGGGCCATTGCCCTCAAGTTCAACTATAAAGTGCCCGTCAAAGACATCTTCCTGATTTACCTGTCCTGCGGCTTCATGAACAATCTCATCCCCTCGGGCAGCTTCTCCGGGGAGACGACCCGGGTCTACTTCCTGGAAAAGCTTGATGGCGGATGCCGTATCGACCAGTCCTCTGCCACTGTAGCCACGACCAGGATCATCACCGCCATCCCCTTCTTCCTGGGAACTGCCATTGGCCTCGCATATCTGGACCTGGTCACAAATGCCCCTCCCTGGGCCCTGGCCACATGCTATGCCATTGCCCTGGTCCTGCTCCTCCTGAATGCCACATTCTTTGGCATCTGCTTTGCCGACAACTGGCTGGAGATAATTGCATTCAGCATCATCAAGCACGCCGAGCGCATATTGCATGTGCATATAGACCAGAATCAATGCAGCCGCATACTGGGCAGGTTTCATCATTCCATGATGCTGCTGGCGGAGCATAAAAGGACCCTTTTCATCAGCACCTTCTGGGCACTGGCAGGCTGGCTGTGCATGACCACGGTTGCAGTTGTGGTCTTCCGGTCGATGGGCGTCATCGTCTCATTCTGGGCAGTTCTGGCAGTATATTCGGTCATGATATTCCTGCAGATGCTGCCCATATTCCTCCCCGGCGGTGTGGGGCTTGTCGATATTGTAATGAGCACTCTTTTCACTGCCATTGGAATCCCCGTGCATACTGCAGTTGCGGCAACCATCCTCATCCGGCTCGTTCAGCTCTGGATGCTCACCGCCATTGGCGGGCTGGCCACCGCCTACCTGGTCAAGAAGATCAACCGAAAAAATCTTGTCACCAGGGCAGAAGAAAGGTTAGCAAAAGGCTTTTAAAGACAACATACCACTAGGAGCACTCGCTATTGGGACAGTGGGGTAGCCTGGTCTATCCTCGAGGGTTTGGGACTCTTGGACCGCGGTTCGAATCCGCGCTGTCCCATTTAATCAGATCAACACTACTTTTTTGCAGCATATGCAGGCCTTCTCAAGCTCTCTGGTATCCATTCCCGGAAAATGATCGATCAGGCAGAGGTCAGCGGGCGAGGCCCTCTCAAAGAGCCTGGCAAGATCGCCATGATAAACCTGTATATCGCAGGCACCGCTGGCATGGCCTACCAGCACCGGTTCCGTTCCGACCTCTTGTGAGGAGACCTGAGGATACTCTATTCTCTCTATCCCCAGAAGATCTCGATTGGCTTTTAGGTTGAGGAGAACGTTTTGCACCGCGGGCAGCCAGACATCGTTCAGTACTACCTCCTTGGCGCCGGCCAGGGCGCACATCAGCCCCAGCGTTCCCGGACCGCACAGCCCATCCACCACCCGAGATGCCTTTCCCTGCAGCATGAGTTGCTCTATGATCCTCATCTTGGGGGCGCTCTGCCTGGAGAACTCGATATGAATCTTCGACTGGCTCTTGTAGATGACAAGCTCGCCAAAGAGGCTCTGGCAGACGTCAGCCCTCAGATCGGATCCGGCTAATAGTGCATTCTCCAGGGGCGCCGTGCCTTTTTTATGCATTCCAGGAACGCCCTGGAAGAGGATAACCCCTCTGATCTCCGGTATCCGTTGCACCATTGCCTGGGCAGCCTCACGGGATATGTTCTCTCCCTGGATGATCAGGCTGTCCGGCCCCAGACGGGGGGAGTAGGCCAGGGGATAGCCCACAACCACCAGCGGCGATCCGACGCTTCTCAGCGTTTCCCGCTCGTCGCGCAGACCGAAATCATGCAAGACATGAAGGGCATCCAGCATCACCGCATCCAGCGTCGCTCTTCCGCAGGAGGAGCACCTTTTTACCCTTCCGGGCAGGTCCCTGCACCCCCGGGTTTTGTCCAGATTCGGCTCCGGCGGGCAGTCGGGGCAGGCTAAATACCTCTCATCAATACTAGCTAAGACCGCTGCCGCGGGTTCAGCAAATGCTTTTTCGGAATCAGGATACTTCATGTTCGGCCAGTCCCCTGGAAGTATCTCAATATTTTCCCGAAACAAATATCTTATCCCGGAGAAAAGTTTGTAAATAAGAAAAGCATTAGGGCGGCGAAGGTGGTTTTTGACATGGCACAAAGAGGCATCAGGGAATATGACGCAAAGAATCTGCTAGCTAGATACCTTCCCGAGTACCTCGATGATTTCTCATATAAAGGGAACCTGGCATTAGTTGGTCCTGAGACGGATATAGAAGGGCTTGAGGCAGAAAATCCGTGGCTGAAGACGACCAGGCTTGTGGTCAAGCCTGACCAGCTCTTTGGAAAGAGAGGGAAGCTGGGCCTTGTTCTTCTGGATGCGGACTGGGAGGAAGCAAAGGAATACCTCAATGAGAAAATGGGCCTAGAGGTTACCATAGGAGGAATAACCGGGAGGCTGTCCTATTTCCTGATAGAGCCTTTCACACCCCACAAAGAGGAGTACTATGTGGCTATCAGCTCGGATTATGAAGGGGACAACATCTTCTTCTCAATGGATGGCGGCGTCGGGGTGGAGGAGAACTGGGAGAAGGTAATATCTATCCATGTGGACTCCTTGGAAGGAATCGATGCTCTGGACGTAGGCTCCAAGCTGCCGGCAGAGCTGGGAGATAAGAGAGCGCTGGTGGAGGAATTCATCACCGCCTTATGGCGGTTTTATAGCGATACCGGCTTTGCCTACGTGGAGATCAATCCCTTCACATTCTCAGGCCGCGGAATCGTCCCGCTGGATATGGTGGCGAAGCTGGATGACGCAGAAGAGTACTGGCAAAAGAAGAGATGGTCGGAACTGGCATTCCCTGAACCATTCGGCAGGACTCCTTCCAAGGAGGAGCTCTTCATCAAGGAGATCGACTCCAAGACCGGAGCCTCTCTGAAGCTCACCATCCTCAACCCGGAGGGAAGGGTCTGGACGATGGTCGCCGGCGGCGGAGCGAGCGTGATCTATGCCGATACCATCTGCGATTTGGGTCACGCCGATGAGATGGCCAATTATGGTGAGTACAGCGGTGATCCCAATACCGAGGAGACCTACCACTACACCTGTACCATCCTGGACCTGATGACCCGGAGCAAAAATCCCAACGGGAAGGTGCTCCTCATCGGCGGGGCCATTGCCAACTTCACCGATGTGGCCAAGACCTTCAAGGGAGTGGTCATGGCCCTGGAGGAGTACCAGCAGAAGCTGCAGGAGGCCGATATTGAGATCTATGTGCGCCGGGGAGGGCCGAATTACGAGCAGGGCTTGAAGCTCATGCGGGATCTGGGCAAAAGGCTTGGCGTTCCCATCCAGGTTCACGGACCGGAGACCCACATGACGAGAATCGTCCCCCTGGCACTGGAGGAGAATCAATGAGCAGGAAAGATTACGTTCTCTTTGACATAAATACAAAAGCATTCGTCTATGGCTACCAGACCAATGCCATCCAGCGCATGCTGGACTTCGATTATGTCTGCAAGCGCTCGTCGCCCAGCATCTCGGCTATCATTAATCCAAGCAGAGCCGGGATCCATAAGGCATTTTGGGGAACCAAAGAGATAATCCTGCCCATGTACAAGACCATCCCCCTGGCAGCTCTTGCCTATCCAGAGGCAGATGTGATGGTCAACTTTGCCAGCCACCGATCAGCTTTTGAGACCACCATGGAAGCGCTGAAGGAGGATACCATTCGCATCGTCGCCGTCATCGCCGAAGGCGTGCCTGAGAGGCAATCCAGGGTGATGGCCGCCACAGCTAGGAAACTGGACAAGATCGTCATCGGTCCGGCGACGGTGGGGGGGATGACTGCAGGTGCCTTCCGCATAGGGAACACCGCCGGTACCATCGAGAACATCATCGCCTCCAAGCTATATCGACCGGGATGCGTGGGCTTCGTCTCCAAATCGGGTGGCATGCTCAATGAGGCATTCAATATAATCTCCAGAAACTCCGATGGCATCTATGAAGGAGTGGCCATCGGAGGAGACCGTTATCCCGGATCGAACATGCTCGACCACATCCTCCGCTATGAGAGAAATCCAGCCATCAAGATGATCGCCTGCCTGGGCGAGCTGGGCGGTGAGGACGAGTACATGATCATCCAGGCCCTCAAAGAGAAGAAGATCACCAAACCTCTGGTGGCCTGGGTCACAGGCACCTGCTCGCCCTACCTTCCGGCCAGCGTCCAGTTTGGCCATGCCGGTGCCAAGGCCAACACCGAAAAGGAGACTGCTCAGGCTAAAAACGATGCCTTCCGCCAGGCAGGAGCATATGTGCCCAGGTCTTTCGATGACTATGGAGAAATGGTGCGCCAGGTCTACGATATGCTCCTCACTCGGGGTATAGTGCAGAAGTTCGATGAGCCTGAGGTTCCCCGCATCCCCACGGACTACAGCAAAGCTCTGGCCACTGGCGATATCCGCAAGCCCACCACATTCATCTGCACGATATCCGATGACAGCGGCGAGGAGCTGCTGTATGCAGGAAAGAAGCTATCCGATGTCCTGGACCGGAAGATGGGAATAGGTGGGGTCATCGGCCTGTTATGGTTCAAGAAAGAGCTCCCAGAATATGCCGCCCACTTCATTGAGCTGGTCATCCAGATCGTGGCGGACCACGGCCCGGCGGTCTCGGGAGCACATAATGCCATAGTTGCCTCCTGTGCGGGAAAGGATCTGATCTCATCGTTATGCAGCGGGCTTTTAACCATCGGCCCCAGGTTTGGGGGGGCAATCGACGATGCCGCCCGGGAGTTCAAGCGGGCACAAGAGACCGGCCTCGCCCCGGAGCAGTTTGTGGGCGAGATGAAAAAGAAGGGTATTAACATCCCTGGCATAGGCCACAAGATCAAGAGCGTAAAGAACCCGGACAAGAGAGTCCAGCTGCTCATCAGCTATGCCCGGGCCAACTTCCCCTCGACCGAGCTTCTGAACTATGCCCTGCAGGTAGAGGAGCTCACCACCGCCAAGAAAGGTAACCTGATACTGAATGTCGACGGGTGCATCGGTATTCTGTTCATAGACCTGATGAGTTCCTGCGGCGCCTTCAGCAAAGAGGAGATCGATGAGGTGGTGCGCCTGGGATATCTGAACGGCCTCTTTGCTCTGGGCCGCAGCATCGGCCTGATAGGTCATATCCTGGATCAGAAGCGACTCGGCTCCCGGCTCTACCGCCACCCGGCAGAGGATATCGCCTATATGATGCCCTCGGAGGAAGAGATTCAGTGCAAAAGAGATCGATAACAGATGCCTGAGATAATGGAGGATCGCCATTGAATGAGAGCATAAGCAGCACTGTGGAGAAAGGGACTTGGCGACTATAAGCCAGAAGATACTCTCCCGCGCCTCCGGCTATGACGGGATGGCAGAGCCTGGGGAGATCGTGGAGGCGGAGATAGATTATGCCATGTCTCATGACGGGACATCGGTGCTGGCCATCAGATCCTTCCGGGAGATGGGGTCAGAAAAGGTTTGGGACCCGGATAGAGTGGTTGTGCCATACGATCACATCGTCCCGGCCAACAATGAGACCGCTGCCGATCTGCAAAGAGAGGTGAGAAACTGGGCCCGCGAGCAGAATATCTCCCACTTCTTCGACTGCGGCACAGGGGTCTGCCATCAGGTCTTCCCAGAGCAGGGCTTCGCCCTTCCCGGCACACTGCTGGTGGGAGCGGACTCACATTCCTGTACCTATGGCGCTTTTGGAGCCTTCGGCACAGGCGTTGGGGCAACTGACATGGCCGAGATCTACTCCGCTGGCCGGTTATGGTTCAGGGTGCCCGAGACCATAGGAATAAAGGTGGAGGGAAGACTCGCTCCATTCGTCTCTGCCAAGGACATTGCTCTCCAGGTGATAGGAGATCTGGGTGCAGATGGCGCTACCTACAAGGCGGTCGAGTATATCGGTCCCGCCATTGAAGGTCTGAGCATATCAGGAAGGATGACCCTCTGCAACCTGGGGGTGGAGATGGGGGCTAAGGCGGCCATCGTCCCGCCGGATGAGAAGACAGATGAGTGGCTCCGTGGCCGGGCGCGCCAGCCGTACACTCAGGTTTTCTCTGATCCGGATTCATACCAGCAGCAATATGATTACGATATAGCTGAGCTTGAACCCCAGGTGGCGGCCCCCTTCCGGGTGGACAACGTCCGGCCGGTCTCTGAATTGGCGGGGCTAAAGATAGATCAGGCCTTCATAGGCACCTGCACCAATGGCAGACTGGAAGACCTGGAGGCGGCTGCCGGGATACTGAAGGGGAAGAAGGTTCGAGCCAGAACCCTGGTAATACCCGCTTCAAGAGAGGTTCTGCTCGATGCGCTTAAGAGGGGAATCATCCAGACTCTGGTGGAAGCGGGTGCCATGATCGGTCCTCCGGGATGCGGTCCCTGCCTGGGAGCCCATATGGGGGTCCTGGCAGAAGGAGAGGTGTGCGTCTCCACCTCCAACCGGAACTTCCCAGGAAGAATGGGAAAAGGAGGATTGGTCTATCTGGCCAGCCCTGCTACTGTTGCCGCTTCCGCTCTCCAGGGCCGTCTGGCCGTGCCCGGGGTTTCTAAATGAGGTTTGATCTGCACGTCCATTCCAACTGCTCAGATGGACGGGACGATGTCAGGACTATTCTGAGGGCTGCCGCTCGCCGGGACCTCGACGGCCTGTCGATTACCGATCACGATACATTGAGAGGATCCCAGCAGGCGATGAAGATCATCCAAGAGGATAAGCTGGATCTGATACTCATCCCCGGAGCAGAGGTCACAACCTCAGAAGGCCATCTGCTGGTCCTGGGCATTGAGGATCTGCCTCCCAGAGGGCTCAGCCCGGAGGAGACCACAGACCTGGCCCGCGAGCAGGGAGGGATCGCTATAGTCCCCCATCCATATCACCCCTTCCGCCATGCCATCGGGCGCATACCGGAGTGCGATGCTGTGGAGGTCTACAACTCCAAGCACCTCTTCGGCATAGCCAATGCCCGGGCGCTGATCGGAGCAAAGAGGCGCCACCTTCCTGCAGTCGCAGGGAGCGACTCGCATTTTGCCGCCACTGTGGGCCTCGGAGTCACGGAGATAGAGGCAGCAGATGCATTCGAGGCGATAGAGGCCATCCAGGCGGGAAGGACAAGGATCATAGGCAAGAGAACACCTCCCAAGTTCTTCATCGGGAATACGTTCAAGTCGATATACCTGATCCTGACCACGGGAGGAGGACGAAGGAGAAAGGCCTAAATTCTTTGCGGGGGAGAGAACCACGGTGATGCGGGGAAGAGTGGTGGGCGGACTGGGCCAGGGGCAGTACTATATCTCGCGAAAGGGCTATCGCCATCAGTTCATCCAGAAGCTGGGATTTGTGCCCTTTCCCGGCACGCTTAACATAAAGCTCGATGAGCCCTTCAATCCCGGTCCTCATCAGATCCTCATAGAGGGATTTCGAGAGGAGGAGAGGTCTTTTGGGGAATGCAGGTGCTATAAGATAAAATTAAATGGCCTGGAGGGGGCAATCATCCGGCCAGACAGGAGCTCTTATCCTCCGGATCTGGTGGAGATCATATCTCCCCTGCGGCTGCGGGATGAGCTGAGGCTCGATGATGGCGATATAGTGGAACTGATACTGCAATGATACTCATGGCGGGGAAAAACTCCTCTTTTGAAGGTTAATTTTATCCCATAAGCGATGACAAATGATCCTGATGCCAATGGATAAACGCTCCTTCTGGACAGGGGTCCTGTCAATCTGCCTTCTCTTGACCTGTGCTTTGATCCTCTTCGAATCCGCTCCTACCTCAGCCACCACCGGCGGTACCTCCATCCCTAACTCTGACTTTTATTTGAGAGAGGCTATGAATTACAGCCAGAATGGCTCATATCCCCTGGCCTTGGAGAGAATCAACCTATCGCTGGAGATCGATGACGAGTTGGCCGAAGCATGGCTGCTCAAAGGACGGATCCTCTTCGGGCTGGGGTATCTTCAAGAAGCAATTCGCTCCCTCGACCAGGTTCTGAGGATAGATCAGTCCCTCGATGAGGCCTGGAGCCTGAAAGGAGAGATAATGATGGAGACAGGAAGGTACAGAATGGCCCAGCTATGCTTCGACAGCGCCCTGCGCCTCGATCCCGGGAACATGACCCTCTATAACCGCCTTGCTCAGTCCCAGTTGATGCTCGAGGACTACGATCACGCCCTGAGAAGCTATAAGAAGGCGCTGAGCCTGGAGGCCAACAACACAGAGATCCTGTTCAACCAGGGAGATCTGTTCCTCACCCTGGCTCGCTATCCTGAGGCCCTGAATAGCTTCAACCTCCTGCTGGAACAGAATAAGAGCGACATTCTCGCCCTGAAGGGCAGAGCAGAATGCTACCGCCAGCTCGGCCAGGTCGATAGGGCAGAAGAGGACTATTATACGGTACTGGAGAAAAACCCGGAGGACTTCGAATCATGGCGGGGACTGGGCATGGTCCGCTATGCCACTGAGGATTACAGCTCCTCGCTCCAGGCCTTCGATCAGGCCCTGAAGATCAATCCCCATGATATCCAGACGATTCTTGGCAAAGGCGATCTTCTCCTGGCCAGGGGGAACTTTTCGTCAGCTCTAGAGAGCTATTCCGCTGCCCTCCTGCTAAAGAAAGATAACGTCTCTGCCCTTTACGGAAAAGGGCTGGCTCTTAGCAGTCTGGGCAGAGAAAAGGAGGCAAATAAGTGCTATCGCCGGATCCTGGAGCTGGAGCCCGACAACATCATTGCCCTGCAGAAGATTGCAGACGACCTTCTGGAGAGGAATGAATCAATTCAAGCAGCAGAGCATTATGGCC
The DNA here is from genome assembly GCF_000204415.1 of Methanothrix soehngenii GP6. NCBI lineage: Archaea > Methanobacteriati > Methanobacteriota > Methanomicrobia > Methanotrichales > Methanotrichaceae > Methanothrix > Methanothrix soehngenii. Next base: position 384,660 of record NC_015416.1, on the reverse strand, counting down.
TAATTCTGGGACAGGACCCGAAGAACGCAAGAGCGCTGCTGGGAATGGCAAAAGCGCAGTTGGATCTCGGGGACCTCGACCAGGCCCTGCAGTCTTATGAGGAGCTTCTTGGACACGATTCTAATAGCTCCGCCGCCTGGATAGGAAGAGGAGAGATTCTCCTATTGCAGACGAATATAGATCCGGCTATAGAGAGCTTCAATAGAGCATTGGATATCGAGCCGCAAAATCCGGACGCTCTCATGGGATTAGCAGAAGCTCTCCATCAAAAGGGAAGACTTGAAGAAGCCCGCAGCTACTATGAGGCCGCTATAGCAGAAGAGCCCAGCGTCCGGGGCTACAGAGGACTGGGGAACATCCTCTGCGCCCAGGGGGAGTACGGCCAATCCATTCCCCTCTTTGAAAGTGCTCTCAGCCAAGAGCCAAGTGACACCGAGAGCCTGATGGGAAAAGGGCTGGCTCTGGCAGCCACAGGCAATAGCTCTGGAGCCCTGCAGTGCTTTAATGAGATCGTCTCCCTCAATCCGGAGGACTCCGCCGCCTGGTCTAATCGGGGGAGCATTTTTGCTGCCTTGGGAAGATACGATGAGGCAAGAGAAAGCCTGCAAAAAGCAGCTGGGATCAGTTCATCCTCAGCGGACATCTGGTACAACCTGGGCCAGGTGTACAGATTGATGGACAGACATAACCAATCCAGGCAAGCCTTCGAGAATGCAACCAGGCTATCTCCTGATGATCCCGTTCTGTGGCTGGAGCTGGGCCTGGCCCAGGAGAGGACTGGAGAAGCTAAGCTGGCTCTAAAGAGCCTCCAGAGGGCCGTCGTCCTCGATCCAAAGAATGAATTCGCTCAATACTCCCTGGCCCTGGCACTTGCTGGGCAGGGCCGTTTCCAGGAAGCACTCCAGGCCTTCGAGAGAGTGCTGGAGATAAACCCAAAGAACGATCTGGCTAAATACAGCATCAATGTGACCAGTAGCCAGCTTTATTGATTCAGAGCAGAAAGGCCGGAATTACAGTGGAAACCCGGAGGCGGTGGAAAAGGGTTGATGCTCTTCCGGCCAATATTTTTTATCTACCCTCTGCTCCTCTTTTCTCATAGCTGTTTTGGCGCTGATAATTATGACTTGGTATCAATTCAGGCTCGATCATCTCAATCAGTCTATACTGCCTGTTGTTTCTGTTTCCCCTTTTTTCCAGCAGACCATCGCGGTTCATTCGCGATAGATAAGTAGAGACTGTGCTGAGCTTGATATCGTCCGCTACGGTCTCATACCGCTCCCTCAGCTCCTGAGATGTAAACCAGGTATTGGAGAATTCGAATTTGATGAAGTGCTCTAGGCGGTCCATGAGAGTGCCGCTGCTGCGGTAATCACGTGCAGTCGCTATTGCTCCCCTTTCATCTTTGCTATCGAAGATACCGGAAGCTGAGAGAAAGCCTATGATCTTATCCCTTAAGGCCTCCTTATCTATGCTTTGCGACTCAAATTCGTGAGATGATTTGAATCCGCCATCTTCTATCTCAATCCGGATCCTCATGCTCTCCTCCGCTTATCCTTCCAGTAGTATTGCCATCAGGATATCAATTCGAAAGCTGGGAGGGTTGATTCTTCCCCAGAGGAGCAATACCGCTTGAGATTGATGCCCTTGCTGTCTCTAATCCTGGAGAGCCTCGATTGATCAGATTTCTCCAGGTTCATATGCAATGTAAATAGCTTGATCTGTCCTCTCAATTGTATCCCCCTCCGCAAATCCATCTCGCTTCGTTCCGCTCTCTGTCACTTGACCGGATCAGCAAGATTGCTCACCTTCCTGATCCGATCCACAGCTTCTCGTGCCATCCCTTCATCCGACAGATAGGCTGAGCAAGACCATTTGCCTGGTCTCCCTTTAAACAAGGCCAAACTTCCCTTGCTCGCATACCTTGCCTTGCTGCACCTCGATCCCAGCTCTGCCAACAGCTGCTCATTGCCGTCCCTTTCCAGCCACGAGCATCTTGATCTATCCAGGCAGTGGATCATCCCATCGCCCGTTCACAAGCCGTCCCTTCCCAGCTGTGAACAGTCATTCAGAAAGATGATCAACCAGGATCCTTATGCACTCCTTCTTGCTACCCCTTGTGCCATTTGTATATGAGAAGCGGACTAATTGTGAAGCAATTATACAACCATCGAAAGACCATTTTGAGATCATCGATATCCCCTTCATTGCTACTCCCGATGCCATCCCTATTGGTAGACGTTCCAGTCGGATTGTGGTGAGCTTGCCATCAAGAACTTTTAGCCCTACCACAATTGTTGTGATGGAGCAAATCGCTCCGATGCCCCAGATATGCTCACTCGACACTGCTTCTACTTCTCAGATATACTGCAAAGGTTCATCCATCCCCTCAGACGAATAAGCCCTCCATCCGCCCTGTCAATATGTATTGAGACAGGTTGTCTGGCCATTTTGGCACAATGTAAACCTGGTTTTAGTGGTATATAAAACTTTCCAATAGTCGATAGTTGTAGTAAGTTGCTTAAAACATCTATTAAAGCTTATTTTCGAGAATAAATCCAAAATAGTAGTCAGAATAGTATTTCACACAATGGCCACATGACCGAGAAATCTTGTTAAAACTGGTTGTGAAAAGTGTGTTCAGGCGATTACTACTATCATAACAGATATCAGTAGGCATCGTCTTTTTGCGCGGAGGTTTTTATTCTCTGTGAAACCATTTCACAATGGCAGCCAATATCGAAAATTTTAGAAGAAGACACATGAGACGATTGGTTTGCTAAAAAAATTTTTAGAAGTTATGCGCGCGGGACGCGCGGCATAGAGGCGATAATGTGATAGGAGATGATTGATGAGATTTATGATGTGAAATATTGTGAATTGTCTAAGACGCCTGGTGGAGCTCGAAGTACTCATCTATCAACCAGTCTCCGACCTCTTTAAGATATCTGCGTCTTCGCTCATCTTCAGCAATTAATTGAAAAACTTCAGAGAGATCCTCGTCCATCAGATCATGTTATTCGCTTGCGACATTTAAACCTATCGAATCTATGTTCTGCTCTTTATTATCCTTGGATCTTCCCCTCCCCAGGATCAGAGCAACGTAATAGGGCTCAGAGCTCCTCTTCAATGGCCCGGCATGAATAGGATGGTCTCCGCAAATAATCAGCAGTGTCTTTTCATCTGCCTCTTCTGTGATATCGCCAATGCAGCGATCGATATGCAAAACAGCGCTACGAATGCCGCTCCATTCCCGACCCATGTGCACGCTTTTGTCGATTCCAATAAAATAAGAGACGAGAAGCCTGGGGCCCTCTCGCAGGGATTGCAGGGTCATGCTGCAGGCCTCTCGATCAAACTCCTCCGGAGGAATGCGGTCCGATATTCCATGGATGATCTCGATCAGACCCTCGTAGACCTCAGCTCCGTTTGTCTCCATTATCACCGCAGATCGCAGACCTGCAGCGCTGGCGATCTCAGGCAGGCTGAGGATGCTTGAGGCCTTTGCCCCTGCCTTATCAAAGATCTTATGATGCTCGGGCACAAGGCCGCTCAGAATGCTGGCGATGGCAGGAGTGGTGTGATTGGAGACTGCTTTGGCTCTGAGAAGAATTCCATCATCTATTAGACGAGATGTATTCTTCAGACAGGGCAAGAGATGCATCAGCAGGTCATATCCCAGGCTGTCTACTATTATGATTGCGGCATTCCTGCAGCCCCAGCCCTCCACCAGATCGATTGCCCTGCCATCATTGAGAGGCAACTGGATTCCCAGCAATCGAGCGACAGTGGGCGCTATATCGAGCTGGCTGAATGTTCGCTCTGATTCGGTAGTCGGCTCTGATTCGGTGGTGGTCATGAACATCAATGCCTCCTACTATCTCAACTCATATAATATCCCATCCAGTCTGCATGGTCAATAGCAGACAGCTCCTCGCCGGTCTTAAATAAGAAAAGAGAAAACGCAAAGGAGACCATGATGATAAAGAAAGCCTCCCAGATCATCGTTGCAGCGTTGTTGATCCTGGTTATGGGAGATGCTATAGCATCGAATTTGAACATCGACTACAGTCATAACGTTGCCGGAACCGGCACCGTCATGACCAATTTCGAGATGGGCTCTCCGGAGAACACCAAAGCCATTGGAGAGGTTCATGGAACAGGCGAGATATTGAACAAGTACATATTCTCCACCAACAGCTCTGAGAACATCACCATTCTGGATCAATTCCTGTTCACAAAAGCACAACCATCCAATGTTACCACCATTAAAAGCTATCCCGTGATGGAGAGAATGCCGGGCAGCTTCAGGCTTCTGGGAACGAGCTGGTCGGGACAAATCAATGCGGAGAAGATCATCTTCGCCCCGAGCCAAAGACTTATAAATTATTCATCAAATTGAAAGTGATATGGCAAAAGGGGCAGATGCCATGGACATATCCCTGAAGCTCGATAAGCTGAAGGAGCTATGCAAAGACTGCACTGATTCTATCTGCAGGCAAAAGGAGATTTTGGTTGTCTCCCATGTGGATGCAGATGGGCTCACCGCTGCTGCCATAATATGCGCCGCCCTGGATAGGCATAACATCGACTACAAGCCCCTCTTCTTCCGGCAGCTTGATGAGAACGCTCTGGAGGAGGTTGCCGACCAGGGTGCGGATCTGGTCATATTCACCGATCTGGGCAGCGGGATGATCCAGGAGATCCTGGAGAGGAACCTGCAGGCCATCGTAGCCGATCATCATAAGCCCAAAGCCTGCCCAGCACAACCCCTGGCCCACATCAACCCTCATCTGGTGGGAGCAGATGGAGCAAACCAGCTTAGCGGCAGCGGTAGCGCTTTTCTCCTGGCCAGAGCCCTGGCATCCAGCCCTGGCGCTAACGACGATCTGGCAGCTTTAGCGGTGGTGGGGGCGGTGGGAGACCTGCAGGATATGGCCAGCGGTCAGCTTATCGGTCTGAACCGCTACATCCTGGACATAGGCTCAAGAGCAGGAGCAGTCCATTTCTCCAGAGACATCAAGCTCTTTGGCAAACAGACCCGCCCGGTCTACAAGATGCTGGAGTACTCCCAGGATCCATACCTTCCCGGCCTCTCAGGAAAAGAGGACGCCTGCATTGCATTTCTTAAGGAGGTGGGAATAAGCCTGGGTGGAGAGAAGTGGAGGCGCTGGATAGATCTCAGCCAGGAGGAGAAGGCCTCATTGGTCACAGCCATCGTTCAGAAAGGGCTGCGCAATGGCATTTCCAATATCAGGCTGGAAAGGCTGATCGGAGAGGTCTATATCCTGCTGAAGGAGAGGGAGGGAACCGAGCTCAGAGACGCCTCTGAGTACTCCACCCTGCTGAACGCCACCGCCCGTTATGGTCATGCCGGGGTGGGGCTGGAGGTCTGCCTGGGAGATAGGGATAAGGCCTTCAATGAAGCCCATACCCTCCTGGGCCAGCACCGCCAGAACCTGGTGGCTGGCTTGAAGCTGGTTTCAAAGAGGGGAATCACCCCATTGAACAGCATCCAGTACTTCGACGCCGGAGATGCGATTTTGGATACGATAATAGGAATCGTGGCCGGCATGAGCTTCCAGATGGCAGACCGCAGCCGGCCTATCCTCGCTTTTGCTCAGAATGTGGAAGGGGATCTCAAGGTATCTGCCCGGGGTACCCAGGATCTGGTCCGCTCCGGCCTGGACCTGGCACATGCCCTATCCCTCTCCGCCCAGGCGGTTGGAGGGGTGGGCGGAGGCCATAACGTCGCCGCCGGAGCGACCATTCCTCTGCAGGCAAAACAGGAATTCCTGGAAAAGATGGACCGCATCGTGGCCGAGCAGCTTTCCTGCAAAAATAATATAAAATAAAATATATAGGACGAATTCTTTCAGTTAACACTCATGCGCAGGGAAGAGAGCCATAACCACACTCATTCATATGGTCTTTGGCCACTATTATCTGCTCCTCGATGCTGAAGTTGCCTATGAAGAGGTGGTTGATCCGCGATTGCTCATGCTTCAAATCCCCCTTCTCTGGATCCAGAACTAGATAGCCTAAGCGTCCAATGCCAATGAAATCCGCATCGATAGCTATCTCGGTGAGATTGGCCTCTGTTCGCAATTCCATCTTTGTCGAGAGGCGGGTGGCATCGGTAAACTCCTTGGTCGCCGTCATTTGCAGGGGATAATTTTTAACTGTTGTGCTCTCGCGAAACTTCTGGTCATAGGAGAAGAGGTGGGCATTGGGATTGCTCTTGCTGCCTATTTCCATCAAATAATGATCTGCATTGATCGGAACCAGGAGGACAAGCAGAATCATCAACCCGGAGAGTCCCGCCACGATCCGGCCTCTTGTCGCTATGATATTATCACATCTCCCTAAATAGGCTCCACCAGTACTCTTCATCCATCTCTGCAGAATAGACAGTCACTGCCGGCCCTTCCATGAAGGCCTTATCCTTCTCAAAGTTAATGATCAGCGGCCCACCTTTCGTCTCCACCAGCACCTCATCCCCGACCAGCCCCATTCTGCGGGCAACGCTGGCAGAGGCCACCGCCCCGGTTCCACAGGAGAATGTCTCGCCCTCTACCCCTCGCTCGAATGTTCTGATCTGCAGTGATGAGCCCAGCTTGACGAAATCGACGTTTGCTCCCTCCGGAAAAACGCTGCAATGCCTTATTGGTGGTGCCGCCTCGTAGATATCTATGTCCAGGTCATCCACAAAGATAACAGCATGAGGAACACCAGTATTCACTGCACAGACCCTGAATTCCCCCATCTGCTCGTCCATGAGATCACCAGAACCGCAGGCGGGAATGGATGGACGATTGAACCTGGGAACGCCCATATCCACCCTGGCCCAGAAGCTGCCATCCCTCTCCCGGACCTGAATCGGTATGATGCCCGCTAAGGTCTCCACATCAAAGGATTGACCCACATACCCCGACTCCCAGGCGTACTTGGCAAGACAGCGTATGCCATTGCCGCACATCTCCGCCTCTGAGCCGTCCGGCTGAAATAACCTCATGCCCAGGTCCGAACGCTGGCTGCTTGCCAGAAACAGGACACCATCTGCTCCTATGCCGAAGCTACGACGGCAGCAAGCGATTGCAAATCTACTCTTCGCACTCTCAGCCACGAGCTCCCTTGAGATCTCATCCACCAGAATGAAGTCATTGCCGTTCCCATGCAGCTTGGCAAAGCCAAGGCTGTGTGGTAGAAAGGGATCGTCTTTGAGCTCTACCTCAGAAATCTCTGCCAGCTTCATTTTATATACCATGCATCCTTTTTCTCTAGCTTGTTATGTTGTGGTGGTGATTTGGTATTAAACCCATTCTACAGGTGGCAATGGATCTTCTGGAGCTAGACAGATCGATTCAAATAGCCAAAGAGGCCGTCCTTGGTGGAGCGGACTGGATCGAGGCCGGAACACCCCTCATCAAGAGCGAGGGCATGGACTCTGTGCGCGAGATGAAGAAAGCCCTTCCCGGGACGAAGATCGTAGCGGATATGAAAACCGTCGACACCGGTGCCATGGAGGTGGAGATGGCGGCCAAGGCCGGGGCAGATATAGTGGCCTTGCTCGCAGCATCCGACAACTCCACCGTCGAGGATGCACTTCGGGCGGCGCGCAAGTATGGCGTGCAGATAATGATGGATCTGCTCACGGTTCCCGATCCGGTTGGCCGTTCCCGTGAGCTGGAAGAACTGGGAGTGGACTACATCTGCGTTCATGTGGGAATAGACCAGCAGATGACCGGCAAGGACACCATAGATTTTCTCAAGCAGATCGTCAAAGAGGTAAAGACCCCGGTGGCTGCTGCAGGGGGAATGGACGCGGCTTCCGCTGCTGACGCCGTGGCCAGCGGTGCCGCCATTGTCATTGTCGGCGGAAGCATAGTGCGCAGCGCGAATGTTACCGAGTCAGCCCGGAAGATTCGCGAATCTATCGACGTTGCCCAGGCCAGCACCGCCCCCAAGATGAGCCTGGAAGAGGAGATCGTCTCCCTGCTGCGCAGCGTCTCTTCATCCAATATCTCCGATGCCATGCACCGCAAAGGGGCCATGCGCGGAATTCATCCCCTGATTCCGGGAAAGAAGATCGTGGGAAAGGCGATAACCGTGCAGACCTTCGCCGGTGACTGGGCAAAGCCCGTCGAGGCCATAGACCTGGCCGGTCCCGGTGATGTGCTGGTGATCTACAACGGAAGCAACAGCATCGCCCCCTGGGGAGGACTGGCCACCCTGAGCTGCAAGATCCGTGGGATTGAGGGCGTGGTCGTCGATGGTGCAGTGCGAGACCTGCAGGAGATAAGGCCGATGGACTACCCGCTCTTCTCGTCGGATGTAGTTCCCAATGCAGGGGACCCAAAAGGTATGGGAGAGATCAACTCTGAGATAGTCTGTGGCGGCCAGACGGTCCGGCCTGGCGACTATATCGTTGGCGATGACAGCGGAGTGGTGGTAATTCCCAAAGAGAGGGCATATGAGATCGCAAGAAGAGCAAAAGAGGTCGAGAAGACGGAAAACAGGCTCTTTGAGGAGATCAGCCGGGGAAAGACGCTATCTCAGGTGGTAAGCCTGCAGAAATGGGAAAAAATCGGATAGCATGCTGTAAATAGATTTAAATATTCTGAAAAAGGGCCAGAAGATGCTAATCATGAGTCATTTGATGCCGGCTAATAGGCCAGCAGACACCAACCAGAGCCACAGAAACCAAGCGGTGGGTTGATCAGATCGATTTCGAGGAGAATTATATGGAACTGGACGATATCATTTCCAAGTATCCGCCCAAGCAGATGATGCTGATTCCCATAATCGTCATCATCTTAGCATTGATCAGCTTGGGTGTAACCTATCTCAACACGGGATCGCCCGTGAATCTGGGGATAGAGTTCACGGGAGGCACATTAGCAACAGTGCCGGCTACTGAATCTAAAGATGCCGTGGTCGTAGAGTATGATAAATACCCTCTGGCAGATGTGAGAGACGTGGGCAGCCGATACATGATTCAGTTCGGCCCCATGAGCGATGAGGAGTATACAGAACTTGCTCAGCAGATCGTTACCAAGTACGGCGATAATGCTGAGATCAGACATATGGGACCCATATACAGCCAGGAGCTTCAGGCCCAGGTAATAAGGTACCTCCCACTCTCGTTCATCCTCATGGCCTTGGTGGTATTCATCGTATTCAGGCAGGCCTTTGTCTCATTGCTGGTGGTGCTCTGCGCCCTGGCTGACATATTGACGGCAGCGGCATCCATGAATCTGACTGGAGTCCAGCTCTCCCTGGGGACTGTGGCTGCGCTTCTCATGCTCATCGGCTACTCTGTTGATACCGATATTCTGCTCACCATGAGGGTCTTGAAGCGCAAAGGGGATACAGACGATAAGATAAAGGGGGCAATGGGCACAGGCCTAACCATGGCGGGAACCTCAGCTGCCGCTGTGATATCGCTCATTTTGGTCTCCAACCTCCTTCACCTCGTACTGCCCTCATTCAGCAGAATGGATGTGATAGCCGATATGTCGACAGTGCTCATCTTCGGCCTGGCAGCGGATCTCTTTAACACCTGGGTCACCAATGCTCAGGGGCTGAGATGGTACCTTAGCCGGCCACGAAAGGCAGCAAGGGGGCAGAAGAGATGAGCTTGATAGAAGACCTGTCTAAAGACAAGAGGGTACTATTATTCGCCTTATTCCTAGCGGCGGCGTTGATCTGTTTGGGGGCCTTCGGCCTTAAGTACGGCCTGGACCTTCAGGGCGGATCGTACCTTCAGCTCAAGCTGCAGGGGGCTATGGTCCAGGTGGATGCAGATCCTGAGAGCATTCTCGAGTATCAGTTTTCCACCAACACTGTCGAGAGGCATGGCGACAGCTATATTGTGACTGTGCCGGGCAAGATCGATCCGACTCTACCCGATGACCTGGGATATTTGGGCGCAGAGACAGCATCGCTTGCCAACGCCACTAAGATCACCATACCTGCTGCTCCCGAGACGATAATCATCACTTACCTGCAAAAGAACCTTGATGCTGACGTCAAGATAGTGCAGTTTGCCCCCGTCCTGTATGAGATCAGGACTAATGTTACCAGGGAATCCCTTGACGCCCTCCTCGCACCGGTGGGTGGAAAAGTGCCCGCTGGCGAGGATACCTTCATCGAGGGCCTGACCCAGGACACTGTGGAAGAGACAAAAAGGGTTCTTGACTCCAAGCTCAACCGCCTGGGGCTGCAGGACATCAGAGTGAGGATGGTGGATAATAAGTACATCCTCATCGACCTTGCGGGAATGGATGTGGCCTCAGCTCAGGATATTGTGGGCAAGCCTGGCAAGTTCGAGATCAGGATCCAGACTGAGGACAACCAGACCATGCATGTCATCTATGGAGATGCAGTTGAGTCTGTGGATATCCCCAGAGGAGATCAGCAGGGCAATTGGGGAGTGCCCTTCACCCTCTCCGAGGAGGGGGCGGCAGCCTTCCAGAAAGCAGCCATAGATACGGGCGCGGTCAAGAATCCCGAAGCTCACCCCATAACCATGTACCTGGATAAGGATCCAGTCTTCAGCGCACCCTTATCCCCAGAGCTGGCGAGCAGTCTGCAGAAGGTTCCCTCTCGCGGGTTGGAGGCGCGCGTGGGCGCCGGAGATGAGGGCTCCCAGGATGCAAAACAGCTTCAAATTCACCTGCAAGAGGGCGCTCTGCCGGTCAATGTGGAGATCGTGGGATCAGGCCAGGTATCTGCCGCTCTGGGCAAGCAGTTCAAGATCCAGATGGTCATAGCCGGTCTGATAGCTCTGCTCGCAGTTGCGGGCATGATATACTACCGCTACCGTGAGAGGAGAATAGTTCTGCCCATGCTCTTTACCTCCCTGAGCGAGGTGGCGATAATGCTGGGCGTCTGGTCCCTGGCCAAATGGCAGCTCGATCTGGCCAGCCTGGCCGGCATCATCATGGTGATAGGGACGGGCGTCGATCAGCTGGTCATCATCACCGATGAGGTGATCCGAGGAGGTGAAGCAGCGCCAGCTGCATCCGACCGGAGCATAAAGGAGAGAGCGGCGGAGGCCGCGGATAAGGCGGGCGTGGGCAAAGTGGCCGCCACCACCAGCAAGATCTATTTGAGCCGTCTGTCCCGGGCCTTTGCCATAATCCTGGGCGCAGCAGCGACGACGATCGTGGCCATGCTGCCGCTTCTCTATATGGGATTCGGTGCCTTGACCGGATTCGCCCTGATCATCATCATTGGAGTGGTCCTAGGAACGCTGGTGGCCAGGCCTGCCTATGGCAGAATCATAGGCTACATCCTTGGCACACACTAGACGGAAAAAGAAGTGGAATCAGGAGAGGTTATCGGCTGCAGGCCGGAAGATGGTCTGCATGCCAATTATTTTTGCTCTATTTTTTAATCATTCCATTGATGGCCGCTCCGGCGAAAGCTGCACCTACGACGATGTTAAAGAAATAGGTGATCAAACGCCACAGGACGATCAGAGGCAGCAGCAAGGCGGGAGAGACAAAGGTGGAATAAAGGTAGCTCATTCCCAGCTCGGCTATGCCGCTGGCCCCAGGGGTCAACGGCAAGAGGCTCACTATCGCCAGGATGTTCTGGGCGGTGACTGAGAGAAGAATGCTGGGATCCTGAGCCATACCCGCCAATAAGGCAGAGGGAACCAGAAAATCGCTAAACCAGATTAATGCCGTCATCACCACCAGTACCGGCAAACAACGCATTGTCTCTTTAGCAAGCTGAATTCCTGCGTCCCTGAATAGCCATATCTCCCGCTCTATGGTGAGGACGATGGCTCGGTTGCCGGTCTTCTTCTTGATCCACTCCATCAGACGGGCAACCCTCTTCGGCCGGATGATGAGCTGCCTGAGAAATGCCAGGAAAGCCAGGAGAAAGAGCAGGAATATCGCTCCAACCTTCAGGCCGAAGCCGGCGAAAAAGCCGGAGACCATGAGGAAAAAGGCCAGTGAGGTCAAGAAGAATATGCTATCAAGGAGCCTCTCGCTTATCACCACCGCCGTCGCAGCACCATAGCTCATGCCGTCATCTGCCAGGACCTTGATTCGCAGGGGCTCTCCTCCAGCAGAGGATGGAGTGATAGCGGCAAGGAAGTTCGAGGCCAGGGTGCATCTGAAGGAGAGAGGGAAGGTTATTTGGTGACCGGCCATGGATGCAAGCAGCTTGAGCCTGAGAGAGTAAAGTATCCAGGAGAGCACATGAAGGGCTACCGCCAGAAGAAGGAACCACCCGTTGACCCGGGAGATCAACTCCCAACTTATATCAGCATCGGTATAATAGAGAATGAAGATAATGGAGGCCAGGCTCATCAGAGCTGCGAACAATGTGGCCTTCAATCTCTCATTCATCAATTGGAAGGTAGATCTATTCTGTAAATACTTATTGACTCGAAGATCTCTCCCAGGACACCATCTCTCTCAGGACACCGCTCTCAGGCCACTTCTCTGTAGACCGACTCCATCATATCCAGGGCTCGCGGCCAGGAGTACTTCTCTTCCACCGCCATTCTGCCCTTCCGGCCGAGGTTCATCCTCAGGTTCGGGCTCTCATGCAGCTCGAGTATCATCTCGCCCAGCTCCCCGGGGCTGGAATAGATCATTCCCCCCTCTCCTGCCACCTCAGCCACCCCAGGAGTTTTGAAAGCCAGGACGGGAGTCTCGCAGGCCATGGCCTCGAGAAGGACGATGCCAAATGCCTCCAGGCGGTTCTGGGTGGGGAGGACCAGAACCTCGGCATGAGAGAGGGTATCGATGAACCGGGACCGATCCAGCCTGCCGGTGAACCTGGCCCTGACATCAAGCCTTCTGGCCATCTCCTCCAGGCGGCTTCGGTCGTAGCCATCCCCTACAAGGACCAGCTCGAGGTCGGCCTTCTTCTGCACCTCGCTCATGGCCTGGATTAGGGACTCGATTCCTTTGTAGTGCAGCAGCCTGCCAGCATAGAGAACATAGCCCTTCTTCTCTCTCTTCCGGGGATAAAGGGATACGTCCACTGCATTGGGCACTATCTTCGTCTTATGAATGTAGTCCTTCAAGATGGGAGAGGTTTCTGCATAGCTTTTTGTGGTTGAAATCACGATTTTTGCCCGGTCCAGGATGGGCCGGATGATCTTCCTGTTCACCCCCTCAACCGCTGCCCCAACGGGTCGAGGGAGATAGTGTCCATTCAGGTTCCCCGGGATCACCACATCGTTATGGTAGGTGACCACATGAGGAGACGAATCTCTGAGCACGAAGGCAAACAGGGGGCTGGGCACATGGCTATGATATATGTCCGCCTCAAGGTTGGGCCGCTTGATGGGAATAGGAACATAAAAAAGGTCGATGCTGGGAATGCGGACGAATCCGTTATTCCATCTTCCGCATGATGAGGCTACAGTTACCTGGTGGCCCCTCTTCGCCAGGCCGTCGGCCAGCTCCTTCACATGATACTCAACCCCGCCCAGATGAGGGGGAAAATAGGGAGATACCTGAATGATCTTCATGGATTGGAGCGGATATTGGGAGTACAACGAACTTAAAGCTAATGCAATTCAGCTATGTATCAGCCACCTTTAGCATGATGTCAGAGGAGCTATATTCAGTATCTCCTGAGGCATTAAAGCCCCTCTGGCTCATCAGCAGGTCTATCTGTTGATCTATGGAGGTCTTGAGGCGGAAGCTTTTCGCCAGAGAGTTATCGAATGAATACTCGGATGCGTGGCGGCCATCCCTGACCAGGACGGTGATCTGGTAGTCGCCCGCGGAGAGGCCCCGGGTCGACCAGCTCCAGCTATTCGACTCTGACCATCTAATCATATCCTTTCCTCCAAGCTGGAACTTGTAAAGGATGGGATCGTTGTCCGGGTCCATGGCCTCCGCCTTCCAGACGATGGTCTCCCCCAGAACCCGAGGGCTGGAGAGATCCGGCACAAGGCTTGAGAGGACGGGAGGCAGATTTTTGTCCATTAATGTGAATTCAGCATCTATTGAGCCATCGAAAGAGTCCGTAGGAGCGTGCTTGCCGTCCCTGGCCAGGACAGTGATCCTATGCGTGCCGGGGGGAGCATCAGATGTGTCCCAGGTCCAGGAAGAGGAAGAGGACCAGCCGGTCATATCCTGGCCATCGAGGAGGAACTTGTAGGATAGCTCGTCTCCATCAGGATCTGCAGCTCTGGCAGTCCAATTTATGATAGCGTCTGTTTCGAGTGGACTGATTGCATCCGGCTTCAGCTCTGCGAACATCGGGATCTGATTGAGGGATGCAGTGGAGGATGCGCCCGCGGGAACATCTGCTGGCTTTGATGGATCTTCAGGAGAGCTTACAAGAAGAGGAGTTGAGGATTCTGCAGACGATTCGATCGGAGAGCCTATTGTCGATTCCTTCAGGGCGTAAGGCCGATTCATCTCGCAGTCAAAGGAGTTCTGGCTGGCATGAGAGCCGTCCATTATCTGAACGGTGATCTTATGATCTCCTGCCATCACTCCAGAGCTATTCCATACCCAGGAATTCGATGGCATCCAGCCGGTCATATCCTGGCCATCGAGGAGGAAGCGGTATGATATCTCATCCAGGTCTGGATCTGCTGCGCTGGCGGTCCAGGTGATCAGGGATCCCTGTGGGCTGGGGCTCTTCCGGTCAGACTCCAGCTCCCTCAGAATGGGTGGCTGGTTTTGTTCCAGGATGACCATGGTGGCATTCAAAGAGCTATCAAATGAGTCCGACGGTGAATGAAGGCCATCCATAGCCTGGACGGTGATGACATATTCGCCCGCGGGCAGATAATGCGTGAGAAAGCTCCAGCTGCCGGATCTGGACCAATTTTTCATCTCTTCACCATTGAGGAGGAAGCGATAGAGGATCCTGTCACCGTCCGGATCTATAGCCTCTGCTCTCCAGATGATCGCTGTGCCCTTTGTCTGAGGGCTGGGCATGCTCGATTGGAGGCTCTGCAGAACCGGCGGATGGTTGATAATGGAATCTCCTTCTGCGGGCTGACCGGGGATGGTGCCGTACCTTGCTGGATTCTTGACCGTGTTGACATCTTCTGGCACGGGATTTATCTGTTCATCTGACGCTGCAGATGAGGACAGATTAGCAGAGGAAGATGTGGATAGATTTGTAGATAGGAAGATGGATGAGGACACATTCTCAGGGCCAGATGCATTATCAGGGAGGACTGAAATCTTAGATGCCGCCTGATTCGTGGAATTTGAGCTGGAGAGGGATTCAGCCTCCTCGGGATAAGGGCTTTCCTCAGAGGTTATGCTGCTGGCCTTGGGCTGGGCTTTTATCTCGCCGCTGCTCGCATCAGTCGGCTCAGTGACTGCACCGGTCTCGACAGCAGCCTTTGCTGGCGGCGGATATTCTGTCGTCTCCGTGGCATTCTTTTTTTCCGTTTCAGTTGCAGCGGATTGTGGCTTTGATTTGGCAGAAGAGGAGCTGGAGGCTGCAGATCCGCTAACCTGGGCGACAGAGCTGCCACCGCCTCCGGCACTCAGGACTGTGACCTTTGTCTTCTCTTCAAATGAGACTGGCAAGCCGTCAGAGCTCGCCATTGATTCGTTTGTGCTGTTTTCCATTTCTTCCTGATCCTCGGACTGATCATCAACCAGATCGACCAGAAGATGCTCAGATTTGCAGGGGGCAGTGCTGTCCCCTTCTTTGAATAGGAGGAGATCAAGCCTCTGCTGTCCTGGCTGTCCCTCAAGCACAAAGCCCAGCATGCTCTCCCAGGTCTCATTATCAGCCAGACGCAGGCCTTTGACGAAGATGGTGGAATTGTCAAAGGCCAGCCGGAGGGAGTAATTGACCGGAATACCTTCATGGTTGTCGATCCTCGCCCGCGCTTCCAGGTCGCGGCCAGCGGCAAGAGTCGTGTATTGCCCTTCGGATGAATCGCCAAGCTCGCTCTTCGGCCAGGTGACCTCCAGATCGGTATGGCCCTTGGGAGAGGATAAGAAATTCATGCCAGGTTGATAATGATAAAAGGCCAGGGCCAGACCAGCCAGAACGAGGACTGCGGCCAGGGCGATCAGAAGAGGGCCCCGGGAGGAGACGAAGCCTGATGAGATGCGGCCAGATGTCCTGCGACTGCGATAGCTCCTCTTCGCTCCGATCACAAACCTCCTGTTGCGAGGTATAGCCGACCAGCGGAGATAGGATAGGGCGGCAAGAAATAGCACAAGAAAAGAGAGAATAGTGGCCAGGGATGCCGCCTGGAGCCCCCTGGGGGTAAGATACAGAATCAGACTGATGAGCCCTGCCAATAACAGAGAGGCCCCCAGAGAGAGAAGAAAGCGTCTATTCAAATCCAGGTCGCCGGCGGCTGGAAAGAGGGAGAGGACTGCGAGGTAGCCGGGTATCAGTATCACCAGAGCTAAAGCAAGATATGAGCCGGCCTCTTTCAGCGGTGGAGCAAAAAGATTAGCCAGAGCAATCGCTGATAAAGAGATCAGAATGGATGCGATAAGGTACCAGGGAATCTGCCTGGCAGTCCTCAAATCATTATCCCTCCTTTAATAAAGCCTGGAAGTCCATTTGGCAACAAGCAATAAAACCTTTTTCCTTGAATTCTTCATAACTCGATCTCGATTCCCACCGGGCAGTGGTCGGAGCCATAGACATCATCGAGGATAAAAGCCGATTTCACCCGATCCCGCATGCCTAAAGAGACGAAGAAGTAGTCGATCCTCCAGCCAACATTGCGCTCGCGAGCCCTGGTTTTCATATCCCAGAAGGAGTATTTTTCCCCTTCAGGATGAAAGAGGCGGAAGGTGTCCAGGAAGCCGTGCTCTATCAATCGGTCGATCCAGGCCCTCTCCTCCGGAAGGAATCCTGATATCTTCTCATTCGGCTTGGGCCGGGCGAGATCGATCTCCTTATGGGCGGTGTTAACATCGCCGCAGATCACAATATCTCTGCCCTCGGCCACAAGCCGGTCCATGAGATCGAGGAACAGATCATAGAACCTCATCTTATAGCTCAACCTCTCCTTTGAGGCCTTGCCGTTGGGGAAGTAGACATCGAATAGCAGAAAATCCCCATAGTCGGCAACAATCGCCCTCTGCTCATCATCAAAGCCAGGCAGGCCCAATGAGTACTCCAGGCTCAGGGTTTTGATCTTAGTGAAAAGGGCCACTCCATCCCGCCCCTTTCTGGCGCCCGGACTGAAAAACGATATGTATCCGGGGAGGCCTTTGAGCTCTTTTGGAATCTGATCCTCTGTCGCCTTGATCTCCTGGAGGCAGAGCACATCGGGACGGTCTTTAAGAAGCCAGTCCACAAAACCCTTCTTATAGATGGCTCTCAAGCCGTTCACATTCCAGGACAGAATTCTCATGGATGGCATTCTTTCCCCTCAAAAGGGAACTACTGCCATCTGATTAATTCCTTGCGATTGTATTTCGATTGTGAGGAAGATATGTCCACACGAAGAATCATGTGATAGTGCATCAAAAGATATAAAAATTTCTAAAGCTTCATGGCGATGGGACTCCTGCAGAAAATATCGCCTTGGAACTGAAGATGAGCAAATCCTTGGTACACGAGTTCATCTAAAATAATCAAGGATCTGGCTGAGACGAGAAAAGGAGAGAAAGAATGATAATCAAGAAAATCGATAACATGAGAGATATAGGGGCCATTTGCTGCTATTTGCCTATGTATATATAGGGTAATCATTATCTTTGTACGATGAGAAGTGGGATGGATGAAAAGGAAAATTGAGATCATCGGCCCTAAGGTGCATGGAGTTGGCTACAGGTACTTTCTGATGAACCAGGCCATGTTTATGGGAGTAAATGGTTTTGCTGCCCAAAACCAGCTAGGCAAGAATGGCCAGCAAGAGGTGTGGGTGATCATAGAAGGATCTAAGGGTCCACTCGATGCTTTCAGTACCTTTGCACAGACAAAGCGTCCTGATGACGCAGAAGTATCGGATGTAATTATCAAGGATTTCGAAGGGTTTGTTCCTCGAATGGTTGACTTTGCCTTAATTCTTACCGCAGGACAGATTGTAAAAGCAATCCCGATAATACAGGAGATAAAAGGCCACACTGCAGAGACGGCAGAGAGTCTGCGAGAAGATAGGCTCGTCAGAATGGAGAGGGATATTCAGGCAATAAAAGCAAGACTAGGGATGCCATAGAGGGTGCTTCTACGACCCGCGACAGTGAACATCAAATTTCTATAAAAGAAATTCTTATAGGAACAGGGTCATCTTCCCGGCAGAATGACAATCAGATCCACCCTGAACATCCTCATCGCCGAGGATAATCCAGTGAACCAGAAGGTAGCTCAACTCATGCTGCAGAGACTTGGCCACCGGACGGACCTGGCGGCAAATGGTCAGGAGGTCTTGCGGGCCCTGGAAAATCAGTCTTGCGATCTGGTGCTCATGGATATCCAGATGCCAAAGATGGATGGTATCGAGGCCACCAAACACATCCGCAGCCGCTGGCAACAGGGTCCCAAGATAATAGCCATCACCTCCTTCGATCCAGAGTTCTGCCGCGAGCAATGCTTTAGCGCCGGGGTGGACGACTTCATCAACAAGCCGATCAGAATGAATGAGCTTGACGCTGCCATCGATCGCAATATGAGCCTTAGCAGCAGCAAGAGCGGACCCCTCCTTTTCCAGCCTATCTGAGGTTCAGGCAATATGTCTACGGTCTGAAGACAAAGGCTACCTCCTCCCAGGCCTTCTCCAGAAGCTTGCCGTAGTATTCTGCATCATACTCCGATGCCTCCTCCTCCAAATCGACCTCCCAGCGTCCGGCATCCGCCACCACATATCCGACCACCATCCCGGGAGCAGGATGACGTCCGGCGATCTTGAGGGCCTGAACAGCAGAGGCCTCAGCACAGCGGCGGCTGTAATTTGTCCTGCTCAGCCGGCGACGTACGGCCAGCTCCCGGACCGCGACCCTGGCATCCATGAGATCCCGTTCGTACCTTCTGCGGACCTCCTCTGCCCGGGGCTTGCAGAGACGGAGCTCCTCCCTGTTCGCTGCCCCTGCCAGAAGCTCGAACAGATCCATCTGCATTCTTTGCAAATAGCGTGGGGTGTCTCCTCTCCGAGCAGCCACTCCCCGAACCTTCATCCTGCCCTTATCCAGCCGGC
Source organism: Methanothrix soehngenii GP6 (assembly GCF_000204415.1). Classification (NCBI taxonomy): domain Archaea; kingdom Methanobacteriati; phylum Methanobacteriota; class Methanomicrobia; order Methanotrichales; family Methanotrichaceae; genus Methanothrix; species Methanothrix soehngenii. The sequence goes on along the minus strand of NC_015416.1, from coordinate 365,540 downwards.
CGAAGTAGCGGGTATACGACCCTGAGCCGTCGGCCATGGGCAGGAAGGCTATCCAGTCAAAGCTGTCCACCTCGGTGAGAATGCCGGTCATCTGCTCCACCGCCTCCTTGTAAATCGAAATAGGCCCGCCCCGGACCCAGAGGCAGTCCACAATGCCGTGCAGGACCTCGAAATCCATATCCTCAGCCAGCTCCTTGATATCCATGAGCAGCTCCCGGGAGATGGCGGTGATCCTCTCGTGCACCTGGATCTGGCCGAACTTGGCATTTCGATATCCGGTATAGCCAAAGCAGGTCACCAGCATCCACTTCAGCACCGAGTCGATTCCTCTGTACTCGGGGTTGGTCTTCTTCCGCCTCTTGGTCTCAATTCGAAGGTTGAGCAACGAAGTGATCACTGTTGCGAGAAAGCCCTTCACCTCCGGATGATCCAGGCTCTCCGGGGAGAGATTGTACTTCACGATGATGGACGGATATAGTGAGGTAAAATCGATCTGGTGGACCTGTTCATAAACCCCGGGATCGGGCTGAAACATCATACCACCCCGGTCACAGGCCTTCAGATCGGTGATCTTCCTTGCGCTCTCCACATCGCTCTTCCGGAAGGGGACGACCATCCCCCGGCGCAGGGCCTCAAAGACCTCATAGCTGGAGATCAGAGTGCCGGGGGTGAAGCGAGAGGTGAGGTTCGGAGAGAGGCCGGAGAGCCTGGAGGCCATCAGCACTCCCTTCAGCCCACCTTCCCGATAGACGAAGCTTTTGGCGGTGTCTATGAGCACCCGCCCCTCAGGAATGAGTGCGCCCTCTTTGTGGTTGGCCCGGCCATAGCTCCAGTAGGATTTGGAGGCCATCGATTTGAACCAGCCGCTGCGGCTGAAGGCCGGCTCAAGCCCGTACCTTTCCGCCTTGCGGACCATTGCCGGAACCCAGCTGTCGGCATAGGGAAAGAGGATCAGGTCCGGGTTGTAGGAGCTGATCAGCTCCATCAGGTCGGCAATGACCGTCCTCTCCGGTCCGTTCAGACTTCTCGTTCTATCCCTGCAGATCTGGATGGAGGAGATCTCCGTCCCGGGCCGGAGGGAGGCGCCCCCTGCGCCCACTGCCTTTACCTCCACCTCCAGACGGGTCAGGGGGACTGCGAAATCCGGAGAGAAACGGGATTCTTCACTCTCCCCGCAGGGGAAGAGGTCGTGCTCGGCAAGGTAGCACTGATCATTCCTTATGTCCACATTGTAAAGCTGGGCAGAGTAGCGGGTCTGGATCTCGATCTTCTCCGCCACTTTGCGGCCGGCGAAGATCCTGTAGCCCTCCAGAGGGCCGAAGATGGTCTTGAAATCACACTCCTCCACCCGGTAGAGGCCTTCCAATGCGGCGAGCATCTCCCTGTAGGCGGGAGGATCTCTCAGGTGCATATAAAATGAATTGGGAAAAGGAAGGCTGACCTTTATCGGGCCGTTTTCTCTGCCCCATAGCTCCACTGTGCCCTTATAATACGAGTCGAAGATCCACATCCAGCGCTTCCTTCCGGAAAGATGGTCGGGCCTGCCCGGCATCTTTCGGATCATCTGGATCTTACACTGCAGGGAGATATGGGTGTGGAGTGCGGGGGGCGAATGTGTCTGAATAGATCAGATGGACTTCTCCCAGCCCTGGCCGGCGTCTATCAGAGGCCGGACCTCCGTCAGATCGAATGTGACCATCACATGGACCATCTCCGCCGCCTGCTCGCCAACGACCTTGGCCACCTGGCTCTTGTAGCTCTCCAGCTGCGGCCCGGACGTGACATACTCTCTCATCCGCAGATAGACCCGAATCCCTTTCCAATCAAGGATCTCCGAGCCCTGATTCATTATCATATAGACCGCATTTGGGTTCTCCTGCAGGTTGGCAAATGTGCGACCCCGAGCAAACGCCGCGGTGATCGTCTTCTCATCGATCATCTGAAGCGAGCCCATAACTGCCACATCCACTATTCCATCCTTGCTCGCAGTGCCAAGAATGCCAAGCCTCGGCTGCCGGTTGAAGTACTCCATCAATTTTGCTGACATTTTCAAAACCTCATCTCAATACTTATCTCTCGTATTCCATCTAATTTAGGTTTTGTTCGGTTTGCATTTTGCATATGTAGAGTCCCTAAAAGCTTGGTATTTAAATACTCATGCCAAGGTTAAGTACATAATTCGAGCAAAAAACAATAACATTGGATCTAAAATCATTGCTGCAGAGACTAAAGTGAGCATCCAAACGGTAAATCGTGTCTGGAGTCGCTGAATGAAAAACAAAGAGCCATGGGCGCCAAAGAAATTTGGGCACCCAAAAAGAACTCTAAGCGAGTCAGATATAAGCCTTACTGTAGAAATCTACGAAGAGCAAAAATCTGGGGCCAGGCGCCTGGAAAAAAATAATTGGGCACAAATATGGAAGGCATATACCACATGATTCCATACTCAAGTCTGCCTTGATGAAGGCTCGGCTAATGAAAATAAGAAAAAGAAGAAGCGTCGAAAGCCCTGAATAAGATGGTCAAGGTATTCGTGGCACTATACTCTCCCTATAAGGAATCATATCAAGAAAACTTGGGAGATAAAAGCAATTATAATATGACAATCAAACAACTGGCCCAAAAACTTTTTCATTATATGCGTAGATTAAGTGGTTTGGAGGAGATCAACTGGTGGCTGCCATGGAGGGCCTTAGTGCTTATGGAAGGAGGGATCTAGTCTACAACTGGGAACGATTTTTTTGTCCTAGAGAAGGCAACATTAGTTTATCTGACGGCGGATACTTATACGATCCTGAGTCTGAGTGGGGGAAGGTGTATAATCCCGAAGTAGTACATTTTGAAGCACTGGCCGACTTTCCCTGCGTAATTATATTAGGCGAACCTGGAATTGGCAAAACACATGCCATGAAGGGAGCAAAGAAAGTCATCGAAGGCAAATCCGATGAGGGGGATCGAACTCTTTGGCTAGATCTTGGAAGATCTGGAAGCGAAGATAAGTTGATTCGCGACCTATTTGAAAATGAGACTTTTGCATCCTGGCAGAAGGGCGATAATAAGCTTCATATATTTTTGGATAATTTAGATGAAGGTATATTACGAGTTGATACGATTACTTCGCTGTTGATTGATGAATTAAAAAAGCGTCCAACTCAACGACTTAAGCTCTATATCGCTTGTCGCACCGGCATGTGGCCTATTAGCTTTGAAAAGGAGCTAAGACAACTATGGAATGATAGACCTATAGGAATCTATGAATTGGTGCCATTGCGTAAAAAGGATGTTATTGAAGCAGCAAGAGCAAATGAATTTAACGTGAATGAATTTTTAGAGGAAATTAATCAGAAGAATGTTGTTGCACTTGCTATTAAACCAGTCACACTTAATCTGTTGATAAATATTTATCTAGCTACTCATTCTTTGCCACAAAACCAAGTTGAGCTTTATATCAAAGGATGCAACCTGCTTTGTGAAGAGACAGATAGGAAGCGTCGTGAAACAGGGCTCACAGGCTACTTTACCGCCTCTCAACGAATGGCTGCAGCCGCTCGAATAGCTGCTGTTACAACATTTACTAAGCGATATACCATTTGGACCGATGTTGATCAAGGCAATGTTCCAAGTGAATATGTGACAATACAAGATCTATGTGGTGGATGCGAGAATGTTAATGGAGATAATTTTCAAATCAATGACGATGTAATAAAAGAAACGATTAGAGCGACAGGGCTATTTTCTTCTCGTGGACCTGATCGAATGGGTTGGGCCCATCAAACTTTTGCTGAGTTCCTTGCTGCTAGATATCTTATTCAAAACAAGATGAAGACAGATCAAATAATGAGCTTATTAGTCCATCCCTTTGATTCCCGAGGCAGGTTAACACCTCAGTTCCATGGAGTCGCAGTATGGATATCAAACAGTGCACCCGAGGTTTTTAAGAGAATTATGGATGTTGATCCAGAGATATTGCTCCGAAGTGAATTAGAGATAATGAAGGAATCCGATCGGGCTTCTTTGGTTAATTCATTGCTCAGAAAATATGAAGAAGAGACTTTGTTAGATTTAGATTGGGATATTCGAAGAATGTATGGAAAGCTATCCCACTCCAATCTTGAGGAACAGCTTAAACCCTATATCAGCAATAAAACCAAGGGGGAAATCGTTAGACGAGTTGCCATCTCTATAGCAGAAGCCTGCAGGTTACAACCGCTTCAAGACGCATTAGCAAATATAGCCCTTGATCAGACACAATTGATGCATATCAGAGCAATAGCCGCTCATGCATTATGCGTTGTTGGAGATAATGAGACAAAAGCTAAACTAAGGCCATTAGCCACAGGAGACGCCGGGGACGATACCGAAGACGAATTGAAGGGTATTGGTCTTCGAGGATTGTGGCCTGACAACATTAGTGCAGAAGAATTATTTTCGCTTCTTACGCCTCTTAAAAAACCATCTTGGCTGGGAAATTATTGGATTTTTATCAAGTATGAGCTTGCAAAAAATCTCAAACAATCAGATTTACCTACCGCATTAAATTGGATTAAGAGCCGGAAAAAGAAATTTGGTCACATAGATTGTTTTACCGATCTAGTAGATAATATAATGTTGAAAGCATGGGATTGCTTGGATGACCCAGTAATACTTAGCGATTTCGCGATAATCCTACTTTCCCGGCTAAATGAAGAAAATGGATTCTATCTAAGCTATAAAAGAAACTCAGAGTTCGAAGATGCTATTAGCAAAGATGACGAAAAACGTAGACATCTTTTTGAGATGATGCTGCCTTTATTTTCTGATGTTGATTCTATTGGCGATATGGCTTGTTCAAATCCACCACTAATTTTAGATAAAGATTTTGATTGGGCCATTAATCACATTACACCATCTGAGTGCCCTGAAATGAAAAAACGCTGGGCAAGGGCAGTCAGATATATATTTAATATAAATGATGCCATGCAGATAGAATCTATTCTTTTAGCCCAAGAGTCCGGTATCGAGTTATCTGAGGAATTTAAAGAGTATACAAGACCAATTGGTTTAAAATCTGCCGAAGCAGATAAATTAAGAGAAATATATCAAAGACAACAAAAATATCAAGCTAAAAAAGATGAAAAACATTTATTAGAACCCCCTCCCATTAAACGTATTGCAACACTTTTGGATAAATTTGAATCTGGCGATCACAATGCTTGGTGGGACCTAAATCTACAACTTTCCCTTGAACCAGATAGTGTTTGTTATGGAGACTTCCACGAACCAGATTTAACCATTCTTCCGGGATGGAAGTCAGCCGATGCTAAAACTAAAGCCAGAATAATAAATGCGGCAAAGAAGTATATATTAGAGCATAATGCAGAAACCTCTAAGTGGCTAGGTCAGGACGTTTATCATCATCCAGCACTTGCAGGATATAGGGCCTTACAGTTATTATACCAGGAAGCACCCTATGAAATCTCAAGTATCCCACATGGGATATGGAAGAATTGGGCGCCAATTATCATAGCTTTTCCACTACCTGTAGGCTTCAGTGGAAACGAGAAAAACGAAATTATTCAGCAGAAATTAGTCAAGACTGCATATCAACATGCTAAAAAAGAGATCATCCAAACGTTAATGTCCCTTATTGATGATGAAAACCAAAAATTTGGAAATATTTTTATAACTTCTCGAATTGAAGATTGCTGGGATGATCAACTTTCAGCTAGCATGTTAAAAAAGGCAATGGAAGAAGAATTGAAGCCTGCATTCATGGGCAAATTGCTTGCCGAACTTCTTGATCATAACGTTAAAGAGGCTAAGGATTTTGCCGAATCTCTTATCTCCTCATACGATTCGCTGAAAGGAGATTGGCGACACAAAGCAGTTATTGCTGCCAGTGTTCTAATCAACCATGCAGAAGATGCTGGTTGGAGCTCAGTGTGGCCTGCTATTCAACATGATTCAGAGTTCGGCAAAGAAGTTATCGTTTCAGCATCGCATAATTATTATGGTATACAAAAAACCATGAAGTTAAGCCTAAGGGAAGATCAGTTAGCAGATTTATTTATATGGCTCGCATGTAGTTATCCTCATAAGGAAGATATAACTCATGATATGGTTTTTACTCCTGGACCAAGGGATGATATCGCAAGTTTTAGAGATTCAATATTAAATCGATTGAAACAGAAAGGCACTCAAGAAGCATGCGATGCTATCAAACGGATTGCCAAGGAATTACCTGAACTGGATTGGTTAAAATGGACTTTATATGAGGCACAGATCATATTTCGGCAAAAAACATGGAGGGAGTTGAATCCATCTGACATTATTGCTTTGGGGCATAGCCAACAAGCGCATTTAGTTCAAAACGGAGACCAGCTTCTAGATGTATTAATAGAATCACTTGGGCGTTTAGAATCGAAACTTCAAGGACATACATCACGTGCAATTGATTTATGGGACTATTCATGGGAATCTAAGACATATAGGCCAAGGGATGAAAATAGGCTGTCTGATTACGTAAAAAGTCACTTTGAAATAGATCTTAATCAAAGAAGTATTATAGTTAATCGTGAAGTCGAAATCCGCCGAGGTGTAGGCTCAACACCAGGGGAGCGAACTGATATTCATGTAGATGCTATAATTCCCGGACAGGGTCGCGAGAAGTATGATGCAATCAAAGCTGTTATTGAAGTAAAAGGTTGCTGGAATCCAGAGCTGGATATGGCTATGGATACTCAACTTGCTGATAGATACTTAAAAGATAGCGATTGTAACAATGGTCTTTATCTCGTGGGTTGGTTCAATTGCGATCAATGGGATAACAAAGATTATAGGAAGAAAGCTTCAAAGTTAAATATTGATGAATTGATGAAACTGCTTAATGCACAAGCGGCCAAGTTATCTCAAAATGATATTAATATGAAAATATTTGTTATAAATACATCCCTAAGGTAGCTACATGATATAGGAAAACATTGTTTATTTCTGCTATCTCTTATAATATGCCTTACGGCATTAGCCTCCATGATAGCAAAATCATCCTCTGTTTTCCGCTCCCTATCTTCTCGCCATCCGGCTGATTCTGTCCCAGCCCGTGCCTCCCGATCGGAGGGGATGGTCGAGCACCATATCGATGAATCCAAAGATGACAGGAGCATAAACCGCATAGAAGTCGCGAGCAAAGGACATAGCCTCATCCACATTCTGAAAATGGCGGGTCTCCATCGACTCGCCCGTGCCGGCTATCTCCGTGCTCCTGATCGTGCTGTCCGCCACGAAGCTGGAGAATCCGCATGAGGCCTTGGGAGGCTGGACAGCATCTATGTTCACCGGCACTCCACCATAAGACTCGTAGGCATAGAGTATCTGCTCCTCTTTCGCCTCCAGGCCCTCGGCCCTCGCCTCCTCCAATATCTCCCCGTCCAGGCACTCCAGCTGGGGCAGCAGGCTGGCATCGATGACGATTGAAAAGCCGTTATCATCCTCTTCATCAAGGTCTACAGCCTCCAGTACCAGGCCAAGCTTGACGGGCCTTCCATGGCCGAAGCTGCACTGCCAGCGCTCGCTCTCTACGTAGATCTGGCTCTCAGATAGCTGCAGAATGTTGAGCATAGGATGAAATATAATAAACCAAACATTTATAGACTTTTCTATTGGACTGCATTCTGTGCTGCTGTATTTTGCCGTGTTCGGCTACGGGATGCTCTCTTTTCCTAGATGACGAACCCCTGGCCAGCGCAAAGTTAATGAGATACACCGACTACGTCAAATAGCGTTAACGAATACGACAAAGGTGGCGGTGACAGGGAAGCCATTCCCGATTGTATCATCCGCCCTTCGCCAAATTCGATCTGATATAATCCCAATGCATGAGGATGAGGAAATGAGACTTACGAGGTCTAAGCAATTGGAGGATGAGCACAGAGTGCGCAGTTGCACTGGTATTATCCTTCTCCTGGCAGCATTTGCCTGTCTGTGCATATCTGCATCGGCCAGTACTATGGAAGAAGATGCAGATCATTGGATCAAAGAGGGATACAAGCAGATGTGGAAGGGCTCATTCTCTCAGGCCAACGAGAGCTTTGAGAAGGCCCTCCAGATCTACGACCAGGCGATAGCCACAAGGCCTGGCGACATTAATGCCACTTTAAATGCCACAAATAAGAAGATCCTCCTTCTTGTTAAGCTGGGGAGGTTTGATGAGGCCATAAGCACTCTGGACAGTACTATAAAGAGCTACCCAGAGAATCTCAAGGCCTGGAAGATCAAGGGCTTCTCCCTTATCAACATAGCAGAGAAAAGCATAGCAGAAAGCAGTGAAGCAGAAAACGGCACCGTAGGGAGCAATACTACTGAATTGGATGGCATATACGATCAGTCGCTGCAGGCGTTCCAGAGGGCTCTGGATCTGGATCCGGATGATGCCGAGGCCTGGCGGGGAAGAGCTCTCGCATATTCTGGTCTAAAAGATCATGATGAAGCCCTGAAGGCCTCAGATAAAGCAGTTGAGATAGATCCTGGCTACGGGCAGGCCTGGCTGGACAGGGGCATCCTCCTGCTGGAAATGGGACGGACAGAGGAGGCGCTTTTTGCTCTGGACCGGGCGCTTTCAATACAGCCCGATAACCTCGATGCACTGAGCATAAAGGCTGAGGCGCTAACCGTTTTAGGCAGATATCAGGAGGCGGAAGCGGCATTCTACCAGGCTATGGATATGGATTCTGAACGGTATGAGACAGGAGATTCTGAAGTCGATTGGCTTTTATAGCAGCCAATCCCAATTTAAGATAAACCAACTGCAGTCAGGCCGTCCCCTGACCTGCGCATTTCCTTTTGAATCGAGATTTATCATCCTGATTCAAATGATCTTTCAACTTCACGGCCGTACTCCTCATAGATCAATTTAGTGGTTATAACCGTTATCGCAGTAGCCTGATCTTTAACTGGTCAGAGCATCCAAAGACGACTTCCCTCTGCGCAAGCATAACCTTGTTCAAGCCATGCTGGCGGTAAATGATCTATTTTATCTGGCTTCGCCAATGGTATCGAGCCTATTTCTAGAGGATGTCGTTGCCTGGCTGGATGAAAATGGGATCCGTTATACTCCAAATGTGAAATTTACGGGCAAAAGCGGCTACGACCACCTATTCGACTTTGTGATCCCCAAGTCAAAGAAGCGACCGGAAAGGATTCTCCAGGCGATAAACCGCCCGAGCAGGGATGAGGCAGGGGCGACGGCTTTTGCCTGGATCGATACCAGAGAGGTGCGGGCCTCTGACTCCAGAGCTTATGCCCTGCCCAATGATTCGGAAAGGCTGGTCTCCTCTTCGGTCATGGACGCTCTCAACAGCTACGAGGTCTATCCGATTTTATGGAGCAAAAGGCAGGAAGCGGTGGAGGAACTGGTTGTATGATGTATAGGCAATGCAGCCCATCCAGAGGCAATCCCATTTGAATTTATGAAATTGCTGCTGAAATGAATAAAATACAGCTTCCGAAACGCGGCCAGGTGGCCGCGCTTCTGAAACTGCTCCTCCCTCCTGTGATGTAGTTCTTTTGGCTTTTTTGATAATCGTTTATCTCGAGGCCATAGATCATGGCGCTGCGTCCGAGCACGGGGCACCCGCGCCCGTCCGCAACATGCTACAACCTGCCATGATATAAAGCTTACTTCTGCTCTTGCACCTATTTCTTCTCCAGCCAGGGCATCATGGCCCGCAGCTGGGCACCAACCTCTTCGATGGGGTGCTCGGACTCCATCTTTTCCAGGGACTTTTTCACCGGAAGGCCGGCCTGGCTCTCCAGGATCCACTCTCGGGCGAACTCGCCTGACTGGATCTCCGCCAAGATGTCCAGCATCTCCTCACGAGACTGCTCATTGATTATCCTGTGGCCCCGGGTCATGCCCCCGTATTCAGCGGTGTTGGATACATTGTTCCACATGCGCATGAATCCGCCCTCGTAGATCAGATCCACAATCAGCTTCAGCTCGTGACAGGCCTCGAAATAGGCGATCTCAGGCTGGTATCCTGCATCCACCAGGGTCTCGAAGGCCGCCTTGATCATCTCCGTCACCCCGCCGCACAGGTCCACCTGCTCCCCGAAGAGATCGGTCTCCGTCTCCTCAGTGAAGGTGGTCTCGATTACCCCAGCCCGGGTGCCGCCAATGCCCTTGGCATAGGCTAGAGCCTTCCTTTTGGCCTCGCCGGAGTGGTCCTGCTCCACTGCCACCAGGCACGGAACCCCCTTGCCCTCCTGGTAGGTCCGGCGCACCAGGTCGCCAGGACCCTTGGGAGCTACCATGACCACATCAACGTTCTCAGGCGGAACGATCTGGAAGTAGCGGATATTAAAGCCGTGGCTGAATCCAAGGACGTTGCCCTCCTCAAGGTTTGGAGCGATCTCGTCCCGGTAGATCTTGCCCTGATACTCATCCGGCAGGAGGATCTGAATGTAGTCAGCCGCTCGTGCCGCATCGGCAACGCTCATGGCCTTCACTCCGTCCGCCTCCGCCCTCTTCCAGGCCCGGGATCCGGGAATATCGGCCGCTATCACGTTCAGGCCGGAGTCCTTCAGGTTCTCTCCCTGGGCGTGCCCCTGATTTCCCCATCCCACTATGGCGATGGTCTTGTCCGACAATGCCTTCAAGTCTGCATCCTGATCATGGTATATCTTCACCAAATTTTATTCCTCCTAAATTAAAAATTAAACCTTGATGACCCTCGTGCCTCTAACCATCGAGACCTTTCCGGTGCGGGCCAGCTCCTTTATGCCGAACTGGCGCAGAAGCTGAATTATGGCCTCGACCTTCTCCTCGTCTCCCGTGACCTCGATGATCATCGACCTCTGGGAGACATCGATGATCTTGGCCCGGAAGATGTTCACGATCTGCATGACCTCGCTTCTGCTCTCCCGGTCCACGCTCACCTTGATGATGGCCAGCTCCCTTTCCAGGGATTCGACCGGGTCCAGCTCGCTCACCCGGATGACATTGATCAGCTTGGACAGCTGCTTTATCACCTGCTCCAGGACATCCCTGTCCCCCTGAACGGAGATGGTCATGCGGGAATAATCCGGATTGTCGGTAGCCCCTACAGAGAGGCTATCGATATTAAAAGACCGGCGGCTGAAGAGGCCGGCGATGCGGGTGAGCACCCCGGACTTGTTCTCCACAATGACGGCGATGATATGCTTCATCTAGTAGCCCTCCTCGCCCAGAACTCCTTTCCTCTCCTCGGCATAAATCCTCTCCAGGTGACCGCACTGAGCCTCGTCGCACCACTCCAGCTCCAGTATCTCGCTCAAAGTAGCTCCCGCCGGGACCATAGGCGAGACCTTCTCTGCCGGATTGACGATGAAATCCATCACGCAGGGCCGATCTGTTGCCAGAGCGCTGCGAATCACATCCTCGACCTCAGAGGGCTTTGTGGCCCTCAACCCCACCGCTCCATAGGCCTCGGCAAGCTTAACGAAATCCGGACTGGTCCGGCCAAGAATAGTGGCCGAGTACCTCTTCTCAAAGAACAGCTCCTGCCACTGCCGCACCATTCCCAGACAGCCGTTGTTCAGCACCGCCACTTTGACCGGGATGTCGTTGACCACTGCCGTTGCCAGCTCCTGGCTGTTCATCAGGAAGCTGCCGTCCCCGGCGACATCGATGACCGTGCACTCAGGCCGGCCCATCTTGGCGCCGATGGCCGCCGGGAATCCGTACCCCATCGTCCCCAGGCCGCCGGAGGATATGAACCTCTGCGGATCCTTATGCACAAAGAATTGCGCTGCCCACATCTGGTTCTGTCCGACCTCTGTGGTGATGATGGCATCGGGGGCCAGCTCGCAGAGCTTCTCGATCACATACTGAGGCTTGATCAGGTTCATGTCCGGAATATAGCGCATGGGATGATCCTTCTTCCAGCCATCGATCTTTTCCAGCCAGGGGCCTTTAGGTTTGGGCGAGACCTCTTTAAGCAGCCCCTGCAGGGCATTGCGCGCATCCCCCACCACCGGTATGTCCACTCGCACGTTCTTTCCCACCTCTGCCGGATCGACATCGATATGAACGATCCTGGCATGGGGAGCGAAGCTGGAGATCTTACCCGTCACCCGATCATCAAACCTGGCTCCTATGGCCATTAGCAGATCCGACTCCTGGATGGCATAGTTGGCATATTTAGTACCGTGCATTCCCAGCATTCCCAAAGAGAGCGGATGGTCCTCGGGGAAGCAGCCCACGCCCATGAGGGTGGTGGTCACCGGAGCATTGACCTTTCTCGCCAGCTCAAAGAGCTCCTTATGAGCAGAGGCGTACCTCACACCGCCACCGGCATAGATGACCGGCCTTTCAGCCTCCATTAAAGCCTTCGCCGCCTTCTTGATCTGCATCTCATGAGCCTTGAAGGAGGGATGATATCCCGGCAGGTCCACATCCGGCCAGGTGAAGACCAGCTCATCCACAGTCACATCCCTGGGGAGATCGATCAGAACTGGACCAGGCCGACCGGTGCGGGCGATGTAGAAGGCCTCCCTGAATACCCCAGGAATCTCCTTTGCGCTGCGGATCAGATAATTATGCTTGGTAATGGGCAGAGTGATGCCGGTAATATCCGCCTCCTGGAAGGCGTCCTTTCCTATCAGCCAGGTGTTCACCTGACCGGTAATGGCCACCATGGGCACCGAGTCCATGTAGGCGTTCGCGATGCCGGTAACCAGGTTCGTGGCTCCCGGCCCGGAGGTGGCGATGCATACTCCCACCTTGCCCGTAGCCCTGGCATAGCCGTCTGCCATATGGGCTGCACCCTGCTCATGGCGCACCAGAATATGGCGGATGTCTGATTTGTATATGGCATCGTAAAGAGGTAAGAGTACCCCACCAGGAAGCCCGAATACTACATCCACTCCTTCTCTTTTCAGGCTTTCCAGCACCGCCTGGGCGCCGGTCATCTTATGGGGCGTATCTCGATTTTTATCTGTGCCCGTTCGGGCTATGCCTTTCGACATCTAGCTATCTCCTCCTCTTCCAGCCGCATCAGACGGTTGATGCCATTAATCACCGCTTCCACTGATGCCATGATAATATCTGCGCCAGCTCCTCGAGCTGTAATCTTCCGATCTGCCATTGCCATTGTCACCCACACTTCTACTAGGGCATTGGTCCCGCCAGTTACAGCATCCACATGATACTCATCGAGGCGAACATCAGCCACGCCTGATATAGCCCTTCTTATGGCATTGATGGCCGCATCCACAGGGCCTACGCCCACTCCCGCTTCCAGCCTCTCATTTCCGGCGAGAAGGATCTTAACCGACGCTGTGGGGGTTACGGTATTGCCGGCAACCACAGTCAGCTCTTCCAGCTTCACCTTCGGCTCCATCTGGATGGAGAGCACGGTATCCGCTATGCTCTGCAAATCCACGTCCGAGACGCGTTTGCCCTTGTCGCCCAGCTCCTTTACCCTTGTCACTATCTGGTTCAATTGCTGGGATGTGACAGACAGGCCAAACTCGCGCATAGCCAGCTCAACTGAGGCCCGACCGGCATGCTTGCCCAACACTATCCGCCTCTTTCTACCCACATTCTCCGGCTGCATGGGCTCATAGGTCTTGGTGTCAGCCAGAAGACCGTGCACATGGATTCCTGCCTCATGGGTAAAGGCGTTCTCGCCCACTATAGCCTTATTTGGGGCCACCAGAAGGCCGGTCATCTGCGAGACCGTCCTTGAGAGCTGGTAGATGTCCTTGCATCTGATCCCAGTATCGATCTGATATAGGGACTCCAGGGCCATCACCACCTCTTCCAGGCTCGCGTTTCCCGCCCGTTCTCCTATTCCATTTACGGTCACATGGGCCTGAGAGGCTCCGGCGCGAAGGGCAGCAACTGTATTGGCGGTGGCCATGCCAAAGTCGTTATGGCAGTGTATGCTGATGGGCGCCTCCAGCCGGGAGAGGCGGGAGAATATGTCCGCTGCCACCTCCGGAACCAACACGCCCACAGTATCGCAAAAGGCCAGCCTGTCCGCGCCCGCTTCGATTCCGGCTGTGTAAAGGCCTGCCAGAAAATCCTGGTCCGCGCGACTGGCATCCTCGCCGCTCAGCTCCACGATCAAGCCGTGATCCTTGGCATACTCCGTCACATCCACGGCCATGCGCACCACCGACTCCCGGTCGGCCTTCAGCTTGATCTGGATGTGAAGGTCAGACACCGGAACGACCAGATGGACTGAGTCCACATCACAGGCAAGAGCGGTATCGATGTCCGCGGTTAAAGCCCTAACATAGCTGCATATCTCGGCTTTGAAGCCCGAATCTGCAATCTTCTTTATTGCCAGGCGTTCTCCTTCAGAGGTCATTGCCGACCCGGCTTCAATGACATCCACCCCCAGAGAATCAAGCCCTTGAGCGATGGCAAGCTTCTCGTCCATGCCCAAGGATACGCCTGGAGTCTGTTCACCGTCACGTAAGGTAGTATCTAGAAATCGTATTCTACCCGATAAATCGATCCCACACATTCATGCTCAATCACCCAACGGCGCACAAGCCGTCTCCGGCCATAAGAACTTTAATGATTGATAAAGCTATCGAGGGACCAAGATGCCCAATATCAGAAGGATCGCCTTCGTCGAATGACGTCTGAGGGGAAACTTTAAAACGTTGAAACCCGAAGCATGCTGAGAATGGCGGAGGATAGGAAAAAATGTTGTTCAAGATACTGTTTATCTCTGTAGCTATGCTCTTGTGCATAACAGCGCAGATTTTTTCCCTGACGAATACTGCGTCTGCAGATGGATGCGGAGTAAATCCCCTGGGAGACACATCAGGAGATACTGACTTTTATGTGAGCAAGAACCAGAATTTGCCGACCTCGGGAGGAGTGTCTCCCGCCTCAACTATATCCAGTGAGGCAGGAGCAGCTATGCCCTTAGGCTCCTCAGTTGAGCAGACAAAAGGGAATTTGACCTTACAGAGCTTGAATCCCGATAAGATCAGCCCGCAGGTGGCAGGATCGGTAATCGTCTGGACGGCAAACACGACAAATCCGAATGATGAAGATTTGGTCTATGATTTCTTCCTGAAGGGACCTGCAACCAACGGCGAAATTTTTGAGAAGACCGGATGGATTGCCGAGAATAGCTGGACCTGGAATACCTCAGAAGAGGATATAGGAGAAAATCAGGTCCAGGTATGGGTCAAGCGCCTGGGTGCAGGGGAGGCTGAGAACATAAAAACACAGAATTATACCATTTACGCCCCCACCTCTGAGGAGCAGGTGGCAGATGCCGCAGCCAGCACGGAAAAATCAACATCATCCGGATTGAATCCACATCCCGGGGGGAAGACCGCGGATAATGAAGTAGGAGAAGCCTCTACCAGCAAGTCGAGCGCAGCCTCAAGCGATTTGAATCCCTATCCAGGGGGCAAGACCGCTAATATCGATATAAGCAAGCCAAAGCTCGCCCCGGATGAGAGTGGGAGCGCTGATGGCGCAGGCAGCCTGTCGGATGGGGCCATCATGAGCATGCAAGATACTTCCGCGGCAGCATCAGATGCCATGGATGTTGGCGGAAAATGGACTGTTGACCTAATTGGCTCGGGGTGCACTCTGGACGCTAATCTCATTCAGACTGGGGAAAGCATCGTGGGAATGGGAAGCTTGATCGAGAGGAATACCAAGATCCCTCAGACCTTTAAGGGCACAGTCACCTCAAGCTCTATGAGACTTCAGTCAAACGCGGTGATTGACGAATTTGGAAATGATATCGACAAGAGCGTAAGCCTGTATCTGGAGAAGGCGGACAGGATCATTTCAGGCAGCTATGAGATATATTCTGGCGACGAACTGATGGCAACGGGGAATGCCACTGCCAGCAGATTCTCCAGCTGAGGGGCTGATCCTGCACCGTTCTCAACTGCTGAAGAACCAATAGATAAGCATCAGGAACTAAGGAGCACGAGATATTGAAGATTCATTCAGTTCTATGCCTGGCCCTGGTCATTGCCCTCTTGGCTAGCCCGGCCTGGGCGGGCTGCGGCAGATGGGTGATCAGGGATGATACTGATTATCTCTCCGACCCGGACTTCGATCAGGCGGTAGCATCCTCTACGGGCGCTGCTGCTACCCTCAATCCTGACGGCACAATCAAAGAATCAAGCGAGAAAGATGCGGCAAATGAAAAGGCGCAAAACGAAAAACCAGATGAGAGGGCAATCCAGAAAGAGGCCGAAATAAAGGAGAATGCCGCTTCAAAAGAGGAAAACATTGCAGACCTGGGAGGAGAATGGAGAGTATTGCTCGAGATGAAGATAGACGGGCAGGATAAGCAAAATGCTCTGGATTTGATCCTCATCCAGACGGTTGATCGGCTGCAGGGCTATGGCACCATTCTCGATGAGGGAGCAGATCTACCGGCAACGGCTACCGGCTCCATATCCGATGATTCCGTCAGCCTGATCGTGTCACTGGTCGAGCAAAAGAAGGAATATCAGCTGGACCTGGCCTTCATCGAAGGCGGTTTAAAAGGCATCTGTGAGCTATATGAGAGCGAGAAGCTGGTAGGGAGAGGAAATGCCACCGCCAGCAGACTCTCCAGCTGAGAGGCTGATTTTGACCTCATCACTCTTCCGCTCAAGAATCATCAAGGCAAAATCAAGACCAAAAGGAGTTCGAGATATTGAAGATCCATCCAATAATATGTCTGGTGCTGATCGCAGCTCTCTTGACCAGCCCGGCCTGGGCAAGCTGCGGAACATGGATAATCAGGGGCAACACCGAGTATCATTACGACGCAGAGTACGAAAATGCTGTGAGGTCCTCAACTGGCCATGCTACAGCGCTGAATCCCGATAGCAAATCCAAAGAAGATGCTAATGATCAAGCCGATGTGAACGCAAGCCAAATGGATGCGGCATCAAATGAAACAGCCAAAGCACCAAAAGAAGATGCCGTGCCAACTGAGCCGGTCATAAATGAGCCAGAAATAAAGGAGCCGGTTGTAGATCTGAAGGGAGATTGGAAGGTAATTCTCAATACAGTGATCGATGGGCAGAATACACAGGAAGCACTGGATCTGATCCTGATTCAGACCAACGACAGGCTGCAGGGCTATGGCAATGTTCTCAAGAAAGGCACAGATATCCCGGTGACTGCCACCGGTCACATCGCTTCCAATGATTCTATCAGTCTGAACGTGAAGCAGGTGGAGCAGGACAGGGATTACAGGCTGGAACTGGCCATCATCGAGGAGAGAATGGAGGGCAGCTACAAAATCTATCAAGACGGGAGCCTGGCAGGAAGCGGAAATATCACTGCCAGCAAATCAGGCATCTAAAAGCAGGACGACAAAATTGCATCATCAGATAATCGTATCATCATATGATTACTTGTGATAAGGCTCATGATGCATTATTCTGAAGCTGCGATATATCTGCTCCAGGAGGATCACCCGCATCAGCTGATGAGGAAAGGTCATCGGAGAGAAGGATAAAAGCAGATCCGCCCGGTCTAATACCGCTGGCGACAGACCCAGGGGGCCGCCTATGATGAAGGCCACCTCCGATCTTCCTTCCAGGATCAAATCCTGCAGCCTTTCCGCCAGCTGCTGCGAGTTAAGGGCATCTCCTGTCCTGTCCAGGACTATCACCGGACCCGAATGGCGCTTGAGCTTATCGAGAATCGCGGCTCCTTCCGCCTCCATAGCCCTGATCTCTGCCCCAGGAGTTGCAGCCTCCTTCGAGCTGATGGCCACCTCCACCATATCCAGACGGGCGTAAGGACGGAGGCGGCGGATGTAGTCTGCGGCAGCATCCTGCCAGTAGCTCTCCCGCAAGCGCCCGACTGCTATTATTCTGAGGATCATCGGCCTGGCCTAAAGATCCAGCTTATGGCCCTTCTCCAGCTGCTGAATCTGCTCCTCGCCTTTGGCGGCCAGCTCCCGGAACTGCTCGATCGTCTCCCTCATTTTGGGCAGAGCTTCCTGCTTGTAGCTGTTGATCGAATCCAGCGCCTCCATGACATCGGCAAAAGCGGTCTTCAGGTCCTCAGCAGATACATTGGTCTGCATCGACTGTTTCTGAATGTCCGCCCCCTGGTTTTTCAGCATACGCGAGGTGCTGGTGATCAGATCATTGGTGGTCTCGTTGAGCATCTGAATCTTCTTCAAGACGATCTTCTGGTTATACAGAGCGCTGGCAACCATCACTGAGGTCCGCAAAGCGGATATCGTCACCGTCTTGGCCCGTTCTACCCCCCTCATAAGCTCCCGATTGTTTCTGATCACAACCTCTGTCGCCATTACCCCCTGCTGATTGACCACGATCATCTGCTGCAGATCCATGATCCTCTGCCGGAGGGGAAAGAGGACCTCTTCGCTGACGAATTTGACCTTTTCCGGGTCCTCATCCCTGGCCCGGGCCTCTTCGATCTGCCTCTCGATCGATTCGTCCATCAGAGCGCCCAGCTGGACCTCTTTCATCAGCTTTCTGGTTAAATCGCGCAGTGACTGCTGCTCGATCTCCAGGGTGGTATTGTCGTTTTTCAGAATTGTCCTGCCTTTGTCCAAGGAGACAATGATATCCGCTATTGCCGAGTCTGCCCTCTGGTATCGGGCAAAATAATTCCGGACGGGATCGAACAGCTTGCCCAGAATGCCGGTTTTAGTGAAATCGATCAGGCTGGGGTCAAGGTCTTCGAGCTCTCGGGTCAGTTCCATTAGGCCCTTTGCCACCACCCCGCCATCATCCCCGTTTTTAGACAGGTCTCCCACAGTCGCCTGAAGTATAGAATTTTTAGCAGCCGAGCGTTTCATAGACTCGGCCCCAAAAGACTCTACTGATTTGAGAATGTACCTCTTTTTGGCTAACTCATCGATATCCAGGGTCAGAATTTCGGCCACATTGCTTTCCGCTACCTTCTGAAGCTGAGCGACCTCTTCGGGCACCGGTTTGACCTGCTCTATCACCTCGTCCTTGATCGCCCCTTCATCGGGAACTTCCATGGTGAAAGCCGTCTTAACACCTCCTATGCTAGCTCCGCATTGAACAGATTAGCCAGCTTATACACAACATCCTCAGTATCGGCGTTAATGCTGGCAGCCTCATTGACAAGGGATATCTCCTCCAGAGCTTTGATATCTGCATTGTAGCCTATTGTGTATATGGGTATTCCCGATTCTTCCACTAATTTCCTGATATCATTTAATGAATGACCTCTGTTGGTCTCGCCATCGCTGAGAACAAAGATCTTGGGCTTCAGCTTAGGATCAAGCGCCAGCTGTTCTTCGAGCATCTTCATGGCCACTGCAATCCCATCGAAGGTTGCCGTGGCTCCTCCGGCTTGCAATCCCCCAACCGCACCCACAAAATAAGACCTGTTGTTCAAATCAAACCGGGAGATTGGCAGATTTATATAAACATCGTCAGAGTATGATACCAGGCCGATAAGATTGTCCTTGCCAATGTATTTTTGGCCTTCGAGCAAAGATTTCTTCAAATTATTCAGCGGCTCGCCGTCCATGCTGCCCGATACATCGGCCACGAAGACTGCACAGATATTGGCATTTTTCTTTTCTTTCCAGAGCTTTTGGGCCTGGATGAGAACATCGCCACTGGCAGGAACAAATTCTGACCGATATTCATCAAGTCCGTTAAAACCATATTTAGTAGCCAGGTTCTGATAATTCTCCTGCTGAGAGAATTTGATGAATTCATCCAGGATTTTTGTCTTCTCAGGAGAAAGCTTGCCGATCGCATAAATCGGGCTGTCATGTCTGACCCCAAAGGGAATGAATTCATAGGACCTGATATCAGGCGTATTGACATAAGTCTGATATTCCAGGACAAAAGCATCCAGGACCCCTGATTTAGCCGCTTCTCTCATTTGCAGAGTGGTATAAGCGACCACGGGAATATTCTCCTGGAAGCGATCAAATCCCGCTATTGCTTTATTGCTCAACGGGTTACTGGCATCAATGGCCTGCAGTGTGGAGATCAAGAAGTTCAGCCCGGTTGAACTGGCGAAGGGATTGGTGTAACCCATCTGCAGCTCGTTGTTTGCCACGGAATCGATTACTGTTGTGACATTGACCGCCCCATATTTGGCTTCCAGCTCAGCTTTCTTAGATTTAGTGATCAGAATTCCGGCCGCATTTCCTGCCAGTCTTTTTTGCACCAACCTGGCATCTACTCCCCGGGAGATGAGCATCTCTCCCCAGAGTTCATTGGATGGAGTATAGGCATCCGGCAAATACTTCCCGGAGGTGATATAATCGGCACCCTGGCCGGAAGCGATTCCTCTGAGCCTGACAGACGTCTGTTTGCCGTCGATCATTATCTTCGCATTATTGAAGTCTCTGGCCACCTCTGTCAGCCAGCCATCAGTACCGCCGCCCGCCTTTTCCGTTGATGAGAATATCTCGATATAGCTGGATGTGCTGCTATTAACCTGCGGTGGGTATTTGGAGATATCGGGCAATGTGGCAGCGATGTCTATGCCTGAGATATCGACCAGGCCTTTGGTTGGCGGCATTTCAGTCACATCGATCTCTTTGACTATCCCGTCCAGTGTTTTTTCTCCGCCACCACCCATAAAAATTGTTCCAATATAAACCAAGAGAAATACCGCAACTGCTAATCCCACTATCTTTAAAAGCACATTCTTGTTTTTCTTGTCCAGCATGCTATGCTCCCTCCCATGAATTATTAATCTTTATAATATTTTGCCTGTTTGATCAGATTATCGATCTCGATCATGCCGGCCATCTGCTCCAGCTCGCCACTCTCGATGCAGTTTAAGCCTGAGATCTCCAGCAACAGCTTATCCAGCTTAAGCAGGATCTGTTCATTATCCTCAGTCGCTTCCTTCACAAATCTTATATATTCATTATAAACATTAAATTTTTCCTCCATAATCTCCTCAGAAAAGGCTCCTGAATTGCGTTGTTTTTTGATAAAATTGTAGTCATCCTCATCGAATGCATTCAATTTGTTAATGATGCTGCGGATATTCTTGAAAAATATATTCTCTACCTCTGCAATAACCGCATCAAACTTCTGGTAGCTGATCTCAGAAGCGTTAAAGATCTGCAGAAGAATATCCCGAATGGTCTTATTCTTTTTCTGCAGCCGTTCAATCTGATCGAGCAGGAGGTCGATGTTTCTCTCGAATGTCTCAAGCCCCCGATGTTCATTCAGCGCCTCTACATAATCTTCTTTTGTGCTTTTAGCGCCGATTGGTATGGCCTTCTCCGGCTCAGAAAGGAGCTTGTAGTTGCCATAGACTAGCCCCGAGCCACTTAATACGAGAAATGCGCTGCCAAAGGCTTTTTCCAGAGCAGACCCAAAGAGATCCACAGCAAGCAATCCAGAGGAGAAGACAGCTATGTTGGCAGCGGCAATGCCCAGGTTCAAAGCCAATAGTCTAATCAGCATATCCTTATTCATGTCTTCTCGACCTCAGGATCCTTTCTATGCAGATATCCTCTCAACATATATCATAATACTATCGATGATAACTATTAATCCACCATTAATCCACCCAAGGTCTCCATATGAGGATCATAGATAGTAATAATAGAATATGTTAATAATATAATAAGCTCAAAAAAAAACGTTGATCCACCGCGGTGGATGGGTGCGTCCCGCTATGCCTTAGCAATCCCGCAAAATCAGTATCCCTAAATAAGATCAGCGCCTGGCTTCAACATTTTCCAGGTAGAGGATGCCGGTGGGAGTGATATCCAGAATCTCTCCGCACCTTTCGATCACCAGAGCCGTCTCCAGCATAGAGAGGTGATAGTCTGCCTTCTCCGGGCTGAGGTCAAACCTTTGGCATATCTGCTCTGAGCTTTTCGGTCCGCTGGAGATGAACTTGAGAATATCCCTCCTCAGCCGGAGCTGCAGGACAATCAGAGCATTGCGATGTTCTTCTGCTGTCCACCACCAGGCTGGCTCTGGCGCGTCACCGGAAGATCGGCCATCAGGACTATTGGAGACGTCATAGGTCATGATATCACATCGATTGAGGTCATATCGATTGAGGTCATATCGATTGAGGTCATATCGATTGAGGTCATATCGATTGAGGTCATATCGATTGAGGTCATATCGATTGAGGTCATATCGATTGAGGTCATATCGATTGAGGTCATATCGATTGAGGTCATATCGATTGAGGTCACATCGATTGAGGTCATATCGATTGAGGTCATATCGATTGAGGTCATATCGATTGAGGTCATATCGAGAAGAGATAAAAAGTCAATGGGATTATCCCGGATGAAGCTCAAGGAAGGAGAGGCTCAATCCTCTCCCCTTCCATTGATCTCGCAGGTCTCGCTTGCTATCTCGCAGGACCGGCAGATCTCCCGCTCCTCATCCAGATTACGCGCCGCGGTCGCAAGCACGCTGGCGTTCACCAGGTTCCCGGCGAGAAATATGGCCGCAGCAACCTGATCATCCGGCACCCCCAGGCTTCCGGCCAGCCGGATGTGCAGCCTCAGACAGTGGCTGCACCGCAATGCTGCAGACACGGCCACCGAGATCAGCTCCACCGTCTTTGCATCCAGATTAGAACTCCTCAAGATGGCATTATTGTGCAACACCTTGGTGATGAGCAGCTCTGAGTCATCCTCCATGAACTGAAAGATATAGGGCACCTCGCCATAGGTACTCTCCACCGCCTTTAAAATGTCCTTGGCTGCTTTGTCCTTTCCCTTGACCAAAATGGCATCCAGCTCATCTTCAAAGCTCATGATATCAGACCCCTGTAGCCTCTTCGCCCTGGCTCCGCAATAGCCTGGAATCAGAAGACGAATCCAGTCTCCGAACTGGGCAGTATCCTCACCAGTATATAATCCTTCATCCTAGAGGGCCTGATGGTGGCCACCTCGCCCAGCTTCACACCCTCATCGAAGGTCACTGCTGCCACCTTATCCCGATAGCCCGCATAAGGAAGCTTCACCCGCACCCCGGTTAGATTGAGGGCAATTGGCAGAGGAGAATAGGAGAACTCGACCTCCGGAACCTGCTCTCGTACCGCATCCATCACCCTGGGCGGAGAGGTGGTCAGAGGATCCTTGGCGATTGCTTCCCGGGTTTTGTCCAGCGCCCGTCCTACCATCTCGACGATATTGTCCAGGGATCCAATCTCCGTGGCCTTGCGGGTCCTGTGGGCCATCCGGCCGATGGACGGCACATAGCCAAAGGCATAGGGCAGCTCTTCTGGATCTATCTTCGGCCCACCGGTAATTATGACAGGCACGCCGATATTCCGGTAGAGGTCCTCTTTCTTCTTGATGCAGTCTTCGAAGTTGCCGAAGATGAAGACTGCGGCATCATGCTCGTTTATCAGAGCGGTCTCATACTCATTTATCTGGGCGATCTCCCTGCCCACACCCCGAGCCATGCCAATCATATTGGTCTTGGAGCCATGCCTGCGCAGATACTCGGCAATATCGCAGGCCACATGGGGCAGATGATGAATGGCCAGGGTGGGTGTGACCACCGCCACCTCTGTTCCCGCCAGCGGCGCCCTTACCAGCTCTCCTCTGAGATCTCGGCTCAGGATCTCCAGTGCATTCATGTCCTCTGAAGGAACCAGCAATAAAAGTATGATCTCCGTCTGAGTAACATTCTTCTGCAGGATGTAGCCGCCCAGGTCTTCCACCAGCTCCAATACCAGGTCGTGCTTGTACAACCCTCCGGTGAACATCACAGGCTCAAGCATTCTCCATCTCCCGGATCTTCTCTTCGATCTCTGATATCAGCTCCGGCTTGATCGACTCCTCAGCAGCGACGAAGAAGAAGCTGTCTTTGGTCATGATGTTTCGACGGTTGCGAAATCCTTCTGGCACTACTCTGACCAGGGCATCGGTCAGATCCTGCAGAAACTCCGCCTCCATATCCGTAACCATCAGATCGGCAGGCGAGGAATCTGAGGCAATGATCACAATGTCCCTTGCCGGTTGTTCCACCCTCTCCCGCCCGTATCGCTTCCACAAAGCCTTAAGGAGGTCTGCCATATGCTCTTCATCATTGATCTTGATCTGGTAGCCGCCTCCGACCTTCATCACATCTCCCACATCCTTGATCGTAAGGGGCGGTATGCCGGAACGGAGGAGGCCGTAGACTGCGAAGACTGGAACTGAAATGTCGACATAGACATAAAGCCTGCCAATGGACCTGATCAGACCCAGGTCCTGCAGAATGTCCATTATTATCTCTCGGTACTTCTTGGCTCCGTACTCCTCCCCGCCGGTCACCTCTATCTTGAAGACCTCCATTGGGTCCATCTCAGCCCTCCAGCAGCCCCGATACCAGGAGAGCTGCGCCTACAGCCCCGATATATTGGGCATAAGGGGGAACGGTCACCTTGACCTGCAATAGCTCCTCCATCGCTTTGGGCAGGCCTTCGATGAGCGAGGTTCCGCCTACCATGATCACCGGCTCTTTAACCTCTACCTCCTGCAGCTGCTGCTCATATACCTGCTCAGCAACGGAGTGGCAGGCAGCCATAGCCACATCCTCGGGCTTATTTCCCATGGAAAGGCTGTTGACCAGGCTCTGAGTGCCGAAGACTATGCAGTAGCTGTTCATGGCCACTTTCCTGTAGTCTCCCTTCAGGGCCAGTTTGCCCAATTCGGTGATGTCGACTCCCAGGCGGCGGGCGGCGAGCTCCAGGAACCGGCCGGATGCACCAGCGCATATTCCGCCCATGGTAAAGCCCCCGGGAATTCCGTCCTGGACCGATATGGCCTTGTTGTCCATGCCGCCGATATCGATAACTGTTGCCGGCCCCCTCTGAGCATCTGCCAGGAAGACTGCTCCCTTGGAGTTAACGGTGATCTCCTCCTGGATGAGCTTGGCATTGATATGCTTGCCCACCAGAAATCGACCGTACCCAGTAACGCCCACTGCTTGAATATCCTCTTTATTGACCCCTGCGGCCTTGAGAGCCTCCTGAAAAGCATCCTCTGCGCTCTTCAAGACCTCTGTGGTGGGAACCCAGCCAGTGCCTATCACCTTATTGTCTCTCATCACCACTGACTTGGTGGTGGTGGATCCAGAGTCGATTCCCGCGGTGAGGCCCTTCTGCTTCTCCCGGGCCAGGAGGCCTCTGTACTTGACCGTGGTAACCAGAGCTTCCATACGGGTAAGCAGCGTCTCTGCTGTGGTCCTCTCGGTGAATGAGTAGCTCAAGACGGGAATCTTGGAGTTTTCGTGGATGTACTTTCGGATCTCCGAGCGTATGATGGCCGCCTCAGCGCATCGGAAGCAGGTCATGACCACCACAGCATCGGCGAGGTCTGGGTTCTCCACAATTCTCACTGCTCGAGCTATGGCCAGGTTGAGATCTCCAGAAGCCACTCGTACCCCGAACTTCTCTTCCACATTGAGCATGTCATCTAAAGAGACCTCCGGGAAGACTATCTTGGCCCCTACGGTCTCTGCCGCCCTTTCGATCTCTTTTTGAATGCCGCTGTACTCTGCGCCACAGGAGAGCTGTGCAATGCGAATCACTTTAAATCCCCCAAGAAATTCTTGATCTTCTGCACGAAATCCCTGGCCTCGGCATCATTGGTGGGGTAAGAGAGGTCCAGAATGGGAACTCCTTTGGTCCTGATCAGCAGCCTGACCAACTCATTGGTCCTGTTGCATCCCGCGCATCCTGTGAGCCACCCCGGATCCTGGACGATGATCGCAGCCTCGGCTTCCTCGATTATCGGGCCAATCAGGGCCATTCTGCCCCGGATCCCTGAGGGGACATCGACTGCAGCATAGCGAAGCCCTTTCTTGGGTTCCTCAGAAGTGACATTCAAAGGCGGTGAGGCGAGATTATTATCGGTTGCGAGCTTTCTCACCACTTCGGGAACTACAAGCGCCTTGTGGCCCATCCTGTCCACAAGGTCCGAGAGGATCATGCTGGTGGGAGGATAAACGATTACTTTTGCCATTGATTTACCTCAGAATTAATCTTCTTTTGCGATCTCTTCCAGCCTCTCAAGAGGAATGGGACGCACCTTCTTTTCTGGAACAGGCTCACACTCCTCCTCCGAGGCTAGAGCCCTGGAGATCATAGGCAGCAGCTTTGACTCAGACTCGATCATGTAGAAGCCTGGCCTGGCTCCTCCGCCTCTGCGACCGCGGCAGCGCCTTGGGTCGCCTGGTGGAAATCCCCGATCTTTGACGAATATGCCGGCTGGATCCAGACTGCGAATCTCCTCGAGAAGCTTCTCTATAATCTCCTCTTCCCCGTGGATAATAACGCCGAAACAGGTCTCCTTGACCAGGATATCGTAGCCTGAACCATAGATCTTCATGGCGATATCCGAGGGGAGAATATTGGACTCAGAGGACATTATTAAGTATTTAGTGACCAACATTACCGTTCCTCCCGAATGTAGATCGTCTCTCCTTCCTTCACATCTCTGAGCTTATCCGGCTCTAAAACCCGACCGATGATGTTCGTAGCTTCGAACTTCTCGCCCGAGGGCCCATATCGTTTGTCCTCTTCCAGCCGGATGCCAACCAGACCTATCTTCTTTGAGACCTGGTTAGAGATGCCTATCGAGCCGGCAGGCACGGGCCCAGTTGGCTTGTTCTCAGGAAGTAGCTCCTTGTAGCTCACCGCCTCGACCTCCGGCTTGAAGAGCAGGGTGTTCTCATAGGTGAAGTAGACAGGCAATGGCCCAACAGGCTTTTCTTTGAGGCCGGTGACATGGCGGAAATAGTCCAGGCTCTTGGGCGCCAGGTCATAATAAAGCTGGATAGAAATAAGGCGGCTGGAAGGAAGGGATGAGATCCGCACCTTTTTTGCTTTCAGAATCTCCATGGTGGCACCTGGCTCCTGCTTGACCACCACTGCATCCTCGCCCTCATAGCCCTCAACCTCGGCCTCAATTCCTCGTTGCTCCATCTCCTGCCTGGCATCCTCCAGGAACTTGCCCAGTAGCATTATGCGCTCAGGGGTTACATCAAATGTTATCATCTGGCCGGGCTTTGCCAGTTTGACCATGTCCATGCCTTTGATTACCCTCGCCACTACAGAATGGCTGGGATTCGAGGTGCGATCATGCTTGTAGATGAAGATCCTACCCAGACCCCGTCCGGTCGTTCTGACCGTGACCACGCCCTCCAGACGGGGCTCACGATGCTCATATGCAACGTGCTCCGTCAGAAGATGGTCGGATGAGATATAAGAGCTGGATACGGAATCAACCCTGAAAGTGCCGTCTCTGGTCAAAGCGAGGAAGAACTCCGCACCAAGTGGCGCGTCCTCGATGAGCTCTGCTTGGACCCGAGTATAGATCTCCATGCCCTCCTCCACGGGCAGAGTTAGATCCAGGGTGGACATCTTCTCAGTCAGGTCCTGCCATTCCACAATTGGCTCTATAGACTCAATTCTGTCCCCAATCTCCAGCCGGTCAAGGGTGTTCTTGCCTCCTACGACATGGGCAAACACCCCTCCATCCTTGGGCGTGCCGTAAACAGCTGAATGCCTTCTTTGCATGAATATCAGCTGAGTGTTATCTGCATCAAAGCCAGCCGCGCCTAAGACCACCTCCCAGCGATTGTACTCATGCGCATCCCTGGCAAAAGATATTCTGGATGAGAACGGCCCAAAGGCTATACCGTCTGCTGAAGCCCATCTCACCTGAGAGCCAGAGATCTTTTCCACGACCTCATGCCAGATCTTCTGCAGATCATTTTCTAAAAGCTCAATTCTGATTTTGCCCTTGGTCGTGTTGAGCCAATAAGAGTTGGTCTGACGCGATTTCTCGCCCCGGCCTTTGACCATCCCCACGATAGCGCCTTTAGCGGGATTGCTGCCTGCTTTTTGCAGGGCATCCGCCAGGCAAGCTCCAGCTGCCAGCTCAATCTCTTTGCCGTCAACTAAGACTCTCAAATTAACTCCCCAGCATCTCCTTCTCTTCTTCTTCTGTGATCCTGCTCAAAACCTCGTCCGGCAGGCCGGTGAATATAGCCCTCCCATTACGCATGAGCATGGCCCGATCACATACGTTCTTCACGAAATCCATGTCATGGCTCACGATAATGAACGTCTCGCCCAGCTCCTCGCGGGCATTGAGGATGGAATTCGTGACCTCGATCTTGGTGATGGCGTCCATTGTTCCCGTGGGCTCATCCAGGACCACTATCCTCGGCTCTTTTATTAAGACCTGCGCCATGGCAACCCTGTGCCTCTCGCCCTCAGAGAGCTCATGGGGCATCTTCTCCAGCACTGCTTCTGCCTGCTCCTCAGAAAATCCAACCGTCTCCAGAGTGTGAATGGCCTTCCTCTCCGCCAGCTCGAAGGGAAGAGAGAGGCCTATGGCTTCCGTCAGGTTCTCGATAACGCTGCGAGAAGGATAGAGGGTATATTCCTGATGGAGGATGCCGATGTATTTGGTGGCGCGACCTCGACCGTTGGAACCGAGGACGGTCATATCCACCCATTCGTCCCCCACCCGCACAGAGATGCTGCCGCCGGTGGGAGTAAGAATGCCGCTGATCATCTTGGAGAGAGTGGTCTTGCCGCCCCCAGAGATGCCCACCAGACCGAAGATCTCGCCCTCATTGACCTCCAGGCTGACCTCATCCACCGCTTTTACCACGCCCCGGTCTATGCTGATGTATCTCTTCGAAAGGCCGTTGGCCTTGATCATCGGCTCGCCCAGCTCGACCTCTTCCCGCTTGGCTAAAGTTCCAGCCATGGCCAGGAACTGAGCGGCTACATCCTTTGGCTTGCCTTCTGCCTTGATCTCTCCCTGATCAAGCAAAATAGCCCTTTGGGTCAGCTCGACCATGACATCTTCCCAGTGGCTGGTGATGATCAGGGTCATCTTGAAGTCGTTGACCGCTCGCTTTATGGAATCGTGAACCACTCTGGCTGTGGCTGGGTCGAGAGTTCCCGTTGGCTCGTCTGCCAGCAGGATCATGGGAGATTTGGCCAGCTGACGGGCCAGGACAACGCGCTGCTTCTCTCCCCCAGACAGCTCTCGGGCGACATGCATCAGCCTATGAGATAGATTGACCTCATCCAACAGGTCTGCAGCTACATGGACGCTCATAGTGTCTCCTGTCTCCTCCACCGCGCGCATCACGTTCACGATCACCCGCTCGTCTCCATAAAGTGCAAAGGTCCTCTGCAACATTATGGCAATCCTCTTCACAACGTCGCGCCTGAGAGGATCGTTTATATCCAGAGATACGAAATCGGCATCAAATGGCTCCAGAGTGCTCCCACACTTGCAGCTTCTTCCCACATGGCTGGGCGGCTCTACATGATGGCATTTGCTGCATCTGGCGACGTGGTAGATCACACTGCCAGATATATCCTGGAATGATTCTACGCCACGCAAGACATGCATCAAGACGCTTTTGCCTGAACCGCTCCTTCCCAAAATGCCGACCGACTCTCCCTCCTCAATGACCAGATTCACATTGCGAAGAGCTACAACTTCGCCGAATCGAACTGTCAGATCCTTAATCTCGATAAAAGGTGCCAAATTTATCATGCCTCATAAATTCATTATAATTTAAGGGTTCATCCGCGTATTCACCCGCGACCAAACCATGATACAACACCCATACTGTCCGAGACATAACGCCAGTGCCGTTCATGATATAATCCGCCTTCTTGGAGGATACAATGCTACTTAAGTTTATCCGAAGCTTTGAATACGTCTCGCCGATAACGATCGTTATGGCAATTCGCCCAGTGGATTCAGTTGATGCATAGGCGAGAATTCCGGAATTAGCCAGATGAAGAATTAGCCATATCGTATTGGCTAACCAGATCCCCTCGCCCAGAAGCGCTATTCATCTCGCTTGAATAAGATACTGCTGGATCGCAATCGCCAAACAAATTTATAAAGAACTAAGACACTGTTATCTCATTGGAGGTGTATCTATGGAAGCCCTGGAAGCAATAAAAACTCGCAGAAGCATCAGAAAATTCAAGCCTCAAGATATCCCCAGAGAGATCTATAGAGAGCTGCTTGAGGCGGCCATGCTTGCCCCCTCTGCCGGAAACGAGCAGCCATGGCAATTTGTGGCGATAGACGACCGCAGGATTCTGGATCAGATTCCCCTGATCTGCCCCACTGCGGCAATGTGCAGGCAATCCCCTCTGGCTATTCTGGTTTGCGGGGACAGCAGATATGAGAGATATCCAGATTTCTGGGTGCAGGACTGCTCTGCTGCTGTGGAGAACATTCTGCTGGCTGCGCATGCCCTGGGCCTGGGAGCGGTATGGGCTGGAGTCTATCCTATGAAGGACAGGATAGAGGGATTCAGGAGACTATTTGCCCTTCCGGATGAGATCACACCATTTGCCCTGATCGCTCTGGGCTACCCGAACGAAAAACCGGCCCCCTCCAAAAGATACAAGGAGGAGAGGGTGCATTATAACCAATGGTAGAGAGATCATCGGATATGATCGGGAAATGATGAACGAGGAGTTCGTATGAAGATATCTCTGGGAAAGAAGACCTTGCTGTATCCTGCGCCGGTTTGCGTGGTTGGGACCTATGACCATGCTGGAAAGCCGAATGTGATGACCGCTGCCTGGGCAGGCATCTGCTGCTCCAGCCCGCCATGCATTGCCGTCTCTCTTCGCAAGGCAACTTACACCTATGGAAATATCCTGGAGCGAAAAGCTTTCACTGTGAGCCTGCCCTCTGAGGAATACATTCATCAGGCGGACTATTTCGGCATGGCCTCCGGGAGGGACGAGGACAAATTCGCCAGGACAAGGCTCACCCCAGTAAAGGGGGAGTTGGTTGACGCTCCTTTTGTAAAAGAGTTCCCCCTCGCCCTGGAATGCAGCCTGCACTCCTCTGTCCAGATCGGTCTGCACACGGAATTCATAGGAGAGATTCTGGATGTCAAAGCGGAAGAGAGCTGCGTGGGTCCCGATGGCCTTCCGGATATCGAGAAGATAAGGCCGCTTCTGTTCTCGCCTGAGGGGCGCAAATATCACGGGGTGGGAAAATTCCTGGGCAGTGCCTTCCAGATGGGAAGAATGATTTAGGATGATCTTTCATCACCCATCTATGCCATTCGATCTCATTTATATAAATTACTTTGGCTTCGATTCAATCATAGCTTTATCGATTGCTCCTATAACTTGATCCACACTAAGAACCGGCTTTGCATCGAATGAGATATATGGATACCATTTCAGTATTTGATCGAATAGCTCAGATTCATTTGTTTCCACAATGCAGTATCCGCCAGATGCATCACAATACGATCCCCAGTCAATCATCTTACCAGATTTCAAATTTGCCCTTGCCACTTCGAGCAATGATAACTGTAACTTAGCCATCATAGCAGGATCCGCTGGCATCAATGACTCGTTCTTTTGCCATTTAATGAGATACTTTGTCATTCTCTTCACCTCGCAAAATGTGTTTCTTGTCATATACGTAATGATTATTTATTAATTTTTCGACCATTCAGAGCTGCAGTATCCTTGGGATACCTGCTATTAGCGGGGAGAAGATGGATCGAAGCAGATTGAGGAGATGCGCCGGGATAAGTCAAGATAAAATAGAATTTCTGAAATTCATGTGTTCTGCGCCGCTTCAGTTTGATTACATCTATTCTAAGCTTGAGGCAGATCAGAGGGACCGATGCAATAAAGAAGATAGTATCTTAAAATTCCAGAAGGCAGAAGCGTGCGGCCCTAAGCACATTCCGCTTTTAGAACGGGTCGGACGCATGCAGTTCGAACTTAATTATTTTCTCCTCTTTTTTTATCTTTCCGCCTCAAGCGCTTTCTTTCTCCCCTTATAGGTTGTGTAGGTGATAATGGCGGCAATCAACAGCGAGACCAAGATCAAGGTCATAGAGACCATTATCATACGAAGCAAACCCTCCAGGACCTCATTTCCCACTGCCAGGATAACCTTCGGCCCGGGCTCAGATGGGTAGGACGCATTTATCACATGGATTCCTGCATCTTCCGCTCGGAAAGCCATGAAGGACTGGCCAGAGCGCCCACCGATGGAATAGGTTGAGCCGGTTGGTGCGGGATAGGTCTGGAGCCTTCGGCCAGAAGACTTTTCCATCACCACAATCTGAAGGCCTGGTATTTGCTCAACGGTCATATAGAAGCTGCCATTGAAGTAGCTCTTATTCTCGTAGAAGATGGTATACTCCCCAGGCTCCTTGAGATCAAGCTCCAGCTCACCGGGTGCGGCCATCTGGCTCAGGCCGCCGAAAGAGCTTGATATTCCGGTGGTTAGATACCAGGTAAATGCGGCGAATCCTGCAATCACAATCAACAGGGCAAGACCATATCGCCAAACGCTGGGTATTGTGTCCATGCCTGTCATGAGGGAATGCCTTGCATCATAAAAAGCTATGCGAGAGCCCGGAACGGACCCTCAGATAGATAAGAATCTGAAATCAATAAAGAGACCCATCAATTTGCCATCCTCGAAGCATCCATAGACAGGATAGTTGCCGGGACCGGGACTCAGCTTGAGGCTGTTATCCTTGTCGGAAGCGATTATCAGCCCGCTGTCAGTCTTTAAGAATCCCATCAGCTGGCAACTTGAAAGTGGGAACTGGATTGAAGTCATCTGCTTTTGACCCATCTGGGTCCCATCGGACTTGAAGATGTCGGATGTGAATGGGTCCCCGCCCACCCATGGACCGCCAATACCCTTTTCGAAGAGTTTCTCCATCGCTTTTTCAGCAGGCCGATATTCAACGCCGTCCAATGAATAAGCAATCGCGGTCAGCGATAATGCCGCCATCAGCATGATCAGCACAGCCATTCCGAATTTTTTCATTGTTTTCACCATCCACGATAATTTTTGAATGACAACTACGCGCAAGATATTTAAATTTCTTCCGGCAGAACTCCCCCGGAGAGATCCAGAAAGATGACCAGCCTTATAACTGCAGTCCCACATTGTCCAGGAATGCAATACAAGAGACGTAATCAGCCATATGCTTTCCAGGAGGATTTACGAATCACGCGGTCATAGCGATAGCAGTTTATATGCTGGCCATTTTTATCATAGGAACTTGGCGCCATCGATTGAAAGGGCTGGCGGACTTCCATCTTGCTGGCAAAAACCAGGGGACTATAGCCCTCACAGGCACCTTTTGTGCAACGATAATGGGAGCCTCCACAACCATAGGAATGGCTGGCCTGGGATACAGCCGGGGGCTTCCCGGTTCCTGGTGGCTGCTCTCGGGCACAATAGGAATGCTGTTGCTGTCTGTTCTTCTGGCTGAAAAGATAAGAGCCACCGGATGTAGCACTCTGCCCCAGCTTGTCGGCTCCTTCTGGGGGGAGAGAGCAAGGGCTGCTGCATCTATTCTCATCGCCATTTCCTGGATAGGCGTGATCGCCGTTCAGATCATAGCTTCTGGAAATATCCTTTTAGCGGTCTTTGGTGGGGATATATCCCATTACATGGTTGCCTGCACTATGGTATTCGTTCTCTATACTGCATATGGAGGAAAAGTTTCCGTCATAAGAACTGACATGTTTCAGATCCTGATAATAATTTTTGGAATGATAGCCCTTTTCTGGCAAGCCTTGAAGGCCGCGGGACCCTTGCCCCTCATCCAGCTGAGCTTTCCCACATCTGCTGAAATGAATTGCTGGGAAGTGATCTCCATGATTTTGGTCGTAGGTTCAGCTTACCTTATTGGCCCGGATATGTATTCGCATATATTCTCCTCCCGCAGCTCAAAAGGGGCGAAGGCGTCTGCATTCATTTCCGCGGTCCTCCTGATACCCCTGGCATTTCTGATCACCTCACTGGGAATATTCTCCAGATATCTCTATCCGACAATCACCCCAGAGCAGGCGATTCCATCCCTGATGGCAGGGCTCCTCTCGCCAGCGATTGTGGGCTTGGTGGCCGCAGCTCTCCTGGCCGCCTTTATGTCCTCAGCCGATACCTGCCTCATGACTGCCACATCTATCCTCACCTTCGATATTTATGGAGAGGTGTACAGGAGGGTGAGGAGCAACGCAGATCCAAACGCCATTCAGGACCATATGATGAAGGTCTCCAGGATAGCAGTAGTGGCAATAGGAGCATCTGCTCTAATTCTTGCAGTCTCCAATCCCGATATCATCAAAACCCTGCTCATCGCCTACACAGTATTCACCAGCGGCCTTCTCATGCCTGTGCTCGCCGGATTCTATAAAGATAGACTCGGGCTTACATGTAATGGAGCTCTCTCGGCCATTGCAGGAGGAGGGTTCATTGCCATCATTCTGGGCCAGAGCTATCCACTGCTAGGCATGACGGCCTCTGCGGTGATTCTCTTTGCAGCAAGCTGGCTGGAGAGGTGGCTGGCAAGAAGACAAATAAAGAGAATCTGTTAAAAATAGGAGAGGATGATTCTATTTGCAGCCCTTCAGTGAGCAAAACTTGCTGCGTTGCCGGCAAAGATGTCGATCACCAAGATGCACTGAGATGTCTACTGCTATCGTCATCATACGGCAGGCCTATACCCTCTGGGCTCGTCCACGACCTCGATGGTGGCAATAGCATGCTTGAATACCAGTAGCTCTCCCTTTGCAGTCTGGAGCAGGATCTCATATGAGTTGAATGACTCAATAGTCCCAGTAACCGGCTGACCTCCGGAGGTCAGACGGATCAATACCCTTTTGCCCTTTAATTTGGGTATGAATTGAGGCGAGGATTGCTTTGCAGTGGATTTTTCTTCATCAGACATCTTTCATCCCTTGATCCGAAACATTCTTTGCGATTAATCGATCCATTCCCTGTGTAATGCCGCAATTTTTCACAAGTCTCATCGCTGGCAATGAGACTGCGATATAAGGCTTTGTTTGCAGCCCCCTTTTGCTGACTCATATGAGTTTCTACTCACAACGTTATCAATCTTGCGGCATTAGCATGATTTCCCAGATCTATATTGCAAACGGGCAGCAAAGCGTATTTAAGCCGGCGATGAATCAGACCTTTTGGGATATATGAAGTGCACGATTCTAATTCTAGCCATATTGATGGCCCTTGTCCTCTTTGCGGAGAGCAGATCACCAATCAATATCAGTGGCACTAATGGCGATATGCTATTGGCAGAGCTATCCGATAACCTTGCCAACAATTCATCCCTTTCCGCCTCAGATGAGAATAAGACCATCAACCTTTCGCAAAGCGCGCAGTCCGTGGATATCTCAGGCCATGAGGGGCAAATGCTCCTTAAAGACATTGTGAACACCACCAATGTCACCAATGAAACCGGAGCCTATGCTAACCTCTCCATGTGGGGATCTGCTCCCAAAAAAATCCCGCAAGCACCCGATTCCAGTAATGCCAGGACCATCGAGATATTGAGGATGAACCACATGGGGTATTAAGAGGGAGCAACAGCAATTTATTGAAATCATGAAAAGAATTGAAGGGATGTGCATATGGAGACGATGCTGTCAATAATGATCTGCATTAGCCTTATGATCATCTTCCCACAATCAGCTCAGTCTTTTCTGGATGTGGGAGGAGAATATGGGGCCTCATGGCTGAAAGAGCACGGCGAAGAGCCAAAAATCGAGGAGACTCGCAATAATCTCTGGAACTGGGGGAGCGCGCCAAAGGGCTTTGAGATTTATAATGGCACAGTCTACCCACCAGGATATGCACCATCATGGTACCATCCATATTATGCCGCCAATAGCACGCCCATCATCATAAATAGCAATGCAGGTAACGGCCAGCAGACAGCAGACAATACAGGCCTTGACCCATGGCTGACCGCCCAGCTCTCAGGCCGTCCTGTAGCACTGATCTCCAAGCCCAAAGGAGTGCTATTTTAATTTTTTTAGTTGGCTCCCTGCTATTTGGTATGGGTGGACTTGAATCAGAAATTCTCTGTTCCTCTGTGGTGAACCGCGATGCACTGACCCAACCGAGACACAGAGGAACAGAGGCCATATTCTCTGCCTGAACTCACCCCCATAATTCAGCGAAGAGCCTTTTAGTTTCTTTCGTGAAGTGACTGCTCCCCGCCCTAAATAGCAGGGCTTCCACGGCTTCCTGTGCCGACAGATTGCAATCCCAATCTGAGAATATTTATCGCTGCGTTCCAATCCCGGTCCATCGACAGCCCGCACAGAGTGCAGTTATGGACTCTATCGGACAGCGACTTTTCAATGAGAGTACCACACCTGGAACACATCTTAGACGTATTCCTTGGATCTACCAGGACCACCACCGAACCGGCACTTGCAGCCTTGTAAGAGGTTAAAGTCACTAGCATGTTCCAAGCTACGTCTGAGATGCTTTTAGCCAGGCAATGATTATGAACCATGCCTTTGATGTTAAGATCTTCAAAAGCTATTAGACCAAATCTATCTACCAAGTTATGACTAACCCGATGGGCAAACTCATATCGCTTGTTAGCTATCCGCTCATGGACTCGCTCAAC
Organism: Methanothrix soehngenii GP6; assembly: GCF_000204415.1. NCBI lineage: Archaea > Methanobacteriati > Methanobacteriota > Methanomicrobia > Methanotrichales > Methanotrichaceae > Methanothrix > Methanothrix soehngenii. The sequence goes on along the minus strand of NC_015416.1, from coordinate 329,141 downwards.
AACCTTAAGAGCTTTCTTGCGATCTGGAGTTCCTTTAGGAGCCTTAGAGAGTTTCCTTTGGGCTCTAGCTAACTCGTGTTCTTCTTCTCGGAAGAATCGAGGATTAGCTATCGTCTCACCATTGGAAAAGGTGGCGAAGCTCTCAAGGCCGACATCAATACCTACTACAGCCCCATCTTTCCAGGGGGGGAGAGGAACATCTTCCGTTTCGACGGAGAAGCATGCAAACCATTTGCCTGTGGCTGTCCTTCTGACGGTCAGCCGTTTGATCTTGCCTTCTATCTGGCGATGGAGCTTGATCTTGATATCGCCTATCTTGGGAAGACGTACCATGCCGTTAACAAGATTGCCGCCCTTCTCAGGTTGTGGATAAGTAAATGAATCGTACCAACCCTTCCCTCGGAATCTGGGATATCCGGGTTCTTCTCCCGCCTTAATCCTTCTGAAAAAGGCTTTAAAGGCTAGATCTACCCGCTCCTGAACATTCTGAAGGGTCTGAGCATATACGTCTCTCAGTTCGGGTTTATCCTCTTTCCAACCAGGAAGAAGAGCGTTCGTTTCATATTTGGAAACTGATTTGCCTTCATTCTCCCAGGCGTTCTTTCTGTATGCTAGAGTCTGGTTGTATGTCCATCGGCACAAGTCCAGCGTTCGCTCCATCTTGGTTATCTGAGACTTCACATGAAAAACTTAAAAAAACAAGATGCTGCGGATCATCCGCATCCCTCCTTCAAATCTTTCTCCACCAAGTATCCTGCCTGACTGATGATCTTTATCATCTCGTCGATATCCATCATTCTTATGGGCGAAACAGAGCTGGGAATTTTTGGTTTGGTTTTCGTGACCTCTGGTTCTTGATAATTCTCGTGATTCATAAGCAAATGATAGATGATGCAGAGCACTTTTCTGGCGAGCGCAACGGTTGCAATATTCTTCTTTCCGCACCTTGCCAATATCCTCTGGAAGAATCTCATTAACCTTGAATTCTTCTTGGTCCTGGATATGGCTTTTGCAACTTCCACCAAGATCCTTCGCATATGCTTAGATCCCGTCTTAGTGATCTTCCCAGTTCGCAGCTTCCCTGCCGATTGGTAGACCGAAGGCACAATACCGAAGTACTTTGCCATCTTATCCGCACTCGGAAAGTCCCTGTAATCTCCCATTTCTGCAATAATGGTAGCTGCCGAAATGAATCCAACACCTGGAACAGACAAAATAATTTTCAAATCATCCTCGAAGGGTTTGACTTTTTCGGCGATCTCAGCTTCCAGAATTTTTATCTTCTTGCTAATATCATCTATGACATCAAGATTTGCCTTGATCAAAAATACCTGAACGGGATCTAATCCATTCTTGATGGCTTCTCTGAGTTCGTCCTCCTTTTTCCGAATCCTCTTCGAAGGTATTCCAGATATGATCTGATCGATCGTCTTTCCTTCCAGAAGCCTATCAATGATATATCTTCCAGATTTGCCAAAAGAGTCGGATATGACTGAGGAGAGCTTGATGCAGCAGGTCGAAAGTGATTGATGAATCTGGTTCTTGATTTTGGACCTTGCATTGACCAGTGTCTCACGAGCACGAGTTATGCTTCTTAGATCTCGGTAGTCTTTTGGATAGATTCTGGAGGGCGTGATGAGATTATTGAGACAATATATCGCGATTCGTTCCGAATCAAGTTTATCGGTTTTCTTGTGCTCAATATTCCGGATCTGATATGCATTGGCCAGGATAAATTCGACATGACCTTCTAGAATGGTGAAGATAGGATACCAAAAACCTCCCGTGGATTCTACAGCCAGCCTCTGGCATCTGTGGTTTATTATCCAGGATCTGAATGCCAAGAGGCCATCTTGGTTCATATTAAAACGTTCTTGGAGCTTCAATCCACTTCGGGATATCATTGTAGCAATAAGAAAATCCTTGTGGATATCTGCTCCGCAAACTATTTCCTTATCTGAGTCCATCGTCTCACTTGCCTGATATGGGCAGATGATGATCACTCGTGCGTGCAACTTCACATACGCGTTCAAAGACGCATTTGGGCATCCACGAGATCATGGTTGTCTTTGTGTCGAGATCATGTCTCAGGTCACAGATCAACCTTCACTGCCCATATCAGCCTTGCCTATGGCTCTATGGGTTTTTCATGCTTTGGGCATGATCCCCGCCTGAGGATCATGGGCTCTTTGTGGGATAAAGCCTGAACTTGTAAGCCTTAAGCATGTACAGTTCTACGCTGTTATAGTATATTAAGGTTCATAGCGTAGGGCGGGGTACGATTCATCTCCGGCCTAAAGACCGGAGCCCTCTCTACCCCTGCGCCCCAGCACTGTAGAGACGGAGAAAAAACGTATGAGAACATCCGCCAGACGGGCGAGTTCGTGGTGAACGTTCCACCTGCAGGGATGGAGGATGCGGTCATGGTCAGCGCCAGGAGCTATCCCCCCAGAGGTGGACGAGTTTCTGGCAGCCGGGATTGCACCCAGATAATCCTTGAAGGTCAGGGCACCCGGTGTCGAGGGCTGTCTGGCCTGGGCCGAGTGCACCCTGGAAGAGGAGATAGCAGGAGAAAAGTTCGTGCTGGTGATCGGAAAGGTGGTTCATCTGGAAGCTGACGATAAGTTCTTCAATTCCGAAGGCGAAATGGACTTCTAAGGGGCAAGGCCGCTGGGGGCTATTCTGGGGCATGGGGGTTTGCACTTCACCTATCCATCCTTTTCCGGAAAGCATGCGGATTACAGGGAGATGTTCCTTTCCACTTCCTCCCAGCAAAGGCCATAAATGGGAGCAGCCTGCCAGATATGCAATCGAAAGAAACCGAAAATAGGTCTGATTTGATATGTCGGGAAATAAGAAGATCGAACTGAAGATCTCTGGTATGGCCTGCGGCGGATGTTCGGCTGCGGTGGAAAGAGCCCTCTTTGGTCTTGACGGTGTCAGCAGTGCCAGGGTCGATCTAGGACAGAAGACCGCCTACGTAGAGTATGATTCCGCAAAGCTGTCCGAGCAGGACTTCAGGCGAGCGGTGGAGGCTGCGGGATATAAGATCGAATGATTCATTGGCTTCGCCCTGGACCTGACGCCCAGGGCGCCCTTCCTGCATCCCTCGAGCAGCAGCCGCGCTGATGGGCCGTCTTATCGATGGATGCTAAACCGCAGCCGTTTTCTCCAGCTTATAAATCCTCATCCGCCCGTTGTCAAACGACTTGGAGAATCCTTCGATTTCCTCGCCGCCGACCATTCTGGTGAAGATGGTCTCCTTGCTTGGGTACGATCTTGTTCTGGAAGTCTGGTTGACTTGAACGCTCAGGTAGTCGCTTAGGTTTTCTTTAGCCGCCATTATCAACGAGAAATACTTGCCCATATCGTCGGCCATGACCAGCGCATAATCCGCTCCATATTTTTCTGCGATCTGCATGGCCGATGTAGGATTATCTGATATAAAGAAATCTGCAACATCCCGGACCCTCTCTTCAGGCTCAAAGGGATACCACAGAGCATATTCTATCTTATGCCAAGGCTTGCTTGGATCGGTATAGCCACCAATAGTATTCCTGATCTCCCGAGAGGCCTCGGCTATCACCGCCTGGCGGTGTGCAACCCCCGTTATCCCATCAGCATAATCCCACCAGGCCAGAACAGTGGCATCGCTCTCGGTGTTGTTGGCCATCCACTGGTAGCCTTCTACTGCCTTGCTGTCTCTCAGGATCCAGTCTGGTGACTGCAAGCTGCCAAACTCCAAACGCATTCCAGCCAGAGCTGCAACCAATACCAGTACAACTACTGCTATGCCTTTTATCCTGCTGCTGATTCCCTTTTGTGTTTTCATGGACATCTCCCCAGATAGAAAAACAGCTCCTGAAACCATCTTCGCTCTCTGCTTCTTTGGACACCATCCCATCCAGTGCTCAATGATCTCAGAGACATTCACGGTCAGATCATCCCCATAACTCTAGCGAATAATTCCTCAGCCATCTTGGTGGGATCAGCCGTCCGGTTAAGCACTATGCCCAGCTCGCCAGCGTAATCCCAGAGCAGCTCTATGCACTTTGCGTACTCATCGCACGACCCGCAATCGCCATCGTGTTCGTACCAGACCTGCAGGCCATGTTTGCCGGAGATGAAGACGATGGCATCCACACCCAGCGGGACCGAACGACCGAGAAGAACGCCTAACTTTGGATTGATCTTCATGATGGCGATTCTATTTGCTGTTGCCATATCTCGAAGAGCAATCTCGACTTTCTCATCTGCCTTGAGAAGGGCTTTCGAGACCGCTTGCCTGGAGATCCCAAAGCTCACCGCTATCGCCTTATTGGACATCCTGGCACGTCTCAGCTTCCAGAACTCGAACTGCTTTCCGTTGGTTAACCAGTTCATGCGTCAACCTATGCAAGTTGACAATTTATAGTTTTCCCCGGCAATCAGAAGGCTGGAGATGAAAATAGGAGTGTCAAGGTACATATCAATGAAACTTAGCTTAGGAAGCCCAAGCTACAACAGCTTTTCGCATCGCAGCTATCTGCTTGCCTACACACGCCTGCCTATTCAACACCCGATTTCATAATATAATCGACAAGCTAATCTATTATGAATTGAAGAACATATGATGGATTATGTCATGATGCAGATTACAAAATTTCGAGAATTAGCCTCGAATAGATCACAGAACCAAGACAGCATACCAATTCTTCATCGCAAAATACTCAATAAATTCCACTATAGGTGTTGAAGCATATGTACGAGAGACTGTTCAGCACGGGGCGCATTGGGCGGATCGAGATCAAGAACCGAGTTGTGATGACGCCGATGGGTACGGTGATTGCAGCTCCAGGGGGAGGCGTCAACGACGACATCATCGCCTACTATGAGGCGCGGGCTAAAGGTGGTGTCGGTCTTATCGAGAGTGAGCTCTGCCGTGTGCTCAATGGTGCTGGAGCGGCCATGACCTGCCAGCTGGCAGCACGAAACCTCGCTGACGTTGCTGGATTGGCACGCCTCGTTGATGTCGTGCACAAGTACGGCACAAAGATATTCATCCAGCTCCATCACCCCGGTGGCCAGGGATCATCTGCCATCGGCGGCGAGCCTATAGTCGCTGCATCGGCAGTCAAATCACCTACTGCTTATGAGACACCACACGCACTCCAGGTCGAAGAAATAGCAAAAATCGAATCCGCCTTCATCTCCGGTGCATTGTTCACCAAGATGGCAGGAGCTGACGGCGTCCTGCTGCATGGTGCACACGGCTATTTGATCAACAGCTTTCTTTCGCCGTATCTGAACAAACGAACTGACGACTACGGTGGAAGCTTGGAGAACCGAATGCGTTTTCTGCTTGATATTATCAGAGGCATCCGCGAGCAGTGCGGAGGCGATTTCCCGATAGGCGTGCGGCTTTCCGTCGAGGAGTTCCTGGGAAAAGAGGGGAATGACCTCGAGGAAAGCTGCAGGATCTGCGAGGTGTTGAAGGAGGCAGGAGTCGACTTCATCGATGTGAGCTGCACCATTCCAGGAAGCCCTGAGGTCTGCGCATGCATAGAGCCCGGCACCTACGAGCAGGGTTGGAAGAGATATATGGCAGCTGAGATAAAGAAGCACGTGAACATTCCAATTATTGCGGTCTGCAATATCAAAGAGCCCGATGTAGCCGAAGAGATACTTGTCGAAGGATGCTGCGATTTCATCGGAGTGGCCCGTGGCCATCTGGCAGATCCAGAATGGTGCAACAAGGCCCAAGCGGGAAAAGCCCAGACAATCCGCAAATGCATTGGTTGCCTCTCCTGCTTCCAGGAGATAGAGAGCCAACGCCACGTCAAATGCGCAGTAAATCCAAAACTGGGACGGGAGCGGGAGTTCGAGAATCCCAAATATAACGGCCAAGGGCGAACGGTCGTGGTCGTCGGTGGTGGACCGGCCGGCATCGAGGCAGCGTTGCTTCTCGATAGTCGCGGGTTTCATGTCGTGCTCTTCGATCCGGCAAAACGTTTAGGAGGCACTCTGAACATCGCCGACAAGGGCGTGGGCAAGGAGAAGATAACAAGGCTAGTGGACGGATTGATTGCGCAGGTTTCTGCGAGCGATATCGAGCTGCGGATGGGAGAGGAGGCAACCGTCGAGAAGGTCAAAGCCCTATCGCCCTGCGGGATTTTCGTAGCCTGTGGTGCTATAGCCTCGATGCCGCCCATCCCTGGCATCGATGGAAAAAATGTCGTCACTGCCGAGGATGTGCTCATCGGAAAAGCCCAGCTCAAAGGCGATTGCATTATCCTCGGCTCGGGAATGACGGGACTTGAGACAGCGGAGGTTGTGCTGAAGGCCGGGCACCGGACAACGATTGTCGACATGCTGCATGAAATCGGCCAGGGCGTACCCATCATGGTCCTAATTGATATCAAACGGCGGCTGTCAGAATATGGGCCGGCTTATATGCTCGGACATAAGGCCTTGGAGATAGCCGAGGATGGAGTTGTCTTGGAGCGCGTAGCTGATGGAGAAAAGGTCTTCGTCAATGGCGAGACGATCATCTTGGCGCTCGGAGTTCAACCCCGAAAAGAGGTTTTGAAGGCCTTCAGGGATGCTTTTCCACAGGCGCATATCATCGGGGATGCAAACCGCGGAGGAAGGATTCTTGAGGCGACACAGGAAGCATATGGCAAGGCATTCGTCTTTGAATCCTGACCATTCCTGGAATGGAAAAACTAAAGAGGGTCTGTAATGAAGAACGGAAGCTATTTCATCGAACGAGAAAAGCTCAATGCTTTTATGAAGGGGGCTGCGATGAACGAGGAGGAGGGGCTCTACATCTTCTGGGAGACCGATCCAAAGGTCGCGCGACGTGTGCTGCCGCCGCAACTGGAATTGATCGATCCCGAGCATCCTCAAGTCTACTCCTACTTCGTTAACATCAGGGAACCAACCTTCGCCCCATGGTATATGGAGGCCGGTATCGGAATACTTGGTGCTCGGTACAAGGAGCATACAGGCCTGTATTTCTGCAACCTGCAACTGAGCGGGCCGGGCGCGCAGATGGGGCTGCTCTCCGGTCGGGAGATGTCGGGGCTTCCCAAGAAGATGTGCGAGAAGATCGTTGTTGAGCGAAATGACGATATCGCACACGTAGTGGTAGAGGCAAAGGGCAGGCGCATCTTCGAGGCCGAGATAGAGATTGGAAGCTATAACGAGCCGATAATGGAGGCTGGATTCACAGACCTCGTCCCCGGTGCGAGCGCAGACGGCTACTGTTTTCTATTCAAATACGACATATGTTCTGGCAAAGACGACAATGTGATCCTGCAAAACGCCACCCTCCTCGGATACGACAGCGTTACTGACTACAGGAGCTGGGAGGCTGCCAGCATAAAATCGATTTCTATGGAGCCGTCGCTGGACGACCCCTGGTCGGAGCTGGTCGTCATCAAGCCATTGGGTGCCGCATACTCCATCAATTCCAACTGGGTTCGAGGGATGCATGTACTGGCGAGATTCGAGGAAAAGGAGTCTGATGACCTATTCAGCTACCTGTTCGCCGGTCGTTACGACCGCTCGACCATCAGCACGGGCCATCAGCGTTATGGACAATACTAATAGCGATTTTCGAAGGGAGGAGAGAGAATGAGTGAGACGAAAAAGTACTACGAGAACAAGGTAGCCGTGGTTACCGGTGGCGCATCGGGAATTGGGCTGGCTCTCTGCGAGGCGATGCTGGCCTCGGGCGCCAACAAGGTCATCCTGGCCGACATCAATAAGGAGAAGCTCGATCGGGAGAGGGCCCGGCTCGAAGTAGAATATCCGGGCAGAGTGCTCGGCCTGATGTGTGACGTTACCAGCGAGGAAAGCGTAAAGGATTTGATCGCCAAATCTGCAGCCTTCGGCGAAGGGCGTATAGACATACTCTTCAACAACGCAGGAGTGGGTTTGAGTGGTCTATTTGAGCAACAGACCAATGAGATCTGGGAGAAGGCTTTTGCGATCAACTTTTATAGCGCCATCTACGGCATACGTGCCGCAATTCCAATCATGCGAGCACAAGGCGGCGGCCATATCATAAATGTGATATCAGGCATAGCGTTTTCCCCTATGGCTCAGCAGTCGATGTATTCTGCGACAAAAGCCGCATTGAACGGTTTAACTCTGGCCCTTCGTTATGAGTATTGGGATGAGAATATCTGCTTCACCTCGGCAACGCCTGGCACAACGAAAACTGGTATCTGGGCAGCAGGAGGCATTGAGCCACCGAAAGGCGCTCAGACTGCCGAGCAGTCGGCGAAGAGGATCTTGGAAGGAGTAGCAAGGAAAGACCGTCTCGTGCTGGGCGATGATGCTGATGTCGAAGGCGCGACCAACTGCTTCAATCCCAAGGCCGCTGAGGGTATGGACGCATATCTGCTCGATGTGGCACGCAAGCGCAGGAGCGGTGAGTGGGTCGTGTAGCCCGAGGAAGACGCGCTATGGAGAAGGCATGGACATACCATTTAATTTTTGGGTGATGGCGACCAAAATCAGCACCATTAATCCCATGATGATGATGAGTAGAGGAAGGAGCAGGGCATAAGCGATCATCCCGAAAAGGCCGGGAAGGAGCAAGGGTGCAAGCATGTTGATGCCAAAGAGGATGGTCACGATCCCGGTTACCGTCAGCACGAGGGTTAGTTGCTTGACGATAGGGGGGAGGGCAACCGATTCCGCAGGAGGATGGCTGATCTGATACACCCTTGGACCGACGATCTTGGTGGCGAGGAGCAGCACTCCTGAGATGATGTTCTGGAGCCCGATGAGCGGCTGGATCACACCGGTCAGGATTCCCGGAACAATACAAGAGAAAAACCCTATGGCAGCAAACAGTATCCCTAAAGCTATCGCTGGCCATGATCTGCTCATCTCTTTTCCCATGAACTCTCCCAGGGCGAGCAATTGAAGGGAGGTCAGCACCAGCAGAAGGCCGAGCTGGCCATCGGAATTAAAAGAGGGTATTATTCCAAGAATCATTAATAGAACCAGGATTCCGAGCAGTATCAGGAGATATCCCTGGTAGATGTTGAAGGAGTTTCCCACCGTTAAAGACGTCTCTTTTAACAGGAAGAACCCGCGTTTTGTTGTGGATGGCTCCAGCACTCTCTTCGCTTCTGTTGAGCGGTATTGGTGAGCTGCCATATGGATGCACCGGGCAAGGAAGAGCAGGCTTGCCCCAAAGAGGAGAAGAAAAACTGCTGTCAGAGGATTGGGCATGATGCCCGGAAGAAGAGTGATAATCCCTAATACTATCTCGATTCCATATACAAGGGCGCAGGCGACCGTCAGTTGCTGGAGGATACCGGGAACCTTCATCCACACTCTGGCCTTGTCCTCTGAAATGAACAATTGCAGCATCCCCACGGTCCCAGCGATAAGGACCATTAAGCCTGCAATTATACGGATCGTCGCGTTCAGGTGGACAGGATAGAAGATGGCCAGGGTTCCGAGCATCGCCGCCAAAAGCCCAATGACTACGACCAACCATGAGCGGAGGACGTCTCCGAAAGGCGTCTTTCCCATTGTGATGATCTGCATCGATACGAGAACCACGAAAATCCCGTACATGCTCCCCTCACTGTAGGGCAGCATTCCTCTATCGATCAGGAAAAGGAGCGCTCCAAATAGGAGAAAAAAGACCCCTCCGACTATCAGGAGAACCACTTCGATGGATAGGTCGATCTGGGCTTTTTTCATGATATTGGACTGCAACTGCTGTTGAGCCAAAGAGTCCGGCTGGAGTTTCCCGTTGTTCAATTTAATCCGCCACCATCAATCTCCATGAACGAATTACTGATAGTCGAAAGATATTAATCATTCTGCTCCAATTGAATCTCGAGGATTATTGTTATGAATAACTCTGATAATTCTGTCTCTTCCACCTGTGCTGATGAGAAGTTATCTCCCGCGGTCGGCATCCACTACTCCAGCGATATCAGCCGTCGATGGGAAAAGATCAACGCGGACATGAGACAAATCCAGGTTTCCGGTGTGCAAGGGACAGACATTTCCGCGGTTTACGCCAATACGAGCACCAGGCGAAAAATTCCCCCAGATAATCCCCTGCCAACTGTGGGTTTTTCATGCATGACCAGGGAACCTGCTGACGACGAGATACCTCATCTTGTTGATGACGCTATCGCCCAGGTGCTGGGCCCACGAGGCCTTTCAGAGATCATCAAGAGGGGCGACAGGGTCGTCATCAAGGTCAACGTCGTCGGGCCAAGCCAGGGTCTTCCAGGCGAGAAAGGCAGGGGGATCATATCCGATCCGAGGATCGTAAGGTATGTTGCCGGAAAGGTGCGAGAGATCATCGGATTTGACGGCAGTGCGGATCTTAAGGTAATCGACGCAACATTCACTCCCGAAAAGAATCCATCCGACAAAAATAATCCTCAAAGTTTTTATTATGCCCGTTTGCAGCGAAGTGCAGGAAATTCCGTCGAGGCAAACGATATCTGTTATGACTATGATGCCGATGGTATTCTCGATGGAGGGTCCGGGGCCAAGCTCGTCAACCTCGATTCCGTTCAGAAGTCAGACCGGTTCCTTGCTGTTGTCGATGAGCCTATACGGGGACGGTCTGAGGTTTGGCTCCCCAAGTTCCTGCGGACAAAGGATCAGGCACAAGGTGAGTCAGAATACTGCGATGTTTATATCGGGATACCCATTCTGAAAAGCCATGGACTTTGCGGCACGACAGGAGCACTAAAACTCCACTGGGGATCGATGCTCGGCCTCCTTGAAAAGCAGGAGCATGCCGGATATGGATTCGGTACAGGGGACATCCGGATGTTCCTTGATTACCTGTGTGCGCTGAACCGTGCAAGAGGATTCGACCTGGTGATCATGGATGCACTCACTGGAAACCGGAGCGGCCCGGCGAACAAAGTGGAAGATAAGGATGCCAAGACCGATTTCATTCTCGTGAACGCAATTCTCTGTTCGAGAGATTCCGTGGCAATCGACACTGTTGAGACGCTTCTTAGCGGATACCAGCTGGATTCGGTTCCCCTCCTGGAATCAGCATTCCGGGATGGGATAGGGATCAATAAGCCTGCTCACATCGACCTGCTGGGATTCGATGCGTTTGCCAATCACAAGCAATGGTTGCGTGAGCATTATTCAGGCTGCATGACCGGGAGTTATCCGTTCGAGAATGGATGGGGAAATGCAAAGATCCAGGATGACTTCAATGCCCCCGTGGACGTAAAAGTATCCTGCAAGAGAGAGGGCACTGGTTATATGTTCGAATACACGGCATCAGAGCCTACCCCCTGCATCCACAAGCTTGCGAGGATCGATCTTTTGGTAAATGGGACTGTTGTGCAGCGGATCTTCGACAATCTTAATGGTGGAAGAGTGGCGATCGACCTTGCGGAGTACAGAGGCCAGAATGTGCGATGCCGCATTGCTGCCTGGGATATGGCGCTCAATTGCACGCTTTCGGAAGAGACGGAAATGAAGGTAGATTGAATCGCTGCCTTCGAGCTGTAGCAGCCATCCGATTGGATCTGCTGAGCGGGCAAACGCTTTAAGGCCATTGCTTTCGTCTCTATGCAGACGGGTTCATTTCAAACCTTCTGCCGGGGCAGACTGCCAGCCTATTTATTTACCGGTGGGACCATATCAATCAGCAATGCCAGCCGATCGAATACCGATAGCCAGGTTCTCAGCCATCACCAGGATATCCCAGAGGGCGCTGCGTTACTACGACCGATTGGAAATCCTGGTACCGGAGGCAAGGGATCCCTTCACCGGCTATAGGTACTACACATCCTCCCAGATGGAACTGGGGGTGAAGATCAAAGCCATCTGCAGCCTAGGCTTCTCACTTGAGGACTTGAAGACATACCTGCAAGCCGAGGCTTGCGGCGATTGGGATACTGTTGATAGTCTCATGGAGGGACGGCTCTCTGCCGTCCGGTTGGAGATCTTGCGGCTGAAGAGGATCGAGGCCTTGCTGAAAGAGGAACGAACGGAGTTGATAGGAATGGCATTAACAGAGCCTGCGGTAAAAGATGTACCGGCACTGCGAGTCATCTGCCGGAAGGAGACGGGAATTCTCAGCCCAACCATCGAAAAGCTGATCGGAGAGCTATTCTCTTTTGTCGATCTCCCAGCCAGCAAGAGAAATCAGTTGAAGGTTATCGGTCCAGTCATCGCCATCTACCATGAGGACTGTGCGAAAGGGAATGAGAATGATAGAGAAAGAGGAGACGAGCATGTCAGCGTTGAGGCCGAGGCTATCTCCGATTGGTCGGAGAAGGAGGTCAGCATCGAGGTCGCCCTTCCCATTGCGGGAAAAGTGGAGGGTGAAGGTTCAGGAATCGAGGTCAAGAGCCTGCCGGCTGCCAGAATGCTTTCGATGATCCACAAGGGCAGCTATCCTACCCTGCACAAGTCCTACCAGTCCGTCTTCAAGTACATGGCCGGGGCCGGTCTGGAAGTAGCCGGACCGATCCGGGAGCTGTACCTTAGTGATCCCTGCAAGACGGCAGAGGAGGAGCTGTTGACTGAGATCCAGATTCCATATAGAAAAGAGAGGTGATCTCGGGCCGAGCAACGGGGTTCCATTTATCGAATTTTTTCTAAAAATACAGGTATTTTTAGGGCAGGGTGGCAGTGGGCAGTTTGATTCATAAATTTAAGAAAAGTCTGGCCAAGAGCCATATTTTAGCTCAACTAACTATTTATAGTGCTGCGATATCTCAATTCAGCGGGTTGATACCTTGAATGAAAAAAGGAGCATAATTGTTCTGATTTTTATGCTATTCCTGGCTATGAATGCCTGTGAATGCATGGCACAAGAAATTCAACAGGCATCAGGCACCGTACAGATCACCGACATGTTGGGCAGGCAATTAACCGTTCCTGAAAACATTAGCTCTGTTATCTCTACGTCTCCCCCGTCCACAATTCTTGTATACATGCTCGCACCCGACAAACTTGCAGGCTGGAATTTCATAAATAATTTTAACCATACTTTAATGGATGAAAATTATCAGAGCCTGCCGGTAATAGGAGGCTGGTATGGGACACAAACCGGGAATTATGAGACTATGATTAACATGAGTCCCGACATTGTAATAGAAGGTTACACTACAGACGGCGAAGTCCAGGAAACTATCAACCGCAGGCAGGAAAAATTTGGCAGCATCCCGGTTGTAGCTATCGATGGCTCCATCATCTTCGTTACGAAATCCGATCCCACCATCGAGTATGTGGGGAAGTTGCTTGATTGCAAGGATCAGGCAGAAAAGCTGCTCGAATTCCGCAGTTCAATCCTGACAAAGATCAATGAGACAGTAAAAGATATCCCAGAGGACGAAAAAGTGCGCGTTTACTATGCCGAAGGTCCCACAGGACTGGCGACAGATCCATCTGGTTCGCAGCACTCCCAGGTGATCGACATCTGTGGCGGCATCAACGTTGCTGATTGTCCCCTTACTCCAGGAAACGGCATGACGCAGGTATCCATAGAGCAGGTTATGAACTGGAACCCAGAAGCAATAATCACTTCCAGCCCGCAGTTCTATAAAACAGTATACTCCGATCCTATCTGGACAAGCGTCGAAGCTGTACAGAACAAACGAGTATATCTGGCACCGCAGAATCCGTTCTGCTGGATAGATAGGCCGCAGGGCCCTCACCTCATCATCGGAACGGCCTGGACTGCGAAGATGCTATATCCTGACCTCTTTGCCGATATGGATCTAGACAGCCTGACCGGTGAATTCTATTCGGAATTCTTCCACTATGCTCTCGAAGATAGCGATCTTGACATGCTATTGCATCCTGAGGCCAAGATAACGAAATGAGAGAAAATGGCAAATCCCCGGGTTTTGCTTATATTGCGGAGCATATCTTTGCTCCCATTTATCCAGTCATAGCAAACCATATAGTCACAGAGAGCGGGATTAAGAGCGGCAGATGCCTGGACCTGGGATGCGGCATAGCATCCCTGGGGATTTCCATTGCCCAGATCACAGAAATGCGGACCTATGGCGTTGATCTCTCAAGAGAGATGTGCAGGCTTTCACAGGAGAAAGTTCTTCATCACAGGATAGCGGACAAGGTTGTTCCTTTGATTGCTGATGTACATGTGCTTCCCTTCCAAAATGGCTGCGCCGATCTCATTGTGAGCCGTGGTTCCGTGTTTTTCTGGAATGATCTTCCTGCTGCCTTTAATGAAATAGCCCGCGTTCTTGCGCCCGGCGGGCAGGCATGGATAGGCGGAGGTTTTGGCACCAAGGAATTGAGAGAACAGATATCTGAAAAAATGGCCGCTATCAATCCCCAGTGGCAGAACAATTCCAAGGAACGCCTCAGCCCGGAAAACCAGAAGGTCATAGAAGAAGCAGCAGAGCAGACCGACCTCGTCTGCCATACGGTCCGGGATGATTCCGGGTTCTGGGTGGTATTGAGCAAATAGAGGGGGCAGAAATGCAGTGCAAAGTATGCGAGATCGGTTGTGAGATCAACGAGCATAGCAGAGGTAGATGCGGGACTTATGTGAAGAAAGGCGGCAGCATAATTCAATCTCCTGAAATTGGCTACATGGGTGGCTATCCCATTTCTGTGGAAACCATACCAATGCTGCATTTTCATCCCTCGGCAAAGTTCCTGCAGGTTTTCAGTACCGGCTGCAATTTTGAATGCCAGGGATGTGTGGCAAGATTGCTGGCATCCAACCGGTCTTTTGGCTGGCCAACGCTCAGCCCAACCCAGGTAGTCGCAAAAGCACTGGAGCAGGAATGCCAGGGCGTGGTTTCGACACTTAATGAACCGGCTGCCAACTATTACATTTTCAGGGAGCTTGCAGTTCAGGCAAAGGAGAATAGCCTGCTTGTTGGCTGCTCTACAAATTGCTATTTCACTGAAGAGACGCTTGAAGAGCTTGGAGGTCTGATAGATTTCGTGAACGTGGGGGTCAAAGGATATTCCAATAGTATTTACAGGACATGTGGTGCTAAATCCTCGACTCCTGTTTTTAGGAATATTGCCGGGCTTCTTGAAATGGGCGTACACGTAGAGACGTCGGTAGTGTATTCCAGGAGAAATGAAGCCGATGTCTTGCAGGCTGCAAGAACACTATCTAAGGTCTCCTCTGAGATCCCCTTACAGCTGATGAGATTCATTCCATTCGGGGATACACCTCTTGAACAGGAACCCTCCATAGGGGATGCTGAAAGATTGTGCAGGGCAATACGCGAGCACATGGATCACGTATATCTGTTCAATTCTCCGGGCACGGAATTATTGCATACCTACTGTCCGCAATGTGGGAGCCTGCTTGCAGAAAGGGAGTTTCACGGCCCCATGGGATGCAGGCTTCTGAAGCCCTGGACGGACTATGCCTGCCGCTGTGGGCATAATGTCCAGGTAAAGGGAACTGCTGCCAGTGAAAATTTCAGTGAGGCCGGATTCATGGGTGGTTACAGGATAAGCCGGGCTTTTGGTATGGTACATGCAGCGCTCATATGCATGGGAATATTTGACGAAGGGAAACTGCTTGAGGTCTGGCGGGAGGTCTCTGACGCTGAAACGCTTATGAAAATGCATCGCCTGATACAACAGCCATGCTCATATCTCGAGTTTATCAGGCTGATCGCCAAAAAGGCAGGTGCAGAGCATCAGGGAGAGGAACTTTCATCCTTTATCGGCAAGCGCATGGAATCAGTTCTAAGCCTTGCGGCAGAGAACAGCGATCATTCAGTCTATTACTGTATGGGCTCACCCCTTTTTGCCCTGAATGCAGGAAGAATGGAGAACAACCTTGTGACCTTTGCTGGAGGAAAGAGCATTAATAAAGTGCTTCAGAGGGAAGGAAAACCCGGTGTGAATGTATCCCCTGCATTTATAAATGAACATAATCCCCAAACCATATTTATTTCCGGTTTTCTCTCTCGTCCGCTCGATGAGTTCTATGGCCTGTGCAGGTATTATGGCATAGAAGCGGATGCGGTAAAAGAGCAGAGGGTCTATGTGATACCACCAATCTGGGATTTCGGCAGTCCTCGCTGGATATTAGGTCTTCTCTATATTGCGGACAAAATCCATCCCGGAAAGCTTGGGATTGACATTAAAAAGGAGGCAGATGAATTCTACAGGCGTTTTTATGGCATGTCCTTTGAGGATGCCAGCCCTAACAGGTCTTTCCACAGGCCATCGTCCAGTGGGTGGCCAGGGCATATGATGGAGTGCACTCATGCCTGATAGCAGGCACCATGGCACCACTGTCATGTATTTATTGCCTTTCTTGATGCTCATAGTTTCTCTCTTTATGGGAAGATACCAGGTACCTGTATCGGTTTTAATAGATGACATCATGAATACTATCACTGCTTTATTTTTTGGCACTGCTATTCCAGCATCAACTCATCACACAGTATTGTTCAGCGTGAGATTGCCGAGGATCCTCGCAGCCATGCTCGTAGGCTGCGCTCTTTCTGTAGCTGGTGTCTCATTTCAGGGTGTGTTTCGCAATCCATTGGTATCGCCTTATATACTGGGTGTGGGTTCAGGCGCAGGTTTTGGTGCATGCCTGGGGATACTATTATTCGACAACCACATCATGATTCAGCTGCTGGCTTTTATTTTCGGACTTCTGGCAATGTTCGCTGCTATCAGCATGGATAAAGCTAGCAAGGGAACCGGAACTCTGGTGCTTGTTCTATCCGGAATAATTGTGAGTTCTATTTTCACTGCCCTCATATCACTGGCAAAATATGCCGCAGATCCTTATGACGAACTTCCTGAGATAGTTTTCTGGCTTATGGGAAGCCTCTCCAGCATAAGGTACAGCGATCTGATCTGGATAACTGTACCCATGTTCATTGGAATGCTTGTATTGTTCCTTCTCAGATGGCGCATCAATATCCTCTCACTGGGCGACGAGGAAGCCAGATCCCTGGGAGTAAATGTGGACAAAATGCGCTTGATAATCATTATCTGTGCAACCCTTGTGACCTCGGCGGCAGTCAGTATTAGCGGGGTCATTGGTTGGGTGGGACTGGTGGTGCCCCATATTTCAAGGATGATAGTGGGCCCCAATTACAACCGCCTGCTGCCCATGAGCATGGTATGCGGCGCATCTTTCATGTTGCTTGTAGACGATCTGGCAAGAACTGTTAGTGTAACGGAAATACCCCTGGGCATAATAACCTCTCTAGTAGGTGCTCCCATATTTGCATATCTTATAAAGAGGGGGCGCATGGGATGGAACTGATCCTGGAGGTTGATTCTCTCAGCTACTCCTACGGAAAGGAAAATGTGTTCGAAAACGTGTCCTTTTCCCTGAGAAGTGGCGAGGTCATGTGCATCCTCGGCCCTAACGGATCAGGAAAATCCACACTCATCAAATGCATTGCAGGCATCTTCAAGCCTGCTACAGGTTCGGTCCATATCATGGGAGAGAATACAGCATCCCTGGGGGCAGGAAAAATCGCGCGGCGCATAGGATACGTGCCTCAGCAAAATGAAGTGGTTTTTCCCTTTACGGTTCTGGATTTTGTGGTAATGGGCCGTACACCCCACATTTCCATATTCGCATCTCCGGGCGCAAAGGACATGAAAATTGCCAGAGAATCGCTTGAAATGGTTGGCATTGGAGACCTTGCAGAAAGAACGCTTGGCAGTCTCAGCGGCGGGCAGCGCCAGATGGTTCTGATAGCCCGTGCCCTTGCCCAGGAACCAACTTTGCTTTTGCTGGATGAGCCAACGGCACACCTTGATTTTGGAAATCAGGTGCTTGTGCTGGAAGCAGTGCAGAAACTGGCATCTTCGGGAATATCAATTGTCATGAACACCCACATGCCTGATCATGCTTTCTTAGTTGGCAGCAGGGCCGCTGCATTATGCAATAGAAGACTTCTTGCGGTAGACGAAGTTGCAGCAGTTGTGAACAGTGAGATAATGTCCTCCGTATATGGGGTAAATGTGGCGGTAAGGGAAATAGAGGATATAAAAAGGAAAGTATGTGTTGCAATGCTGAAATGATCCTGGGCGCTCTTGCAGTCTTTGCCGCTGGATTCACCATCTTTCAAAGACCGATCAATACTGAGATCATTCGATGTTGCGTTCCTGGTGGCGGTGCTGGGTGAGGTGCCGGATAGAAGCGCTTGCCTGGGGTAGCTTCGCCGGGTGCTGTGCCCGGAGGGGCTCTTGTCCATCACCGAGTTCAAGCTGGGCGATCCCGATTTCATTCCCAGGCCGGTGATGATAAGGTCTGCAGAAGATGCCGGTTTTCGCTGCTGTGCGACACACGGCAATTTCCTGAGTATCCGCCAGATGATCCAATTCCCCGGGGGCGGATGTCTACGGGATCATATACAAAGGAGGACCTGCCCTACAACCGTCTCGAAATCCAGGCCGGCACAATCAATTGTGATGTCGGCATACTGTTCGTACAGGGAGACACGCTGGTCATACATCATGCGGAGGCTCTGGCCGGCAAAAAGAACAATCCCACGGCCCGAGATATTGCCAAGCCTCTTTTCTATCTCTTCGAAAGGCACCTTGAGGTAAACTACAGTACCAGCCGATATTAAATGCTCCATTGCCCGGGGGCTCATAACCACACTGCCGCCCGTGGCAATAACCGAATTCCTGCAACTGAGGGAGAGAACTGCCTCTTCTTCGGCTTTCAGGAATCCGGCTGGCCCATCCCTGTCGATTATCGCCTGCAGGCGCAGCCCGGTCCGCTCCTGGATCACGAGGTCTGCGTCGACAAAGTTCATCCCAAGGGCTTTTGCAAGAATAACCCCGACCGTGCTCTTGCCTGCACCTGGCATTCCGATAAGGACAATATTTCTCATGTTTCCATCACCATGACCAGATTAATTCTAAGAGGTCGATTGGATTGGGATCGAATGAGTCTCGCACTGGGAGTACATCTCACTGCCAGGACGATAGCAATCCGCCCTGTAGATCGCAAAATTCTCTCCACTTCTATCAATGAGCGAATCGTACTCGGCCGGCAGAAGGGGAATAACGGTGCTGCTTCTTATAATCACCCTCTCCTGGGCTATGCGAAGCATGTCCTCCAAAAACCTCTTGATCCCTGATCGAGCATCCCCACGCTGGCGAAATGGCCTTAAAGGTGGATTAAAGGTGACCACATAGCGAAAGCTCTTGGAGGGATAATCAAGCCGACTGATATCGGCGAGACTGGCAGGTATTCCCATCTCCTCCAGACAGCGGACGAATCCGGGACAATTGTCATGTCCATGGACATCATTGCAAATGCAGCCCAGGGAAAACGGCCCACTTGCTATGTCCAGGATGCTGCCTTCAAGATCTATGCCCATCTGCTCCAGGTAATTTTTAAATCTCAGTTCAGCTGCCCATCTGCAGCCGGAAAAAACCTTCATGATATAATACACCTCTATAAAGTTAGACTGTCGTATTCAGTGCCTTGAGGCTTCGCCGATTGTGAAACTTCCATGGCAAAGTCCAAAGGACAGAAGGAGCATTTATGAGGAGGAAACCGATGGCCAACGTTCCATCCGTCCTTATGGGCTCTGATGTACCGATATACTCTGTTAGGCGGCAATAACTTGATCCCTAATAATGATAGGATTTTCTGAAAATACAAAAAAAACGCAATTATTGACTCTTAAATGCTTGTGGTCCTATGATTTTAAATGCCAAATGGACAATTCGCGGCTATTATGTCGCCATCTGATCCAATCGCAAGTCGCATGTCAGGTGTTCGCCCCGGCCTCTCGGCGATGGTCGAGGCGATTACCTGCAGGAGTTTTGGCCAATCCGTTCAGTTGAGGTACAAGAGGCCTCAAGCCTCCTTTGAGGTTTTTAAGCCCTCACCTCCTCTGCGACCTTGTACTCGATCCATCGGGCGATGTTTGGATGAGGATCGAGGTTCTCAGAATAGCCATAGAACCCTTTTCCATTGTGGGTATAGTTGAGTCCTTCCAGGCGTTCGGCGATCAGATCATCGACGTATTTCGTTCCCATGCTGTTGACGGTGACGACGATCACAGCTTCGCCCTGGGCCTTCTCCACAGCCTCTCTTATGTTCGGGCTGCCCTGATACTCCATAAAGCCGAACCCAACATCCTTGAACTCTGAGCTTGCCTTTATCCTCTCAACCAGGGACTTGGCCAAAAGCTCGCTCTCCTCGAAGTAGGTTGAGCTGCCCCAAGGAGCCAAAATCAGCGTTTCGTTGGTTGCATCAATGCTGACTTCTCTCGCCCGGTCCAGGATCAGATCGGCAATTAAAAGATGATCGTCGATCGGCCCCTTCACCTCAGCACAAATTCCTTCATACAGCGGTGCAGTGATGAGAATCTTCGTCTGGTTGATGCTTTGCATAGCGGAATAGACCTCATCTCGAGCTTCCTCGTGGTCGACGGTGTTTCCGGTGAACAGCGTAACGGCAATTATTCTCCTGGCCCCCTGATCGAGCAGCCTGGCAATTCCTCCGGGAATGGTCTCTTCTTCAGCGGCGTTCTCTGCAAAGGCCACTGCAACTGGCATGCTTGATAACATCTGATTCACCTGACCAGCCAGCTCTCTCACTGCCTCAGCCCTCTTCGGATCGCTGGATCCGTGATCGATGATCAAGACGCCTCCCATGCCCTCGCCTATCTCACACCTGACCCGGTTCTCAATCCACCTGGCGAGATTGGGATGAGATGCCAGAGTCGCTCTATCGTAACGACAGCTATAACCTTCGAGAAGCTTTGGAATCTGGCTATCGGTTATAGATCCTCCAGCGACCATCAAGGGAAGAACTATCACGCCCCCATTCCCGTCCTCTGAGGAGCCTCCAGCCTTGGAAGCGTTTCGCATCACCGATTCCACCGTCAAATCAGGGTATAAGGTTTGGTTGCCGTGAATGAACGCATACTTCACATCTCTGAGCTTGATAGAGGGGCTCGCCCAGTAGCGCAGGTAAGACTTGACCTCCTCTGCAAGCCAGTTCTGGCAGCAGACCTGAGATCGGATGTCTCCTTCCTCGTCAGTTCCATGTGAAAGAATCACCACCGTCTCATTGGACGGATCACTGCTCATCTGGGAAACCCAGTCCGCCAGAATGTAGGCCACCAGAGAATGATCATCTAGCGCGCGGGTCATGGTGATATTGGCAGTGGTGTTCACCCGAGCCAGATCTTCGCCTGAGGGGAGAGTCTCTCTAAGCCTCAGCACATACTCGATCTCCTGAATATGGCTGCTGTATGAAGACACGAATAGAGGAATTGCAATAATATCCCTGATCCCTTGTGATTCAAGCCTTTCAACTGCATCGTCGATGCTCTCATTAGGAACAAATTCCAGAAATCCCAGCTCCACCGGATAGGGTAAAGATACGTTTGCTACGACCTGACGAACCTGCTGACACCATAAATCCTCATCGCTCCCGTGCGCCACCACCAGCACCCCCAGCTCACCTCCTGACTTTTCAAATGCAGAAACCGCCTTGTCCATAGCCTCATTTGCACCTTCGCCTTCTGCCAAGGCTGGCCAGGTTATTGACAGGACGATGACGAGAACTATGGCAATCAGTCTGATGCTCATTGTCTTCATATACCAATACTCCATTAAAAATAATAAAATTAGTTCGAAACGCTCTTCTCGCCCAGAGAATTCGCAGTATTGGCTGCCGCCTCGTAGACCGGATCCATGAGAGGATCATCCAGCAGCTGCTCCGTGTTAACCCACCTTCCGCTCCATTTTTCAAGAGAGAGAGTGTTGTTGGAGGCTTGTTTGGCTGCGACGGCAAATGCCCCGATCATCTGAGCCTCGGCACTGTAGGCGTTTGAGACCATTTCGGAATTGGTCCCGTTGGCAGCCATGGTTGGATACCACATCCCGTAAGCAGGATTTTCCATCAAGATATCAAAGCACAGCTTGCCGTATCTCATATGCCAGTGAGTAAGCCCGGCCTCATCGTGAACCGCGGTCGCTATCACGTGTTTGTATTCCAAGCAGCCTTCTTTGTCCGATCGCAAATTGAACATATGCCACTCTACCGGATATCCCTGAAAGTCTATGGTCTTGGATCCCACGTAATCGTATTCGCCCTTGCATTTGACAGAGCCTTCCGGGCTATAGAATGTGATGTTGTTTCCTGATATCTCAATATCCCCGAAGTCTGTCTTTTGCATGGCGTGGAAGAAATTGCTGATATCGTCGACGGTGAAATTGCTGCTTTCATCAGCTGCCGCGGCAGGAGCTATGATCATCACCAAAGCTGCCATGGCGATGACAATTGAGCCATTCAATGCATTCATTTTCAATACCTCTATTTTAAACCAGATGCAACTGCATCCGCAAGATGTAACTCTAATAGGTAGCGTGCCATATCTGCTGTAATTTCACAGTGGCCCTGTATCCTGATTCCACTCTACTCTTCCAATGATAAATACCTTTTACCTGTTATCCAATCCTCGTTAATGTCCATCATGATGCAAACCGCCACCCTCAGAAGCGACTGATCATTTGAATAGGCTCCAGCCACACGACTTCTTCGTTTCAGCTCCTTGTTGATTCTCTCCAGGACGTTAGTTGTTCGGATCCTTTTCCAGTGCGATCTGGGAAACGATTTATAGTTCCAAAGGTCAAATCGGAAGCTATCAATCGTATCCGCCGACTTTTTGAATCCTTTATCATCAAGAATGACAGCCAGCTCCTGCATCTTGAACTCATCTTCAATAGCATCCTTCAGCATGTAGGCGACCTCCTTTTTCTCTTTCTTAGGTATGTTCTTGAGCACAGCACGCATAAAGTGAACATTACACATTTGCCAAGATGCTCCAAGAAATGACTTCTGGACGGCTGCTTGTATCCCTTTATGCGCATCAGATATCACCAATTTGACTCCTTTAAGTCCTCGAGCCTTCAAGCTTTCAAAACAGTTTTCCCAACAGGATTCATCTTCGCTATCATCCACCGTGGCACTGAGGATCTCGCGATATCCATCATCATGAATGGCAACGACAACGAGCAATGCCTTATTTACGTATCTGCCATCTGTTCGGACCTTGAAGTAGCTTGCATCCACGAATATGTAGGGGATTGATCCTTCGATGGGCCTGTTCAAGAAATCTTTGACCAATTTATCCAGCTTTTTAGCAATTCTTGAGACTTCAGATGCAGATATGTTCTTTAATCCAAACTTCGAGAATACTTTCTCGACTTTTCTGGTTGATACTCCCTCAAAATAAGATTCTGCTACAGCAACTCTTAATGAGTCTTCCACACGAGAAAATCTCTCGAATACTGCGGTTTCGAATGGGAATTCTCGGATTTGAGGTTTATCAAGCTCTATCTCGCCGTAGATGGTCTTTAGTTTTCGCGATCTCGTTCCGTTGCGGTGTGCTCGTCTCTTGCCAGTCCGTTCATAGGGACGGGCCTGGATTTGATTTTCAGCCTCAAGCTGCATTACCTCATTCAGAAAACCCGCGGTCAGCTTCTTCATGCCCTCTTTTCGATCGATAAGATAATCATCTGCTATGTCGGATATATTCATGGCTCTGTGTCCCTCCCAAAGTTTCGACGACTTGGGGATACAGGGCCAATTATAATATCTCATGAAGAAATAACTTGCTGTTATCTCGTGAAGAGCAAGTCAGT
The DNA here is from genome assembly GCF_000204415.1 of Methanothrix soehngenii GP6. Lineage (NCBI taxonomy): Archaea > Methanobacteriati > Methanobacteriota > Methanomicrobia > Methanotrichales > Methanotrichaceae > Methanothrix > Methanothrix soehngenii. The sequence continues at coordinate 305,528 of NC_015416.1, read as the reverse complement.
TCTTGTTACTGATATTTCTGCAAATTTTACAGCAAAAATGATACGCTACCCTCTAATATTAGGCATATTTCCAATTAACCCAAATTAAATTAGAAAATACAGCATGATCCTAACATATCAGGAATTCTAGCTTATGAATTGAAGTTTGAAAAATCTAAATCCACCGAAACGATTAAATGAATCTATGCATTCTGCAGCAACTATGAGACTAATAGCTCTTTGGGCAATGCTTTTCGTTTTCACAGCCATTGTACTCAGCGCATCAGCTGCAGAAGACAAAACCAGCAAGTCTATGAATAATAGTTCATCAATTTCAGAACTTGTCGATTTCGTAAAGGAAGCTCGTGATTATGCACGTGAAGAGGATAGAGAGAGTGCATGTCAGCAATTCAGCAATAAGACTGGCGAGTTCGTGCGAGGGGATCTGTACATTTATGCGTACGATTTTCAGGGGATAAATGTCGCTCATCCCTTCCGCCCTGATTTTATAGGCGAAGACAAGATCAATTTGACTGATCCGAATGGAGTGGCCTTGATAAAAGACCTGGCTGACTGCTCCCGCAGAGGCGAGGACTCTACTTATTTCATATTTCCTAATCCGGATCATGGCTCCGAAGATGAGCTGAAGATCGGCTATGCGGCCAAGGTTGATGAAAACTGGTGGGTGGGCTCTGGCGTCTATTTATCAGATCTTCCGGTCTTCTTTCCACTAGAGTCAAGAGAGAATCTGGTACCCTTCGTGGATGAAGCGGCAAAATACGCAGAGGAGAACGGAAGAGATGCGGCTCTGCAGGCATTCAATGACAGGAACAGCTCATTCGTTCGAGGGAACCTCTACATCTTTGCCTACGACTTCAATGGCACAGTGCTGTCGCTGCCCTATCAGCCTGAGCTTTTAGGATCAGACCGCTTGGATGCAAAAGACGAAAATGGCGTGCGATTCGTACAAAATAGCATTGATCAGGCAAAGAGAGGGAGAGGCTATCTGTATTACCTCTATGCCAATCCCAGCAAGAATATGGAGGAAGAACTCAAGCTGGGCTATGTCAGGAGCGTTGACAATAACTGGTGGCTTGGTGCAGGAATCTACGCATCGGAATCAAATGCCACAAATGCCACAAGCAAAACATATCTGGGTGAGATCGGCCGCAATTAGATCGATGAATCAACAAGAAAATAGCGTGCTGCCTCCTTTCTGCATAATTGGGGTCGCACGCTCCATAAGCTTTTGTGACCATTTATTTCTAACCCAAAAAGCGCTTTTTCATTCAGCTATAATCAATCATTGCTCCCGCAGTGATCTGCTTTCCTTCGCATTTCTGCTCCCATTTGAGCTGCCATGGTCTGACTAAGCCTCGCATCCTTGATGCAGGGATGCTTTCCCAATTCGCAGAAAATGGCGAAGTGATCCAGCCATTGGGGATGATCGGGAGCGGTCTCGATGAAGCTCACAAGGCTCTTTATCTGCTCCACGGTCTTGGTGTGGAGCTCATGCTCGATCACGCAGGCATCCTCGTCCGCAACCTGTTCAGGGACGCCGATGAACTTCAGGAATGCAAATATCGTGTCATGACGGTCCTTGATGATGCGTCCGATCTCCTCGCCTTCTGCGGTAAGATATAGTCCTTCGTTCTTCTTGTAGATGAGATATCCCCGATCGTTCAGCTTTTTGACCATCTCTACGACCGAAGGTGGCTTGGTTCCCAGCTCCTTGCAGATATCCCTGATCCTGACATGCCCCTTCTCCTGGGATATGACGTAGACAGCCTCAAGGTAGTCCTCCGCCTTTCTGGATAAATCGCTTTTCATATCTACTCTAGGTAAATTTGATCGACGTTAATATCAATATTCCTGCAATTTCAATCTTTGCGGCCTCGCACCGTTCACTAGCCGTATCGCTTATCAGGCCGCATTTATTTACCAGGCCATTCCTCTGGTCATCTTCCTCATCATCGGCACCAAAGGCAGCGCTACGATCAGGAGGACAGTGGCTGGAGAGATCTCGGACAGCAGCGCGAAATCCTCCACCTCTCCCAGGAGGTACATTAGCCAGTCTGCTCCCGTCATAAGCAGATAGAGCCCACCCACGGCTCCTGAGAGGAAAAGTCCTCCCATGAGAAAGGACAGCCCTTCTCTTCGGCCTGCAACGAGGCTCTTTGCTCCCATCAGATATGTCGCCGATATCACCAGAAGAACCGCAATGCTCAAAATTCCTCCTGGGAACGATTCCCGGCCTCCAATCGTTTCTGCAAGGGCTTGTGCTCCGTATCCGACTCCCAACACAAGGGCGTATATGCCCAGCAATCTTCCTGTTCTAACGCTAAATTCTTTCATATTTTGTTTCCATAATCGCCATTTATCGGCCTTAAGCGGCTCTAGCTCAATCCCAATAGCCTTCCCGCACCGATGATCATACCTGCGATGATGAAGGCAAGCGCTGTTTGGTATACAAGTGCAAAGGCAGGCCATCGAATCGAGTTCGTCTCCTTCGCAATCGTCCCGATAACTGCAACGCATGGCACGTATATCAGTACAAAGGCCATGAATGCGAAGCCTGTTAGCGGCGTGAAGACCCCCTGGCTCACCAGCGCATCTCCCAGGCTGGCCTCCTCGGCTCCAAGCAAAATGCCGTAGGTACCGACTACCACCTCTTTAGCGACAAGGCCGAACAGGAGCGCTACGGCGGCCATCCAGTCCCACCCGAAGGGCTGAAACAGCGGCTCAATTGCATGTCCTATCCAGGCGATGTAGGATTCAGCTATCACCTGGCCGCCGGATGTCGCCTCCCAGGGATGAACAGATAGGAACCAAACAAGGATGGCAGCTCCAAATATGATCGTTCCCGCCTTTTTCAGGAACATTTTGCCCCGTGACCACATATGGAGGATGGCAGTACGCGCTTTCGGCACGGCATATGTGGGCAGCTCCAAGACGAAGGGCGAAGGCTCTCCCTTGAAGAGGGTCCTTCTAAATATCAGGGCCATTGCAACCGCTAGCATGATTCCCAGAGCATATACGGCAAAAACGGCTGTTCCAGCATAAGCCGCACCGTAAAGCGCTCCGGCTATCAGCACGTACACAGGAAGCCTGGCGCTGCAGCTGATGAGTGGGGAGATCAGCATTGTGATCATCCTATCCTTTTCGTTATCCATGCTGCGGGCGGCCATGATTGCCGGGACGTTGCAGCCAAAGCCGATCATCAGCGGTATGAACGAACGACCGTGCAGGCCCAGGTGATACATGAACCGGTCCATCACGAAAGCGGCTCGCGCCATATATCCGCTGTCCTCCAGAATCGAGAGCGCCAGAAAGAGGCCGAAGATCGGCGGAATGAAGACCAGCACCGATCCCAGGCCGCCGATTATGCCCAAGGAGACAAAGGATGCCAGATGGGGATTGGATATGATCTGATCCGACCAGGCCCCGAGCATTTCAAAGATCTTCTCGATAATGACCACAAACGGCTCTGAAACGGCAAATGCGAACTGGAACATCGTCCAGAGCATTGTCAGGAATATCGGTACGCCCAGATACTTATTCAAGAATACCTGGTCCAGCATATCCGATAAAGTAAATATTTCTTCGCTGCCCTTCTTAACAGTAGAGTCCATTATCGATGCTATCCTCTCGTATCTCCTTTGCGCAAGGGCAGAGCTCAGGTTTTCAGCGTATTCGCTCATTTTATTGCCGCCTCTCCGGCTTTGATTATGCATAGAATCTTCGCCAGCTGGGACGATGATAGATCGGCTCTCGTCTGTTCCATGACCCTCTCATCTCCCTCTAGCATCTTTATGGCCAGCCATCTCTTTGGATATTTCCCATTGAGCGCTGTGCACTCTTTGATTACCTCCTCAACTTTGTTTATTAGCTGCTCGATATCGTCTCCGTAATTTATTGCAGATTTGGGACCTTCCGCCCTTTTCTGCCCTGCGACATCGACTATCGAATCCTTCAGCTCTTTCAGGCCCTCGCCGGTGATTGCAGCCGTCGGAACTACCGGGCAGCCCAACAGCCGGGAGAGCTTCTCCACATCTATCCTCGTATCTCTGGCTGCTACCATATCCCATCTGTTCAAAGCAATGACCAGGTTGGCATCCATTTCAAGCAAGAGCATTGTGAGGTAAAGGTTCCTCTCCAGGTTGCTTCCGTCCACTATATCAACGATGACATCCGGTCTCTCTATAACGATGTAGTCCCTGGCCACAAGCTCGTCAACGGCATGAGCGGTGAGGCTGTAGGTGCCTGGCAGGTCCACCAACTCGATCTGCTGTCCCTTATGAACCAGCCGTCCTGCCTTCTTCTCAACCGTTACGCCGGGAAAGTTGCCCACATTCTGGGATAGCCCAGTCAGGCGATTGAAAATCTCAGTCTTTCCGACATTGGGATTGCCGATAAGTGCTGCTCGAATCATGGATCATCAACCCCTTTAACAAGTATCTTCATGGCTATGCCCCGCCCAAGGGCAATTCTTGAATCCTTCACCATCACAAGCATGGCACCCGGCGGGCAGGACTTTAGGACTAAAACTCTGGCAGGAGGGGCGAAGCCCATATCCTCGAGATGTCTCACAGCTCCGTGCCCGCCCCGAATTTCAAGCACAGTTCCTGCTCTGCCCTCCGGGAGGAAGGCCAGAGGCAGACTGCCTCCAGATATCGATCCCGTGCTGATCAAGTCAGTCCACCACCAAAGTTATGTTCACGGCTTCCCTCTTTCGAAGAGCGAGGCTGTAGCCCTTGAGGAGAATCTCCACGGGATCGCCTGAAGGAGCGAGCCTTACCACCTCCAGCTCTGCGCCCTTTACAAGCCCCATCTCCATCATCCTGCAGCGGAGAGCACCGCTTGAAGACACGACTGCAACCCTTCCTCTCTCGCCTGGCATCATCTCATTTAGCCTTTTTAATTTTGACATTATGCAGCTTTCACCTCTCAGACCTTAGTATCAATATGAGATCTGTTGATATCATTAGGGCCATAAATCAGTGATCCGAAAAGACTTAGGAAATGGCCGAAAAACCTAATGGATGAAGGAAAATAGGTTTCAGTATATGGGCTGCCCCATCCTCAATGTCAAATGGCTGATGTAGAGCTGATGCAATTGATAAAGGAGAAAGCTTTAAGAATGGCGGAAAATTTTGTTCCGCGGCAATTGGATAACTTTGAGCCGCTATTAATATATAGAACGGTGGTTTATGATAAAAAAAGTGGTGCAATGAGATCAATGCAAAGGATTTGGCTAATCTTTCTGATCATCCTAATTACGGGAATATGCACAGCTCAAGTTCCAGACCTCGTGGGCAACTGGACTGGATCGGCGACGGCATATTTTGTTGGTGATGGTGCATATGATCTGGTGGAAGATGATAGGGTCACTCTTATCGTCGTTGAGCAGACAGACCGCCTCATCACAGGAAACATAACCTATATGCACGAAGGAGAAGAGATTGTGGAGGCCTTCGCAGGAGCAATTGGTGCAGATAATAAAACGTTTTATATCGCCGAGAGCAAGGGATATGGCTTTGGAACTATCATCTCCGACGATGAAATCGAGATGTCGTATCTCGAGCAGGGAAAACCAGCGATAGCTTCCATTGATAAATTCCATAGAATAAAAGCATCGTCTGCCCACTAAAAATCCTTTTTCCGCAGTAGCAAGAAGTGAAGGGCTGGTTTGGATATTATTATGCACCAGCCCGATATCTGAGCCACACTGATTCAGTCCAGCAAGGTCTATTGGAGATCAAGCGTTAGAATAATTCTCATCTGCATACCATTGTTAGGAATGGTCGTCCAGTAGCAGCCTTTCCTTATCGTTTCTCCATGAGATTGGTCTAAGAATTCGTATGTTCCATAACCCGTTCTCTCCACGCTTATCCTATTCGAGAGCTCTAAAAGCTGTGGAAAATTCTGATATATTTGAGAGCTTTTATTGAGCAATATCTGAGACGGATCTGTGTCGTACAATTTCGTTGCATCATCTGCTCTGGCTATCCATATCTTGGAGTTTCCGCCAGGCTGGAAGGGAGAAAGAACGTTATCAAAAAACTGGCTGTTGTTAAACAGAAAGCTGACGGTCCCAATGAGAGTTCCATTCCGGTCAAAAACAGGCATCTCCGAGTCGATTGCATATACGCCCTCAACTGCCTTTATGAGATGGAATCCTGAATAGAGCCCAGTATCAATAGTATTATTTATATGCTCCTGGTTCTTCAAATTCTCTCCCTTCACGCTTTCAAATGATGATGGCTCCACCTCCCGTACTGTGCCGGTAGGATCGATTGTAACACAATCAATTGCAGAAGAGTCGGCCAGCATGAGTCTTGATAGGATTTCTCTAGCATCAGGCCCATCGATTCCTGTATCTGAAAGGGCTATGCTGGCATCCATAAGTGCTGTCTCAATTTTGGTGAAATTCGCGTTGACAGCATCCGATGCACAGACTAGCCTCCATAAAGCCTCTCCGCTTGTATTCTGGGGCGAAAAAGCAATATCGTCCAAAGCTCCTTGTTCAAGAGCTGCAACTTCCTGTTTGAGAGGATCAGCATCCTGGCCAGCGATAATGCCTGTTGAGAGGAGCAATCCCAAGACCAGTATGACGGCGCCAAGCTCTTTATAGATCATAAAAACTCACCCAATCATTAATAATATCTATGCTATTTGTAAGTGTCCGTGAACTACTATGTTCTAGTGGATAAGAACTTCCTGCTTCGTCCTTCGCAGAGTGACCTTCAGTCAAGTGTATCCAGCGCTCATCAGGCAACCGAATGGGTATGAAATTCCTATCCGCAGATCAATAATGATATCTATAGAGAACCCCAATCAGGGATTATGGTAAAAAAAACTAAGGGCTCTTCAGGTCTTTCAGAGCCTATGGCAATTTATCAACTCAAGGTGACCCTTGATAGAATAAGGCCGCCGATCTGGAGAAGGATTCAGGTTCGGGGGGATATATCGTTGTTCAAGCTACACAAGATCCTGCAGGAGGTCATGGGCTGGTATGACTGCCATCTGCACCAGTTCTTGATAGATGGTGAGAGCTACAGCATCATCTCCAGGGAAGCTGATATGCTTGGCGATGATTTCAAGGACGAGAAAAAGTTCAGGCTGGATAGAATCATACCCGGGGAGAAGTTCAAGTTCGTTTATGAATATGACTTTGGAGATAGCTGGAGTCACACGATCTTGGTGGAGAAGATCTTCAAGCCTGAAGAGGAACTGGAGCATCCTGTCTGCTTGAAGGGAAAGCGTTCTGCACCTCCCGAGGATTGTGGTGGAGAAAGTGGATACTACCATCTCCTGAAGACCCTCAGAGATAGAAGCCATCCAGAGCATAAGGATATGTTGATGTGGGTGGGAGGGAAATTTGATCCCGAGTATTTTGATGCTGATATGGTTAACGAGCGGCTGAAGAAGATCAGGTGAATATGGCAGCTATCAGAACATAGGTAAATATATGGTGAAGGGGAGATAAAGAACCATGCGACAAGTGATCATCTATCCAGGCGAAGATGGCTGCTGGGTAGCGGAAGTTCCTAGCCTTCCCGGATGCATCAGCCAGGGAAGAACCAAAGAGGAGGCCCTTAATAATACCAAAGAGGCAATTCAAGCATACATAGATGCATTAAAAGAGGATGGGATTGCCGTCCCAGAGGAACGCTTCGATGCACTTTTGGCAGTTGCATGAGCAAATTGCCCGTGGTTTCCGGTCAGGACTGTGTCAAAGCCCTTTAGAAGATCGGATTCTACTTCAAACGTCAGGAAGGAAGCCACATTGTCCTGAGACGAGATGATCCTTTCTCACAGGTCATTGTTCCTAATCACAGAGAGCTTGATCGAGGAACGCTGCGGGCGATCATCAGGCAGGCTGGTATGAGCGTTGATGAATTTTCGAAGTTATTATAATTATCTGGCATCTGATCTGAATAGTTTTCCAGGATTTCGCTGCGTATAGATTGACCAATGCTCTAAATCCTCTTAGCAACACCAAAACCAATTCGTTCCCAAGCGATATCCTTCAAGGGATACGGCAGGCTACCTGGATATAGGACAGCGATGATACGGGAGCCATGGTTCCGGTTTGGGATAATGTCTGTCCTATCCCGAGGGCTCGCGCCCCTGTGGGGTGGGATGCGATATGGTTGCATGGATTTATGATGGCAGTGATTGGGGAGCTCTAATTCAGCATGGAATAGGGACTATTGTATCCTCGGAGCTTGCACCCCTGCTATATCGAGATACTGATGATGGTCTTGCTGAAAACACTGGCCTGAGTGATCCCCAATAGCCGCAAGTTATATTTCATTTGTCAGTGATCTATATTAGATATGAGAACTCTCAGCTATCGGATCACTCTGCGCAAGGAACCTGAAGGCGGCTATACTGTTTTAGTCCCGGCACTTCCCGGGTGCATCACCTATGGAAAGACAGTGGAAGAGGCGATCGAGATGGCCAGGGATGCAATCAATGGCTATATTGAAAGCCTGATAGAAGACGGCGAGGCAATTCCTGTAGAAGAGGATCTCATCGAGTGCAGGCTGACAGTGGAGGCCCATGCCTAAGCTGCCATCTCTAACTCCTCAGAAAGTCATAGCGATTATTGAAAAGAAAGGTTTCGTACTGAAGAGAGTTACGGGGAGCCATTATATCTTTGCTCATCCGGAAACGAAGAGAAGGGTCACAGTTCCTTCCCATAGCGACCAGGATATAGCAAGAGGCACACTCATACAGATTTTGGAAGATGCAGGAATAAAAAGAGAAGAGCTTGAAGATCTGCTTTGACTATGAAATTCCTCCTTTGATCTTGTACGACTATAATGGACCACGTTTTGTATTCGTGATAGTAAGTAATCCGCAATCCCTAGTTGCAGATTGGGCAAATGTCTGTCACCTCTCGAGGGCTCGCGCCCCTTGGGGCGAAATGCTGCATGGTTGCCTGGGATTTGTGAAACCGAAATTGCTGGTCCTTCGATTCAATATAATAGCAATTCGGAGAGCCCTAAGCTCCAGTTGTGGTTAAAAAAGAAAGTTAGGTGAGCACGGCAGCTCTCCGTCCGGCCGCCTTTCCGGGCGCACAGCAGCCCGATCGACCGTGCAGTATCGATAAGATGGAAACCGTCATCCGTGCAGCGAGGATAAGTTGGGTTTAATGTGCAGTAATTCTGGAGCCCAAGCTCGGCTTGAAGCTCTAATAAAAAGATATTAGGTGAGCATGGCAGCGATCTACAGTTCCCGAGGGCTCGCGCACCTAAGTACAATGCAGAACGTGGACAGGCTTATCTTCTGAGTTCGGAATGGGTTCAGGAGTTTCCCTGTCGCTCTGGCCGCCATGCTCGATTCCAAGATCCGGAATCGAACCGGTATTTCTGCCACCCTAGACCTAAGTCCAGGGATCTTGGCTTATAAGCCGTGCATATCGTTGCTTTGCGACACAGATTTCGCCCGAGTTTAGCGGAGCGCTGCAGAGTTGTTAGTAGCTGCGAGCTGAACACCTCGTTGCCTTGGTGCGTACACACCAGCTCTATCAAACTCGTCTTTTACGAGTACTCTAAGCGGTCTCTTTTCAGGGGCGGTTTCGGGCTTAGATGCTTTCAGCCCTTATCCGCGAGCACGTAGCTGCTCGGCATGCCTTGCCAGACAACCGATAGACCAGAGGTGCCGTTGGTTTGTTCCTCTCGTACTAAAACCAACCTGCCCTCAGACCGCAATACACCCCTAACAGATAGTAACCGACCTGTCTCACGACGGTCTAAACCCAGCTCACGATCTCCTTTAATAGGCGAACAACCTCACCCTTGGCCGCTGCTGCACGGCCAGGATGGAAAGAACCGACATCGAGGTAGCAAGCCACCGGGTCGATATGTGCTCTTGCCGGTGACGACTCTGTTATCCCCGGGGTAGCTTTTCTGTCATCTAACGCTCTCACCAAGAGAGCTGAGAGGTTCGCTAAGCCCGACTTTCGTCTTATCACCTCTTGCTATGCGAGGTAACATCAGGCTGACTTATGCCTTTACACTCTTTGTTGGGTTTCCGACCCAACTGAGTCAACCTTAGGGCGCCCTTGATATCTTTTCAAGGGCGTGGCGCCCCACCCAAACTGCCCACCTACCGAGGTCCTCTTCTCAGAGTGAGGGCGGCGGCTCCGAAAGGGTAGTATTCCAAGGGCGACTCCACTCGGACTGGCGCCCGAGCTTCGACGTCTCCTACCTATGCTCTACAATCAGAACCACAGCCCAACGGCAGGCTGCAGTAAAGCTCCACGGGGTCTTCACTTCCCATTAGGGGTCTCCAGACTCTGCACTGGAATGTAAGGTTCACCGGGTACCAGCTAGGGACAGTGAGACTCTCATTGTTCCATTCATGCAAGCCGCCAATTAAGCGGCAAGGTACTACGCTACCTTAAGAGGGTCATAGTTACCCCCGCCGTTGACAGGCCCTTCCTCCCGTTGAACCGGGTTTTCAGGTACCTGCACTGGGCAGGATTCAGTGATTGTACTAGTCCTTACGGATTCGCAATCACCTATGTTGTTATTAGACAGTTAGAGTCCCCTCGTCACTGCGACCTGCTTTTTGCAAAGCAGGCACCACTTATCCCGAAGTTACGTGGCTAATTTGCCGAATTCCCTTAGCTAGCATATGCCGAAACGCCTTAGCCTTCTCAGCTTGGGGCACCAGTGTTGGATCTCGGTACGGACTTTCAACTCCCTTTTCACGGACTCCTGGAATTTGCCAACTTACGTCATCACGCTTTCTCCTGGTTCTCGCCATTACGGCTCTCCACAGGATTATACGATTGAACGCCCAGGCAAGGACGCTTGACATATCCGGAAGCGTCAGTTTTAATGTTGAAAGGTACAGGAATATTAACCTGTTTCCCATTTGGCGTACTCCGATTAAGGTACGTCTTAGGACCGACTGACCCTCGGCTGACGAACATTGCCGAGGAACCCTGGCCCTTACGGCGATCGGGATTCTCACCCGATTTTGCTGCTACTGCTACCAGGATTTTCGTCTCTACGCGGTCCACACCTGCTCACGCAGATGCTTCTGCCCACGCAGAGCGCCTCCCTACTAGATCACCTTGCGGTGCTCCGTGGTATCGGTAATCGGCTTAGCCCCGTCCATTTTCGGGGCCCTGAATCTCGACTGGTGAGCTGTTACGCACTCTTTAAAGGATAGCTGCTTCTAAGCTAACCTCCCAGTTGTTTATGACCCAGGACTCCCTTAAGTGTTGACACTTGGCCGATATTTGGGGACCTTAACCACGGTCAGGGTTGTCTCCCTCACGGACTAGAAGCTTACCCCCCAGCCCGGACTGCTGGTCGTCTACGACGACGGCGGTTTTGGAGTTTGACAAGAGAACAGACCCTTTCGAGTCCGGCTTCCCCAATCAGTGCTCTACTCCGCCGACTATCTCAGACCAGGTCATACTGCGATATGTTTCGGGAGGAACCAGCTATTTCCGACCTCGATTGGACTTTCACCCCTAGACGCGGGTCACGAGAGCGATTTGCATATCAACACCTCAAACGGTCCTCCACGCAGCTTTCGCCACGCTTCGACCTACCTACGCCTAGATCGCCCGGCTTCGGGTCGCATACGGACGACTGCACGCACTTGTATACGTCGCGCCTCTTCTCATGCGCGCTTGTCGCTTTCGCTACGGCTTCCTCTGTTAAAGAATTAGCCTCGCCGCCAATATGCACTCCCTGGTTCGTTCTTCAAAACGCATGTTAGAACGCTGGCAGTCTCTCTCGTACTGCGGCGTTGCCACCGTTTCCTTCGAAAGAAAGATCCTTTGGCGCCCTAACGCACTATCGCCAGCCAATTTCAGGCTCTTTGCACCTCCCTATTTGGGGTACTTTTCAGCTTTCGTTCACACTACTACTACGCTATCGGTCTCAAGTTGTATTTAGCCTTGGAGGTTGGTGACCCCCAAATTCCCGCGCGATTTCCGACGCACGGTACTCAAGTCATGGTCTCGGTATTGATCTGTTACGACTACGTGGCTCTCACACTCTATGGCAGGCCATTCCAGGCCACTTCGACTTCCAGATTAAAACGTTTAGACCAGCTTATAACACCACATCTCCCTTGCAGGATTCGGTTTAGGCTCTACCGCGTTCACTCGCCGTTACTGACGGTATCTCGGTTGATTTCTCTTCCTGTCCCTACTAAGATGTTTCAATCCGGGACGTTCCCGATCCTTGAGGATCAAGTCTTAGACTTAGGATTTCCCATTAGGACATCCTCGGTTCAATGGCTCCATGCGCCTCGCCGAGGCTTATCGCAGCTTGGCACGTCCTTCTTCAGCACTTGAGCCGAGCCATCCCCTGGCTGGCATAAGCAGCTTATGCCCCACTAAACTCAGTGAGCGTCTGGTCGCAAAGCTTGTGCACGGCTTCTTCGGACCGTAATCTTGCGGATTACGGACCTCGGCCCTTCCACATCGAGTCTGCCTCGATGTGTGCATTAGTTCAAATGGACTTGCTGGGATTCGGACCCAGGGCCTCCGCCTTGCAAAGGCGGCGCTCTACCAGCTGAGCTACAAGCCCCAAATCCTGCCCAGCAGATGATTATCAATTTGGCTGGATAGTTTCGCTTTTTTTGATTCGCTTTTCATGGTCTTGATCGACATTTCAGCTTCCGATTGGCTCAGAGAGGCATGAGATTTCTCATGCTCGTAACGTTAGGAGGTGATCCAGCCGCAGATTCCCCTACGGCTACCTTGTTACGACTTAACCCCCCTTGCAAAGCCCAAATTCGAACGCCTCCAAAGAAAGCGCTCTCATTCAGACCCTACTCGGGTGGTTTGACGGGCGGTGTGTGCAAGGAGCAGGGACGTATTCACCGCGTTCTGTTGAAACGCGATTACTACGGATTCCAGCTTCATGAGGGCGAGTTGCAGCCCTCAATCCGAACTAAGATTGGTTTTAGGAGATTCCCGTCCCCTTTCGGGGTAGATACCCATTGTACCAACCATTGTAGCTCGCGTGTAGCCCGGGATATTCGGGGCATACTGACCTACCGTTGCCCATTCCTTCCTCCGCTTTAGCAGCGGCGGTCCCCACAGTGTACCCGTCACTCCAGAGAGTACGCTGGCAACTGTGGGCGTGGGTCTCGCTCGTTGCCTGACTTAACAGGATGCTTCACAGTACGAACTGACGACGGCCATGCACCACCTCTCAGCTAATCCGGCAAAGTCTTCAGCCTGGCCTTCATATTGCTGTCGGTCCCGGTAAGATTTCCGGCGTTGAATCCAATTAAACCGCAAGCTCCACCCGTTGTGGTGCTCCCCCGCCAATTCCTTTAAGTTTCAGCCTTGCGGCCGTACTTCCCAGGTGGCTCGCTTCACGGCTTCCCTACGGCACCGACAACGGTCGCACCGTGGCCGACACCTAGCGAGTATCGTTTACGGCTAGGACTACCCGGGTATCTAATCCGGTTCGTGCCCCTAGCTTTCGTCCCTTGCCGTCAGGTCCGTTCTGGTGAGACGCCTTCGCCACTGGTGGTCCTTCAAGGATTACAAGATTTCACCCCTACCCCTGAAGTACCTCTCACCTCTCCCGGCCTCGAGCCAGACAGTATCTCCTGAAAGCCTGACAGTTAAGCTGCCAGATTTCTCAAGAGACTTATCCGGCCGGCTACAGACCCTTTAGACCCAATAATAACGGTTACCACTCGAGCCGCCGGTGTTACCGCGGCGGCTGGCACCGGTCTTGCCCGGCCCTTGCTATGAAATGCTTTTTAGGCATCTCGACAGCCAGATTTGTAACCTGGCACTCGAGGTTCCCTTATCGCTGTTGCCAGCATTGTAAAGTTTTCGCGCCTGCTGCACCCCGTAGGGCCTGGATTCGTGTCTCAGAATCCATCTCCGGGCTCTTGCTCTCACAACCCGTACCCGTCGTAGGCTAGTAGGTACGCTACACCCACTACTACCTGATAGGCCGCAGACCCATCCTTAGGCGCCGGAGCTTTAAATCTCGATGCATTCCAGCAATCGAGACCTATCGGGTATTATACCCAGTTTCCCGGGTTTATACCCAACCTAAGGGCAGGTTGTCCACGTGTTACTGAGCAGTTCGCCATGTATTGCTACATTCGACTCGCATGGCTTAGTCGAACCTCGATAGCAGTAACCTCTGGCAGGATCAACCAGAATTCTCTAGGAAGTTTTTGTTAATTCCGAACCAATCGGAATTGGCTGAGTCGCCAAGACCATTGTCAGACACGAAAAAACTCGCGTCTCCACTTGTTCCGTATATCGCAACCTGGAAGTCGGCCCATCATTAAATCAGGGTCGCAGCCTTAGGGATGCGATGCCTAAGCGGCCCATATAGGTAGTCACCTGCAGTATTTAATCTTTTCCCCTGCACCTCAGATTTTGAGGCTGAGAAAATCGCAGCGACAGCTTCAGGCCGATCTCGTATTCTTTGGTCCCATAATCAATATCTACAGGACCTGTCACCCAACCCTTTCAGGCGGGCCGAACCCATCCAATAACTCAGAGGTATATAACCTTTTTGCTCACGCCGCATAAGACACCGATTCTTGCGCCGAAGATGGATCGAAGAATTCCGCCGCATATATAACGCCACAATCGTCGAGTATTAATATCATCATCGTCGACACCAGCTGATTGATATGTCTGCTGGAGGTCTTTTATGGGTTACACATTAACTGAGAAGATCCTGCGAGAGCATCTCGCGGATGGCTCCTACGAGCTGGGCAAAGAGATAGGCATAAAGATAGACCAGACGCTGACCCAGGATGCTACGGGCACCATGGCTTATCTCCAGTTCGAGTCCATGGGGCTATCTGATATCGCCACTGAGCTTTCCGTGAGCTATGTCGATCACAATACCATCCAGGTGGGATTCGAGAACGCCGATGACCATGCCTACCTGGAGTCAATCGCTAAGAAGTACGGCATATACTTCTCCCGTCCAGGAAACGGCATCTGCCATCAGGTCCATCTGGAGAGATTCGCCCGCCCGGGAAAGACCCTTCTGGGCTCAGACAGCCACACCCCCACCGCGGGTGGGGTTGGCTCTTTGGCCATGGGTGCGGGCGGGCTGGATGTGGCGGTGGCCATGGGCGGAGGAGCATACTACCTCGCTGCCCCCAAAGTAATCGATGTCCACCTAATGGGCAATCTCCAGCCCTGGTCCACAGCCAAAGACGTAGCGCTAAAGGTACTGCAGATCCTGAGCACAAAGGGAAACGTGGGCTTCGTCTCCGAGTATACCGGCCATGGCATAGCCGGCCTGACGGTACCGGAGAGAGCGACCATCACCAACATGGGAGCTGAGACCGGGGTGACCACATCCATATTTCCCAGCGACCTGCAGACCAAGAGGTTCCTGGCTGCCCAGGAGAGAGAGAGTCAATGGAAACCTCTTGCCGCAGACAAAGATGCCACCTACGACCGCAGCCTGGAGATCGACCTGGCGGAGATCGAGCCCCTGGCAGCCGCTCCCCACAGCCCGGGGAACATAATTAAGGTCGGGGACCTGGATCTTGCTGTAGACCAGGTGATGATAGGCTCCTGCACCAACTCCTCTTATGTAGACCTGATGACGGTGGCCAGGATGGTAAGGGGAAAGAGGCTTCCTGAAGGCATTTCTTTAGGAATCGCCCCCGGATCGCGACAGGTCTTGAATGCCATTGCCAAAAATGGCGCCCTCAGCGACTTGATAGCATTCGGGGCCAGAATACTGGAATCGTCCTGCGGATTTTGCATTGGAAACAGCATGTCCCCTTGCACCAACTCCGTCTCCGTCCGCACCAGCAACCGCAATTTTATGGGTCGATCCGGCACTCCCAGCGCCAATGTATACTTGACCAGCCCGGTAGTTGCGGCTGCTGCCGCTCTCACCGGCAGGCTGACTGACCCAAGAGAGCTGGATATGGAGTTTCCAGGAATCCAGATGCCCGATCATTTCGATATCGATGACCGGATGATCATTCCGCCTCTGTCACCGGAACAGAGGGCAAGAGCTACGATCTGCCGCGGACCGAACATCGGCCAACCTCCCGTCAACCAACCCCTTCAAGAGGATATAGCAGGATCCGTGACCATAAGGGTGGGAGATCTGATAACAACTGATCACATCATGCCTGCTGGGTCCCGGCTCAAATACCGCTCAAACGTTCCCAAGTATGCAGAGTTCGTCTTTGAACCACTGGATAAGGACTTCTTCTCCCGGGCATCCTCCCTCCGCGATCAAGGCTTCCATAATCTGATCGTGGCCGGCCTGAGCTATGGCCAGGGCTCATCCCGCGAGCATGCGGCCATGTGTCCCATGTACCTGGGAGTGAAAGGGGTGATCGCAAAATCCATAGAAAGGATACATGCCGCTAACCTGGTGAACTTCGGCATAGTGCCGTTTACCTTTGAAAAAGAGTCTGACTGGGATCTGCTGCCGGAAAAAACGAATATAAGAATCCCTGGCATTCGCAAATCTTTAGAGAAGGGCCTAGATAGTGTGCTCGCCCATGCAGAAAGCAGCAGAAAAGGAGAAGAAGGAGTGGGAAGGAAAGGAGAAAATAAAAAGGAAGAAGAGCTAGTTCTGAAGATGAACCTCTCTCGTCGCCAGAGGATGATTCTCCTGGCCGGCGGACTCTTGCCCTTTACAGTCATGTCAAGAAAATAAATGAAATTAGCCGCTCAGACGTTGAAGAACGACATGACACTCTGAGAGAGCAGATTCCCTGTAGCATCAACTGCAGGAGTGGCACTGGTGGCATTCAGGCCTGCTACAGCAGCGAATTTGCCAAGATCGTTCAGGCCCAGTTCACGGTATACCGCGGTCTTCAGGGCCTGGCTGTTCTTCTCTTTCTCGCTGAGGCCCATGGTTGAGACATTGCTCTTGAAGCTCGTGGAATCAAGCTGCATAGGGGTGCTGAACATCAGGGGGAAGTTGTTTACCCACATATCCATTTCAGAGGTCATGACGTGGCTGCTCTGGTTCTTGTTGCCGACAACATAATTGCTCCAGTAGTTATTCACATAAGGTTCAAAGGTTGAGGTGATTGGTTCATTGAAGAATGCCCTTTGAGTGGAGCTATAACCATCTCCCAGGCCGCTACCCTGGGCACCTGCTAGGCCCATCAGGCAGAATAGTGTAACCAATGCGGTTATATTTTTCATATTAATCAATCCTCTTATATTCAGTTTTCCTTATCCCCTGATGATCAGACCCAACCTATTTATTCCTTATTGGTGAAGGATTTGCATATGCCGGACCGCTTCGAGATACTGCATAAAGATCTGGCCGGAAGGATCGGCCGGCTTTCTACTCTTCATGGCACCGTCGAGACACCACTGCTCATGCCTGTGATAAATCCCCACCTTCCCCTCATCCCTCCAGATGAGCTGGCCTCGATGGGTGCGGAGATGGTTATCACCAACAGCTACATAATAAATCAGGATCCTGACTTGAGGGAAGGAGCAATAGAGCAGGGCTTGCACCATCTCCTGGGCTTTCCCGGGCCCATAATGACCGACTCAGGAGCCTTTCAGCTCTCCGTCTATGGCGATATCGATGTTCTGCCTCTGGAGATCCTTGATTTTCAGTTTGCCATAAAATCAGACATATCCGTGCCCCTGGATATACCCACCCCACCTGATGTCTCCAGGGAGAGGGCGGAGTCGGAGTTGAATATCACAGAGGAACGACTGCGGGAGGCAGCCGGCCTGAAGAGAGATGCCCTATTGGCCGGACCGGTTCAGGGATCTACCTATCCCGACCTCCGGGAAAGGGCGGGGAGATTCGCCCGAGAGCTCGGATTTGATCTTTATCCCATAGGAGGAGTGGTGCCTCTGATGGAGGCCTACCGTTTCAGGGATCTGGTAGATGTGGTTGTCTCTGCCAAGAAGGGTTTGGGCTCGGGGGTGCCAGTCCATCTCTTCGGAGCTGGACACCCCATGATCTTTGCCCTGGCCGCTGCTATGGGCTGCGACCTCTTCGACTCCGCTGCTTATGCCCTCTACGCCCGGGAGGGCCGCTATCTGACCGTCCAGGGAACTCGGAAGCTGGAGGAGATGAAGCATCTTCCCTGCTCCTGCCCAGTCTGCCTGAAATATACTCAGCAGGAGCTGATGGATAGCCCCCAAAGATCGAGGGAGCTGGCCCGCCACAACCTTTACGTCTCCCTGCAGGAGATCAAGCTCGTCCGGCAGAGCATTCGCGATGGCTCGCTATGGGACCTTCTGGAGACGCGCTGCCGGTCTCATCCCCGCATGCTCGACGGCCTGAAACGGTTGGCCTCATATGGAGATTGGCTGGAGGGCCTGGACTCAGCCAGCAAGTCCACATTTTTTTATCTGAGCCCAGAATCTGCAAGCCGGCCTGAGGTCATCCGCCATGGCCGGAGGATCGAGCGGATCAGCCTGAAAGGCGAGGTTCTGATCACCGATGATCCAAACGCGAACCCGAGCGGTTATGATAACGTCCTGAATTTCAAGCCACCATTCGGACCCTATCCGACGCAACTCTCGGAGACCTATCCATTCAACGCCGAAGTCCCGGCGGAGGCTGACGATGCGGCGATAGATCGAGCGGTAAGGATCACAAGAAGGCTGATCGAGGCCAATCCAGATGCCCGGTTCACCTTCCGGCTGAAGATCAACCTTGAAGAAAGATTAGAGCAATTGCCCAAGGTGCATATGCCATGACAAAATACTTCGAGATCCTCCGCCGCGACGGCCCTGCTCGGATGGGAAAGCTCCTCCTGAACAGGCAGATCAGCACTCCCGGCGTTATCACTCCAGACGACTACCTATCCGCAGGAAGCATCTATAGCTATAATTCCCTGGATGAGGCCATAGCCATTCAGGAGGGGCTGAAGGGTCAAAAGAAGCTGGCCATCTTGCCTTACGTCCCTTCAGCATTGCACTCCGAGCCGGCCCTGGAGCTGCCCGCAATGGATTTGGACGGCCCCAAAGGATTGCTCGTCCACCCCTTCAGAGAGAAGACGCCGGAGGGGGCCGATGTTTATCTGATGGGCAATGCCGGAAGCCTCAAGAATCCCAGAGACCTGGTGAAGGCGATCATCGGGGTTAGGGATAAGACTGCTCCAGATAGCGCTCTTTATGCACCTGCTCTTGCCACGCCCGCCAATCTGGCCCTTCTGGTCTATTTGGGAATAGATCTCATTGATGGCACCAGGATGATAGCAGATGGCCTCCTGGGCCGTTACCATACCCGGGACGGAGTCTGGAGCGCCAAAGAGCTGGCCGAGAGGGATGAGCTTTTCTGCCTCTGTCCTCACTGCCAGAAGATGCGGGAGAAGGAGACCAGACAGGAGACGGATCTCCTCGTTGCCCATAACCTCCAGAAGCTCGATGAGGAGCTGCTGGCGGTCAGAGAAGCTGTCCGCACCCAAACAATCAGGGAGTACGTGGAGCGGCAGATGAGGGTGACGCCCGACCAGACCGCTGCCCTGCGCCTGCTGGACGCGGAGCACCGGTATCTGGAGAGGAGGACGCCCGTCAGCCGCCGCAGCGCTTTTTATGCCAACTGCGCCGAGTCATTGCAGAGGGTGGAGGTCACTCGATTTGCAGAAAGGGTTTTAGAGAGATATCAGGCTCCGCAAAGCGATGTGCTGCTGCTCCTGCCCTGCTCCGCTCGCAAGCCCTACTCCACCTCCCGATCACACCGCCTCTTCGCCGAGGCCATTGGCTCCGCCAGGCGCTATCTGCATGAGCTGATACTGACCTCGCCCCTGGCGCTCGTGCCACGGGAATTAGAGGAGGCTTATCCTGCTGCCAGCTACGATGTCCCCGTCACCGGCCGCTGGGATCGAGAGGAGAGAGCGTGGCTGGCCGGGTGCCTGAAAGCTTACCTGAAAAAGAACCGGTATGTCAGAATAGTGGCCCACCTGGATGGAGAGCTGGAGGAGCTGGTGCGAGAATCCGGCATTGATGCCGTCTATACCGGCGGAGGAACCAATGGTCCAGCCCTGGCACGCCTCGGTGAAGCGATAAAAGAAGCATGCCGTAACGCAGCACGCCTGCCAGATCTGCGGCTATTGCGTTACCGGGCCCATGCCGACTTTTATTTCGGCCAGGGTGCGGGCGATGCTCTGCTGGCGGGAAAGATCGTAGTCAGGGGCAGAGAAATTCAGGATGAGAACAAGAGGCCGCTGGCCACCTGGACAATAAACGGCAACATGGCGTTGTCGATGGCGGGGGCAAAGCGCCTGGAACCCCTGGGCCGCTATACGGTCAGGATAGGCGACTTTCTGCCCCGAGGCTCGCTGCTCGCACCGGGCGTGGTGGATGCAGACGAAGAGATCCGGCCGGGTGATGAGGTGATCGTCGAGGGCGAGCAGGCCTTTGGTATTGGCCGGGCGAAGATGTCCGGCTGGGAGATGGTGGCATCAAGGAGAGGAGTGGCGGTGGAGATCAGGCACATAAAGGAGAGGTAGAGGCGCCTCCAGCGCAAACGGGTTTACGGGCCTCTCGCGCTCTGGTTTTCATGGTTTTCCTTTCAGGTGCCCAGCGAATCGGGCCTGCAGGACCCTCAAGAAATGAATCCTTTAGGCAATATAATGAACTGGATTCATTTGCTGATATCAGGCAATATCACAGGCCGGGGACTTCCACTCTAACCTTTCCTATGAATAGACTCTCCTCGATTGGGGCCGCCACTAGATCTTCCTTCAGGGCTATCAGGTGGGATTCGATGGCTTCCTTGGTATTTTGCAGGGTTTGATCTATTGTTTCTCCTTGAGAGTAGCATCCAGGAAGAGCGGGAACTTCAGACCAGAAGCCACCCTCTTCCGCCTGATGGATCAAAATAGTATATTCCATAATTAATCACTCCTTCAAGAGTATCATGAATTCTTCATCATCCAGGCCGGCCTTTCTAATTGCCGACTTTAGCAGGCCAATCTTAAGACTCCCTGAGACTGGGATAGTTATGAGCTATCCATTTGGCATTTTAATGTTGACATGATCACCTTTTCCGCGGCGGACTATTCCGCCTGCTTTGATGAAAGCCTTAATCGCTTCCTTGCCGCTTACACTTCTCAATAGGCCCAATGGAATCCATCCGAACTACCCGAGACTTCTGCATATCTGTAGTTGTTTTTATACATCTAATTTATGCTTATTTCCCCCTGGTGCATTGCTATCTGGCCTGGCGCACCGCAGGCCGCGTCTCTTCGCATATTCTTCAAGGCTGATAAAATCATCCTTTTCCAGTTCGATGAGTGCATGAATTTCCTCTGCGGTCGATTCATCACACTCTTCCAGAGCGTCTAAGCCCTGGTCGCTGGTGGATTCCTCTCTTTTAGTCTTGATTCTGCCTCGTGCTGCCATTGAATCACTATCTTCTCTGCTATTCTTAATAATTTCGCCTATATGCGTTTTCTTCTGAGACACCAAAACCTTTTTCGTTATGACTGTCACAGGAAATCTGCAAACCATCCAAGCAATCGACATTTTTGTCGAGATATACGTAAGGGAGATGCTCATGCCACGCCTGACCGAAAGAGAACAGCAGGAGATAATCCGCTACATAGAAGCCGATAAGCCCCTGCCAGACAAGTACCGCTTTCTGCTCTTTGAGGATAAGCGCGAGGTGGAGCTGGTTTGGAACGGCAAGACAAATGAGGAGATCAGGCCGGGAGATGGTCCGATCAAGGAGAGGAGTGGCAGTGGAGATCAGGCACATCAAGGGGAGATAAGAGCATGAGAGGAGTGAGGAAGAGACGAAAGGTAAAGAATGAAAAGAACAGCTTGGATATGATCAGCCCAACCTCTTTTTATTCCAGCCAGGACGATAAGATTAAGCTGAACTGGTTTTGCTATGAATTAGCTTTGTCGATTTATGATAGCATGAAAGATGAACTTGCCTACAGGCTGAGAAGGAAAAAGATCAGTGATGAGGTCCTTGCGGAGTTTTGCATTTACTATACAAAAGCAATGAAGGATGAAGTTCTCAGGCAATTGTCCGGCGAAATTGAAAAAGTGTGCATCTCATACGAGCCCGTAGAATCGTTCTTCCCTGATATCGGCGATGACATGGTTAATAAAATGACTGATGCAATCTCATATGCATGGGATCATATGCTCAGCATCTGCGAGGTATGCCCCAATCGATGCATCAGCGAGAAGGATGTATTCTGCACCCTGTTCGATGAAAAGCATCTCTTCGAATAATGGGATACGGAAAGAGATGAGGAATATGCTGCTAATAGACGAGATGAAGGCCAATCTGCCCATCACCGCTCATGCCAGCCGCGATTTGAGCAAAACCTTGATTGCAAATGGATATGATGTCACACCGGAAAAGGAATTGAAGATCCTTAATGTAGTCGAGTCAGGAGAGGAAGGAGGCATAGCCTGCTTCCTGGATCAACCCGAAAACTTTGTCGTATCTTTAACACTTCTCAGGGTGGGGCCGGATCATCCACTGCACGACAAGATATTGTCTTATCAAAAGAAAAGGATCAGACGCATCTTCAGGTCAAAGGGTTTGGGGTCAAAAAGGATGAAACAGATTTTTCAGCAGGAGAAATAGTAGTATTCTTCAATTTGCACCAGAGAGATGGCAACAGATGGCTCCGATTGTCGTTTCAGCAATCCAATCGTAGCGGCGGAGGGCAGTTTGCGCTCCTCACATAAACACGGGCTGGAAGCCCCGCTCTTCAGGGCGGGGAGGAAAGCCGTAAGTAGCCCACCAAAACCTTTATATCACCTAGTGACTATACTGCCTGCTGATGACTGAGCAGGTGTTAACCGTCCGATGCAAGTTAAGTCCAACAGACTCCCAGGCCGAAGAGATGGAGGATACTCTGAAAGCCTTTGCGGATGCCTGCAATTGGATAAACCAGAATACGCCTGCTAAGCTCAGAAATAAGGTCCGTATTCAGGGCATTGTATACCAAGATGTTCGAGCTAAGTTTGGTCTTTCTGCCAATCTGGCAATCAGGGCTATCAATCGCGTTGCATCTAACCGTAAGACTGCCATGAAGGATCATTCATCAGTTAAGAACTTTGAACCAACCAGTATAGATTATGATACTAGGATCTTTGCTTTCAGAGAGAAAGACGAAGAAGTCAGCGTGACTCTTCTTAGATCGAGACAACGAATCAAGTTGGTTCTAGGCGACTATCAGCGATCCAGACTCAAGGATTCTAAACCGACAAGCGCAACGCTTTGTAAGAAAGGATCTGAATACTATATCAACATCCCGGTTAAAAGCGAAGCACCGGAGCAGATACATGTTGATACAGTTCTAGGTGTCGATCTTGGTATAACTGATATAGCTGTGACCTCCGAAGGCCAGAAGTTTGGCGGAAAGACTATCAAGCTGATCAAGCATCATTATGCGTCTATGCGTGCTGTTCTTCAACAGAAAGCCGTGAAAGGTACAAGGAGTTCAAGGCGAAGATGCCGAGAGCTTCAGCAACGACTATCAGGCAAAGAAGCACGCTACCAAC
This sequence comes from Methanothrix soehngenii GP6, assembly GCF_000204415.1. Lineage (NCBI taxonomy): Archaea > Methanobacteriati > Methanobacteriota > Methanomicrobia > Methanotrichales > Methanotrichaceae > Methanothrix > Methanothrix soehngenii. The sequence continues at coordinate 282,079 of NC_015416.1, read as the reverse complement.
GGCAGATCAACCACGAAATCAGCAAAGCCATTGTGACCAGAGCCCAGGAGATTCCTGCAAAGATAGCTCTGGAAGATCTAACCGGAATTAGAGAAGGCGTCAACCAGAAAGCAGGAAAAAACCATAGACGAAAAGTCAATGGTTGGGCCTTCTGCCAGCTTAAGGAGTTCCTTAGCTATAAGGCTCTCGCGGCTGGCGTTCCTCTGGTTCTGGTGGACCCCGCATACACCAGCCAGACGTGCCATCAGTGCGGTGAGCATGGAATCAGGAATGGCAAGAGCTTCAAGTGTCCTGTGTGTGGTTGGTCTGGCGATGCTGATTTCAATGGTGCTAAGAATATAGCTTTCTTGGGCCGCTATGTAGACCGGCCTGGAGGCTCGGAAGGACTTCCAAGTATCAAGGCAGTCCTTTCAGGGCTACTGAAAGCTCCGGTCTTTAGGCCGGAGCAGTTTACCTCCGCATGAATCTGTATCCTGCCCCCTCCATCGCCCGCTCGATCCCTTTTATGTGCTCGAAGCCCCTAGTTTCCAGCTCCAGGTCCACCCGGGTGTAGTTGATCGCCACTCCGCTCTCGTTTCGGGCGTGATGAATGTGCACCACGTTGGCCTCCTGATCGGCCAGCAGGCCTAAGAGGCAGGCGAGCGATCCGGGAGAATCCACCAGGGAGACGGAAAAATGCATCAGTCTGCCCTCCCGGAAAAGGCCTGCCGCGATGATCCGCTCCAAAAGCAGGCTGTCTACATTGCCCCCGCTTACCACCAGCACTACACGGCTCCCCTCGGCAACCTGCAGCGATCCGCCAAGTAACGCAGCCAGTGGAGCAGCGGCCGCCCCCTCCGCCAGAATGCGCTTTCTCTCCAGAAGCTTCAATACGGCAGAGGCGATCTGATCCTCATCAACCAGAACGATATCATCCACCAGCTTCTGCAGCAACGGGAATGGGGCCTCGCCCACCTGGGTGACCATGATGGCATCGGCGATCGAGCCCCGCTCCTCAGCCTGGACCTCCGCCGGCCTTCCAAGCTCCAGGGCCTTTCTGGCCGAGGGGCAGGATGCCGCCTGCACCCCCACCACCCTTGCCTCCGGCCGGATGGCCTTGGCTGCCAGGGCAATTCCTGCGATCAATCCTCCTCCTCCCACCGGAACGATTATGAGGTCTGCATCTGGCAGGTCCTCCAGGATCTCCAGGCCAACTGTCCCCTGGCCGGCTATGACCTCCTCGTCGTCATACGGATGAATGAAGATCCTGTTCGTCTCCTGGGCCATCCGCCTGCCGATTTCTATGCTCTCGACGAGGCTTTTGCCCATCAGCCTCACCTCTGCCCCATAAGCTCGGGTGGCCTCTTGCTTGGAGATGGAGGCCCAGACAGGCATGATGATCGTAGCAGGGACACCGGCTGCACAGGCGGCCAGGGCCACCCCCTGTGCATGGTTTCCCACAGAGGCGGCGATAACCCCTGAATGGATCTTTTCCAGATTGGACTGGAGCTTGTAGGTGGCCCCTCTGACCTTGAACGAACCGCCCATCTGCAGGCTCTCCAGCTTCAGGTATACCTCGGCATTGGCCAATCTGCTGAAGGTGGGGGAGTAGACTAAAGGAGTGCGGATGACCCTGTCCTTGAGGAGATTTGCCGCCTGCAAAACATCGGAGAATTCGATCATAATATCATGATACTACACCGCTGCCTGAAGACTTAATCATTTCCTGAGCTGATTCGGATGGTTTTATCCCCTAAAAGAGACTATAGACAATACAGATGTCCGGCCATCAGTTAAAAGCCAATCAGACAAGAGCCAATCCGAAAAAGGAGGCTTCGGGAAAGGGGGGCAAGAAATCTTCTCAGGCCAGAAGCTTGCGGGAGACCGTCCAGTTCTACATGATAGACTTTAGAACCCCTCTGGGAAAGGCCATTGACATCTTCATCATCCTGCTCAATCTGCTGGTGGTCATGCTCTTCGTCATCGAGACCTATCCCCTCTCAGCGGGCACGCAAGAAATCCTCTGGAGGACTGAGGTAGCAGCAGTAAGCCTGTTTATCATCGAATATCTGCTGCGGCTCTATGGCGCTCCTGACCGTTGGGCCTATGTCAAAGATGGCTACAGCATCATCGATATCGTGGCCATAATGCCCACCCTGGTTTTGATGGTCCTGCCCGCCACCTTCTTCACCCACGATATTCGGTTCATTCAGACCATAAGGGTGATGGCGGCATTCAGGATATTCAGGTTTCTCCGCTTTATGGCCAAAGATCATCTGCTCTTCGGAATGATCAGCCCGGGGATGATTAACGTCGCCCGTCTGGTGGCGAGCATATTCATAATCCTTTTTGTATATTCAGGACTCTTCTATTTTGTGGAGGAGCCGCTCAATCCTGATGTGCAGAACTTCGGAGATGCCTTTTACTTCGTGGTGGTTGCCGTCTCCACCGTCGGCTTCGGTGATATCGTTCCCTCATCCTCTGCCGGCCGGCTGGTCACGGTGGCCATGATAATCTCCGGGATCATCTTCATCCCCTTCCAGGCAGCGAGGATATTTCGCGCCTGGCTTCGGGCCTCCAGCCAGGACAGGACGGTGATATGCACCAACTGCGGGCTGGACAGGCATGATGTCGATTCTAAGTACTGCAAAAAATGCGGCGAAGCTCTGCCGGAGACGGGAGAGGGGTAGATGGCATCGGAGCAATTATCTCATTAACTTTTTGCTATTTTAGATTGCTGTGCAGGCTCCTGAGCTTTGGAGCTGTGGAAAAGTAAAAGGATGGACAATAATGAGCTTAGTGGATATGATGTCACAGTGAAATATACCATGGCTGGAATGGTTAAGAGGGAGAGGATGGAAGCTGATGTCAGGAAGAGCCATGGCTAGGTGGACAGTAGCTGTGAATCTAAATAAAGTCTTGATGGGGTGTGATGAGGGGTGGGGCGTCATCCATCTGAGTATGGCTATGATCCGAGAAAGTGGGCCTCTTTTATTCGATTAAAAATTAATTTTTAATAAACATTATTTAAATGTTTGTTTATATTAAACTAGGATTCTATTCCCATGAGCCATGAAGAGCTAAAGCCTTTTGAATTCAAAAATTGTTTAACATGCTCGGTATTATTTACTCGAAGATTAGTATCGATTTCAGGATCTGGATCAATCCATAATTTATGAGAGAAGAGTCTTTTCACAGTAGGTTCTACAATATTTTTAAATGTTTTATCATCTATCTCTCGATAGAAAACCATATGCCTATCTTCATCCTCTATTAAACCTAGTTTTGCAGCAATCACTGATCTAAGGATAGGAACCCATGCTCTAAGAGAGCCTGAGGCATATATTCTTTCTGCAGTTAAATGATTAGAATTTTTTGCTTCGGGATTCCACCTGCCTAAAAGAGATAAATTGACAATTGAATTCATCAATTTAATCATATTTTTCTTTTCATCTTTCCTGAAATCCTGTTGACTCTCAAATTCGGCAGACATTGGCTGCTGGGCAATGAATTCGGCAATAAAAGTTCTTTGAACGGCATGCATAGTTAGAGGGTTCTTACGAGTCTTATTCTTTTCGGAGATGTAATCTTTAAGTAGATTTTCCGGATCATCAAGAATATCATCTTGAATCGCAGATCTGAGCATTTTTAAGCCTTCGGTTTTAGTTTTTCCCTTTACCTTAATAAGATATTCAACAAAACCTGCTTCAGATTTTTGACCAGCCAATTCCAGGTAATCTTCCCAATCATCTTTAAATAAGTCGCTGTATATTGAAATGAGCTTGGATGTATAAAAGGGCATTTGGCGAAGTTTATCATGGGCCGCTAGTACGGTTTCCTTAATAGACTGAATATCCGGATCGATGTAAATCTTGCAATCTACGTATTTTCTCCCGGCCCATATCTGTGCTGCAGTTTTGTGCTGCCCATCAAAAAGTAAGACTTGCCGGTCTACAAGGCGGCAAATTGCGGGAGCAAGTTGAGTATATCTAAGGAAGTGACGATATAGCTCCCACATTCGTTTAGATTCTAATGGGCGCGGTTGGAGTTCAAAATCATTTTTAATGTATTCTATTGGAATTAGTGCATAAAAATATTGGAATCCTGAAGAGCATGTATATAAAGAGTGTAACTCTGGACCAGTATTCCAATAAATTTTTATTGATTTATCTGTCTTTTCAAAATTTAAGGGATTGCCATAATTTAAACCGTCTAATTTAAAATATAGCACTTCATCAAGCCTAATTCCATCTGCCTTTTTAAATTCCGTGAAGAACTTTTCCAGCATTAGCTTATCTCTAAATTCTTGAAGCGAAAGAGTGCGGATTAGCTTATGATGATCTTTGCAGACAGGGGCCATATTATCTATAGTGGTTGGTCCTCGCTCACAACGAGGTGATATATGATGGAAATCTACCTGGGATATGTCTTCAATTGGGTGATTATCTACAAAGCAGCGCAAGCTACCATCTCTCATGTATTCCTTAATCAGTTCCTCTTTTTCTTTATCTGTTAATTGCCTTTTTAGCATGTATACTTGCACCTATAGTCCAATTAGCTTAAAAGGTTAAGAAGATTCCGTTAGAAGCAAAATTATAAAGAAATGATTTGATTTTTTTGAAAGAATTAATGGCAAAAACTTATTTTATTATTTTATTTTGTAGTGCTCTTAAAAAAATGGTGCATACCAATTGCTGTTCCCCTACTCGCACTCAATGCTCTGCTACCCATATATTATACTATGTTAATTATACGCTTCAAATAGCTTTTTATGCCATTCTTTTTCCATTGTTAGATAATCAATAGCTCATTTCTCAGCAATAGATTGATTAATATAATCGGACTCTCTCTGGAAGTTTCCCAATTGCTTCCAATACGGCTGTTATTTGTCCAGAGTCTTATGCTCTCTAATCCGATGGCTGCGCGTAGAGATTTCTCTGCAGCTTCTTATATCCACCTATTTAGACAGAATTCAAGCCCTCAGCCAGAGAATCTCTTGCCACTAATGCAAGATCAATAGTTCCGCAGGTATAAAGTCTCTGTTAAAAATATGACCGATGCGACCTCAATTCATTATGCATCACTCCTTTATCCTCGAATTTCCCGGCGGCAGGAACTGCACGATCTGATCCACCGACGCCACGGACTTCAAGAAGGCTCTGTCCTCCACCTTTAAAGAGAACTGCCGGTAGATCCTCTTTGCCAGGTCGTCAGGATTGAGCTCTCCCTGCTCGATCTCCACCACCGGGTCAGATCCAGGCTTGGCCGCCGATACGGGACCGCCTATAAGAACTCCATCTCTTATGCCCAGGGCTATTCCCAGTGGAACATCCCGGAAGTATCTGCGCTCTCCCCGGATTACAAAGGCACCCTTCTTCAGGAACTCCCCCGATTCCGGGGTCTTGCTCACCTGGTCACCCTTCACCAGATAGCAGTCTGCAGCAGCAAGCCCGCTCTTCCAGAGGGAGGAATAGCTTACCGCAAACCCGGCCGCCTCCTGGAGAGTGCTCTCCGGTACCTCTTTGCCCTCGGTCTTAATCGCCGTCAGGGGAGCGCCGGGAGCATCGGTATGCATGGCCAGGTCCCTCCTCTCCAGGTATTTGGCATAAATCTCCTCATTGCTATCCGCATCCCTTCCCCCTAAGACCAGGAAGCCGTCGGAGGAGTAAAACCAGCGGAACCTCTCATACCACTTGGGCTTTCTCCGTCTGTAGTATGAAGAAACGGCGCGGGTCTTCTTGGGAGCGACCTTTCCCGCTTTCAGCTCCTCGGTTATGGCCAGAGCGCTCTGTGCCCCTCTGGCCTTGCGGACCATATCCTTGGCCTTATCGTAGTACCTCTGGGCATTCTGGGGGACGGCCAGTTCGGCATTAAGCTCCAGCTCCTCCCCATCCAGAAAGACCCTCATCTCTCCCCTGCCGTCCAAAGAGAGGATCGTCTTCGCCTGGGGAAGGCCCGAGCCGCTGATCCTCTCCCAGATCTGGTTGTAGGAGAAGCCCCGTGCCCGGGCATCGTTCATCAAGGTGAGGATCTGCTCGACGCTGCCGTAAAGCTGGTAGATCAGCTCGCCCTTCCGCACCAGTTCCGCCTCCTGGGACCGAAATTCCTCAATGGCTTTGCGCTGCAGCTCTATCCTGTGCTCCAAAGGATCCTGCCGGGTCGTCTCTTTCTCCCTTTCCACAAAGAAGGCATCCAGAGCTTCGCTGAAGGTGACAAACCTTTTTTTCTCCAGACCGGAATAGAGCTTCAGAGGGCGGGGCAGGACATCTATTGGGGCTCCATCCTCGATGACGATATGGGGATCGAGGGTTTCATTCAGGAACACTTCGCTTAATGCCTGATGCACACGGTCGATCTCTCCAGGGTCTAGGTCGATGGCCTCCTTGTTCTTGTCCACTCCGGCCACCAGGCAGACCTCCTCGCCGTATGTCCCGCCCATGTTCAGACCGCGCACCAGAGATCTCACCAGGTCTTGGCCGCTGGAGGCAAGCCAGAGGGCCAGCTCATCCCGGGCTATGGTCCTTGGATCAAGCTGGCCGGGGTGGTAGAGGTAGGGCTCCCCGGCGGCCATCTTCCTTCCCCGGTAGAGCATCTTTCTGAGCATGCTGAGGATGTTTCTGGATTCATCGAGCAGGATCATGCTCCCCTTGGGAAAGAGCTCAACGATGAGGTAACGAGCAGTTCCGCTTCGCTCCACCTTGATCTCCAGCACCCTATCGAACTGGTGCTGCCTGATATCGACTATCCGGCCTCCGGAGAGGTGGCTTCGGAGCATGGTGGGAAACTGAGGAGGGGTTTTGCTGGCCGGGCGCTCAGCCTTGGTGATATGGACCCTCCTTCCCGTTTCCAGGAGGAGGTCGAGCCGGCCCTCCGCCGGGGACTGAACCGAGAGCCAGATCCGGTCTGAGGATTGCTGATAGGCCTTGCCCATGAACCCCCCCAGGATCCGATCCTGAAGCTCCTTGACCATCGCCGCCACGTCCACATTGCTCATCGCCTTCTTCATGAATGGGAGGATCTAGATCAATCGATAAATAGTTGCGGATCGAGATGGGTGGATCGTGGAAGAGAGACCGCCGGATGAGACGCCGTCTGAAGAGAGAGGACCGGAAGTGATGCTGGGTGAAGACGAGCCGCCGGCAGAGAGGCCTCAAGAGAGAAGCTTTCTGGTCGACCTCATGCTCCTCCGCCTGGCAAGGTGGCTGCGCCTTTTGGGCCAGGATGTGGCCAATCCCGAGAGCGACAGCGATAAGGCACTCCTTGGCCAGGCAAAAAGGGAGAATAGGATCCTCGTCACCAGAGATAAGAGGCTCTTTTCATCCTGCTCAGCTGCCGGGGTGGAGGGCATTCTCATCCGCTCGTCCCGGATCTGTGAACAGATCCTGGAGATGGCCGAAAAGGGGATCGCTCTGAGGATAGATCCCCAAAGGTGCACCCTGTGCAACAGCTCCCTTAAGGAAGCTGAAGGGCGTGATGGGGAGATCTGGATCTGTCCCAATTGCCAGAGGCTATACTGGAGGGGTAGCCACTGGAAGAATATGGAAAAGATGCTAGAAGCTCTTCGACTTCGGAAGCATGAAAGAGAAGTCGATAAAGAAGAATGCAAGGGAGAACATAAATCATAATACAAAAATTATATGCATATATTTACCAGATGCGGAAAATAGACATTATAGGGCAAACTGGATGTGCGGCATATGTTATTATCATTATCACTCTGATGGCACTGGTTGCTGAGGTTTGACTCGAATCTTCAGATAATCCGTGAATTCGTTTTTCATCCGGGTCATCGACCAGAGATGAGAGGAGTTCAGGCAGAACTGTGGCTGGTATTGATACTGATTTCCAGGCAGGGTGAATGGATCAGCAGGCGTGAAGCTGGGAGGCGCTGATTCCAACGTCGTCTCCAAGAGGCACCATTGTCCAGACTCGCACTGGTAGACCACCCAGGCATGCCCGTAGGAACCAGCTGGAGAGGCCACCCGGCCCAAAACCACCCGCACGCACTGCTCTGAGATCCCGCTAGCCAGGAGAAGAGAAGCTAAGAGAAAAGAGGTATCCTCGCAGTCCCCTTTTCCGAGCATCAGCGTCTCCTCGGGAAAGAGCCAGAGGTCTTCCAGTCCAAAGCTGCTCTTGTCGGTGACGTAGTCTATTGACCTGGTCACGTAGTCCCAGCTCCGCCAGGCTCTCATGTCGAATGTCCCTGCCTCGCGGGAGGCAGGAAGGGCCATCTCCTCCAGGGCTCTGGCTATTACCTTGCTATGGGTGTGAGATAGCCAGTCCCGGACGTCAGTGGGAATCAGTATGCCCGAGCTGCCGATTACCACTCTCTTATCATAAACGATCGTGTCCCTGACGATCTCCTCCCCTGCCCAGTTACATCCTGTGATCATGATACCCCCAATCCCATCTATGTTAATAATTTTAGTTCACTATATTTAAAATTATCGAAATTGACTGTTTTTGGATATCGATGCTTGCTAAGATAAATTCATTACATATATTTAATAAAAATTCTATGAGATGAGCAAAGCTTGATCAATCTTGCCATCCAATTTGATATTCAACATGGATATCTTCATGCAGGCGGCGCTGGATGAGGCCCGCAAGGGCTCCAGAGAAGGTGGGATTCCCATAGGAGCGGTCCTAGTTGAGGAGGGACGGATCATAGGAAGAGGAAGGAACAGACGAGTGCAGCAAAGAGATCAGATGATGCATGCTGAGATCGACTGCCTGCGCAATGCCCGGCTGACCGGCGGCTATCACAATGCAGTGCTATATACAACCCTCATGCCCTGCTACATGTGCGCCGGGGCAGTGGTCTACTTCGGGATCAAGAAGGTAGTGGTTGGCGAGGCCAGGAGCGCTCCCGCAGCCAGGGACTTCATGCAGGCTCATGGGATAGAGGTGGTGGACCTAGACTGGGCTGAGTGCAGGATGCTGATGGAGGAGTACATAAGCATGAACCGGAAGCAGTGGGATGAGGTTTTGTCGGAGCTGAACCCGGATCTGCTGATCCAGCAGGAAAAATGAAATATGAGAGAATTGAGAAAGGGAGGCTTTGTGCCGCCCATTGCACTTGTTTTGCCAAAATATTCAGTCAGCCTTCTCCAGATATGCCGCTGCTTCCTCGCTTTGTGTGGCATTATATTGCAGGTAAAGGGAATCATAGCCAGCTTTCTGGAAGGCAAACTGCCAGGTACCGGGTATGCCGCTGATGATGGCGACCCCGGTGGAGTTCGTTGTCCCTGAAAATTCATTTCCATCTCCGTCCTGCCCCGTGATCTGAACATCAGAGAGAATTGGGCCATCCAGACTTCCTTCAAGGACATATACTGCAAGGGCAACCTGTTCAGCGCAAGAGCTCTTTTCAAGGTATGCGGCAGTCTCCTCGGTCTGCGTGGCATCATATTGCAGGTTAAGGTCGTCATAGCCATCCTTCTGGAAGGAAAACTGCCAGGTACCTGGAGTCCCGCTGATAACCGCTACACCGTCGCTGTCCGTTACTCCAGCAAACTCATTTCCAGTCCCATCCGATCCGGTAATGAGAACTTCTGAAAGAAGAGGACCATCAAGGGCCTCCTCATGAACGTTTATGGTGAGACTTATCTGTTCCTGGCATGAAGCCGGCAGGGCCATGCTGCTCAATATCAATAATGCTGTCAGATAATATGCTATATTCATATCGATTTCTCCTTTCAATTTTCGATCTGCAAATTTATGAATTGGTATCCACCATCAGGTGAGCAAAGCTCTTCAGAGTTCCGAAGAGCTTTAGGAGCATCCCCGTACTGGGACCTCGAAATCAAAAGATGATTCGTCGATCGGGGCTAACTGCTTTGATGCATCCCTATCTGTGATGAGAACATGGCAGATATTGGTCGCGTCAGGTATACTCCTTACCCCGCCAATCAATCCCTGCAGAGCAGCAACGCTTTTTGCCTGCATTACTACGAAGAACTGGTACTCGCCCAAGATGCGATAGGCTTCTTTTACCCCGCTGACCTTCCTGAGGTCCAGATAAGCCTCGTCCTCATGCCCGCGAACTACCTTTACCATCGCGAAACCAATAACCATTGTGAAACCCCCACCGCTTTAATCAAACTCCGAAATCATTGGAATTCAGTTTATCTTTGCTCCGTTCACCTTTTGTCATTTAACTCCAAAAAGCGGGCCAGGAATTCTGACTCCTGGCCGATCTGATACTCGCTTTTTGAAATTCACCTCGCCATGATCCCTTTGAATGATGGTTTTCCTGCTCTACCTCGGAGCTGCAATATCATTCATAGGACCCATATTCTGGCCCATGCGGGGATTCTGATCGAACGGATTCCGCTTGCCATCCATCATCGACTTGGGAACGATCTTATCGCTCTGTGGATTCTCCGAGTTCTGGCCGCGAGGACCTTCCCTACAATCCGTCATGACCTCAGGACCGATCTTATCATCCTGGCCTGCCTGTGGATTCTTGCAGAACTGATTGGGCTGCTTGCCGTCCATCATGGACTTGGGTGCGCCTCCTTTATTCCGATTCATCCGGCAATCCTGGCATGGATCTTCCCCGCACGAATCTTGCCTGCCATCCATCATCGGCTTGGGGGCAAAGTTACCCTCATAATTATCTGCCATGGCGTTCGTTCGACCCTGCTGCTGGAGATCCGGTGCCTTTTCGCTCATCAGGGACTTCTGACAGGGGGATTCCATCTGCTTTGCACATTCCTTTAGAGCAATTCCATTATCCTGCATTGAAAGGGCTGGGACGATGGAAATACATGCGACCAACAATGCCGCAAATAGTCTAACATATCTCATTCACTATACCTCCACTCAAGATCAACGTCAGCCCTCAGGCTTGAGTTGTCTTGCAGGCAAAGGGAAATCTGAACGATTTAAAAAAGAAGAGCCGGACGAACCGCAAGACACATCGAACGCTGACCCTAATAGCAGACCAATTAGCGTTTTAAAATCAGATTATAGGTTCCTAATGGTTTTATTTCTAATATTATATCACTTTAGCATTTTTATATTGATTAATTGCTCGTAGTTCGATCTAAAAATATAATAAAATCATTCCAGTCCTCTAATTTCGAAATAGAGATCAAAGAGACATTAATAATCTCTCATATATCGTCTTAGGCTCCCGATCCTGCTAACATTAAAATTTCGCCCAATGCTGCCACCTCTGCCTCCATAGCAAGATGCTTTGTTGCTCATCTCCGCCCCGCGCAGCAGGAGGTGATTTGTGCATTCGATTGTAAGATCGATTCTGAGAGTTGATTTGCCTGAAAGGGGGGATTGCATCGTGATATTCCGTATCATCAACCACAGTAATTCAGTTTCGCTAATCTATTTATCCTAATCCATCACTTCATTCAACATGAAAAGCCCATTCCTCACACCACTCATTCTCATATTGCTGGCTGCGATGTCTCCAGCATCTGCACAGACTGCTTCAGATACAGACTACACCTGCTGGCAGTGTCCCGTCTGCGGATATACCGTCATCCTGACGCCGGCCGAGGCTGAGAGCATTGATCCCTACACCCTCTGCCCGAACTGCTATTCCGCATATGCCGGCAACTTCATTCAAGTCTACTGCTCAGGCTATGTTCCCAAGGACGATCAATCCGACGACCCGTATCAGGATAATGAGCAGCCGTATTGGCAAGAAGATGAAATGAACTCGCAGGATTTCGGAGATAACAAAGACTCAGAGGATAGATCGGGCAATGGCCTTGCGCCTGCTCTGGATACAGGCTCAAGCAAAGAGAAGATCCTGATGGTTCTCCCGCCAGATCAGTATCAAGAAGAGGAGCTGAATGTGCCTCGCGACTACTTCCAGAGCATGGGCTACCAGGTTCATCTGGCCAGCAAAGGGGTGAAGACAGCCACCGGAATGAGCGGCGAGAGGACGGAGGTGGATCTGGACCTTGATGAGGTAAAGCTCTCCGATTACATCGCCGTGGTCTTCGTGGGCGGGGAAGGGATCTACTCCCAGGAGCTGAACCGTGACCCGGACTACCAGAAGATCGCCAAATCGGCCAACGCACAAAAGAAAATCGTGGGAGCCATCTGTCTGGGCCCCTGGATCCTGGCGGACGCCGGCCTTCTCAAGGGTAAGAAGGCCACTGCATCTGAGACCGACCATATCAAGTCAAAGGGAGCGATAGTATCAGACGATGCTGTGGTTCAGGACGGAAAGATCATCACTGCTAACGGCCCCTCCGCCTCTCAGGAGTTTGCCGAAGCGGTAGTCGCTGCCCTGCAGGCTTCCTCTCCCACTGATGGCAATTCAGATCAATTGGATAAAACCGAAGCAAACGCAGCTGCATCGAGCAATGCAGCCTCTCAGGCTGCCGCCTGGAGGTGCAAGGTATGCGGATACGTATATGATCCAGCGGAAAATGATGGAGTGGCATTCGAAGATCTGCCAGGCACCTGGAAATGCCCCTGCGGGGCCCCCAAGAGCAAGTTCGTCAGAGTCTGAAGCCAGGAATCTGGCACAAAACGTTTCTTCCTTTTTTGAAGATTGCCAGGAATGTGAGGATCTTCCAATGCTACCAGCTCACACATCACGTAATCATTGATAATAAAAATATTTTGCAAGATCCTCTACTCCCTGGGATTGCTCTCTATCCTCTCCAGCTCTTCCTCCTGGCTATCTGATAGATCTGCCTGATAAAACTGCTTGTTCTCTGGTAGATCCATCTCGAAGCCGGATATGCTGTCCACTTTCGCGCTCGCATCCTCGATCTCCAGGTCCAGGAGATGGCCTCCCGCTTTGCGATCTAAAGTGATGAAGTGCAGGTGGTAGCCGGGAACATTCACCCCTTCGACATAGTCTGGGCATCTGAATCCGACCACTGTTCCCTCAACATCGTGAAACTCGAATATCTCTTGCCCTTTTATAGCTTCTTCGAGAGGCGGATAGGGCTTCTCCTGGGCGGGCACGCTTCTTGTCTTGACATAGTCGAATGTGCCGTCGATCCTGATGGCGTAAAACAGATTATCACTTTCTAGCGAATTGTCCAGATAGCCCTGCAGCTCGCTGAGGTTATATCTTCCCCCCAGGTTTATCGTCTCCTCGGCATCAAAGAATGTGACCACGGAAAAAGGCGTGATCATGCTATCGCTCAAGCTATATGCGACACCATCGGATTTCACCTGGTAGAACCGGCCGTCAACGGCAACCATCTCACCATCAAGGGCCTGCACAGTCCCCAGCCCGAAATCGCCGCGCTCGCCAAGTTCTCCAAAAGTCATTGTGCCATCATATACCCCCTGCATAAGCGCGCCAATGGTCGAGATCTGATACAGGCTGTCGTCCTCCTCAGCCAGCGATCCCTGCGCCATCATCAGAAAGAGGATGGCAATGGCAGCATATGCACGGTCAAAAGCAATTTTTATATCACTCATGAGTTCATCACTCCAATAAACCTCTGAAAAAATAGCTTGTTATCTATATACTTATCTCCAAGATATTAGCTACTCGCTATATTCTTTTTGGTTCGCACTCCTTCTTTTTAGTTCGCCCTCCAGCAGGGGGGATCATGCCCAAAAGGATGAATAAAAACAGGCTATTCGCTGAATAATTCGCCTTCAATAGCGCAGTATTGCCCCCACGCCGCCAATAGACTGCAGGAACTCATCCTCCTCCACGAACTCCACCTCTGCTCCCGTCCTCTGGGCCAGCTCGTAGAGCTCCTCTAAGACGTTCACCTGAGAGGTCCTGCCGCCGCACTGGGGGCAGATCTCGGGCCGAGCCCCCTCCTGGAAGTGCTGGCATTTTTCGCAGATCCAGCCGGGGACCACATAATCGGAGAGCATGACTAAAGTGTTGACCCTGCCATGAGTCAGAGCATCTCTGACCGGATCGATTCCGTAGGAGGAAAGCTGGCCCTTGAGCACATTGGACTTCAGCTCCTCTGCCCTCTTCTTGCTCACCGAGCGCTCGTAATCCAGGGCCACCTGGTCGCCCATCTTCACCAGCTCGCTGGGAACTGTGCCCATGGGGACATCCAGCAGGCCTAATACCCGATCCCTGGCCTGTGGGGGGAGCAATTCCTTGAGCTGGCTTTTCGCCTCACCCGGTCCGGCAAGCACCAGTCCCCTCATCCCCTGCAGGTTATCCAGATTGGCGAGGTCCTCTGCTACCTGGGTGAAGAAGGACTTGATGGCCCCCTTTCGCAAGCGGTCAAAGCGCATCTGGCTCCATCCACCTTTCTTATGCTTGTTCATAAGGTCGATAGAAGAGCGGCTCATCTCTTCCATGATGCGGGAGCGGATGACAAACAATTTGGCCTCCTGAGAGTCGAGCAGCAAAAGGCCCCAGTCCAGGTAGTCGTCCCTGAGCCTGGCCAGGGGAAGGAGAAATGGCGAGGTGTCCAGGACCACTAGAGGCTCCGCCTCCAGTCCCATCCGGTAGACGTGCAGGAATGACTCCGGGCTGGAGGCTAAGATCACCCTTGATCTCTCTCCTTTCCAGGATGGCGATTCTATTGCCTCCTGGGCCAAAGAGACGGTCTTCTGAAAGGATTCTCGAAGTTCGGAGGGAAGGGACTTTTCCATGGCCCTGAACCGGGAGGCGACAAAAGAACGGCTGGCGTCCAGGTCCGCCGTGCTGGCGCTTTTCATATAAATCGATAAATATATGTCCATCTCATCGTATATCTCCGCGAGGGCTCCCAGGTCGATCTCGGTGACCGCAACCAGATTGCCGGGGGAGATGCTGGTGAACTCGGGCTTGGGCTGCATGGTTCGATAAAGGGGGGAATGGTAGAAAAGGCTGTCCCATTTTGGGAGATCTATGTGAACATTTTATTATTCTTTATAAGAAATTATAGTTACTGCTTCAAGTTAAGTTATCTTCACTTTATAGCCCTCAGAAGCACAACTTTGAATGTCGTCCAGGATCTCATAGTCATGGATCTCGATGACACGATTCCTGGATTTGTCGCCCTCGGCCGCCTTCTGTGACCCGAAGCTCTCCTTAAATACTCTATTCAGCAGCAAGAGGCCAGCCGCACTCAATGTCAACCCCAGTAGCATTGCCATTTTAATTCCTATATTGAGGATCCAGGATATAAGTAATTAACTCTTCTCCCAACTGAAAAACCGTGGAAAAATGGTATCATTAGATGGAAAACTGGGCCAACAGAATAGAGAGGTCGTGAATCAATTATGGGTTGGTATTTAGGCCTGCCGCAGAATTAGGCCTTATTGAATGCTGATTTGCCCAGAATGTCCTCTCTCGGGCGTGTCCGAGAAACCGCAATCGTTAATCGAGTTCCAGAACTTCAACCTATTTTAGGATCACGACCGAATAGAGAAGAAGGAAAGAAAAAAGAGATGACCCTGAGATTTTCCTCCATGCCTTGCTCTCCTCCCTCCTCTGACCATCGCCCTAAAGCTTGTCCACCTGGGCCCGGACCAGATTATGTACCTCGCCAGGGCTGGCCTTGCCCCTGGTCTTTTTCATCACCTGACCCACGATATAGTTCAGGGCCCTCTCGCTTCCCGCTTTATAGTCCGCGACGGCCGCGCTGCACTCCGCCACCGCCTCCGCAACCGCTCGTGCCACCACATCATCCTCCGCCCGGCCCAGGCCGCGGGATTTGATGATCTCCTGGGGCGAGCTGCCTTTCTTATCCAGCAGGTCGCGGATGACCTCCACCGCCCCGTGCTCGGTAATCTTATTCTCGCCGAGCAGCTGCACAATCTCCACCATATGCTCCGGGCTGAAGCTCTCTATCCCCAGATCGCGGTAGTTCAATTCCCCCTTGAGGACATCGGCGATCCAGACCGCGGCCATCCTGGGCGAGGCCCGGGCAGCCACGAACTCATAGAAGTCGGCCAACCGGATCTCCGTGGTCAATGACTTGGCGTGGTCATCGGCCAGGCTGTACTGCCGGACGAACCTCTCCCTCTTCGAGTCCGGCAGCTCAGGCAGAGCCTCCCTTATGGCAGGAACCCAGGAGGCGATGCGCAGGGTCACCAGATCGCACTCGGGGAAGTAGCGGTAATCGTGCGCCCCCACCTTGCTGCGGATGGAGACGGTGATGTTGCGCAATTCATCGAAGTGTCGGGTTTCCTGCACCACCTTGATGTTCCGCCGGGCCAGGTTCCTCTGGCGGGTGATCTCATAGGAGAGGGCCTTCTCCACTCCCTTAAATCCAGAGATGTTCTTGACCTCGGAGCGGTCGCCGCCCTTCAAAGAGATGTTGGCATCCACCCTCATCGCCCCCTCCAGGGAACCGTCAAAGACGTCCAGGTACTCGAGAATGCTCTTCAACTTATCGAGAAACGCCCGCGCCTCCTTGGGTGAATGCAGATCGGGCTCAGTCACCACCTCTAAGAGAGGCATGCCGCAGCGGTTGTAGTCCACCATGGTGTACTTCGCCTTATCAATGGTCCCGGCATGCACCAGCCTTCCCGGGTCCTCCTCCATATGAGCCCGATTGATGCGTATATTCCTCTCCTGGTCGTCGTCGCCCAGGATCATGATATGGCCGCCTGTCGCCAGAGGATAGTCGTACTGGCTGATCTGGAAGCCCTTGGGCAGATCCGGGTAGTAGTAATTCTTGCGGTAAAAGAGGGTCTCCTCCTCGATCTTGCAGTTCAGGGCCAATCCCACTTTTATGCCGCTCTCCACTGCTTTGCGGTTGATCACCGGCAAAGAGCCGGGCAGGCCCAGGCAGACCGGGCAGGTATGGCTGTTGGGCTCGGAATTATGATATTTAGTCGAGCAGCCGCAGAACATCTTCGACTCCAGCCGGTTGAGCTGAACATGAATCTCCAGGCCGATGATGACATCCTCCATCTAGACCACCTCCTCCGGCGTCCTCTCATGGTACGGCGTCGCCGCCTCAAAAGCCTGTGCCGCCTGCAGAACTGCCGCCTCGCCGAAGTGCGGGCCTATAAGCTGCAGGCCGATAGGAAGCTGGCCAGCAAATCCGCAGGGCAGGGATATCGCCGGAACTCCTGCCAGGTTGATGGGCACGGTGAATATGTCCGCTTTGTAAAGAGAGAGAGGATCGTTTATCCGCTCGCCGATCCTGAAAGCGGGAATGGGCATGGTCGGGCTGGCGAGGAGATCGACCTGTTTGAAGGCCTGCAGGAAATCCTCTTTGATAAGGGTCCTCACCTTCAGCGCCTTGAGATAGTAGCGGCCATAGTATCCTGCGGACAGAGCATAGGTCCCCAGGAGTATGCGCCTTTTCACCTCAGGACCGAAGCCCTTGCTGCGAATCTCGGAGAAGGTGGTATGCCAGTCCCGGTCCTCCCCAGCCTGGCGCAGCCCATAGCGCAGGCCATCAAAGCGGGCCAGATTGGAGGAGGCCTCACTCATGGCGATCACATAATAGGCGGCCAGAGCATACTGGGTATGGGGGAGGCTCACCTCCTGCCAGCTCGCTCCCAGGCCCTCCAGGACGGATATCGCATCCCAGACCGACTTCTCTACTTTTTCATTCACCCCTTCCCCGAAGTACTCCTTGGGTATGCCTATCTTCATGCCATAGATCCCCCGGTCCAGGTCGGGCAGATAGCTGCTCTTCTCCGCTGAGGTCGAGTCCCGCCAGTCATGCCCGGCGATGACCTCCAAGAGGAGTGCGGTATCCTTTACCGTACGGGTCAGAGGCCCGATCTGCTCTAAGGAGTTGGCATAAGCGATCAGTCCATAACGCGATACCAGGCCGTAGGTGGGCTTCAGGCCGACGATGCCGCAGAACGATGCCGGACAGCGCACCGATCCGCCCGTATCCGAGCCCAGGGAACAAGGAGCCTCGCCACCAGCAACGCAAGCAGCGCTTCCCCCGCTGGAGCCGCCCGGAACGCAATCGATATCCCAGGGGTTTCTGGTCGGACCGAAGGCGCTGGTCTCAGTGGAGGTCCCCATGGCGAACTCGTCCATATTGGTCTTGCCCATGATTATGGCCCCCTCTGCCCGCAAACGCTCGATCACATGGGCATCATATGGCGGGATGTATCCCTGCAGAATCCTGGAGCTGCAGTTGCTCTCAATTCCCTTGGTCGATATGCACTCCTTGATGGCGATGGGAACTCCGGCCAGGAGCCCCTTCCCCGGATTTTGATCAAAGCTTTTTGCCTCTCTCAAAGCCGTTTCCCTGGCCAGGGTGGTAAAGGCATTGAGCTTACCCCTCTCGATCCTCTCATAAAGCTGGGAGAGATACTCCTCTGCCGATCCGGCCAGGAGGGTTGCCTTAAGCTCGGACAGCATAATCACACTATCCTTGGGCTCTTGAAGTAGCCATTTTCGCGTCGCGGCGCATTAAAAAGCGCCTCATCCTGAGTGAGAGAGCCTCTGGCTATATCCTCTCTGAAGATATTGGCAAGGTCAACCACCCGGTAGGTGGGCTCCACTCCCTCTGTGTCCACCAGATCCAGTTGATGGAAGTACTCCAGAATGGAGTTGAACTGCTCCACCAACTCATCCTTCTCCTCTTCTTCGATCTTGATGCTGGCAAGCCAGCTGATGTGCTCCACATCTTCTCTGGTGATCATGTCATCCCACACATATAACCTACTAGATTCGGCAGCTAGATTCGGCATTCTAATATAGCGACTTTTGCCCACTGAGCCATGCTGATTGCCCGCAAGCGAAAGGTTGTTGTGCCATTTTCCGCTATCTCTTTTGTCTTCAGGCCCAAGATCACCTTATTGGATATAAATGCTCTTTTATCAGCAGCACTGCGATATCCCTCCTTCTGGAGGCCTGCGGGCCAAAAGGCTTAAGCATCCTGATACAATAAGATGGGAAGCGATATCAAAAATTGGATAATGATCTATGAAAAAGAATGATGTTGTGGTTATTGGTTCAGGGATCAGCGGCTTATTGACTGCACTTGCCCTTTCCCGGGAAGGAAAGAAAGTGCTGATTTTGGAGAAAGAGGACTGTATCGGCGGGGTCTGCAGGTCTTATGAGGTGGACGGCTATCGCCTGGACACCGGCCCTCATGCCATAACCAGGTTAAAGAGCGGTCCGCTCAAGGTGCTGATGGACAGGTACTTCAGGGTTGTTCCTCAGTTTGCTCCCTTTGGAAAGTACTACGTGCGAATCGGGGACGAGGTCAAGCCTTTCCCCTGGAGCATCAACTCCTGGCTCACATTCAGCCTGATTCCCATGACTGACAGGCTGCTATTGATGAGGGCGCTCTTCAATACCCTATACCTCTTGAACTCAGGCAAGGACTTCTCCAATATACCCCTATCCGCCGTCCTTCCCAATGCACTATCAAGCACCACCAGGAGATTTTTGGACTGGCTGTGCTACTTTATGGTGGGCACATCAGCGGATAACGCTCCCATATCCCGGTTCATTGACAACAAGATCCACAATACCCATTCCGTGCCCTATGTGGGAAAGCTGTACGACCTGTTCATAACCGATGGGGCCAAAGACCAGGGATACCCAAAGGGCGGACTCCAATCCATAATCAACTCCGTCACCTCCTCATTTCCTGAGGGCAGGGTGAAGATAATCACAAATGAGAGGGTCGTGAAGATCGAGGGCATAAGGCGTGAAGATCAGGTGTTCCGGGCGGATCAGGTGATCACCAATCGGGATAGCTACGAATGCGATACCGTCGTTTACTCGGGATTCTCTTCCAGACTGCCGGATCTAGTCGATGACCTGCCTTCTGAATACACCGAGAACCTCTCCTCGATCAAGAAGGTAAAGTCCCTGACCATATGGCTGGGCCTGACCAAGAGGCTGTTCCTGAATTACGGCTCGGAAATGTGGGTGGACTCGGATCCATATGCCTGGGTGGTTCCCACCACCAACTACGATCCCACATTGGCGCCAAAAGGCAATCATCTCGTAGGCTTCGCATTTACCCTGGATGGCGAGTATGATATGGCGAAGATAAAGAAGAAAGCCTTTCAATCAATCGTCCAGAAGGTTCCGCATATCGAGGATCATATCGATATGATTCACTACCAGGAGCTGATACCAGAGAAAGCATCCTGGGGATTGAACCTGGGATTCGGGGACGTGAGAACCCCGGTGAAAAACCTTTATTGCGTGGGAACTGACACCGAGAAAAGAAGCGCAGGGGTCAACCGCTCGGCATACTCCGTTCTGAAGTGCCTGGATCTCATGAGATCGGACGGAGTGCTGCATTAGAGTCATCTGATGCTTCGTCATTGCTCCTTTACTCTAGCCTTTCCTCTGAGCATAGCCCCCGGATCAATCCCGCTTTTCCAGACGGCACTCCTAATCCCTTTCGATCTCCTCTTTTCTGGACGTGTGCATCGAACGATCCTCTCTCCAGCAGATCCATCTGCTGAGCATAAATATATAAGTATTTAGAGCCTTAAAATAGATGTTCGGAATTCAAACCGCCTGCTTTTAGCTCAGGGGAAAACCAAAGCGCATTCTGAGCCGATCGGATGGCAGGAGAGTATTTGAAAGATATTCGAAAGGAATGATCGGAAATGAAAAATTATAAAACACCTTCCACCCTGATTCTGTTGACGCTTTTGGTCGGCATCACAGGTTGCATTGGCAATGAGACCGATCCCTCCACCGGCACAGGCGAGGCGTCACTCACCGCCCTGGAAAATAAGAGTCCTCCCACCTTGGGGCTGGAGCTGATAGCCACCGGCCTGACTGCGCCTGTGCAGTATATCAGCTCAGACGACGGCCGGATGTTCGCCGTCGATCAGACGGGGATGGTTGAGGTCTTCGATGAAGATGGCCGGATGCAGGAGGGCCCCTTCATGGATCTTCGCGACCGGATGGTCGATCTATCCCCGGGCTACGATGAACGGGGGCTGCTTGGGATGGCGTTTCATCCCGATTTTGTAAAGAACGGCCGAGTATTCGTATTCTACAGCGTCCCTCTGCGATCTGGAGCTCCGGAAGGCTACAGCTGCACCAACCGTCTATCTCTTTTCACAGT
Organism: Methanothrix soehngenii GP6; assembly: GCF_000204415.1. Lineage (NCBI taxonomy): Archaea > Methanobacteriati > Methanobacteriota > Methanomicrobia > Methanotrichales > Methanotrichaceae > Methanothrix > Methanothrix soehngenii. The sequence continues at coordinate 261,176 of NC_015416.1, read as the reverse complement.
ATCTGAGGACGATCCCGATGCAGTCGATATGAGCAGAGAGAGGGTCATCTTCCAGATCGACAAGCCCCAGATGAACCATAACGGCGGGGCCATCACCTTCGGCCCGGACGGCTATCTGTACCTGCCTTTGGGCGATGGCGGCGGGGCAAATGATCAGGGGCCTGGCCACTCCGAGGGAGGAAACGCTCAGGATACCTCAAGCTTATTTGGCAAGATTCTGAGAATCGATGTGGATTCGGCGGCTGATGGCTACGCCATTCCTCTGGACAACCCATTCATCAATGACTCCGCTTATCTCCCTGAGATCTGGATTTTGGGCCTGAGAAATCCCTATGGCATCGCCTTTGACTCACAGGGGCGCTTGTTCGTTGCTGATGCCGGCCAGAACCTCTGGGAGGAGGTGGACCTGGTGGAAAAGGGAGGAAACTACGGCTGGAACATCCGGGAGGGGACTCATTGCTTCGATCCGGAGAGCCCGAACGACTCGCCCGCCAGCTGCCCGGAGGTAGGGGCTAAAGGGGAGCCGCTCATAGATCCCATAATCGAGTATGATCATGACAACCATACCGTGGTCGTGGGCGGGTACCTATATGAGGGCCAGGATCTGACCGATCTCGTTGGCAGCTACCTCTTCGCCGACTGGTCCAGCAACTTCGATCAAGGGGATGGCAGGCTCTACCTGGCCCGGCAGGAAGCATCAGATGAAGGGCTCTGGAAAGCGGAGGAGATATCGATCGCCGGCCGTCCGGATGGAAGGATTGGAGAGTTCATCCGCGCCTTTGGGCGAGACGGGGAGGGCGAGATCTACCTCCTGACGTCAGAAGTTCTGGGCCCCTCAGGAGATAGCGGGAAGATCTATAAGCTGGTTAGAGCTGAAGAGCAGGCGCCGGCCTGAGAACGGCAGCTCTCAGCTTTTTCTGACCATATCCTCTGGCCCTGCCCCCTCCCTCTGCATTGCCCCATCTTCACCCTCATCGCCCAGACGTAACGCTTCGCTGCCCTGTCCGCAGCTCTCATGTTCAAGCTGGATGGTGGTATGCTCTATTCCGAAGAGATCATGCAGGATTCCTTTGATCTCCTCCATTATCGCCTCCCCCTGTGAGATCATCTGGTCCTCGATCACCGCATGGGCGCTGAGTATGACATGGGCAGAGCACACCCCCCAGACGTGCAGGTCATGGACCTGGAGCACACCGGGAACGCTGCCGATGGCCCGGGATACATCCTCAAGGTTGATACATGCAGGAACACCCTCCATCATGATACGAAATGAGTCCTTTATGAGCCGGTAGGAGCTGGCGAATATTATCAGGCTGATTATGATGCTGGCTATGGGATCGGCCTGGGTCCAGCCAGTCTGCCAGATGATGATTCCTGCCACTATGACGCCCAGAGAGGCGGCAGCGTCCCCCAGCACATGAAGCCTCGCTGACCTGATATTGAGATCCTCGGAGTGATGGGGGCCGTGATCATGGCGGTGGAGGTGGCCGCCTCCCAGGATGTAGGCCACAATCAGGTTCACTATCAGGCCGAAGGTTGCCAGCAAGAGAAGGTCAAGCCCCTTCACTGGTGCCGGCACTAAGAGCCTTTTGTATGCCTCTACCAGTATCCCCAGGGAGACGAATCCTAGCGTCAGTCCATTGGCCAGAGATGCTATCACCTCAAAGCGGTGAAAACCGTAGCTGTATCGCTCGTCCGCCGGCATGGTTGAGAGGCGGATGGCCAGCCAGCTGAGAAGGATGGCGAATATGTCCAGGAAGACATGAGCGGCATCTGAGAGCAGGGCCAGGCTGCCGGTCCACCAGCTGCCTATGGCCTCCACTATGAGGATGGTGCAGGTGAGGAGGATGGCGAGGAGAAAGCGTCGCTCGACCGTTTTTATCTCATGGTTCTTCATCTTCCCTGGCACCAGGATGTTATTGCCAAATCCGATCCAGATAAGCCTTTACCAATAAAAAGTATTTGCAGCTTGATGCCGCGCAGGCGCTGTCTTCATCCTTCGATAAGACCGTCATTGCAGAAGATATTCCTTGCCTCCTGGAAGGAGAGATCTGCGGGAGGGACTATGATGTCCGAAGGAATGACCTCCTGGACGCTTATGGGCTTCCCCAGCTCTTTGACCATGGAGATCATTCTGACCAGCTCCTGGCAAAAGCCATCTTGATCGCCATTCTTCACATGATCCACTATCTGATTGTCAATTTTATTCAGATCGCCCAGATTGCTGTCATCAAAGCGGAACTGACCCTCTCCCAGGATTCTGATAATCATTTATTCATCTCCGCCTTCAATCTGGCCATCTCATCATCTACGGTGTTCTTGGCCTTGACCCGTGCCAATTCACTCTCGATCTCATCCCCTCCCGAGTAGTCGGTGAGAGTTCCGGATTCCAGGAGCTCATCCAAAGCAGCAGAGCGGGCTTTCATATCCTCAGTCTTCTCTTCTGCTCTCTGAACCGCCAGGCCTACATCCGCCATCTCCTCGCTTATACCGGTCACGGACTCGGTGATCTTGACCTGAGCATCGGCGGCAGTATACTGGGCTTTGATGGTCTCCTTCTTGGTGCGGAAGGCCTCCACCTTGGTGGCCAGGCGGGTTTCGGCTGCCTGCAGCTTCTGCTGCTGATTATTCAGTTCATTTATCTCCCCTTCCAGGGTATTCAGCTGGGCCTGCATCAAGGCCTTGCTCTCCAGGGCCTTTCTCGCCAGGTCCTCCCGGCTGGCAGAAATGGCCTCCTTTGCCTGGCCATCAAGCTTATCGATGTTCATCTGAAGCTTGGCCTTCTGCAATTCAAGCCTCTTCTTGGAGGTGGTCACCTCTGCCACCCCTCTCTTGACATTCTGCAATAGCTGCAGTTGCTTTTCATAAGAGACCTCAAGGACCTCTCTGGGATCCTCTATCCTGTTCATGATCTTATTCATCTTTGCCTGCACGACAGCGCTCATCCGCTCTAAGAAGCCCATATAGATCCTCCTTCAGCCTATCTGTTATCCACCGTTTTCTTGATTGGATGCAAATTACATATACCAATGTCATTTTTGATATTTATAGGCTCTCGTGCAACGGATGCCATTTATGCTGCAATTGTGCAAAGGATGTGGCTAAAAGGGAAAGGATGAATTACGATGAAATAGGTTTGAATCCGGAGGTGAATAGATGAGAAAGTCCATATTAGCTCTTCTTTTGGCCCTCTTCGCCATCATGGCATTGGCAGCACCGATCTATGCCGAGGATGATGATGACGATGAGGATGATGAGGAAGAGAACGAGGCTTCCAGCGAGAGCGAAAGCGACTCTGATGAGAAGAGCACTCCGGGATTCGGATTTGCATTTGCAGTGGCAGGCACGCTGGCAGGAGCTCGCTTAATCAGATCTAAAATCCATTGAGGTCGTTTGATATCGATCGCTCGAGATCAATTGATCTAATCTTTTTTTCGGCTCCTCGCTATTTGATTTGTGAATTTGAATCAGAAATTCTCTGTGTCTCTGTTCCTCTGTGGTGAACCGCGATGCAATGACCCAACCACAGAAACACAGAGGAACAAAAGGCCATATTCTGCCTGAACTCACCCCCATAATTCAGCGAAGAGCCTTTTTTCCAACCATCGAAACGGTTAAGGTCTATTCGATGCCAATTGGCCATCATGAGTTTTTCATTCTTTCCTGCAGTGGACCTGCGAGGCGGCAAATGCGTGCAGCTGGTGGGAGGAGTACCAGGAACTGAGGTAGTGGCCCTGGACAATCCCCTCGCCCAGGCAGAGCGCTGGATCGACGAAGGCGCTGACCACCTGCACATCATCGACCTGGACGGGGCGATTCAGGGCAAGAGGGCGAACGCTTCCATCCTCGCTCAGATCGTAAAGGAGCTGGACGTCTATATCCAGGTAGGGGGGGGCATTCGGTCAGAAGAGGAAGCGAGGGATGTTCTCCGCCTGGGCGTAGATAGGGTGATCCTGGGAACTGCCGCCCTGAAAGATCCCGATATGATCGCCCAATTGGCTGAGGAGCACGGTCGGGAGAGAATTATGGTGGCCCTGGATGTCAAGCGAGGGGATGTCACCACCGAGGGCTGGCAGAAGACCTTAGGCAAGAGGGCGATGGAGCTGGGCAGATTGTTCGAGGATAAGGGGGCGGGGTCCATCCTCTTCACGAACATCGATGTTGAAGGCAGGGAGCGAGGAATCGATATCCAGCCTACACGAGAGCTGGTGGCAGCCCTCAGAATACCGGTTGTCGCTGCCGGCGGGGTCACCTCCATCGATGACGTCCTCGCCCTGAGGGATGCTGGGGCTGCAGGAGCCGTGGCCGGGACGGCCATTTACACCGGAAAATTGAGCGTCTCAGCTACTCTGCAGGCCCTGCGAAGATAGGTGATGGTAAATGGCGAAAAGAAATGGAAGAGGATTGGGATTATTCAGAGATTGTAGGGCCCAGGCCACAGTTAACCTGGACGGATCAGGCCAGGCAAAAGCCGCCTCCGGATCGGGATTTCTTGATCATATGCTGCTCGCCCTGGCCCGCACGGCAAATATTGACCTGGTGGCGGAATCAGAGGAGGGCTTGTGGAGAGCCCAGACATTAGGAAGGGCCATCGGCCTTGCCCTGGATGATGCTCTGGGAGACAGGAGCGGAATATGCCGTTACGGCTCGGCCTCGGTTCCCATGGACGAGTCTTTAGCGGACGTGGCTCTGGACTTCAGGGGGCGGCCCTATCTGATCGTCTCCGGAGAGTTTCGGGGAGAGAGGATCGGGGACTTCGAGGCCATGCTCCTTGAACCCTTCCTGGAAGAGCTCTTTAATGCAGCCGGGATGACGGTTCATATCCGCTTCTACGGGGAGAACGATCATCATAAGATGGAATGCATCTTCAAGGCCCTGGGCCTGGCCGTTCGCCTGGCGGCGGCAAAGGGTGGAGCGGGCATCCCCAGCACCAAAGGAGTAATCTGAGGGTAGATCGGAGGTAAATCTGAGGTCAGATAGAGATCAAAATAGTTTCTCTATCTCTTTCAGATCGATTCTGGCCGTGGAATCCAGGCTGAGGGGGGTTAAGGATACCAGCTTGTCCTGATAGATGGTCTGCACGTCAGTCCCCTCCTCGTCGCAGCATATCAGCTCCCCATCAATCCAGTAGTAAGGCCGGCCACGGGGGTCAAAACGCTCCTGCACAGCCGTCTTGAAGATCTTCTTAGCCAGGCGGGTCACTTTTATCTCCGTCTCCTCGCTGGCACCGACTGGGACATTCAGGTTTAAGAGATCCACTCCTTCAGGAAGGCCGTGCTCTAAGACCCGGGTCGCTACTCGGCGCAGAAATAGAGCTGCCACATCAAAGCTGTGCTTGGCTCCATGATGCATATCGAACTTGTCGCCCTGATCAACGGCCTGAATTGAGGCAGCAATGGCGGGAATGCCGTAGCTAGCAGCCTCCAGAGCCGCTCCGATGGTCCCGCTCGTGGTAACGGTATCGGTGCTGATGTTCTCTCCCACATTGATTCCCGAGATGACCAGATCAGGCATCTCCTTAAGGATGGCGAAGATGCCAATGATGACCGAATCCACCGGCGTTCCAGTGACCGCATAGGCTTTAAAGCCGTTCAGGTTCACCTCTGCGAAGCGAAGCGGCTCAAAGACGGATATAGATCTTCCCACGCCGCTCTTCTGTCCCGAAGGCGCGGCTACCGTCACCTCCCCCAGGCCTCGAACGCTCTTTGCCGCCGCCTCGAGACCGGAGGCATAAACGCCATCATCGTTGCTGACCAGTATGCGATGCATCGATTGAGCCTTGAGCATCCTATCGGTATTAAACTATCCCCCAAACCGGATAAATCGCGATATGCCCACTGGACGTGGCCGTCTTCATGACACCAATGTGGGCTGCCAACTGGAAAGCCATGGGCAGGAGGGGTCGGCCTAGCGCAGAAATAGAGATATGCAGTCGATGCTGAAGGGAAGCGGCCTGACCAGGGTGGCCAGGATTGACACTGGCCTCTCTTGAGAAGGGCTTTGATGAGAGCGTCGAAGACTTTGCCAGGCAGTTTGGACTGAAGAAGATCCAGCTTGAAGGAGGAACGGCGGTAGCGGAGAGGAGCTAGCAGCAGACTAATAGGCAATTAATGAAGTGCTGGGCAATGCACGGAGATCGAGATGCTTCATGCCAAAGCTAAATTTCTGCGCAGGATAAATATCACGTCCCGACCGGGATTCGAACCCGGGTTGAAGGCTCTCTGCGCGAAAATGCTCCGCAGGCCTCCGGGATATCCACTACCCCATCGGGACTAGAACACCTCTGATGGCATGCTTCAGGTTATTAAGCTTATTGGCATGATGCCCTGGTTTGTGCAGTCCTGATGGCCCGCAGAAAGTCGATCTTCCTGAACTCCGGCCAAAAAGGAGCGCAAAAGTAGGCGGCGCACTCATTGCCATTGGCCTGCCAGGGAAGGAAGTTCGATGTGCGAAAGTCCCCCGCCGTCCTGATGATCAGATCCACCTTGGGAACGGAAATGCCGTCCTGGGGATAGAGATGCTGGGCGATGATGGTCTCATCGAGATCCTTAGATCTGATCCTTCCCTCCTCCACCAGGTGGGCTAAGGAGCGTGCGGCATCCACCAGCTCCCTCTGACCTCCGTAAGCCAGGGCCACATTCAGATACATCTTCTTGTAATCCTTCGTGGCCTCCTCAGTCAATCGGATCTCCTCCTGCAGATCATCGGGAAGCATCTCCAACCGACCGATGGCTCGCACCCGAACTCTATTGAAATGGATTTTCTTTGAATTTCTCAGCTCATTGAACTTTTTCTTTATCAAATCAAAGATATAGCGCTTCTCCGAATCCTCCCGGCTGAAGTTCTCTGTGGAAAAAGCATAAAGGGTGAGATGCCGAACCCCCACCTCCAGGCACCAGTCTGACACCCTCTCCGAGGTCTCAGCGCCAAGGCTATGGCCAAGAGTCTTGGCGAGGCCCTTCTGCCTGGCATACCTGCGGTTTCCATCCTGAATTATCGCTATATGCTCCACCGGTGACCCTGCCAGGATCTGAGACTTGAGCCGCCTCTCATACAAAAGATAAACAGGATTTCTGAAGATTTGACTCATTTATTTAATTAAGCTCGCGAATAGATATTTAAATAATTCCTTGTCACGAGCCCAAAACTGGCCAAGGGATTTTTCCTCTAGGGCAAGATACTAATATCTGATGCCTTACTTCCTTACTTCGAGGGCCTGTGGTCTAGCTGGTTATGACATCGCCTTCACACGGCGGGGATCACGCGTTCGAATCGCGTCGGGCCCATTAGGATTCGGATCGACACAAGCTTTAACTATTTAAGCGTCATTTTCGACTGAGGTGGTGCGGCAAGTTGCTCTGGCGATTCTGGCTGCAAATGAGCCAGATAGCGATTCAACGCCGCTCAGGATCTCATCGATCCGGCATCTAATCTAAAATCTGCAATTATTATTTGAGGTGATAAGCTGTACAATAGAGGTCATGGTGGGGAGGAAGGAGCAGTAATAACCAGAGTTCGCCTCCCTCGCAAACAGGATAGAGAGATATTCGGTCATGTAGAAAGCCTGCTTGGCTCCAATCGCATCAAGGTCAGGGGCATTGACGGCGTAACCAGGATGGCCCGCATACCGGGAAAGATGAAGAAGAGGATCTGGATACGAGAGGGCGACGTGGTCATAATCATCCCTTGGGAGTTCCAGAATGAGAAGGCTGACGTGGTCTGGAGATACACCGGCCCTCAAGTGGACTGGCTGCAGCGCAAAGGTTTTCTGAAGGGCTCTTCATAAGCCGGATAGACAAATCATGAGCAGGCGCAGCAAGGATGAGGATTTTGATACTCGTATTGATGTTCTTCGTACCAGAATCAAGGACTCCGATGACCTGAATGTCCAGGACGCTGTCTTTGACAAGCGAACCCTGATGGACCTGTACAGCCTGGCAAGCAAAGGGGTCATAGATGCCCTGGGAGGTTCCATCTGCACCGGAAAAGAGGCGAATATATTCCGGGCTCTGGTGGGCAGCAGAGAGCTTGCCCTTAAGATCTATCGCATTTCTACCAGCAACTTCAATGTGATGCAGGATTACCTGCATGGCGATCCCAGATTTGGAAGCGTCAAGGGCACGAAAAGAGCTATTGTCGCCGCCTGGACCCGCAAGGAGTATCGCAATCTCATGCGTGCGGAGGAAGTGGGTGTGCGGGTACCCCATCCCATCACCATGAAGGAGAATATTCTGGTTATGGATCTGATCGGCAAGGGAGATTATGTCGCACCACCCCTAAAGGATGTCGAGCTGGACTCTGCAGAGGCCGAGCAAATCTACCAGAAGATCGTCGAATATATATCCCTGCTCTGCAATCAGGCCGGTCTGGTTCATGCCGACCTGAGCGAGTTTAATATCCTATACGATGATGGCGAGCCGGTGATAATAGATATGGGACAATCGGTCACCCTGGACCATCCCATGGCCAGAAAGTTCCTGGAGCGAGACATCTCCAATATAGTTCATTACTTCCAGAAAAAGTACTCCATTGGCTCATCCGAGGAGATCTATGCCAGGATCCAGAAGGATGGAGCTGAAAAGGCAAAAAAGGAGAGTAGCTGATCAAGATAAAAGGAGGCTGACAATGGATATAAAGATCCCAGAAGAACGTATAGGAGTGTTGGTGGGACCTAACGGCTCCATGAAACACTTCATAGAAGAGAAGACAAAGACCTCTCTGGAGATAGACAGCGATACAGGCACAATTTCTGTCACATCCGCAGAAGATCCATTGCAGGTATTGAGGGTCATGGACCTGGTGAAGGCGATTGGCAGAGGATTTTCGCCGGAGAGAGCGCTGGCGATCCTGGACGACGAGATGCTGATGCTCGATGTGCTGGACATATCCAAGACAGCAGGCACCAGGAGCGATATGGAACGGTTGAAGGGACGCATCATCGGCAAGGATGGAAGGTCGAGGGAGATAATGGAGCGGCTCTCGGGCACCAAGGTCTCCGTCTACGGCAAGACGGTGGCCATACTCGGCTACCCCGAGCAGATCAGAGTGGCACGCGCAGCGATAGAGATGCTCCTGGATGGCGCGCCACATGGTAATGTATACAGCTTCCTGGAGAGGAAGCATGAGGATCTGGCCAAGATGGAACTTGAGGAACAGGGATTGCTCTAAAGCCCTCGTCTCAACTTATATACATGATGCCAGACATATAACACCGAATTGACCTGATGAGGCTGGAGTTTTGAGCTTCGATTTACAGCTAGAATTCGCAGATTGGATGCTTATCGCAGCGGCGCTGATAGGCCTGTATTCCATCCTCCTTTTGCCCTTGAGAGATAGCGAGGCATGGAAGAAGAGAGGTGTGACTGTGGGAGGGATATCAGGAATACCCCTCCTCATATTCCTGCGGACAACCAAAGGATTGAAGCTGCTCGACCAGCTGAGCCGCCCCAAGTGGATATGGAGAACGGCGGTAACTATCGGAATTCCTCTGGTGATCCTGAGTATGGCCACATTCTTGATCCTCGTATTGCTCATGACCTACCTGATGATTCTCTCTCCACCCGAGCCCAGCAGCTACAATGCACCCAGAAATATCCTGCTCATCCCCGGTCTGAACGAGTATATCCCCTTTTTATGGGGCTGGATCGCCCTATTCGTCACCATGCTGGTGCATGAGTTCGCCCATGGCATCCTATCCCGAGTGGAAGGGGTCAGGGTCAAGTCCATGGGCATAGTAACCCTGCTCGTTGCCCCAATAGCTGCTTTTGTTGAGCCGGATGAGGAGGATCTCTTCGGCACAAAGAACAAGCCGTCCCTGGTGAACAGGGCCGCCAGGATCAGGATTCTCTCCGCCGGGGTCATAGCCAACTTCATGGTGGCCGCGCTGGCCATGGCCCTCTTCTTTGGGCCGGTTCTGGGCTCCATATCCCCTGTTGACCGGCTGATTGCGGTGGGTGTCCAGGAGGATTCAATAGCGGAGGAGGCAGGCTTTGAGAGCGGCATGGTCCTGCTTCAGGTGAATGGAGAGAATGCGATAAAGATAGAGGAGCTTTACAGCAATCTGGGCAGCACCATGGTGGAGATGGAGGTCTTGCACAACGGCCAAAAGGAGATCTTCAACCTCCCCGGCCAGGCGGCAAGGGGAATCATGGTTGCCTCCATCTTCCCGGACTCTCCCGCCGATTCCGTCGGCCTGCCTGCGGGCAGCGTGATCTCCAGGATCGACGGCAAGGAGGTGGTGGATGTTGAGGGCTTCAGAAGGGAGATGAACCTCACCCGACCCGGTCAGATCATCACCATCACCACCGGAAGTGGCAAGAGCTACCAGGTCAACCTCACCTCCGCTGCTGGCCAGGGAGAGGAGGAGCAGAATGAGGAGTCGGATGCTGCGGGAACGGGCTTTATCGGCATTGAAATGTCAGGGAACGCCATCTATGCGGGTGGTGTGGCATTCCAGGAAGCTCCTGCCAGCGAGTTCCTCGGGATCCTGAAGACCATTCCAAAGAGAGGCGTAGAGGGTTTCGCCTACATGCTCAACCTGCCCTTTTCAGGAATTCCCGGATTCACCCAGAAGGGATTTCCCGGATTCAGCGGTTGGCTGACTGCGGTCTACGAACCGGTTGGTTGGGCGGAGCCCCTGGGTGAGAGGTTCTTTTGGATAGCGAACCTCCTCCTCTGGATAGGCTGGATCAACCTTTATGCCGGCCTCTTCAATTGCCTTCCTGCCGGTCCCCTGGATGGAGGTCATATCTTCAGAGATCTGGTCCAAACGGGCTTTGAGCGGCTGGTTCCGCCCGAGAAGGCGGAGAAGCTCACCAGAACTGCAGTCGCCATTTTCACCTGGGTGATTCTGACCAGCCTGCTAATAAGCATCATCGCGCCGTTTACCCATAGTATATCGATCTGATAACTGGAGGTTTGGAGCAGCCCGTTGGCCGTTGTTGGCAGAGCTCTCTTGAGCTTTCTGCCTTCTGCCGCGCCGGCCTCATTCCCTCACTTCGATACGTTAGTTTTAAACCCATTCAGAAATGACAGGTTGCCAGGCAGGTTTCGTCCCATGAAAATATGCTCTATCTGTTCTATCCGCCATCTTGCGGCATTAGCCCTACTGATGGCCCTGGCCGCAACCGCTCAGTCCATAGAGATCTTTAGCCTCTACTCCAATATCGACTCCGCCGATATCACACTGGTGGGAGGAGGAGAAGGGATTCTTCAGATGGATCTGACCCAGGACAACAAGGTTCTGAATAGCAGAAAACTGGATATCGATGGCCCCGGCACCTATGTAGTGCGCTGGCCAAATCTCAAAGTCGATAAGGGAAGCTATTCGGTCTGCGCAACTCTGCGAGATGATGGGACGAAGGACAACAGAAGCGATGATGCGGGCGAGATAAAGGATGGTGCGGTGCAGTCCCGGAGATGCTACCGGTTCTATTATGGCGGAGTTGAGCCGGTAAGGTTTGATGTGCGCGATTTTCGTTCCGATTCCCGGGGCCTTCACCTGGCGATAAGCGCCAGCGATCCGACCATTGTGGACATCTATTACATGCTGGTTCAGGGAGATCGAGCGCTATATGTAACCCGGGAGAGGGCAGTGCCCATCTCTGGGCTCATGTCCATGGCCGTTGAAAAGGACTACAAATGGAAGCCCATACTGGAGAACGGCCAGACATATGAGGGCCGGGTCAAGATTGTGGAGCTGAACCACAATCAGACCAGGGCCTTTATGAACCCATTTGTGGCGATTGAGGATGCCCAGATAACTGAGACCTATCAGGATGAGACAGGGGCAAGCGCCACCGTCATGGGCGACTCCCGGGTTCCTTTTGAGGGGCTCCTCAGGTTCACCCTCTCTGGTGGGGGAGAGGTGCTCAATATCACCGAGAAGAAGACCCCCGTTCTTCTCTCCGGGGATGATGAGACGGTGGAGATCACCTGGAATTCTACCCTCGAGCCGGGGGTCTATCAGCTACAAACCGCCCTGATCGGGCAGGATGGCAGCATAGTAGACCTGCAGGAGAACATCATCGAGGCCAAGCCGATAGTAGTGAGAAGCAATGCGGATGAGACAAAGAGCTCAGGCCTTCCAGCCGGTCTCGCTGGAGTGGCAATGCTGGCCATAATCCTCTTCCGAAGAATGAGAAGACAGGGCCAATTGATGAATTAGAGGGTATGACATGGTACATGCTGTCTTCTGCCTGGTGAGCGCCTTGACCATCATGGCGGCGGTCGTATCCCTGGCTTATGCGGGGGAAGTGCCGAAGGGCGACGAGAATATGGCCCCAAATATGACATCCAATATCACCTTGAACGCCCAAGGAAGCATCGCATCGAATGAGACCAGGAATGCCGCCGAAGATGTAAAAGTCCTGCGCGCTGGAAGCGAGAGCATCAAGGCCCCAAAGGCTTTGGGATGGAAGAGCAGCCGCCGAACGGCTGGCATCAAGATTGGCCTTGAGACGAAATCCGAACTCAACCTCAGCCAGCGGCAGGGATCGGTATCGAAATTCAAATTCAATTCAGATATCTACACCCCGTTCTTCATCAAGAATCAGTACATGAGAACCAAGCCCTCATATATAACTCCGGATAATCTCTCCACCAGAGAGGTCTACAACGTCTCCGGATATCCACGAGTAATGCTTTCCGGCAGCATACCTTAGGGGGGCAAAGGATCTGGGCAATCGCATTCATGCAAAAAAAAGACGAATCAAAAGAGACCTTCAGAGGTACTTTTGAATCTTTGCCACCAGCGAGGGCTTGGGATAGGCGCCCACAAGCTTATCGATGAGCTTTCCATCCTTGAAGACCATCAGGGTGGGTATCGCCGAGATCCTGAACCTATTGGCAGTCTGAGGATTCTCATCCACATTCAACTTGCCAAAGACCACCCGTCCCTTCATCTCTGCAGCCAGCTCCTCGATGATCGGGCCGATCATGCGGCAGGGGCCGCACCACTCCGCCCAGCAGTCCAGGATCAGAAGAGGGTACTGGTTTGAAGCGGCATCAACGGTTGCATCTGTGACAATGATCGGCTTTCCTGGCAGCTCTACGGTTGGCTCATGGGGTTTGTTAATCTCGCTCATCATCTTCTCCATTTTCTTTTTCTTAATCTCTTCCAGCTCGTCCAAGCTCAATCCTCCAAGCTCTTTATAGCTTTGATGATCAGTGATTTGAAGTGGTCCAGCTCCATGGGCATGATGGTGAAGGGAAGGTTGGTGAAATCGAAGAACTCCAAGAGCTCCTCTTCCCTCTCCTGAGCATCTTTCATAGTATCGATATAAACCGAACCCTTGAATGAGCCCATATGCAGGCGTGCTATCTCCGGATCCCAGCCCAATCGCTTGAATATATCCTTCCAGGCATCCAGCCAGCCTGGGGAGAGGTAGAAGAAGAGGCCCTCGCGTGCCTTCTTCTCTACGGCCTGGCGGGATATGAAGGCATCCACACAGTTCTGACAATCCATTAAGGCGGCATGGTAGGGTTTCAGGATCGCATCCATCTTGGGATGGCACTGTCCATAAGCCACTATAATCCCCTGGCTGCCATCCGATGAAGCTCTCTTCAACTCCTCTTCCAGGGCATCCTTAAGCTCGTCGAAATCAACATGCAGGCCAGGGCCCAGGTAGCGAGCTTTAAAGGGAAATCCGAGATCGGCTCTCAATCTCTCGATCTCATCCTTGAAGATGCCGCAGGCGATGATTGTGTACATGGCTGGAGCGTTCTATATCATCTATAGGATAAATCTGTGATCCTCGATACTGCATTAATCATTCATAATCTTTATCTAGAATAAATGGCAAGTGCAAGTGTCAGAGCCTCATGAATCTATTGCCACTGGGAAAGTTGGGGGCCAGATGCACGCCAGAGGGCAGAGCAGACTTTGGCGTATTCTTGCCCTGGGTATCGGATTCAGATGGAGTTGGGCTCGGGGTTAAGCTCATCCATGAGAATGACCAGTTCCTTCAAGATGTTCCGGCAAAGACCTTCGAGATGGAATGCTCTATTGATCCGAATTATGGAGAATACTGGCACGGCCAGGTGGAGATAGACGCCTCTGAGAAGCCCCATAAGAAATCTGCCTGGGGCAAGCCGGGAAGATATGTATACCGCTATTTTCTGGAGAGAAGGAATAATGAGCCCATCGACTGGATCATAGACCCCTATGCCAGGGAGTTTGGCATCGGGAAGCTTTCCGCTTTTACATTAGGCTACGAGCCTCATATCTGGAGCGATGAAGAAGAGCTATGGAAGACTCCCAGGCAAGAGGATCTCATAGTCTATGAGCTGATGATCAATGAGTTCGGCGGGGACATGAGGACTGCCACCCGCCATCTGGAATACCTGCAAGACTTGGGAGTCAACTGCATAGAGATCATGCCGGTCACCAATATATCCAACACCACAGACTGGGGATTTCTGCCCATCGGCTACTTCGGGGTGGACGAGAGGTTTGGCAAAAGAAGAGATATGCAGAGGCTGATCGACTCCGCCCATCAAAAAGGGATAGCTGTGATCCTGGATATGGTCTACGGCCATACGGACAGCCTATTTCCCTACTCCTACCTCTACCGAGAGATGGGCTTTGGGGAGAATCCGTTTCTGGGGTCCTTCGCCAAAGACCTCTTCGGAGAGAGCACCGACTTCAATCGAGCCCTAACCCGGGACTTCTTCTATACGGTCAATCACCACTGGCTGAGCACCTATCACGTGGATGGGTTCAGGTACGACTGCGTTCCCAACTACTGGGACGGACCCACGGGCCTGGGTTATGCCAATCTGGTCTATCAGACCTACAAGCTGGTCTTTGGAATGAGAGGATCTCAGGACCATTGGCAGAGGTTCTTCGAGGGGGATGAGATCCACCTTATCCAGTGTGCAGAGCAGCTGGAGGAGCCGGTGGAGGTGCTGGAGAAGACCTACAGCAGCAGCACCTGGCAGAACCAGACCTTTGATGCTGCCATTGCCGTGGCCCGAGCCGAAGCCAGTGAATTAGCGGGCCGTCTGACCTATCTTGGCCATCGGCTGGGCCTTGTCGGCTATCCAGCGAAGGAGAAGATCAATGAGGACACCATCCAGAAGAGCGCCCTGCAGTATATTGAGAACCACGACCACTACCGGTTCGTCTGCAACTTCTGCACCATCAGCAGGGATGACAACGATCTACTGAAGGAGGGGGACAGAAGGTATTGGTACAAGGTCCAGCCCTATCTGATAGCGATCATGACTGCCAGGGGGATTCCCCTGATCTGGCAGGGCCAGGAGCTGTGCGAGAACTACTTCCTCCCGGAGAGCGGCATGGGGAGGGTGGTGATGTTCCGGCCGATGAGGTGGGACTACTTCTACGATCCCATTGGAAAGAGGACCATCTGGCTGACCAGAAGGCTGATGAAGCTGAGACGGAAGGCGCAGTTCCTGAGGGGGGAGCACTGGTTTTATGATGATCCTGAGAGATACCAGTCCCGAGGACTGCTGCTCTTCTCCCGGCGGGCAGGTGACGCTTTCAGCCTGGTGGCCCTTAACTTCACAGATAGCGATCAGAAGGCATACTTCTCCTTCCCGCTGGGAGGCGATTACTATGAGGAGATTCATGGGGAGGACAGCTTCAGGGCAGGGGCAGGGGAGTGGCTAGAGATCTGCATCCCCAGCAACTACGGGAGGATCTGGACCGTCGAGGGCGGTGAATGAAGATCACTCGCCTGGTAGACCAGGTTGATCACACCCTGGGCCGACACGGCTCGGACGATATGAGGCCGGAATGAATCAGCAGCCTGGATGAGTCGGAGGGAGGGACCCCCGGACATTATTTATGCGAAGCTGAGTATTAGCCCCCGATACAATGAATAAGCCCTTTCCCGATCCATCCCTCGGCATGAGGCATGACCTCCATCCAGGGGATATCGGATATATCATATACATGCACGGCATCTTCCATGCTCTCGAGCAGGGCTGGGACCATACGTTTGAGGTTTATGTGGCTGTGCCTTTGGCGGAGTTTGCCCAGTCCAAATCCAGCCGGGAGAAGATATGGATCCTGGAGGAGGGTGATCGGATCGCGGGCTCGGTGGCCATAGTCAAGCGCACAGAGGAGGAGGCTCAGCTTCGCTGGCTTCTCCTGGAGCCGGAGATCCGGGGGCGAGGAATTGGCAGGTGGCTGGTAGAAGAGGCCCTGGATTTCAGCCGGGACATGAGGTATGAATCCATTGTGCTCTGGACGGCAGAGAGCCTTCCCATAGCAGAGAAGCTCTATCGATCGGTGGGATTCGAGCAGATATTGAGGGTTCGGCATGAGAGGTGGGGAAGCATTGTGAACGAGGTTAAGTACAGGCTAGTTCTTTAGCTGGAGGGGCAAAATGAAAAAACCTTTTCCCCATTCAACGATCTCTGTATGCCACGATATTTGGCCGGGGGATATTGGATATATAACTTACATGCACGCCGTTCTTTATGCTCCCGAGCAGGGCTGGGACTATACCTTTGATATTTATGTTGCTTTGCCCCTGGCCGAGTTCGCTCAATCCCAATCCCCGCAGGAGCGCATCTGGATTCTAAAAGACGGTGATCGGATTGCGGGCTCGATGGCCATAGTGAGGCATTCGCAAAAGGAGGCCCAGCTTCGCTGGCTTCTCCTGGAGCCGGAGATCCGGGGGCGAGGAATCGGCAGGTGGCTGGTTGAAGAGGCCCTGGATTTCAGCCGCATCTCTGGGTATGAATCGATCTTCCTCTGGACGGTGGAGGCCCTTTACATAGCAGCAAATCTCTATCGATCGGTGGGATTTGTTCAAAGGGAGAGGCTGACTCATGAGATCTGGGGGAGCACGGTAACCGAGGTCAAGTACGAGCTGCCATTGTAGGCACCTTTCTGGCCTGCTTGGAGAAAGGATGGAGAAACGGCCTGGGCAGCAAAAAAAGAGATTCGTCGCTCCATCTCCATCCATTGCTCAGGCTAACCTATTACCATGCCCTTATGTGTTATCTTGGGCTTGATCAGATCGCTACTGGGAGTCATCAGTGGATGGTCATCCTGGCCATCATACTCAAAGCTGTAGCTGGCATCGCCCAGGCCGTTGCCATCCGAGTCATTGCCCTTATAGTCAGACCAGTAGTTTCCCAATAGGCCGGTGTAGCTCTTGCCTGCAGATGAGTAGCTGATCTGTTCAGGAGAGTGCCAGATGTTCTCTGAATCAGAGGACAGGGCATTCTGGAGGTTATCTATAAAGTCGTTCAGATAGATTGTGTTTTGGTTTGATTCGCGCAGGTAGATCCCGATTGAGTTGCCTGTCACATTGTTCTTTGTCACTGTATTTCCCGAGCAGCCATTGAGAAGGCCGATTCCCTCCTCTTTGCTGCCAATGGCCCGGTTCTCCTGAATGATGTTATCTCTTGAGCCCTTGATGGCGATTCCATGATCGTTGCTCAGGGCGGCGTTATTGAGGATGGTGTTGTTGTGGGAATAGTAGAGGTATATGCCCATGGATGCGCCGGATGCAGTGTTGCCCTCGATGATGTTCTCGTCCGAGTGGGCCAGCATGATGCCGTCGCTGGAGAGAAGGCCCATCACCCCCTGGCAGCGGACGGAGGCATTGTTGTTGACGATCTTATTTTTATCTGAGACCATGAGGTAGATTGCAGCTCCACATGCCTCTATGGTGTTATTGCTGATCGTGTTGTGGCTGGAGGTGACGTCAATCCCGTCTCCATTCGGGTTCACTATTCTAAATCCGCTTATCTGGCTGTTGTTTGCGGTCATGAACACCGATCCGAGGATAGATCCGGCGTCTATTACCGGCATGCCCTCTCCAGAGTCGATGCCCATCAGGGCAACCTCCTTTTTAATATCCAGGGTTCCCTGGTAGGTGCCGCTCATAACCTCGATGATGTCGCCTGTGCGGGCCTGATCGATGGCCTCCTGAATGCGTTCCCCAGGTTGGACGGTGATGGTGGCCGCCAGAGCCGATCCGCATATCAGGAAGAGAATCAGGATGAGAGATACAATCTCCCCCGACCTCTTGATACCAGAGCAAAAAACCTTCTTTATCATCGATGTTATCTAGACGGCAGGGAATAAGAAATTTTCCTCTGGACAGGGGGTTGCAGCTGATCTGGAAGGAAAACACGACGAGATATCGCAGGAAGCACCATTTCCATGCAGAGGATCGAGACGTCATAGTTCGAATTGTAGGCTGCTCTGAAATCCTTGCTTGGCGACATGTCTACTATCGTTGGCATTGATGATCAAGTCTTAAATAGCATGAGACGAAAGCTATACATATGCTTGAGAGTCTGGAACGCAAAGACCGAAAGCGACCCATTCCCTACGAGTCTGATGTTGAGAAGACCGATGAGGAGATTGTAGAAGGCTTGATGGAGATAGCAGCTCTTTCGCTTACCGATGTACTGGAAGATGAGCCAGCGTATGAATGAGGATTTTAAAAAAGGTGATATAGTCTTAGCACCTCTTTCCTATTCAGATCTGGTTAATGACAAGCTCCGGCCTTCGCTGGTTTTGTATCATGATATCGATGTGAGGCAACTCACTGTAGCATACATATCAAGCAAAGTTCCCGCCAACCCAAGCCTTTGCGATATTGTGATCTCGCTGGGCACTCCTATGAGCATTAGGGGGGTCTAATATATCCTTCTGTGGTTAAGGTCCATTGGATCACTATTGTCAAGAGAATCATGGTGGAAAGGAAATTGGGCGAAGCCAATGAGGAGCTGAGAAAGAAAATAAATAAGATTTTGCCGCAGGCCCTTTCAATCTGAGAACGATCCGATGAGCATTCCAAAGCATGATGACAGCTAGACAAGCTATGAAGGGGTGGATTGAGGGATTGATATTGATATTGAAAACATGAACATGTGCAATCTTAGGCGCCATAGTTATTGGAACTATCTCACCCCAGCGCCAGATCGAGGCCACCCACCATCAGATAAATGCAGGGGATACTACGATCATT
The DNA here is from genome assembly GCF_000204415.1 of Methanothrix soehngenii GP6. Taxonomy (NCBI): domain Archaea; kingdom Methanobacteriati; phylum Methanobacteriota; class Methanomicrobia; order Methanotrichales; family Methanotrichaceae; genus Methanothrix; species Methanothrix soehngenii. The sequence goes on along the minus strand of NC_015416.1, from coordinate 242,217 downwards.
AAGGGCTCCGCAACCAGAAATCCCAATAACTGGATTTTCGAAAGTGGCCCCGAATCATAACCTGACAATGCACAATACCCTCTCAAGTCCGATAATCATATCTCTTTCGAGCGCGTATAAGACCATCATGAAACTGATTTATCCCTTATTCATTCTTATAATAGCGATAGCGGCGCCGTCAACCTGTCAAGAGAATGCAGAGGAATGGCTGGAAAGAGGCAATGAGCTCTTTAGCCAGGGGGATTACGAAGAGGCCATTGAGGCATACGATGAAGCCCTCCGGCTGGATCCAGAGAATCCCGTGGCATGGAGCAATAAGGGCACAGCACTCATCAATCAGAGAAGATACGAGGAAGCTATACAGGCCTTTGATGAAGTCATAAGGATAGACCCAGAGCTTGCTAGTGCCTGGAGCTATAAAGGCGGCGCACTCCATGAGCTGGGGGAATATGATGAGGCGATTGTCGCTCTTGACCAGGCCATAGGTCTGGAGCCGGAGAATGGCTCGATCTGGAGCCTTAAGGGATCTGCTCTCTATTTTCAGGGAGAGTACGATGAGGCCCTCACTGCGATTGAAGAGGCCATAAGGCTGGAGCCGGATAGTACTATTGCCTGGTCCCTTAAAGCTGATATTCTTTATGAACAGGGCGATTACCAGGAGGCCATAACTGCAGTCGATGAGGTCATAAGGCTGATGCCAGACTATCCTGCTGCCTGGAGCAATCGGGGCGAACTTCTCTGGCGACTGGAAAGGTATGATGAGTCTTTGGAGGCACTGGACAGGGCGATCCAGCTCGATTCCGATCTTGCCGACGCCTGGTACAACCGTGGCGAAGCCCTCAAGGCTCAGGGTCGGGACGAAGAGGCAGATGTTGCCTATACCAGAGCGAAAGAGCTGGGGTATTCCAGTTGAGTCAAGAACGGCAATCGATGCATCTCGATAGGCCAACTCGGGAAGTCCCCATCCTTTAGAGAGGTCTCCCGGATTGCGAGTCCGGGGGAGTTGCGACGAAGTCGCAACAGGATGAAAGCGGAGTCCTTTGCCCCAATTACATTCGTCCCGCATAGATCACCTATATATCCCGTCATTCCCTCCACTTAACTAAGACATGATTCCATGCAGGCTTCAAGTGCTACTTGGATGATCGATCACTTCTCTCTCGGGGAGATTTTGGATTCGCCAGACAATTCCACAGAGTAGGGAGGGAACACCCCGAATCTGTCCAATGAGATCTGAACCTCTGCATCGCGAATCTGATGTAAGTTTGGGCCAATGAAACGGAAACCGAAAATTCCCGCGAAACGCGCCCCGATGCCAGAGGGCTATGACGGCGTAAAAACGAAGAAGCAGCAGGGAAGCCCCGGCCTTTAGGCCGTGGGAGGAGTTCACAACAAGAAGATCTACGAATATGATGGAATTAAGAGCTTTATAAAATGGTGAGGTAAGATAAATGACAAGTATTGTACATTTTGAGATACCTGCTGACGACATTCAGCGAGCAAAGACCTTTTACTCCGACCTTTTTGGATGGAGGATGGAGAGCATGCCTGGGATGGATTATACAATGATAGACACCTTTGGCGCACCTGGTGGAGGCATGATGAAGAGGATGCATCCGGAACAGCAGATCATAAACTACATAGGAGTGCCGTCGGTTGACGAGTATGCGGCGAAAGCGGAGAAGCTGGGCGGCAAGATCATAGTTCCCAAGATGTCCGTCCCTGGAATGGGCTACTTCGTGGTCTGTCTGGACACCGAGAATAATGCCTTTGGAATCTGGGAAATGGACATGAAAGCAAAGGAATAATCGGATCTATCATCCGACTCCCATTTTTCTTCCGATGGCCCACAGGAATAGCCTGGAATGGAACTTGAAGAAGAACAGAAGGCTAATCTCTGCCGGGCCTCACCCACATAATTCGGATTCAGCAAAGAGCCTAAAAAATCTCTGCCACATCGGGCTCATCTACATCCTGAAGGTCTTCGGGATGTGCTCTGCTGCCAAAAAAAGAAAATATGGATCTACTTGATCTTTTTCTGGAGCTTCTTGAGCTTCTTCTTGGCAGATTCGCTGCCTCCAGCTGCTTGCTTTGCAAGCTCCTCTGCCTTGGCCTTCTTCACTTTGTTCAGCTTCTCCAGCTGTTTCTTGCTCACGGGCATGCTGTCACCTCTTATTTCGCCTCTGGCAGACACTTTAGATCTTTTCCTTTTTAAGAATATCCCTGCATTATTTCTGCCAGCCAACCACCAGCAGGAAGTTCAGCAGGACATCAGAGATATTGAATAAGTCCACAAAACCACAAAACAGCATGATTCTTTTTTTTTGAAGGCAGGCTTTGGAATCGCACCCGAAAGATGAAAAACCAGGTAGACTCCATAGACGAGGCTGATATGGGCAGTGAAGGCCGATGTGCCTTGGGGCTTACAGCCCGTCATAAAACCGGCCAAGACTATCGAGCACCCGAATGCGTCCTTGAACGTGAATAGCAATGCGAACCCTTTAAGGGAACTTTAATCTGCCCATATCAGATGAGGGAATAAATGAAGAGACAAGAGAATAAAGCTTGTGGTGCAGATATTCACAAGAGATTTTTGATGGCCTGCATTCTCTCCAGGGACGGCTCAAAAGTCCTAAATCGGTTCGATATGACCGTAGAAGGCGTTCTTTGTTTCGCATCCTGGTTGAAGGATAATAACTGCAAAAAGGTAGCAGTAGAGTCTACAGGCAATTACTGGCATTTAGTCTACCAGGTATTAGACGACGAATTTGAGTTCATCCTAGGAAATGCATTCAAAACTCGTCGTCATTCTGGTGCTAAAACGGATAAACGAGATGCAGAATGGCTTGCGGAACTGTGTCTAAATAACCAGATCGAACCCCTCAATGATTCTTCCTAAAGAAGATCGCGAACTAAGGGCGCTAACCAGGGCAAGAAAGGGCTATGTTGATTTCAGGTCTAAGCTTAAGGCCAGAACCATTCAGGAATTGGAGGCATGCACCATTAAGCTTGCATCAGAACTCTCAGATGTTTTCGGGAAGTCTGGAAGACACGTTCTTCAAGGACTAGTTGATGGCAGAAGTGCGGATGTCATAGTCGAGTCGATACCCTCCAAGAAGGTGAAGAAGAATAAAGAGATGATCAAGCAAGCCATTATAGCTGGCCTTTCACCAATCAGCATTTTCCTCATAAAATCTCATATTCAAATGATAGATGAAGTCGATAAGAAACTCGTGCAGTTGGATGCACAGATCAGCAGACTTCTTAAGGCGAGAAAAAGGGATGTTGAGATCGCGATGTCTATTCCAGGAATTGGTTTTGTATCCGCGGCAGCGATTCTATCTGAGATAGGAGATTACAGGAATTTTGCATCTGGGAAAAAGTTAGCAGCGTTCTCTGGACTCGATCCTTCTGTTTATGAATCTGCAGGAAAAAGGTATAACGGCAAGATCACTAAAATGGGATCAAAGTACCTCAGAAGGATGATAATCGAGTGCCCCCATGCATTATCAAGGACTAAAGCCAAGACGCAATTAAAGAGGTTCTTCTTGCGAATTATGGCCAGAAGAGGGAAAAATATAGCTACTGTTGCTTTAGCCAGAAAAATGCTGGTAGTGCTACATCATCTCCTCATCAACCAAGAGATGTACAAAGATGATGGCTTAGCCAAGCCAAAGAATGTTAAGGTCAGCTTTTCGGAAGAGTCAAATTATCCCAGCTTAGACGAGATGATTGAGGTGTTAGTTGGTGCAGGCTACTTTGTTAAAAAAGATTCTCAAGGGGGGTGAAATGAACCCCTTGTTATCCTTTATTAGATGTTTTTCATAGCAAAGACACATTAAATATAAAGATAGATAAAATTATAGTTTAATTATTCGGCCTGTACTCTCCTTTTCCCATCAAATCCTTCATGGTTTCATCTATTAATCCTATGAGCGGACTATTTACTGCATCTTGTCCTAGAGTGCACAAAGCATACATTCCGAGGAACCAAGGCCAAAAACCCATATCCGATGAATTTACAGCACGAAGATATTGGGGATCAAATTCAGCAGGATCAGGACAGTAAATCGATATGCCAGCTGGCATGCCCTTACCGCCGGGCACATCGGATGCTAAAATCAGCCCGGATTGCTCGAAGAAATCCTTTAAAGACCTTGCCGCTACGCTTAGATTGTATGGTATTTGGCAATCTAGGAGAGATTCGGCAATATTCTTTAGGTCTCTATAGCCCTCTCCAAAATTGAATGCATTCTCAATGCACGATTTGATCACATTTGCTGCCTCTTTATCGTTTCCCAAGTATTTTGGGCACAATCTCCTAAATAAGTGATGTAGGCAGGGCACATTCTATCACAAGTTATTAATATTATGATAATCATGTACCCTGTGTGACCCTACAATGACTGAGATGCAATTAAGCTTGATAAATTTTCCGTATCGTGAAATGCTTTCAAATATCTTCCAGGATTACTCAAACGACTTTGAATTTACTGCGAGCGGTATTTTTCGGAAAATAGTGCCGCCATTATGTCCCGAATGTGGCCATCCAATGAGCCATAATGGTTTTAACACCTGCCAGAAGAGACATCTCGGAGGGGCAAACGTCGGGAAATATTTATGTGGCGCTTGCGGGAAGTCAACCGAAGAAGATCGAGACTTCTGGATCAAGCTAAAGACAGACTTCTTCGGGATTGTCACGGAAATCTGCACACGTCTGAGGCTTAATCACGTATCTTATGAAGTGATAGAATCGATAATGGGCTATCTGTATCCTCGGGATAAAGATACCATCCGGAACATGGTCCAGTGCGCGATTGAGGAGACAGATGTCCCTTCGGTCAAAAATATCCAGTTCGTGCATTATGACGAGCAACATCCCAAGGCAGGACGAAACCAAAAGTATCGTTTGACACTCCTTGATTCGGTAACAAGGCAAGTAATCGCGGATGAGCTTTTCGATTCAAAAGATGCCGATACTATCGAAGGTTTCCTTCGAAGAAATCTCGACACTCAAAAGCAGATATTTATTGTCACAGACCTTTACAGAGGATACAGCAATGTTTTTAAAAGAGTATTCGGCAACAAGGTAATCCATCAATTCTGTTTGCTCCACTTGAATAAGCTCATAGTCAATGATTTTCCTCGAAAAACAAGCATCGAACAGGAATTGCTTAAATACAAAATGCTTAACATATTTTTTAACCGTGAACTTGAGATTGAATTCCTTTCCACCTTGATCGAAGAAGAGAAAATGATGAGACAGAGAAGCAACAAGGAATACAAATCATGGATTGCAGAAGCCAAGCACCTATTTTATGATTTTGTTCGACGTCTGGAATTGAGACGTAGAAGAGAAAGCAAAAACCTTGAGCAAAGAACTTATCATGAAGCTTTAAATAATTTTAAATTTTTAAAGATGCAATCCGACTCGTTTATGATATCCGTTAGAAAGAGGCTGGATAAAATCGAAGAGCTTTGGCCAAACCTTACAGCATTTTACTTTACCGATAATGCCCCGGCTACAAACAATCCCATAGAAAATTACTATTCAACAAGTCTCAAGACTCATAGAAAAAAACAATTAGAGGAACCAGGAATCAAAGAGCAGATAAAGCTCTCTGCGCTAAAGAGAGCAGGAGTCTTTGGAAGGCCTCAAAAGTCTCTACTCAATGCATTCTTTATGTTCATTCCTTTTCTAGATACGGGTTAAAAGATTCGGCATCGCCTAACCAGATTCTAAAACAATAGCGTTAGCTTAGTAATTTTTTTTAAAATACAAAATTATTTTATAAATTATTCTGATAAATTTGCTTTAATCAAACCAAATGGGCCGATTTGTGTAACCACATTAGCAATAATATCATAAATGAGACAATCTATCGCTGGTAAAAAACAAATTTCACTTGATTTCTAGATAGTGCCGTATTTTGTCATTTTATTTGCCAAATTGTATATCATTTGATTGAGGCCTTTGAGCTCATGGCAATCCAAGGCAGCTTGAGTAATTACTATATTACCAAATTTATTTTTATAGTAATCTTTTGTTTGATTGATTATATTTATGGCCATTACGTTAGGATCTATATTGGGATCCGCTTTTAATTTCTGCAATATTTTATCATAAGGATAGCCCGATCCGGGGAACACATCCTCAGAAGTGACAATTATTTCTGATAAATCTTTGAAATGATTGATTGCCTCGATATTTCCCATAAGGCATGCATCAAAGGCGATTATGTTAATCTTTGATTTGTTTCCATCATTGATCGAATCCTTTGCCATCCTGTTCTGCAATCTTTTTTCATTAATCGCCTTGATTGCGCGATCATAGCAGTATTTTAAATGCGAACCGTCATCACCTGGGGGGAGAGAGAATCTGCCTTGCTCAATATACATCTTCCCTATGGCATAGTCCTCCAAAGCGCCTTTCCATCCGAGTCCATGACCCGCCAGTATAACAAGATTATTTTCTGCAGGATATAAAATTAGGTTATTGCTTATGACCTCTTTCAGGATTTTCGGTTCGCTTGCTGATAGCGTCAAAAACCGAAAGATGATATCCTCTCCAAGAGGCGTCCCTTTATTCAATCTGGCAAAGAATGAATCAGTGATTAGAGGACCAACGAAAAATACGCAAATGTTTACATTTTCATCCGATCCAATCGCTTTCATCTCCAGAATATCCTCGAATAAGTGAGCTGCCAAATCGCAGTTGGCTGCCATATATATAAAAACCGTCCATTTTGCTCTGCGATCAATCGCATTGAGGTTCCTATCAGATATGTTAAATGAAAAGTCCTCGGGTGATAGGATTATACTCTGGGGCCGGCCATTCTCATAGGGATTGCCATTATCCAGTAACATAATTACACTAGTTATATATTATTGCTTTAGCCATATCTTTATTGAACTCAACAACAGTTCCTTGAGCAGACCTTACCTTATATGCTTCGTCTGATACTGCGATCAATTTAACAGGATCTGTCTTTCCTGTCGACTCATTAACTGAGATAGAAGCATTCTTATAGTCTGGAGATGAGTTATCAGAAACTAAAAATTGAACTGTCTGTGGCGCTGGATCTTCTTCCTGAAATGATGTTCCCCCAAGGAATAATACAATCGCTGAAGCAGCAATGCTCATAATAAATAACCTTCTGCTCCATATTAGCTTGTCATATTTTTCCTTAATCCTTTTTTCTATAAAATTTTTAACATCATTGGGATCATTGACATATATGCGGGATAATTCGCTGAAATTTATGCTGGAGGCAAAAAAGATGCAAACCAGCCAAAGGACAATAGGGATTGCCATAATCCCCAATCCAAGATATGAGGCGTTTTCAGGAAGCTTGAACAATGTCAAAGCCCCTGTATATACCAGCAATAGAGACGACCCCAGTGTTGCCAATCCTTTTGCATCTTCGTTGAGCGTCTTCAGTGTATCCTTACGCATTTCCTTCCCTAGCGTTACCCACTCAACTTCTTCGATGGAGGGAACCTCTCCTATTAATACTCCATCATCCATTTAACCGCCTCATATATTTTATCTCAGGCTAATCATCGAGTTCCAGATGGATCTTATTTGGATGGTTCTTAGGACAATATACTATCATATCCCTCGAAACCGCCTTCTTTGAACCCCGTGCAATAGTATCTCGATCAATCTCTACCTCAAAAATATCTCCATTGCATTGTGGACATCTTACCTTCATAAATGCCCTTTAGAGCTTTAAGCATAAGAACTTATTGAGATAAATAGTTTGGATGATATTAATAAATTCTGGTGATAATATATCTCTAAGGCATAAAAAAAAACGAATACATTAGAGCCAAATCTGCAAAAAGATGAATACAAGCTAAGCTACGAAGCCTGCCACAGTACAATGGATGATCACCAAGATCCAGAAATGCGCGAGATTTACTTTAGAAGGCCTAAATCAGCACCCAATGTATTCTCCCAAAAATATCTCCTCAAGCCTTTGAACGGGCATATCTGTAATCAGCCAGGGTCTTGGGCCCCCATAGGATTACCACAGCGGCAGCCGTGACTGCCAGAAGGAAAAAGGCAATGATTGGATCGTAATAAGAACCATATATGGGGAATAAAACCAATTCGCTGAGGTTGACGCTGGCATGAAATGCTATCGCTGCGAACAGGCTTTTTCCTGTGTTGTTGTATATCCAGACGATGAGAACTCGCAGCATAACTGCGGCTTCGCACTGGCCCAAAATCCAGAGTGGTGCATTATGGCCCTGAATATAAGGGATTGCATGCCATATCGCCCAGATTATCCCCAGGATGATGCTGGCCTCCAATGCAGTCCGGCGAGCCTGCAATGGGTCGGTAGCATATCCCGTCCAGCCGATCTCCTCCCCCACCCCGCCAACGAAGAAGAGGATGAAGAATGCTGGCAGCGCAATAAAAGTGAACTGGGGATCAGGGACTGGCATCCCGGTCAGCTTCATCACCGTATACTCCAGCGCCATGAGGAGGGGCATCAAAAAAAGGATGGGCAAATACCAGACCTTCGATTTGATTCTTCCATAATCAAAGCATCTTGAAAACTGCTGCTTTATGCCGTTGGATCCTTCCTCTCTGTAGACGAGGATCAGTGCTGCAGCCATCGGACAGACGAGCACGAGTGCGCCTGCAGGCAGACTGAAGGGAAGAGGAAGCTCTTGCTCAGCCATGCCACCTGCCAGCCAGAATGGTACTGATAGTGCGAAGAGCAAGATGAAGAACTTGAGAGTGGACCTCTTAGCTGATCCTGGGGATGTCATCACCTACCTCAAATGTTCTCCCCCTGATACCTCCCCTCATACAGCTTCTCCGCCTCATTCTCCAGCCTCATGAACACCAGCTGCATCAGCCGGGCGTTCTTCTTCAGCCGCAGTCCAGAGGGATTATGGACCACGAGCAAGCTCTGGCTGCGCCCCCGGTATCCCGGATCCCAAAGGGCAGTCTCCAGGCTAGCCCCGCAACGCAGGAGGGTAGAGCGGGCCCTTGCCAGGGCAGCCACATCTCCGGGAATATTTACGATCTCATTGAACGTCACCAGATAGGCTCCGGCGGATAGATCGATCCAGCCGGATTGGTCGAAATCCAGTGGTGCCGTATCCGGCAGCTTTCGTTCACTATTTTCAAAGGCCACCGCCCCGGAAGATGTGAAGCGCTCTATCTTCTGAACTGTCAGCTCCATACCACACATCTGAGTCTGAGTCTTCGAGTCGATCATGGCCTCAATTAGGCAGGATGCATCATTACCAGTAATAATAGTAATAAGGACACCTCAATTCGTTAAATTCATTCTCATTAAGCCTAATATGCATCATACTCTAGCATATCTATATATTCCTTAAATCTGTGTCGCTAGGTATCTTCCTTTAGATCCAGTATTTTTGAAGCCCTCAAATACGTTTGTTGGAGCATCAAGATAATCATGCCCGCGAACGAAGTGGATGATACTTTCAACTACTCCAGTCCAGGAACATCGCAAGAAATTAGAGTTCACTTCAAGAACTCATTCAGAGGTGCAGATCAGAATCTGGCTACAATAGATGGCCTGTGGCAGACTTCAGAGGCTAATCCAGTTAAAATGCTGATCGCCGACTCCCAATCCCATACTGTGGCTTCAGGGACGCTTATGGCATTGGAAGAGGTATATGAGCTGGTGATCCAGTCCATAGATATCGATGGAAATAGAGTGTACCTGGAGCTCTACAAAGATGGAATTGTTATCGATTCCAAGATAATCATGCCCGCGAACAAAGTTGATGATACCTTCATCTACTCCAGTCCAGGAACATCGCAAGAAATTAGAGTTCACTTCAAGAACTCATTCAGAGGTGCAGATCAGAATCTGGCTACAATAGATGGCCTGTGGCAGACTTCAGAGGTCGATCCTAATCCAATATTGATTGCCGACTCCAGATCCCGCACAATGAACTCCGGGACGCCTTTAGGATTGGAAGAAGGATATGAGCTTTTGATCCAGTCCATAGACATAGATGGAAATAAATTGCACCTGGAGCTCTGTAAAGATGGTATGGTGGTTGATTCTCAGGTGATCATATCAGAGAAAGAGGTTGATGATACCTTCATCTACTCCAGGCCAGAAACATCGCAAAAAATTAAAGTTCGCTTTAAGAACGCTTTCAGAGGCGCAGAACAGAGCTTGGCCACAATAGACAACATCTCGCGGTGAATCTAATGGATGGGGGAGCATAGATCGTAAGTTAAATAGCATAGATAATAGCAAGGTTAATTATGAAAATCATATACACCAAAGTATTCGTTAACGATCAGGATAAAGCCCTGAAGTTTTACACACAAATCCTGGGCTTTGTGAAGAAAAGCGACATTGGCGCGGGGGATTACAGATGGCTTACCGTTGTCTCGCCTGAGGATCAAAACGGCACCGAGCTTATACTTGAACGGAATGATAATCCAGCAGCAAAAAATTATCAGAAAGCAATTTTCGAGCAGAGCATTCCCGCGATAAACTTCGGCGTTTCTGATGTCCACGCAGAGTATGAACGACTGAAGAATCTCGGGGTGAAGTTCACAATGCAGCCGTCAGAAGTAATGGAGAATGTGACCATAGCCGTCTTCGACGATACCTGTGGCAACTTGATACAACTACAAACGATAGGATGAGGAGCGCTTTAATAATGAAAGTCATCTTGAGCAGAAAAGGATTTGACTCCGAGTTTGGTGGGTATCCCAGCCCAATCCTTCCAAATGGGCAAATGATCTCGCTCCCTATTCCCGATCAAAATGAAGAGCTAAGATACTCAGATGTTATGGCGGGTGACTCGACTTGTTACGATCTAATGACCTGATCAGCGATGACTTCCTCCCTACATCTCTCGTTAGCCGACGAGTCGAGTCTCCTCTTTGAATAACGCACTCATTCCGATCTCCTTTAATCTTGCAGAAACAGAATCGGTCATATTGAGATACCATGTTTTGACCTCGTTGCCAAATCGAACCTCGACTCTTTGCACCACGGCCAGATCCCGCAAAAACATATCCGCGCTCTCCCAAGATCCTTCTTTGCCAGAAGCCTCTTTGAGCTTCCATTGAAGCACAGCCAACAATCGATATGCAAGCATGCAGACGAAAAGGTAAGCTTTCACACGATGCTCCAATCTGTGTCGAACAGGTTCGACCTCTTCATGTGTTTTCAAAACACGAAAGACTTTCTCTATGAAGTCCTTTTCCAGATACATGTTCACAGCATTATTTGCATTTAATGAGTAATCAGTAGATAATATGAGCCATTTTCCATCATATTTTTCCGCAGATCGGAGTCTCTGTCGATCATAACTCCATTCAATCCTAGGCCCGTCTTTTTTTCTGCGCACGCTGGCATCAATAAAGCCAGACCACTGTCCGACTATGTTTTTTATTCGATCATGGAGTCGTTTTTCGGACCAGTCTTTTCCAGTCTGGCTTAGCTCGTTGAGGCTTTCTCCGATTACGGAAAGCGCTTCATTTCTTGCATCAGCATCCTTCACGCTTCTTTCGCGATTGGCATAAACGATTGTAGAGCGTTCTTTTCCGAAAAGTTCATTTTCTGTCTTTATCGCATAGATATGCCCCGCATGACTGCTGCGGACAAGCGAATCAGGGCTAATTGGGATTTTGGTTTTGCCGATGATTTCTTTTGCTTCTTTCGATGTTTTAGGTACGCCGCATATCAGTTTCCACCCAGACTCATCTACCATTTGCACATGTTTTTTTGATACGTTTCCGCGATCCCATATTAGAGTTCCAGGTTCAATGGCCATTTTAGATAAGCGATTCAGCAGGTTTTTCACTGTGGATATGCTGTGACGGCTTCCGTTGTACACAAAATGCGAAAGAGGATATCGATCTCGTTTTGACACAAGAATCGCGAGGTTAGCTTGACGCCGACGAATTCTATCAGGATTATATCCAAGCTCAGCAAGAGGGCAACTAACTCCGAAAAACAGCAAAGTTGTAAGGTCGTAAGCTAATGTCTCTTTTTCATCGGCAGGGAGTGGATGGCTTTTTCGCCATCTATGGTACAGAGCGTCATCTATCCTCGAACTCAAATCGGTAATAGAAGCTGCGGTCTTGTCTTCCTTGCATACGAAATCAAGTGCAAAAAGGAATGCATCCTTTGTGAAGACATCTGCGGGAAGACCTGCAAGATGCGGGAGATCTGTAGTTTGCACCCATCGCTCAAGCATAGTAGCACTATCTGGGTCGATCGCACGGTTTATTGCCCAAACAGTCAGCAATTTCCCTGGAGAGACGCCGTTTAAGCCTGAATCGGAGCAGCAGATTCCGTCGATTATCTGGATAAAACCAAGATCCTCGGCAATCGACCAGAGCAATTGAACGTCACCTGCTCGATATGATCTGGACAAATCAAGTCGATCTATGACCTTCTTACGAGGTTTATAGGTATCGGATTTGGCATCTTCTCGTCCAATATAGCGCACGAACTTACTGACTACTTTTCCCTCTTCCCTTGTGGTTTTGTATTCCTCAAGGTAAACATGACCTCCTCGCTTGCGCCTTTTGATAGCCATGTGGGGAGTATACTCCCTACAAGCATAAGTATATTTCGGTACGAGGATAATTTAATATAGTGGCTTATTTTGGAAAATCAGTTTCAGAAATGGCTCATTAACAGAAGGATAAATTCTAGTGGGGAGTAAGTGCCACGCTGTTCAGGTAATGAGAGATCTCATGCCTAGCATAAAGTCGAGCAACGAACGAATAGATCTTAGTAATGATTTTGGGTGTCATTTGGATCCCGATATCTTTAAAAATGCTATCCATCGAGAGCCAAATTGGAGACCTTTGTTTGGCCAGGTGGATGCAGCACAAGGTCACCTGCAAAAGCAAGATGTTAGAAGAGACGATCTGTTTCTATTCTTTGGAAGCTTCAGGAAAACCAGAAACGATGATGGTAAGCTGGCATACGATCCCCATGAAAAAGAGATGCATGTTATTTTCGGATATCTCCAGATAGGAGACATAATTAAGGTAGACCAGAAATTCGATGTGCCTGAGTGGATGAGTTATCATCCCCATGCTAATAATGCGAGAAAGAGTAACGAAACAAACACCATTTATGTAGCCAGGGATCATCTAAGTTGGAGTGAGTCGCTTCCTGGAGCGGGAAGGTTCATTTTCAGCGATAGACTTGTTTTAACTAAGAGAGGATACTCAAAATCCAAGTGGGCCCTGCCCGACTGTTTTAAAGAAGCAAAAATCAGCTATCATAAAAAACCTTGGAAAGATGGATACTTCAAATCGGCGGGAAGGGGACAGGAATTTGTCATCATGGATAATAATGGTGTAGAAGAGTGGGCCAGGAATAAGATTGAAGAATCTCAAATTGATCGTTGAGCAGAAGGAGTGGGAAGAGTGCCAGGTAATCATATCATCGGAAACGTCGGTCTGTATTACACCTGCTATCAATTATCACGAAGAGGTTGGAATGTAATGCCTACCGCGCGCAATGCGCGTGGGATCGATATCGTAGCATACAATAGCGATGGATCGTGTTTTAAAGGGATTCAAGTCAAGTCTCTGAGAAAACGCAATTCTGTGCCAATGGGAGGTAGTCTGGACAATATTGGAGGAGACTTCTGGGTCATAGTAAATGATGTGCTTGAAAAACCAAATTCATTTGTGATGCTGCCCTCGGAAGTGAAGGAAAACGTTCATCGAGGAGGAAGAGATGGGCGAGTATCTTATTGGCTGGAGCCAAGATGTTCGAGGCCGTTTCAGTCCTCTTTAGAGCTTCCTATCAAGAGCCATTGTGGGGGAAGTATTGCAGCCATCTGGGGAATACCATTGATGCAGTATGTATATTTTTTAGAGGATATGCTTTTGAGCATCAGGGCAGAAGCCCTTCCTATCCGCCCGCTGCTGTAAAAGCAATAAAGAAGTCTGAAGATAACCATGATTCTCCCCAAGATATATGGAAAAATTTTGGTAATTCTCTCCGCAATAAAGGATTAAATAAAGATATAAATCCTTTGTATCACGATGATAACTCATGCAATACTAATGAAATGTGTATTTGGTGTGCGTTAGGTTCTGAAAACATAGTCTCTGCATCGAAGGAAGATTTGAATAAAGATCAGATCAAAGCGGCTCATGATCGATTGAAAAGAATACGTGGAGTAGGAAATAAGATTGCATCGCTCTTTCTGCGTGATGTCGCTGTGAATTATAATTTGACGCCTATCAAGGATAGATGGCTTTTGCAGCCAGTAGATATCTGGATTCGCAGAATAGTTCAGTCATTGAATAATTCGAGCGAAATGGATAATAGAGCAATTGCAGAATGGATTGTTGATCGTTGTAAGGAGTGCAATATTAATCCAGAACGATGCAATCAAGGCATGTGGTACTTTGCGGCCAGAATTGCAGGATCGGATTTCGAATTGGAGCAATCCTTGCAGGATATGAATTATGCCAGAAACCTTCTGAAAAATCATATTTCAGTTCTAAAGACATCATCATCAGCTGCTATTGAACTTGAGTCACAACTAAATAATTGGCTTTTCGCTGAATTGTGTGGGTGATTTCTGGCAGAAATTATTGCCTTTGCGCCTCTGCTTCGCTGTGGTTAGGTCAGAGCATAGCGGTTCACTACAGAGGCGCAGTACACTGCCCCCTGTTTGTGGCCACTCTTGGAAATGTAATGTAATGATCCGATGATCGGATATTGAAGCAAAACAAGAAATAAATTAAAAAAAATGCGAGGCCGGACCTCTCTCCAGCCTCATTCTCGCTCTCTCTTTCCCGCTATTCAAGCCGCTTTGCCGGATGCGAATCTCTTGTACAGGTCCAGCTCTATAGCCGTAGGCGTGACCTTCTTTAAGGCCTCTTCGAAATGCTTCTTGGAAACCTTATACTCGCAGATCTCCTCGTCCGCCTTGCACTGGCCGCTCAGGACATACTCACGGATGGCGAGCATAACCGCCTCATTGACCACCGCACCAAGATCTGCGCCTGAGAACTTGTCTGTCCTCTTGGCAATATCATCCAGGTCGATGTCATCCGCCAGGGGCTTTTTCGAGGTGTGGATCTTCAAGATCTCCCTTCTGGCCTCCTCATCCGGTAAGCTGATCTCGATCAGCCGGTCGAACCTTCCGGGACGGAGCAGAGCGGCATCGATGATATCCGGCCGGTTGGTGGCCGCGATCACCATCACGTCGTTCAGGGACTCCAGGCCATCCAGTTCAGTCAGGATCTGAGAGATCACCCTCTCGGTGACATGAGAGTCACTGCTCATCCCTCCACGGGAGGGAGCGATGGAGTCGATCTCATCCAGGAAGACCACCGAGGGTGCAGCCTGCCTGGCCTTGCGGAACGTCTCTCTCACTGCCTTCTCCGACTCGCCCACCCACTTGCTCAGGAACTCCGGGCCTTTGATGCTGATGAAGTTGGCCTGGCTCTCCGTGGCTACCGCTTTGGCGAGCATGGTCTTGCCCGTTCCAGGCGGGCCGTAGAGCAGGATTCCTCTGGGCGGCTTGGCGTCCATGTGCTCGAAGAGCCTGGCATAGGTAAGGGGCCACTCCACAGACTCTATCAGCTGCTGCTTGACCTCAGCCAGTCCGCCGATCTCATCCCAATGCACATTGGGGGACTCGACCATCACCTCACGCATGGCCGAAGGCTCCATCTCCCGCAGGGCTGCCAGGAAGTCCTCGTTGTTGACCTCGATCTTATTGAGCGTCTCCACCGGTATGGACTCGACCTCCAGGTCGATCTCCGGCAGCACCCGGCGGATGGCGCGCATAGCCGCCTCCCTGGCCAGAGCAGCGAGATCCGCTCCCACGAATCCGTGGGTTACATCAGCGAACTTCTCCTGGTTCACGTCCTTGGCCAGGGGCATTCCTCTGGTGTGGATCTGCAGTACCTCCAGGCGCGACTGCCTGTTGGGAACCCCGATCTCAATCTCCCGGTCGAACCTTCCCGGCCTGCGCAGGGCTGGATCGATGGAGTCCGGCCGGTTGGTAGCAGCGATGACCACCACTTTTCCGCGCGTCTCCATGCCGTCCATCAGAGCCAGAAGCTGAGCTACCACCCGGCGCTCCACCTCGCCCGTTACCTCTTCTCTCTTGGGGGCGATGGAGTCGATCTCATCGATGAGGATGATCGAAGGTGCCTGCTCTTCTGCCGTCTTGAACAGCTGGCGGAGCTTCTCCTCCGACTCGCCATAGTACTTGGACATGATCTCCGGGCCGCTCAGGGTCTCGAAGTGGGCATTGGTCTCTGAGGCCAGTGCTTTTGCCAGCAGAGTCTTGCCCGTGCCAGGCGGACCATAGAGCAGAACGCCTTTGGGAGCCTCAACCCCCAGCCGCTCGAAGAGCTCAGGGTGCTTCATGGGAAGCTCAATCATCTCCCTGACCTTCTTGATCTCTGCAGAGAGGCCGCCGATGTCCTCATAGGTGACCCGCGGTCCGACCTTCTCCTCCTTGGCCGGCTTATCGGTGATATCGATCCTCGTCCGCTCGCCAATCACCGTTCCTTCCTTGGGGGGAGCGACCCGGGTGGCCATGAGCTCTATCTTTCTGCCCATCACAGAGATCTCAATTATGTCCCCACGGGTGATGACCCGCCCTTCCATATACCTCTTAAGATACTCCTCCCCGCCGGTGATCCGAAGGGGAACGGTGGGAGCGAAAAGCACAACCTCTGCGGGAGTGGCCTGAGCGATCTTCAGGGGTACTTTGTCGTCGATGCTAACTCCAGCATTTCGGCGGGTGTTTCCATCCAGGCGCACGACGCCATGGCCAGTGTCCTCAGGGTATCCAGGCCAGACCAAAGCCGCAGTCTTCTTCTTTCCCTGAATGCTGACTACATCGCCTGCCTGCCAGCCCATATCGTTCAATACCTGCGGGTCAACCCGGGCGATGCCCCTTCCCACATCAGTGGGACGGGCTTCAATTACCTTAAGCGTGATATCTCCTGCCATCAGAATCCTCCATTTCTTTTTTTGTATTCTCTTGCTTTGTCGTCACCTGAATGATTTTTATCTTTGCTGCTATTCTGATCATGTGGGGCGCTCATTCCTCTGTAAAAGGTTGATCTCCCCAGAGGGCGATTCGCCATCAATTCATCCTTTGAGGCCTGCATTCCCTGGGCCACATCAATTCTCGAATCATCATTCTTGATACCTGATATTACTAACTTCTAGTTAGTGTATAAATTGCTATTTAAACTTTTCGGCTTTGTGGACCTGGGCATCCAGTGCCCAACTGAGTGAATGGCAAATATTGGCCACTTTATCAATAAAATCGATATCATTAAAGCCAAAATAAACCGCCGTCTCACGCGAGTGAGACATTCCGCCGCGAGGAAGAAATGAGGGATAGTGAGATGGTTGGATGCAATGACCCATAGCAATGCGATCAGCGCAATCAAGCGCATCAGCTATTCTTCCACATTGCCTATCCTATCCTTTACCAGCCGATGCTTGGCAGAGGTCGCCGAAAAGAGCTGGCGGAACATCTCCGGCGATAGGGCCTCGATCACTTTTGCGCCCTCCTCAGTTATCCCTCCCCTGGTCGCCACCATCGCAATCAGATCATCAAAGCTCTCATCCTCCAAGAGAGCCGCAGTCCCAATCAGTGTCTTTTTGATCAACTGCTCAGCCAGATCTTTATCCACCCCTGCACCCCGCATAGAGGCTTCCAGGGCGAACTCCCTGAGGATGGCAGATATATACGCGGGCCCGCTGCTGGTGAGATCGGATAGCACCTCCAGCTGCTCCTCTGCCACCTCCACCGGCCAGCCAATGGACCCGAAGAGCCGAAAGACTAGAGATCTATCATCCTCTGAGGCACCGCTTCCCAGGACGAGAAGGGTGACTCCCAGTCCTTTACCGCTGGCGACGCTGGGAATGGCCCGGGCCGCCCTGGCCCGGCATAGGCTCTCCAGCTGCCGGAGGGAAAAGTCCACTGCCACCGATACGATCAGCTTTTCCGGGGTGAGCAGCTCACTAGTCTCAGCTATTACCCCTTTGAGGTCCACAGGCCGCACGCACAGGAATAGAACATCCGACCTTTCCGCCACCTTCAGGTTATCTGCAGCTCGCACTCCCAGCTTTCTTGCCAGTTTTTGGGCCTTCTCTTGGCTGCGATTGCTCACCCAGAGCTCCTCTCTATTGATCGCTCCCCTGCGAATAAATTCTTCTGCCAGCATGCTTCCCATGTGGCCGGTGCCAATGATGCCGTATGCGGTCATCTTCCGCCATCCTCCGGCCATTTTCCCCCGCCTTCCACTGAGTGGAGGAACTGATCGAGAATCCAGTTAAACTCGTCAGGCTGGTCCATCTGCAGCCAGTGTCCGGTGCCTGATATTTTTATGAAAGGAAGATCAGAAACAAGATTATGAAGGCTGTAGGGGGCATCATTCAGGTGGCTTATAACAGAGAGCTTTGGCCCTGAATAACGCTGGAGCATGGAGACCGGATCGAATAAGAGGCTATCCCTGAAGGCACCTGCAACCACGTCTTTCGGGGTGGCATACAGATCGTTCATAACCCTCTCTGCAACCACCTGGCTGGACCCAACCAGCAACGTCTGCCAGTAATCCCTGATAGTGCGCAGATAATCATCGGACTGCAGCGCAGCTAGAAACGGCTCTATTATCTCGTTGGGCAACATTCTTCCATCACCGGATGGATCGACAAGCAATAAGCCTCTGACTCTATGGGGATTCTCACCTGCATAGGCAATTGAAGCCGAGCCACCAAGGCTGTGCCCTACCAGGACGAACCGCTCCAGATCCAGGGACCGTGCCACAATACCGATATCCTTGGCCAGAGTCTCCACCCAGTAGTCGCCATCGGATGACGGATCGGACAGGCCATGCCCCCGCATGTCAAAGGCCACCGCCCTTCGCTCCTTCCGGAGGTGATCGAGCTGCATGGACCATTGGGATGCATTTCCAGCAAGGGAATGGACAAATACCACCGGCAATCCACCCCTTCCACCGTCATCGATGTTGATCCTGGCGTCCATAGCCTCTGGATAAAGAGCCATCCTAGTCATCCCTAAATGTCATGCTATGCCGGGTTTATGCGCCGCATCCTTCCCCGGTTTCATAGACCTCGCGAATCCTGTCTGCCACATCGCTCGATAGCCTCTGCCCGGCAATGGTGGAGAAGACCTCGGCATAATCAGGCTCCAGACAGCTCAGTCCTTCCATCCCCTGGAGAATCATGTCCGTGAGGTATTGCATATCATCGACTGATAGTTTTTTCAGCCTCTGCTCGAAGTCTGCCAGCCCGCGGGAGAGATGGTTCGCCAATGGAGGGAGAATGTTCATGTACTCGATCTGGTAGCCATGCCGCTCCATCTCCACGATCTCTGGTGCCAGCTTTCTCAGAATCTCTATATCGCGCTCATTCAGATCTCGGGCCATAGAGAGCCTTATGCACTGCAAAAATATATCATTATCCTCTCAAGAATATCATTATCTTATCACTAGTATCATTATGCTAGCTGGAGCCGTCTACAGATTGCGATATCCAGTCAAGATATGGCTGATAGCCGTCGATTATCGGGAGGACGATGATCTCGGGAAGCTCATAGCTGTGCAGCTCTCTGATCCTCGATATCATCTCTTTAATCCTGGTCTGCTCCGTCTTTATGATCAATAGAGCCTCGCGATCCAGGTTGAGCTTGCCCTCCCATAAATAGCAAGAATTGACACTTGAGATGTTAACGCAAGCTGCCAGATGCTCTTTTATCAGCGATTTTGCTATCATCTCGCCATTATCGGGAGAAGCGGTGCAGAGCACCACTCTGTGGCCATTACCCAGTGTTTTGTCTTGATTCCCTTTATTGCCCATAATCTGATCGTTAGCCCTGTCCCACCCATCGCTCGACATTCTCTCCGATCTCCTTCTTCCAGATAGAGGCTCTCTTTTTCAGCTCATCGATGATGTATCTGCACCCATCGAAAGCCTCAGCTCTATGAGCTGCAGTGCAGACTATGGCTACGATGCTCTCCCCTACCGCCAGCCTGCCGGTGCGGTGGGCGATCTGCACCGATGTGAGGCCGAATCGTTCAATGGCCTCAAGGCGTATCTGCTCAAGCTCGGCTTCAGCCGCCTCAGTGAACGCCTCTACCTCCATCATCTGGATGCCGTCGTCCCTGACCGTTCCCAGGAATGCGACCGTGGCACCGGAATCCTCCCTCTTCGCCCTCTGGATCATCTCCTCTATAGAGATCTCCTCTGCAGTGATCTTGAACAATTCTATTCAACCTCCTGCGACCGGCGGTAATATGGCCAGCTCATCGCCATCGTTCAGAGGAATGGAAAGATCATTCAATGGATCAATCCTCTTCCTATTGATCATTAAAAGGATATAGTCATTGGGCCCCCCAGAGCCAGAAAAGGCCTGCTCCCTGAAGGCAGGAGAGGATGCTCCAATGCTCCTCAGCAGGGAAAGAACAGTCGAGCCCTCCGGGATATTCATATCCATCTCCTTTCCCAGGATCTCTCGAAATTGGGCGAATGCCCTGACCTTTACCAGCATTTGCTGTCGATCCTCTTCCCGATGACTTTGTTCACCGTTCATTTATTTTTATAGACATCACCATAGCTGATGATAGATGTTTTTGTATCTGCCTCTGTCCTGTCCTTTTCTGAACCTTGCTTCTGACCTTCTTTCAGCGTCTTCTTGATCTTCTTCTCCTCTTTCTCCCTCAGCCGGGCGATCTCCTCAGAAGAATCTACACCCATAACGAATGTGCCGTGGCAGGGTTTGACATAGGTGAAGAGAACCTCATCCCCCCTTATCCCCAATGCCACCGGCGGCACGCCAATTATGAAATAGTCCTTGAAGATCCTGTATCCTGGCTCGACGTAGTAGACCTCCTCAGAGTTCTTCTCTATAAACTCCCGCGCCTCTTTAAATGAGGTCCTCTCCAGGTACAGCTTGTACTTCATCTGCTCAATGCAGCTCAAATGATCACCTTGTCTATCTTGCTCTTCAGAGGCCCAGGATTATGGGTCGCCTTGGCCACGATCTTCTCCGTCGGATAATCTATGCTCTCACCAAGCGCCTCTGCATTCTTGCCGAAGACGACCGCATAATGCACGGCTTTGGATATGGCGCTGAAAGTGGCCCCATATGCCATGCCGGCATCGCTGTGCATGAAAGCAAAGCAGGCGTCGAAGTCCATCTTCTTCTCCACGATCTCCTGTATGATCCAGTCCAGGTCCGCCGTCTTCTGCACATAATAGCCCTCAGGATCTGCTGTCTTGAGCAGCTTGATTGGGGCATTTGTTCCCGCCACAGTGACATCCCAGCCCTCTTTCTTTAGCTTATGGGCGAGATAGATCACAATGCTGATCTGCACCGGCACCTCCGGGCAGCCCATCACCAACAGCGCCTTCTTGCCTTCGGTCATACGCTCATCCCTTGATCTTGATAATCCTGATTCGATTCAGATATCCTCAGTCGAGCTTAATAGATTATTCCATGCGGCGGGACTGCTGCTCTCAATCCCCTAGATGGATCCGCATTCCATGCAGCTCATGCTCTTCTCACAGGAAACCTCCTCCAGGGTGGAAGAGAGACCGTCCCAGAGGAGAAGGCGGTTTTTCAGAAGCTCGCCTCTGCCAAGGGCGAACTTTATGGCTTCATTAACCTGAATGGAGCCGATGACCCCGCAGGTCGAGCCCAGGGCAGGAGACTCCTGTGCCGGCGGAGCGCGGGGAAAGATGCAGCGCAGACAGGCAGTCCTCCCTGGCAATATTGTCGTTGCCTGCCCCTGAAATCCGCTGATGGCGCCGTGAAAGAGGGGAATCCTTCTCTCTAAAGCGGCATGGTTCAGCAGATACCTGGCCGGAAAGTTGTCCATTGCGTCCATGATCATGTCACAGCCCTGCACCAGTGCATTGATGTTCTCCGCGGAGATTTTCTCCTGCAGGGCTTCGATCTCTCCCTCCGGGTTGATATCGCTCAGAGTCTCCAGAGCTGACTGGGCCTTGCTCCGGCCCAGGTCCAGGCTGCCATGAAGGATCTGTCGGTTGAGGTTGCTCAGGTCAACTGAATCACAGTCCGCTATGCGAATCCTGCCAAAGCCCGAGGCCGCCATGTATAATGAGATGACAGAGCCCAGACCACCTGCTCCTGCTATGAAGACTCTCTTTTTCTTCAGCCTCTCCTGGCCCTCCTCAGCAAAGAGGCGGATCTGACGGGAGTACCTCTCCCTTTCGGCATCGCTCAGCATCTGATCACCCGGATTGGAATTGCACTGATCTATTAAGGATTTTGCAGAGGATTTAATGGGGATTTGATCTATCCGCCATGCACTATTCTAAATATCTTCAACTCATCTGAGCCGCCAGCAGTCTCCTCTTCCGCCACTATTCTGCCGTTCAAAGTCACTATTACTTCCTCAGAGTTTATCTTCAGCTCCTTTAATATTTCCTCAATGAGACGGTCTTTCGCTGCCAATTCCACTCTGCTCCCATCCGGCATATAGATCTGCATTTCCACTCCACTTCCACCCTCGGGGCGCATGGCTCAATTCCCCTCATCGGGCGGCATCTATTCCTGCTTTGTATTCTGCTTGAGCCCTTCTGGTGCAAATGGCTTCTGGTAGAATAGATATGATGTCCCGAGATTTTTACGAAAACATTCTTAACCCATTCCTGCCTAAATCGATGCCCAGAAGGCAGGGTTAAGATGAGAGAGGTATTGCTGGAATCCCGAGAAGACAGAGCGCAGTTTTATCTGCCGGACAGGTGCATCGGCTGCGGAACCTGCGTTCAGGTCTGCCCCAAAGGGGAGCTGATCATTGGATCGGTTGGAGCTGTGGTCCGCGGCCTGATCGACAAGGACTTCATTGAGAAGAGAATGAGCGGGGCCTGTGCCTTCTGTGCGCTATGCTCCCGGGTCTGTCCCACTGGCGCCCTGGAGTTCAGAAAGAATGGCATTGCAGAGATGGATAATTCCTATCTCAGCGTCGCGATCAAGTCCACCGTCGTCGACAGCGAGAAGTGCGTTCACTGCGGCCTGTGCTGCGATGTCTGCCCCCAGGCCTGCATTGAGCTAGAGGACAGGCATCTGGCAGAGGACGGCAGCCTCAAGGTCGGCGGCCGGACGATAATTGACCTGGAGCGCTGTGTGCATTGCGGCTGGTGCGCCTCGGTCTGCCCGACGGGGGCTATATCCTTTGAAAAACCCTTCGCCGGGACCTTCAGCCGTGACGATAACGTCTGCCAGGCCTGCAAGACATGCGTTCACACCTGTCCTGCCAATGCCCTGTTCAACCGGGAATGGAAGGCGGGGGAGAGGGGAGAGAAGGTCAGCCACCGGCCTGATGCCTGCATATACTGCGGAGCATGTGCCCAGGCCTGTCCGGTGCGAGCGATTGTGGTTTCCAAGACCGCTATCATCCCGGAGATGAAGGGCAAAGGAGCCTTTGAGAAGAAGCTCGCCCTTCCTCTTCCCAGGCCCACTCTCACCTCTTGCCTGGAGACGGATGAGATTGCGTGTTTGGGCTGCGGAAACTGCGTCATCGCCTGCCCGGTCAATGCCCTTTCCGATCCATATCTTGCCGCCGGCCATCTGAACGAGCTGGAAATAAAACCCCTCCTGGAGGTCAGAGATGGCACAGTCAAGGTGGTCGATCAGGAAGTCTGCGGCTCATGCGCCACCTGCAGCATGATCTGCCCGGCAGATGCGATCCGGTTGGTTCCCAGAGAGGTGGTCTGATGGCAGCAAATTCTACCAAGACGATGATCATCAAGAATGGATATCTCTTCGATCCTCTGAATGCAATTGATGGAGAGGTAAAAGACATTTTCATAAGAGAGGGCAAGGTGGTCTCCTCCCTCTCCGGCCCGGAGGCTAAAGATGCCACAGTAATCGATGCCCGGGGAAAGACAGTTATGCCTGGAGGGGTTGACGCCCATTCCCATGTGGCAGGAACCAAGGTCAACGCCGGCCGGCTCATGCGCCCCGAGGATCACTACAAATCCGTCCGCAAGAAGACGGATATCACCCACTCGGGCAGCGGCTACACCGTCCCATCCGTATACAAGCAAGGGTACGACTATGCTGCTATGGGCTATACCACCGTCTTCGAGGCGGCCATGCCACCACTGGAGGCCCGCCATACCCATGAGGAGATGAGGGCCACCCCCATCCTGGATATGGGCGCCTACATGGTCTTTGGCAACAACTGGTTTGTCATGCGCTACCTGAAGGATGGCGACATCGAGAAGGCAGCGGCCTATGTGGCCTGGATGATGAGAACTCACAAGGCCTACGGCATAAAATGCGTCAATCCCGCGGGGGTTGAGAACTGGGGCTGGGCCAAGAACGTGAAAGGCTTGGATGAGCCCAACATCCATTTCGAGGTCACCTCCAGGGAGATCATCCGGGGCCTGGCTGAGGTCAACGAATTGCTGGGCCTTCCCATGTCACTTCACCTGCATGCCAACAACCTGGGCCATCCTGGCAACTGGGAGACAGCCCGAGATTCGCTGATGATCACCTCCTCTCTGGAACCGAACAGCAAGACGGAATTGGAATGGGCCCAGACACGTGAGAGCGCCAAAAGAAAACAGACCGTCTACCTGGCTCATGCTCAGTTCAACAGCTATGGAGGATCTTCATGGAGGGACTTCTGCTCCGGCGCTCCCGATCTGGCCAAATACATCAACCAGACGGAGAACGTGGTCATAGACAGCGGCTCAGTCCCCTTTGGCCCGGCTACCACCATGACCGGCGACGGCCCGGCCCAGCATGACCTCTACATGTTGACCGGCCAGAAGTGGTCCAACTGCGACATAGAGATGGAATGCGGCTCCGGAGTCCTCTCCTTGATGTACCTCAAGAGCAGCCCGGTCCATGCCACCATGTGGGCCATAGGCCTGGAGGTGCTCCTGCTGATCGATGATCCCTGGAAGACGATCATGACCACCGACCATCCCAACGGAGGCCTGTTCAGCCAGTATCCTCAGGTGATCGCCTGGCTCATGTCCAGGAAAGCTAGGGACGATACCGCCAAGGAGTGCCACAAATGGGCTTATGATAAGTCCAGCCTGGGCGGGGTGGACCGGGAGATGAGCCTTTATGATATTGCCATCCTCACCAGAGCCAACTCTGCCCGAACCATAGGCATGGCCCACCGCAAAGGCCACCTGGGAGTGGGCGCAGACGGCGATGTGACCATCTATGATATCGATCCTGGGGATCTGAATGTCAACGATCCATCGTATATCGTCTCCCGGTTCAGTCGGCCTGATCTCACCATTAAGGATGGCCAGATCGTCGCCCGGAAGGGAGAGATCGTCTATGTGCCCGAGGGCCGGAGATATTACTGCCAGCCCCATATGGACGAAGATGTGGAAAAAGAGATGATGAGGGATGTTCGGGACTGGTTCAAATACTATACAGTTGGCTTTGCCAACTATCCCGTCCCCGATAAGTACCTGAAAAACCCGGTCCCAATACCGGTCAACATGCCCATGGAGGCAGTGGTGAGGAGGTAGGAAGATGGCAGAAATAAAGCTCGTTCCCAGGGGCAAGATTGGCATTACTGTAGAGGCTGAGGTCATCCGTCCCGACCTTTTTGCCGGAAAGACAAAAGAGCAGATAGAGGAGCTTTTGGTCTGGCAAGGACCTAAAGAGCTGCCCTTGAGCCAGTTCTTTGAGGTGGATATTCAGGGGAATGGCTCTCCAGAGGAGACGAAGATCATAATCGATGGGGATGTATCCCGGGTAAAGCGCATCGGCCAGGGGATGAACTCCGGCATGATCGAGATTTTGGGACCGGCGGGAATGTACACCGGAGCAGAGATGACAGGGGGCAAGATCCTGGTCCGAGGCGATGCCGGCTCCTGGTCAGGCATGGAATTGAAAGGAGGCCTGCTGCAGATATCCGGGAACGCGGGAGATCATGTGGGCTCTGCTTACCGAGGCAGCTGGCGGGGGATGACCGGCGGCCAGATCATAATCCAGGGAGATGCGAGGAGCCAGCTGGGCGGCGGCCTGGCGGGAGGATCGATAACTGTGGAGGGCAACGTTGAGAACTTCTGCGCCATCCGCCAGGCAGGAGGCCTGCTAATCATCAAGGGCAATGCGGTTCGAGGTCTGGGAGCGGAGATGAGCGGTGGCACGGTGGTGATTTTAGGGGAGGTGAAGAACTTCTCCCCAGGCTTTGTCCATCAGGGAATCGAGATCAATCCCAAGATCGGCGAGATCGAGCTGGAGGGGAGGTTTGCTCGTTTCATGGGCGACTATGCCGTCGGCAAGAATCCCAAGGGGATGCTTTACTCCAGAATGGCCCAGGAGGTGGGAGAATGACGGGAGTGTTTCTGCTGAACACCGGCAGCACAATCGAGGAGGGCAGACTGGCCAAAGGGGGAAGCAAGCTCACCGATGACTATACCCGGGAATGCGCCGTCTGCGAGATGAACCTGGCGGACTTCCTGGCCATGGGTTCACCTGATAGAGTTAAAGTAACCAGCAGGGACGGCCACTCGGTTGTAGTTTATGCTTATGGAGCGGAGAAGCTCTCTTCTGGCCAGGTCTTCATGCCCAGAGCCATCTGGTCCAATGTGGTGGTGGACCCGGAGACCTTCTCTTCCGGCTCACCCCTTTACAAGGGCTCGCCGGTGAAAGTTGAGCCCTCAAATGATATGGTCCTCTCGGCGGAGGAGCTAACAGCAAAGCTATACAAGCTGCAAAAGCGGGGTTAGATGATGGTAACAAAAAATATTGTCTGTCCAGTCTGCGGGGCCTCCTGTGATGATATTCAGGTGGAGCTGGAGGGTCAGGGTCTTACGGTCAGGAATGCCTGCAAGATGGGCAATGCCAAGTTCCAGGAGGTCGTAAGCCCTCACAGAATTAAGGAGCCGCTTGTAAGAGTGGATGGAGATCTGAGACGGGCGAGCTGGGATGAGGCCATTGAGATGACAGCGAGGATCCTGGCAAACTCGGAGCGTCCCCTGCTTTTCATGGGCAGCGAGACCTCTACTGAGGCAATGGAGGTGGGAATCCATATGGCAGAGTTCCTGGGGGGCATAGCCGACTCGAACTCCACCGTCTGTCACGGGCCCACCACCATGGGCATTCAGGAGGCTGGACGGGTGGGGGCTACCGCCGGACAGAGCAAGTCGAGGGCGGACCTGACGGTCTACTGGGGCTCCAATCCCCTGGAGTCCATGCCCAGGCACATGTCCCGTTATGCCGTCTATCCCCGGGGCTACTGGACCCAAAGGGGGAGGTTTGACCGGACGGTCATCTGCGTCGACCCCAGGAGAAGCATCACCGCTGAGAATGCGGACCTGCACATTCAGCTCAATCCCAATACCGACTATGAGCTGCTCAGTGCCCTTCTCACCCTCCTGCACGGCAAAAGGCCGCACCAAACGGTTGAAGAGGTGACGGGCGTCTCCATCTCCGAGATGGAAAGGATGCTGGAGATGATGAAGAGCTGCAACTACGGGGCCATTTATGTGGGCCTGGGCATCGCTTCCTCATACGGAAAGCACCGCAATGCAGAGCTGGCCTTCAACCTGGTAAAGGAGCTGAACAGCCACACCAAGTTCGTGATCGGGGCGCTCAGAGGGCACTGCAATGTGGCCGGATTCAACCAGATAGCATCATATCTTTACGGTTTCCCCTTCGGTCTGGATTTCGCTCGCGGCTATCCCCGCTACAATCCGGGAGAGTACACAGCAGTGGATGTCCTCAGGGATCGGGATGTAGATGCCGCTTTCATCCTATCGGCGGATCTGGTCTCCCACTTTCCCGCTGCGTGCTCGGAGTATCTGGCCCAAATTCCCGTGGCCTGCATAGATATCGCTCCCTGTCCGACCACCATGATCTCTGATGTGGTCCTGCCGGGAGTGATCGATGCCATGGAGTGCGACGGCACCTTCTACCGTCTGGACGATGTGCCCATCTACTTCCAGCCGTTCACCAGCTCGCCCTTCTCCTTTACAGAGAGCAATGTCGATACCATGAACCAGATATTCAAGCGGGTGAAAAGGATAAAGGGAAAGTAAAGGGGGTCGAGAGATCGGAATGGACTGAGGTTGGGGAAAAAATGATCGTATCCCCTTTTCCTCATTCCTATGAGCGAATTTTTGCATTGTAATGCCAATTGTTTTAAATAATCTGATAGCCTAATGAAAAAGGAGGAGGTGAAGGCGGCATGTGTACTGTCGGTGGCGGACCGGACATAGGCGAGGTTGAGACTCTGGTTGCCAAGGATTATGAGTGCCTGGACTGCAATAACAAGTTCCAGGGCATGGGAAGAAGGCCCATGTGCCCTTCCTGCAAGTCAAGGAATGTAAAGGCAGTCTGAACTGGAATCCGAATCCATACAAGTCCATTGGAAGTCTATTGGTTCATTCATAGGTCATGCATATACTCTTGAATGAGGAAGAGATCGCCTATATCGAGGGCGAGAATGGCACCATAGCTATGGCTAAGACCAAAGGGCACTTTTTCTATCTGGAGACGGAGCAAAAGGAGATCGTTCTATTCACTGAGCCAGAGGAATTGATGGTAGCCTCTTCCTTTGGCCGGGGAGAGAAGATCAGGCGGGGTCTGCATTGCACCCTCTTTCAGCTCAGGGAGTTGGAAGCGCCCTTGATCGTCCTCCCCAAGGGCCATCCTGCCTCCCCCCGGCTGAAGACGGTGGTATCCATAGGCCCCTCCACCCGTCTGAGCTGCATGATTCTGCCGGGAACCCATCCCGAGCAGAATGTGCTCTGCGGATCGGAGGAGTTTCACGGCCTGGAGATCATCGCCGAATCAGGAGGAGCAGAGGTCAGGGGCTGGCCGGCGGGCGGGCAGATAGCATCGGTGACGGTGGAAAGGTTCTAGACCGATGAAATGCATGGATTTTCTGCCGGCAGCAAGAATGCTGGCTGCTGAAAGACTATAGCTGAACTGGCATTGGATGCTGGATTACTTGAATGGGGATATAGGGAAAGCAGAGGCGAATTGGTGATGGCAGAGATAAGAGAGGACAGTCTGGTCAGGTACATGGGCACCGGCACCATTGGAAAGGTAAAGGTGCTGAAGACAGAGGATGATGGAACCGTCTGGGCCTATCTGGATAGCACTGGGCTCTACTACAAGCTTGATACACTGGAGCTTATTGAGAAGCCACCGGAGAGAAAGGAGCTTGAGGGCATGACGCTCGAGCAGATCCAGGAGAGGTTCAAGCAGACGCAAGAGATGATGGATGCTGCCAAGATGCAGGATGAAAACCTGGAGACTGGCGGATAAGTCAGCCTTTTGGGATAGATGAGTCACCGGCGGAAGGGTGGGCGAAAAGCCCGGCAAGGATTGACCCCATCCGCCCGGAATAGGCTTGGGTTTTGGCTGTGCGTAATAATGTGGCATGTCAAGAATAGTTGAGGCTATTGGGAAGCTAGAGGCAATTCTAGACGGCAATGTATGCTTTTCTCGAAGAGAAGGGCTCCAGGAAGTTCTCAATCTACTTAAGGAAGAACAAGCATCCTCTAAGGGCTTCCATATTGAGAAAATGATCCCCCCATCCAGCAAGAGAATCGGGGTGGTAGTACACGGTCCGGAGATAATAGACTCAGGCGGAGCTGTGCAGCTGATAAATCACCTGAAGCAGATGGGAAGGGTGAACGCCGTTCTGGGAGGGACCATGGGCAGGGTGGCGGTCATTGATGCGGATCTGGAGGGGGTCATAACCATCAACACCAGAAGGCGGCCGAGCATTTCCATCCGGGATATGGCAGCGGATTCGGATATTGTCATCATTCTCAACCAGGCCAAGAGCCGGGAGACCGGCCTGGCCTTCGGGACAATGGTGGCAAGGCTTGCCGGAATCGATAAACCCCTGATCCAGATCGATTGCGGCGGGAGGTTTGTGGCCGATCTCACCCTCAGCCATTTCGCTTCAGATTCTGAAGACATCAATGAAGAGGGTCTGGCAGTCGCCGCCAGGCTGGCAGCAGATCTGGGGCTGGATCTGCTGCGGCCCAGGCCCAGGGATTGCACCCTGATCCAAGGGGATACTGTACGGCGCATTATGACCGGGGTGATTCCCGGAGAGCTGATATCCGTTAACGGTACGGTCATCGGCCGGGCAATCGGAGCAGAGGTGGAGATCAAGGCCAAAGGGGGAAAGATAATTGACCTGAAAGGAGCCGAGCCGAAAATGCACGGCCTGGAAAAGCTGCATCGGGTAGATCTGGAAAAGGCTATCATCCGCAGCGGCTCCATCAGGCGGAGCACTGTCAGGCCAAGGATAGGAGAGAATCGGGGAGAGGGTGCAGCATTCATCGACCATTGTGCAGAAGATGCCTTCGAGGCGGCAGGAGGAGCAGCCGTGGCCCTGACGGTGGGAGACGACACCACGGCCATTGCCGGCGATATTCTCGCCCGCCTGGGAATTGCTGTGGTCGGGATCGTGGACGGGGACATCGATCGCCTCGCCGGGAGCCTGACCATCTTGCCGGGCAGCATCATCATCAGGGTTCGGCCGGGCTACGATGATATCGTGGGAGGGCGGGCAAGAGAAGAGATCTTCCGGGGTGAGGATAGGATCTCTATCAGCGCCCCTGATCTGGCGGATAGGGTGAAAGAATTGGCGGGCGAGCTTCTTTTAGAGAGAAAAGAGATCAGATCCGATCTCGCTTGATCGCCTGCAGCTCCTGGTAGAAGGTGGCGGCAGTAGCGGTATCACCCAGGCCCACGGTGATGCGCGGCTCTCTAGCCAGAAGGGAAGGCATCAAGGATACCACCAGCCCATCTCTTTTGTGAAAAGCTCCCCGTCCCACTCCTGCAGCCTCTGCCCCCAGTCGACAGAATTCCCTTTGGGCCTCCAGACCCCTGGGATTGACCTCATTTGGCGGCATTCCCTTTGCCGAGCCGGTAGCAGCCAGAGCGGCCGCAGCATCTGCGCCTTTTTGCAGAGAGAGAAGCTCTTCTTTTGCAGTGATCTTTCCCTCTTCCATAATGCTCAGAATGTAGTCTCTGGTATGGACTGAGACCCTGAAGATGCCCAGATGTTCTCTCAGTCCCGCCGCTTTTTGCATCCTCTCCTGCCACTGGCTCATTTTTGGCCTGGCGGTCGATAAAACAGTCGATAAAACAGTCGATGAACCAATCGCGGAATATTCTGCTGTCGCCGTCTCCAGCTCATCCTCGTTCAGGCCCAGGCTGTCTGCCTTTTCGAGGAGCCGGAGAAAGTGCCTGGCGATCCCCGGGCTTTGAAATGAGCCCATCTCCACATGGATGTAGATATTGGGGTTCGCCTCTTTCCAGCTCCTGATCTGCTCGATCCTGGGGGGGAAGATCTCTCGGTACCGGTCCAGGGGAGCGAGGTGAAAGCCGGATAGTATGGCACCTTCGATTTCCTGGATATGATCCTGACAGTAGGCGTCGAAGTCCTGGTTCGATACCATTCTGGTGTTCACCGGATCGTAGGTGGCTATGAAGCGATTGTCTTTGGCTGCAGATATCGGCCCTTGAGGTGAGGGGATGCGATCGCTTTCTTTGAACTGGAAGACGAAATGCAGCACCTCTGAGCTTAGATCCGGCCTTTCCGCCGCCAGGGATGGCTCGATAAGGCGTCCAGAGACTGGAATTCCCACACCGGGATGAAGTAGCGCTCCCAGCCTGGGTTCGAGGGCTGGTGCATTCAGAATCGGCCTGGCCCCCAGTTCGGCCAGTAGGTTGGCCATGATTCCGGCGTTACCCCCCAGGCGGAAGCTCCAGGGAAAGGAGGCCTCAATCTCTTCTGCCAGCTGCAGGCTCTCGACCAGGATCTCCGCACCCGATCCCTGCTGGATGCAGTATAGGAGTGAGGATATGA
The DNA here is from genome assembly GCF_000204415.1 of Methanothrix soehngenii GP6. NCBI lineage: Archaea > Methanobacteriati > Methanobacteriota > Methanomicrobia > Methanotrichales > Methanotrichaceae > Methanothrix > Methanothrix soehngenii. Next base: position 210,368 of record NC_015416.1, on the reverse strand, counting down.
GATCCTCCCGGCTCCTGATCGATCCCTTCATCTCGCTTTTTATCCCTGAAGGATCGGCTGATTGGATGAAACGGGATATCCTCTCTTCACCGAGGTCGTATAACGCATCGAGATTTACCGGGTAGGCGCAGATGATTTTCATACCGGGAATCACCATTGAGATTTGCCTTTATAATTATCCTTTGAGGCACAATTCTGCTGCTTTTAGTTCCACATCCCAAACCGTATATATCTGTGCATACATACACAGATGCATGGCATCCAAGACCATTTCCATTAGAGACGATGTATATAAACTGCTTAAAGATGCAAAGAGAGAAGAAGAGAGCTTTAGCGATGCAATAGAAAGGTTGCTCAAGAAGGATAAAGTCAATCTATCTGAATACTTTGGAGCTCTTAAGGAAGATCCGATTTTAGACCGGCTGGAAGCAGATTCTAAGAGGATAAGAGAGATGGCGAGGTCGAGAGTTTGATCGTCCTGGATACCAGCGCTCTTATTGACCTGTTTCGAGGTGGCGAGGAGGTTAAAGGTGTGATAGGTGGTGATGTCACAACTACTATAATAAATTATTATGAAATATTTGTTGGCATAAGACGTTATAGATCAAAAACTGAGGAGAAATTCTTTCGAAGATTCTTTTCCGATATTAGAATATTGGATTTTAATTTAACCGCTGCGGAAAGGTCGAGCGAGATCATGGCCAGGCTCATGGATCTGGGGATTTCCATCAATGCCTTCGATATACTCATCTCCGGCATTGCAGTGGCAAGCGGTGGTGAGACCTTGATGACGAAGGATAGAGATTTCCTGTCCATTGCCAAAGTGACTGAGCTGAACATTAAGGTTTACTGAAGAACGATTATCACCCGTCCTCGAGCACGATCCAGTACAGGCCGCAAGGCTTATATTCGACTTATGTCGTATCTACGTTGAATGCCGTAATAGCGGCAGAGAAGGTAGAGGAGTGGGGGCTTCTCTCTCTTCCTTTTCAAGCCATCGTGTCAGGCTATATCATGGCACTCATTTCTTATACATCCTCATTCATCTCCCGTTCATGATCGCCTCAGTCGAGTGCTCTGCTGTATCCGGCGAGGTCTATGCCCCTCCCTCGAAGAGCTACACCCACCGCGCTATTCTGATCACCTCTCTTGGCCCGGGAGGGAGAGTCCTGCGGCCGTTGCTCTCTGCCGATACCCTGGCCACGATATCTGCCAGCGAGGCCTTCGGGGCCAAGATAGGGAAAGAAGAGAAAAAGGACGACCTCTTTATAGATGGGGTGGGAGATCTGCCCCAGACCCCAGAGAATGTGATAGACGTGCTGAACTCAGGCACCACGCTGCGCTTCTGCTCGGCGGTGGCAGCGCTCACCGATGGGGCAGTGCTGACAGGTGACTCCTCCATTCGCACCCGGCCCAATGGACCGTTGCTTGACTCCCTCAGAGAGCTGGGAGCGGATGCCTTCTCCATTAAGAATAACGGCAAAGCCCCCCTGGTCATCAGAGGGAAGATGTTGGGCGGCACAGCGCACCTGCAAGGTGGGCTGAGCAGCCAGTTTCTCTCTGCTCTCTTCATTGCCTCTCCCCTGGCGGAAAGGGAGACGAGGATTCGGATTGTGGGAGAGCTGAAGTCCCGCCCCTATGCAGAGATCACACTGGATATGCTCCATGATGCAGGGATAACGATAGAGGAAGGGGAGCAGGAGTTCATTGTACCTGGAGGCCAGAGCTTCGACCTGGAAAGGTATACCATCCCTGGCGACTTCTCCTCTGCCTCTTACCCCCTGGCCGCCGCTGCGGTCACCGGATCGGAGGTGATGGTGAAAGGGATCCTGCCCTCCAGACAGGGGGATTCGGCCATCATCGATATCCTGACCCTCATGGGGGCCCAGGTTTCCTGGAACAGGGAATCAGGGGATCTGAGGATCAAAGGAGGAGAGCTGGAGGGAATAGAGATCGATGCTGGCAGAACGCCGGATCTGGTTCCTACCATCGCCGTCCTGGGTGCAGTGGCAAAGGGCACGACGACGGTTGTGAATGCGGAGCACGTCCGCCACAAGGAGACGGACAGGCTTCATGCCATGGCCGTCGAGCTGACGAAGATGGGGGCGAAGGTCAAAGAGCGGCCGGACGGCCTGGAGATCACGGGCGGAAAGCTGCACGGGGCGAGCGTTCACGGCTATCACGACCACAGGATCGTCATGGCGCTGACAGTGGCGGGCCTTGTGGCCGGTGAGACGAGGATCGATACCGCTGAGGCAGTGGATGTGAGCTATCCGGGATTCTTCAGGGAGATGGAGAGGCTGGGGGCAAGGGTGAGGGTGGAGTGAGAATATTGAAAGCTTTCAAAGAATCTCGGCCACGAATCTCTCTGTGATTCCATCTACCTCAAAGCATCCCGACCAAAAGCCTCGAATTTTTTTCACACCTTCATCTTCTCCCGCACTGGTGCCAGGATCTCGATCATGCACTCTGCGCAAGACTTTTTCAGGTCCATGGGATGCATGGCCCCGCTGACAAAATCCGCCTCCAGCTGCTCATAGCTGGCATAATGCACATCACCGCCGAACTTCTCCGGCCTGCTGATGGTCATCCCCACTTCCATCCGGGGGAAGACGTGATACTTGCATATTGCCAGCACCGGATTGTTCTCTACCACTTTTGCCGGGCAGAAGGCGCTCTTGATCTTTTTCTCCACATCTTGAGCCGGCTCGTCCACCGCGATATTATTCCCCTTAGAGGAGGACATCTTCTCCCCGTTCAGTCCTGGAATCAGGGGCGTATGCAGACATACGGGCGCGGGCAGTCCCAGGCGGGGCAGCTCCTCGCGGGCCAGCATGTGGATCTTCCGCTGGTCTATGCCTCCCACCGCCAGATCGATCTTCAGGTCGGCGATGTCGACCGCCTGCATCAGGGGATATATCATCTGAGAAACCATGGGGTTCTCTGCATTCCGGCTGACCTCGTCCATGCTGCGCCTGGCCCGGTTGAGAGAGGTATTTCTGGCCATCTGCAGGATCTTGAGCATGAAATCCGGCTGGAGCTGATAATCTGTGCCATAGACGAACTCCGTCCTCTCCGGGTCGAGGCCCAAAGCCATAAAGCAGTCCCGGTTGTAGTCGGCGATCTGGCGCACCTCCTCAAGAGTTCCCTTCTCATTGAGAAAGGCATGCAGATCGGCTAAAAGAACGACCACATCGAAGCCCGCCCTCTGCAGGTCGAGAAGCTTGTTGGCGGTCAGCATGTGGCCCAAATGGACCTTGCCGCTGGTCTCATAGCCCACATAAGCCCGCGGGCGGCTGGGCTTCTCCAGCAGTCCTTTCAATTCATCTACGGTCACGATCTCTTCTGTATTCCTCATCACCAGCTCGAGCTTGTCCAAATCAAATTCACCAGCCCAGGAAAGGAATAAGGATGTATAATGCTTTTGGTTCTGAGGTTGAGCTTGGGAAAAATGATTAATACTAATTCCGACGATGACCTTTCATGCCAAGGCGGATGTACAAACTTCAGCAGCCATCAATGAGCCGCGAGAAGAATCTAGTGCTGATACTGCTGGCCGTCATAGTGGCCCTAATCCTCTGGAACAGCTTCTGGTCTCTGGCTAAATTAGCACTCTTCATAGCGATAGTCTACATGATCTATTACGCTCTGAAGCGGTATTTCTAAATTAATCAGCCTTTTTTGCCTTTCTCCTGCCATAGAGCTCTTGCCTTTTCCAGATCCTCTCTGGTATTGAGGTTGAAAAAAGAGAGAAGCTCGGGGTCCATCGGCAGCAGAAGCTCTTTTGAGACCCGATTGACGACCAGCTCCTGCAGGGGAACATGAATCCTTCTCTCCCCGCTCTCCAAAGCCCTCTGGCAAGATGCTTGCATCTTCTCCCTCTCATAGACGGAATGGAGGGGCTCGAAATATCCATTAGGCTGCACAGGAACAGCCGCCTCATAGCCCCTTCCTGGGTCCGCCAGCTCAAAAAGCCTCTGGATTACCATCCCGTTCAGAAAAGGAAGATCGCATGCTGCCGCAAAGGCGAACCTGCCCCTGGCCATCCCCAATCCCGCTTCAAGCCCCGCCACCGGCCCGAATCCGCTGACTCTGTCCCAGGTGAAATGAATCCGGACTCGATCTGAATGGGTCTGATCCAAGAGAGTTCTGTCCGATACGATCTCTGCTAGCCTCTTCGCATGCTTTTGATCTCTGGCCACCACCACAAGCTCATCGGCAGCAGAGAGGAGAGTCTTGGCCATCCAGCAGATGAGCGGCCTTCCACCAAACTCCAAGAGCGCCTTCTCCACACCCAGGCGATGGCTGTTTCCTCCTGCCAGGATTATAGCGGATCGCATAGCTTCCAGCCATTCTCCTGGCAGTCCTCCTCCAGGGCTTTCTCCAGAGCCTTTTGGGGGTTGGAGAGCATCCTCTCGCTCTTCAATATCACATGCTCCTGGCTGACAGAAGCCGTTCTCTCTGCTGCCTCCTGGAAGATCTTCCGGATCAGAGCCTCATCCACCCGGCCGTCGGCCTGAACGACAATAGATACAGCAATCTGCTGGGTGAACCGATTTCCATAAATGATGCATCCCATAGCTCCGCGATCTCGGATCCTGACCTCCTTCCCGGTGATGTCGACCTGCAGCTGGCTCCCAGGGGCGAGGTAGATCCTTCTGCGCCTCTCCAGCTGGGGGGTGATCTCTGTTACCTCCCCCACCAAAAGGTCGCCCCGCCTCCAGACCTTGTCCCTGCCGTCTGTTACCTGCAGAATGGCCCCAATCTCCATAGCTTTGGCCAAAAGAGCCTCATCATCCGAGATCCGGCCACAATAGAGCTCCTCCTCGAGCTCGGGCCAGCTGCCCAGGAAGGTGATGGAACGCCTGTCGCCTCCTATCACCGCTTCCTTGCTCTTAGTCAGGGCGACTACCAGGGACATCTTCTGATCCTTTCCTAAGCCTTTTCTCTATGCCCATTATTTTTGATCCTATTCCGTTACTGTTGGTCCTTTGTCTGATCCTCTGTGGCATTCAGGGTCTGCCGAAGGAGCATGGCCACGGTGAGCGGCCCAACCCCGCCTGGAACCGGTGTTATCGCTCCCGCGATCTGGGATACCTCCTCATAGTCCACATCTCCCACCGTCTTGTCTCCTACCCGGTTTATGCCCACATCAAAAATATAGGCTCCAGGCCGGACCATCTCCTTTTTGATGAGGCCTGGAACTCCGGCGGCCACCACCAGTATATCTGCATCGCGAGTGTGCTCGGCCAGGTCGCGGGTAAAGACATGGCATACCTGCACCGTAGCATTGCGGTTGAGCATCATGGCCGCCAGGGGCTTGCCCACCACATTGCTGTGGCCGACAATGACAACCTCCGTCCCCTCCAGCTTCTTATCAAGCCTCTCTAAGGCATAGATGATCCCCAGAGGAGTGCAGGGCACCAGCCTCTCCGCTCCCAAAAGCAATGCCCCCATATTCCGGGGATGAAATCCATCCACATCCTTCTCGGGGAGAATGCTCATCATCGCCCTCTGAGGATTCAGTCCCCCAGGGAGGGGCAGCTGAAGCAGTATGCCGTTGATATCCTCCCGAAGGTTAAGCTCCTCTATTTTGGCGATGATCTCCTCTTCTGTGCTGCTTTCCGGCAAAAGCACGTTCTCGGATCTTATTCCTGCCCGGGAGCAGGCGGAGTGCTTGAGACGGATGTACATCTGCGAGGCCGGGTTCTCTCCCACTAAAACTGTAGCCAGGCCGGGAACTATAGCCTTATTAGCAAGCTTTTTCGCCCTCTCGAGCGTCTCCGCCTCCACCTCACCGGCAAGAGCCTTTCCATCTATTATAGTTGTCAGTTCGATCACACCATATCTGGATACAGGGGGAACTGGTCGCAGAGGGCCTTGGCCTCAGAGCGAACCCTAGCTATGGTCTTCTCATTGTTGATGTCGCGGAGCACCATGGTGATCATATCGGCGATCTGGGCCATCTGCTTCTCTTGCATGCCTCTGGTGGTCATGGCCGGGGTGCCAATCCGAATGCCGCTGGTGACGAATGGCGTGGCCGGGTCGAAGGGTATCATGTTCTTGTTCAGGGTGATTCCCGCTCTCTCTAAAGTCTCATCAGCCACCTTTCCGGTGATCCCCTCTTTCAGCAGCTTGACCAGGAGCAAATGGTTATCCGTCCCACCGCTGACCAGATCGAAGTCGTTCTTCAGCAGACGCTCAGCCAAAGCCCGGGCATTCCTGATCACCTGGAACTGATATTCCTTGAACTCCGGGGTCAAGGCCTCCTTGAATGCCACCGCTTTTGCTGCTATGGAGTTCATGAACGGCCCCCCCTGGGTCCCGGGAAAAACAGAGCGGTCAATGGCCGATGCAAGCTCCTCTTTGCAGAGGATTATTGCACCCCTCGGTCCCCGCAGGGTCTTATGAGTGGTGGTGGTGACGATATCCGCATAGGGCACGGGAGAGGGATGAGCGCCCACCGCACACATGCCGGCGATATGGGCGATATCCGCCATAACCAGAGCCCCCACATCATCGGCGATCTCCCTCACCGCCTTGAAGTCGATGGTCCGGGGATAGCTGGATGCGCCCACCACAATGAGCTGGGGGCGGGACTTTCGGGCGATGTCTGCCATCTCGGAGTAGTCGAGCATCTCCGTCTCTCGGGAGACATTATAAGGGACGATCTTGTACATCTTGCCTGAGAAGTTGACCGGACTGCCGTGGGAGAGGTGGCCGCCGTGAGCGAGGTTCATGCCCATGATGGTATCGCCCGCGTTGAGTACGGCGAAGTAGGCAGCCATGTTGGCCTGGGTGCCGCTATGGGGCTGGACGTTAACATGCTCTGCGCCAAAGAGCTTAATGCAGCGCTCTCTTGCCAGATTCTCGGCCAGGTCCACGCAGCCTGTGCCGCGATAGTAGCGTTTGCCGGGATAGCCTTCGGCATACTTATTGGTCATGACACAGCTCTGCGCCTCCATGACCGCTCTACTGGTGAAGTTCTCTGATGCAATCAGGATGATATTATTTCGCTGCCTCTCCAGCTCAGACTGGATCGCGGCTGCGATTTCGGGATCTACAATATCTAGGGATTTCAAATCGAATCACCGGTGCTAATTAGCGAGATGGGTGGTGTTTACTGAGGAGGGCAAAATAGATTATGGTATGAGCCCGAGATATGAAGCTCTGGCACTGGCACCATAACTCTTTTATTGCCTCCTGCAAAGGTAATCTGGATGCTTATAAGAGCGAGGACTATCGCTGACTACCAATTTGGCAGGGGCTCGGGCAGTGCCCTCTTTCCCGATGGCACGACATACAGCCTCTCCAAGACTCGCCGGCTGAGATATCTCTACTGGGAAGAGGAGAGGGTGGCCACTGTCCGAGCAAGGGACAACCTCCTGACCCTGAGCATGATCGGCGCAAAGAGGCTGCATGATCTGTTCTGCAGCCCTAGGCTTCGAGTGGTGGCCTCGGATGATGCTGCGCCATTCATCGCCAAAGGTGGCAATCTATTCGCCAGGCACGTCATTGCCGTCGACCCGGAGATTCGATCCGGTGAGGAGGTTTTGGTTGTTGACTCGCAGGATCGGCTTTTAGCCACGGGCACAGCCGTCCTCGCGCCTGAGGAGATGATGCAGATTAAAAGGGGGCTGGCGGTCCAGGCGAGAAAGGCGGCAGAGAATTGATTTTCACTGCACTTTTATCTGGGCTGATCTGCTGCCGGAGATGCTGCAATAGGCCGTTGCCTTAAGGATGTCTCCTGCAGTGGCATTAATCTGATAGTAATAGCTGAAGGTGTTGGCAGCAGTCTGGTTAGCGTATTCTTTTCTCAGGACATCATCGCCATTTTTCTGCACTACAACCTCCCGGACGTAGTGGCTGGGATTTGTTGAGGTATGGGTTACGGTCGCATTCAATGTCTGATTCGTATTATCATAAGCGAGGAGGACCTGGGAAGGAGAGTGAGCGAGGACTGGAATTGACAGAATGAGAAGCAGCATGATTGCAGCGAGACATTTGATTGCTGGGGTCAGGAAAGGCGACACATCTCTGTTCGTGTCTATAGATATCTTATCATTATTGGACATATCAAAAACACCTATTAACAAATGCTGTCAATCTTATTAAAAGCTTATCTGGAATAAGGCATGTGATGAGTTTCATGATGGCATTATTTATGATCGAAAGCATGATGGGCATGCAACAAATAGCGATCTGGCGGAATTGATCCGGCTTGGGGCAGGAATGCCAGAGCGGAGGGTATAAGCGAGGGAATTATAGAGAAACGGCAAAATGGTCGCTGCAAATTATTTTATCGCCCTCTTGATCCTGATCACGGGCATTTTTTGCACCTTCTTTTCCAAAACTGCATCCTCGATGGTGAATGGATTGAATCCATACAGAAATGCCCAGACTCCACTGCTCTTCAATATCTGCCGGATGGCATAGGCAGCCTCTTTTGGATCGCTCACCTCTTCTGCAATTCCTTTCAGAGTGCCGCTTGGCAGGAGAACCTCTACATCAGGATTCGCCAGAACATTCAGATACCATTGGCCCTTTAGATGCTTGCCCTGGTAGCAGTAAATGCTCTCGCCGATCAGAGCGTGGTACACAGGGGTGAAGCGAGTCTTCCCGGTCTTCCTGCCTCTCGTTTTGATGACCATGATATTGCCTATAATGGGATTTGAAATGTATTTGCCAAGGTTCCTCTGAAAAGCGGGCACAATTATATAGCTATTGAATATTCTGAATAAAGCTCTTTGAATTGATTTAAGCATGCACACCTGGCTTTCGACAGCAAAATTAATATAGGTTGTGCTGAGACTGAATAACATGTCGAAGCTCAGCAGTTCCATTTTTAGTAGGGAGCACGGCAGCGATGCGTCCTTAGATGCATCTATAAGTAAACCGGGACTGTAAGACCCAATCCTGTTTGATCTGGGTTGGGTGTTGAATGTTCGATCGCTGCATAGCGTTATCGAATTGGATGGAATAGACTTATAAAAACAACCTGAATTGGAAGGATGGGCCGCATAAGAGATTGCCGGTCTCTTAATGATATTGGCCGCGTTGGAGTCCCTGCTTCTCCATCGATGGAGAATCGAATATTCTGACGGATTGAAGGCTAAAAGCGCGGCGTCAAATCCTTTCGGGAAGTAGAAAATGATCGGAAGAGATGAAATAAGCAAAAACTATAGGCCTAATGAGCATTATGAGTTCTCTGGAATTGGGGCCAGGCTGTTTGGCCCTAAAGCAGGCTACGTGAGAGCTCAGGCAGACAGCATCCGGCAAGCAGATGAGATCTTATTCGCACTGGCCTTGACTGTATTGATATTTGGATCCGTCCTCTCCATGGATATAATGGCCAGAATGGGGGCATTCCAATGAAGAGATACTTTAGGGACCTTTATGATGTCCTTGTCAACCAGAATTATGGATCGAAAAATACCCATCTGGTTGAGATATTCCTCAGCCTGGGAGCATTCATCGGCATAGGTCTTGCGGCTGTTATGCTAAGGGCTGGATGGTAGGACGGGAAAAATGGAAGCAAATGGCCGGAAAAAAGCATCATACTCGCTGCTGTTTCAGAAGAATAAGCTGATGGCCGAGCGCCGCTTTCTGCTGATGAAGCTGGCGGAATGCGCCAATCAGATTAAAAAAATAGATGAGCAGCTCAAATCGATTTGAAGCAAATCATCCCTGGAAAATGATAGCAGGCGGGATTTGATCCTGCATATCCGGCTGGCTATTACCAGTCAGGGTAATAAAACCTCTTCCAGCGGCCTTCTGGGCGTGTGCTTGCTCGGCTCTGCATAACCCATGCGGATGAGCAGCTGAGGATATTTCACCTTCAATATCCTTGCCATATCCTCCCTAAGCTCGGGAATGGCTATGGGCTGGCTGAATAGATCAAACCTGACATCCATCTCCGTGGCCTTAAGAAACAGGATCTCAAAGAGGAATCCTGCTTTAAGCCAGGTCATCATATCGTCCTGATCGGTTGATAGAACTCCTACCGCTGGCGAGGCCTTCATATAAGCGGTCTCAACCCTCGCCCGGGATGTAGACATATCAAAGGTCCCGAAGACGAATGCTCCGAAGTAGGACTGGAAATCCGAATAGCCAAACGAATAGCCTGGCAGACCGTCCTTTTCTCCTCCCGTATTGGACCTCACCCAGCTTGCCAGCTCCTTTCTGAAGGCTTTATTCCCCAGCTGGATCTTATGAGACTGGGCGAGGATCTCGGACATCGCCGACTTGCCGGCTTCATCGATCAGGATATTCAGATCAAATCCATCCCTTTTCACGCAGGCCTTCAATTCCCTGAGCTTTGCATCCTCTATTGCTCTCTTCTCAAACTCCTTTCTGTTTGTATGACGTCTGGTTATCTGACTGAACAGATCGGGAAGCTTTTTTTTGCCGGCCGATCCTTTCAGCTTTATAGCCGCGGTCCTCTCGCCTGAAGGGCCATCAGGAAGGCATGAAACATCATATCCAAAGCCGAAGTGTTCCGCTGCCATGAGGATATTAGCCAGAAGGCAGCCGTGGCTGAGATAAAGAGTCCTGTTGGAGGGGTCAACGTTGGGCAAAGCACGGTCAAAGTCCGCAATTACTGATACCTCGTTTCCATCAATTGCCAGCTTCCAGGGCTGAGTGTTGGGCCCGGATGGAGCTAAAACAGCATACTTGAGCAGGCCCTTTATCTGATCGCAGAGGTCGCCATTCACGGGGAAGTCCTCTTCTCTAACGTTCCAGGCTGCTAATACATCGGTCACTTAAGCCATCTCCTTGTTTTTCTTAACTAATATCGCTCTTTTAAACATGCATTCCGAATCCAAGTTTCCCATGGAAAACCAAAAAAAATCAAATGCAAGAGGCTAGCTATCCACCTCCATCAGATGACCTTTTCTGGTCGGGCTTGTTCACAGAAATATCTTCAAGCGCTCGCAAGAGAGCCTTCTTCCGGCTACTATCGCTCATTCCATAAAAGGCATCTACAATTGCAGCTACCTTATCCGTCAGATGCTCATCCTTCAAAGAAGGTTCATGGCAGGACTCATTTCGACCTTTTTTCCTCTTTCTGCAATCAACCTCTTGATAGAACTCCTGGTTGATCAGAAGATGATAAATCAGACAGATGAGTTTCCTGGCTACGGCAACGATTGCCACATTGTGCTCCTTCTTTTTGCTCAGCCTCTTGTAGAATCTGGACAGCCCTGTATTTTTCATATTAGCTATTGTCTGGGCAGCCTCGACAAGTACAACTCGGATATACTTGGAACCGCGCTTTGTGATCCCGCATTTCCTCTTTTTGCCGGCAGATTCATTTTCTCCAGGATTGAGGCCACACCATTTCGCCAGCTGTTCAGGGGTCTGAAAATCTCTGTAATTTCCGATCTCTGACAGGATGACCGAACCTGAGATAAATGCGATTCCAGGAATGGACATAACGATAGCCAGATCCTTGCTCTTATTTTGAATCTTTTTCAGAATGTTTAGGCTTGTCTTCTCTATTTTGGATTCGACATTGTCCATGATTTCAAGAGAATCGCTGATCAGCATTCGATTTGTCTCGCTCAGTTCATTGGCAAGTGCTGATCTGATCTCGTCTTGCTTTTTCCTGATCTTTCCGGAGGGTATGCCTTTCAGGATCTCTTCGACGGGCTTGTCTTCAGCCAGACCTCTTATGATATGTGTTCCTGATTTGCAGAATATGTCGTCCATAGAAGAGCTGAGTTTAATGCCGTTTGATGAGAGATATTTGTGTATCCGATTCTTGAACTGAGTTCGTGTCTTGACATATCCTGACCTGGCTCGCGTTAGGTTCCTGAGCTCTCGGTCTTCATCGGAAAAAACCCGAGATCTCTTGATTTGATTATTCAAGCACAGAGTTGCAATACGCTTTGAATCTTTTGAATCTGATTTATCGTTTGGAATGGACTTTATCTGCAGCGGATTGGCAACAATGGTATCTATGGTTCGGCTCAGAACATCATAAATCGGGATCCAATAGACTCCTGTAGCTTCAAATGCAACCTGTTCGCATTTGTTGTCTGCAAGCCAGTTTCTGAATCTATCAAGCTCGGATTTTGTTGTCCCAAAATTCTCTCGAATCGACGGCACTTCGTCGCCAGTTATTGTGGCAACGATCAGATCTTTATGGACATCTGCACCGCAAACTCTTTCTCTTCGTTTTTTCATATATGTCTCTGCCTGATATGGGCAGATGATCATTCCCTTATATGGGATAATTTCCCATACGCGTTCTATGACGCAGTCCCGTATTCGAGGGATATTGGCTGGTTTCAATCGCGGGATCAAGCGTCCCATAAACTTGTCAGCCTTCACTGCCCATATCAGACTTAACATGGACGGATTAAAATATCTGGTTTTCCATCCGTCACGTGTGAGCCCCTGCCTGGGCTCATGGGCGTTTCAATTATGCTTCGGAATATGGGCAGCTTAGTTTAACTAGATTTCGAGATTGTTATCTGGTTAGAGAATATAATATGCCATGCGGCGCAAGACCCGGCCGGCAGCAAGATAAGACCGGCAGCTATAGTGAATAAAAGAAGAGAAAGATCATCATACTTGAAGGAGAGATCATCATACAGCAGAGAAGTCATCATCAAGGAGATGGAGGATATGGACAATGCCAGTAAATCCTAAGAGAGCCAGAGTGCTGGTCTGGGCTAAAGAGAGAAAAGGTGCTGTATTTTACTGGATGAGCAGAGAGCAGCGGGTGGCTGATAACTGGCCTTTGCTATTTGCTCAGGAACTGGCCATAAGAGAAAAGTCTCCCCTGGCGGTGCTCTTCTGCATCTCGCCCCAGTTCCTGGAGGCAACAAGCTCTCAATATAAGTTCATGCTTAAAGGGCTGGAAGAGGTGGAGACTGATCTTGCTGAATTGAATATCCCACTCTATCTGCTCTCTGGAGATCCAGCAAAAGAGATCCCGCAGTTTCTCCAATCTCATGAAGCAGGAATCCTGGTCTCGGACTTCTCTCCTCTGCGAATAAAGATGATCTGGCAAAGATCAATAGCTAAAGAGGTCAATATTCCATGCTATGAGGTTGATGGCCACAACATCGTCCCCTGCTGGCAGGCTTCTCTAAAGCAGGAGTGGGCGGCATACAGCTTCCGGCCGAAGATCCACCGTCTCCTGGATGAGTACTTGACGGACTTTCCTGCGCTCAAAGCTCACCCCTTCCCCTGGCCGGAGGCAGTGGACAACGATTGGAGGGGAGCAGAGATGGCGATCAGAGCGGATCATATCTCCGATATGAGTTGGGCACAGCCTGGGGAGAGGGCGGCGAAGAAGCATCTGAATGAGTTCATCGATCAGGGGCTTGTTCTCTATGACTCTGATCGGAACAATCCAGTGAAAAACGGCCAGTCAGGCCTCTCATTCTACCTTCATTTCGGCCAGATATCCGCTCAGAGGGTGGCCCTGATGGCGCTGTCTGGCATGACCGATTCCAGCCCGTTCCTGGAGGAGCTGGTGGTGCGACGCGAGCTGGCAGATAACTTCTGCTACTATAATCCTCACTACGACTCTGTGCAGGGCTTTCCCAACTGGGCGCAGGAGACCTTAAGGCAGCATGAGAACGATCCGCGCGAATACCTGTACAGCATCAAGGAGCTGGAGGAAGCAAAGACCAATGACGAATTATGGAATGCGGCCCAGACGGAGATGGTCTGCCGGGGGAAGATGCACGGATACATGAGGATGTACTGGGCGAAGAAGATCTTGGAGTGGACTTCTTCTCCTGCAGAGGCCATGGATATTGCCATATACCTTAACAATAGATACGAGCTGGACGGAAGGGACCCCAACGGATATACTGGGATCGCCTGGTCTATTGGGGGAGTGCACGATCGTGCCTGGAAGGAGAGGCCGATCTTCGGCAAGGTGCGCTACATGAGCTACAATGGAGCAAAAACCAAGTTCGATATCAAGGCCTACATCGAGAAGATCAATTCATTTTGATCCATCCGAGTGCTTCAAACCAGAGATATTTCCCATTTTAACACCAACCAGCTTCCAGACGCTGTTGCGACCCTCGGTGAGCAATGCCTCTACAGGTTCATCTGGAGAATGCCCCAGGGCTGATAGCACATTGGAGGAGAGGTTTTTCTTCTGGATCAGCTCCACAAACCTCTCTCTCACAAGGGACTTGGTTTCAGGGTCCTCTACCTCCACCAGCCTTCCGGGCAGGGCGACGAATGAAAAGCTGGAGAGGTCCGGGCTGTATCTCTCAACCTCCACTGTAACCGCGGGATTCTTCCTGAAGTGAAGGACTTTCTTGCCATATTTTGTGGACAGGAAATACATGAACTTGCCATCGAATACGTACAGGAACGGGGCTACATGGGGATGGCTCTCCCCATTAAAGGCTATGCGACAGATAAACTCCTCTTCTATCAGCCGGTCGTACTCCTGCTTTTTCATCGAGGGCATTTTAAAAATCATAAAGAGCCTTTTCTCAATTTACTGAGTTCATTGCTTTATTGTATCTTTCGTGTATCATTTTTCAAGATATAAATCCCTGCCGCAACAACAGGCCAATCGGCAATTGGACAATTACGAATAGGGTGGTAATCGATTGGCTTGCTACTATAGCGCAGCCCTCTAATGACGCTGACCGATAGAGCAATTAATCACTTGAGCGATTGGTATGAGCATAAATATTCAAAGCAAATGGAGGTCATGCCTATCGATAGCACATCGCTTTATCCGGTCATTTATCTAATTGGCTTTGCAGCACTGCATAGCTTTCTTGCCAGCTTGCCCGCCAAAAGGATTGCAAAGGCTCATTTCGGCTCTAAGGTCGACCCCTGGTATCCGATCTTTTTCTCTGCGGTGGCTGCTATCACCATTCTCCCTCTGGCTGTGATTCTGTTCTTCTTTCCCGGCCAGTTGATCTATATCCTGCCCAGTCCATGGATCTGGCTGGCATTTGCCGCCCAGATTGTGGTTGGACTGGCTTCTTTGAGGGCTTTTCTGGATGCCCCACACCGTTTCCTGATACGCGCTCAGCTTGGCGAAGGGCACAGCTCGGGCGAATTTGCCCTGGGAATTCGAGGGATATATTGCTGGATTCGCGATCCATTTCTTCTCTCTGGCTTTCTGCTCATATGGCTCACCCCCTTCATGACTGAGAACCTATTGCTGGTATATCTCCTGACTACGGCTTATCTTTTCATGGGATCAGTTCACTGGGAGAGCAGGCTCATCAAACAGTTTGGCCAGGAATATATTAATTACCAAAAAGAGGTTCGAAGAATGATTCCTACCCTTAAAAAAAGATGGAAGGGATGCAAAAGCCTGGATAGATAAGATCTAGAGTCTGCAAAAATCCAGACGGTTATAATTTTTATTCCAGTTAACAATCATATTCAACATCTTTAAATAATCATAAGTGCAATATAGATACTAATCAAATCAAGGGTAGGTGAAAGAATGGCGGGAAAAATTGATGAGTATAAAAAGCTCTTCCGAGAAGCCACTGTTGCTGACCAGATGAAGCTCTTCAAACTCCACATCGCTATATATCTGGTAGTGAACATAATTTGGCTGATATTGAACATGATGGGCTATATAAAAATTGATCCTGCCCTGGCAATGTGGTACTCGCCAGTCGGATGGGGCATCCTGGTGATTGTGCACTACTGGTTCTACATCCGGGGAGCAGAAAACCTGTGCATGCTCAGAGAAGAGATGGTGGAGGCCAAGATAGGATAAGCCCCTGGAAGTGCTCAATCGAGTAAAGCAATGGGATTATAGCTGCAATTAATCCCTCTATTTTTGTATTGATTAATTCCTCCAACATCCACCCGAATCGATAAATTCATAACGTTCCTCGTATGCATAAGATTAGCTACCAGAGGTGTACCCAATTGAAGATAATCGGTCTTGCCGATCCTGAAGTAGAATCAAGTCTCCGCGGGGCGGGCATAGGCATGTCCGTCGATGAAGCGCGTTCCATCGCCCAGGTTCTGGGCCGCGATCCAACCCTCACCGAGCTATTCTGCTACGATGCCATGTGGTCGGAGCATTGCTCTTACAAGAGCTCCCGCGCCACTTTAAAGGAATTCCTGCCCTCAGATGCCCCCAATGTAGTAATGGGCCCGGTCGAGGACTCGGGAATAGTGGCCATAGATGACAAATGGTGCGTGGTCATATCCCATGAGAGCCACAACCATCCCAGTCAGATCCTGCCAAATGAGGGGGCAGCAACGGGCATCGGGGGAATCGTCCGCGATGTGAACTGCATGGGGGCAACTGTGGTTGCCACCGCGGACCCTCTGCGCTTCGGAGATCCTTTCGGCCCCAAGGCAAACAAGGTTCGCTGGGTGGCAGAGGGGGTGGTGGACGGAATCTGGCAGTACGGCAATGCCCTGGGCGTGCCGAACATAGCCGGGGATGTGGTCTTTAGTGAGAGCTTCGACGATAACTGCCTGGTGAACGTGGTATCCCTGGGAATAGTCCGGCGCGACCAGATTATCCGATCCCGCGCTCCTCCGCTGGCGGGGGAGAAAGGCTACGACGTTATCCTGGTGGGAAAGCCCACGGACGCAAGCGGGTTGGGCGGGGTCACCTTTGCCTCTGAAGCCCTGCGAGAGGAGGACGAGGAGACCAACCGGGGAGCAGTGCAGATCCCGGATCCTTTCCTGAAGAACGTCCTCTTCAAGGCGAACAGCGATCTATTCCGCATGGTGCGGGAGTCGGGAATCGAGATCGGGTTCAAAGACCTTGGAGGCGGGGGCTTCACCTGTGCCACATCGGAGATGGGGGCTGCTGGAGGCTTTGGCATGGAGATCGACCTGGACGAGATGCACAAAGCTGCAGACTTTCCTCCCGAAGTGCTGAGCATAGCCGAGACCCAGGAGCGTTTCTTGATCATCGCCCCTGAAGAGCTGAGAGAGAAGATCCTGAATATCTACAATGAGGACTGGGATCTGCCCAACGTCTACGAGGGAGCAAGGGCGAGCGTTGTGGGCAAGATCAATACCGGCGACAGGTTTGTCGTCCGGCATAAGGGAGAGACGGTATGCGATGTGCCCATCCAGCACCTCACAGCGGGCATCCGCTACCAAAGGGCTGAATCCGAGAGGGTCTATAGCGAATCTGAGCCCGAATCCCGAGAGCCTGAGGACTACAATGAGGTTCTGCTCAGGATCCTGAATTCGCCGAACATCGCCTCCCGGGAGCATATCTACCGATACTACGATACCGAGGTCATGGGCAATGCGGTGATCAGGCCGGGCGAGGCGGATGCAGGGCTCATCGCCCCCGTGCGGGGGGAGAAGTTCGGCGTGGCACTGGCCGTGGACTCCAATCCCTTTTACGGCCGGATCAGCCCCTATTGGGGGGGAGCGACCTCAGTGGCTGAGGCGATGAGAAATGTGGCTGCCATAGGCGCGACGCCAGCCACTCTCACCGACTGCCTGAACTACGGCAATCCGGAGAAGCCCGAGGCCTTCTGGGAGTTTAGGGAAGGGGTGAAGGGATTGGCCGAGTCCTGCAAGAACCTCTGGCTGAAGGATTATAAGGATGAGAGAATTCCCGTACCCATAGTCTCAGGGAATGTGAGCTTCTACAATGAGTCTCCCCAGGGTTCTGTGGACCCCTCGCCCGTGATCGCCTGTGTGGGAATCATAAGGGATTTCGACAAAGCGATCACTATGGATCTGAAGGCGGCTGGCGAGGAGCTTTATCTTATCGGCCCCAGGTTCGATGAGCTGGGAGGCTCGGAGTATTATCAGACCATCCTTGGGGTCATGGGAGCAAATGTCCCTCGGGTTCGATTTGACCTGGAGAGGAGCATGATCTATGCCGTCATCGATGCCATTGATGAGGGCTTGATTGCTGCAGCCCATGACATATCCAACGGCGGGCTGGCGGCGACGGCAATGGAGATGGCCGTAACCCGGCCAGCTAAGTTCGGCCTGGAGCTGGACCTGGATGGGGTGGTGTGCGGCGACTTGGATCTGAGAACCGATAAACTGCTTTTCTCAGAGTCTTCGGGATTCCTTCTGGAAGCGAAAGCAGGAAAGGAGAAGAGGCTGGAGGAGCTACTGAAAAGCTACGACCTCCTGCCGGCAAAGATCGGCAGAGTGACGGCGAAAAGAAGGATCAGGATAACCAGAAAGGGGGAGACGGTGGCCGACCTGGACCTGGATCTGGCGAGGAATGCATGGACCCGTGGCCTCGCGGAGGCGATGAGATGAAGATCGCAGTGATGCAGTTCCCCGGGACGAACTGCGAGTTCGAAACCCTGGTGGCAGTCAAAGAGGTGGGCATGGAGGGCGAGATCTTCCGCTGGAACCGGCCAGAGGAGGAGCTGTCCGGCTTTGATGGATTCATCATTCCGGGAGGATTCTCCTATCAGGATAGGGTTAGGGCGGGAGCCGTCGCCTCCAAGGAGCCGGTCTTAAAGGCCCTGAATGAGGAGGCGGCATTAGGTAAGCCGATTCTGGGAATCTGCAATGGCTTTCAGATCCTGGTCGAGGCTGGCCTGTTGCCTGGTCTGGTCCCTGGCACGGGAAAGGTACAGATGGCTCTGGCCCAGAATGTGATGGTCTCTGAAGGGGAGATCGTCCGCCGGGGCTACTATTGCGACTGGGTGTACCTGCGGCACGATGCCTCATCCAGAAGGTGCAGCGGCTCGTACCAGATTGAGATGGGCGCTCTCCTGAAGATACCGATAGCCCATGGAGAAGGAAACCTGGTAACTGCATCGCCTGGCCTGATCAAGAAGCTCAATGATCAGGAGCAGGTGGTCTTCCGCTACTGCGACCGCAACGGCCGGGTGATAGACGAGTTCCCTGTGAATGTTAACGGCAGCACAGAGAGCATTGCTGCCATCTGCAATCCAGAAGGAAACGTCCTGGGAATGATGCCCCATCCGGAGAGGGCGTTCTTTGCCTGGCAGCTTCCCTCCTTCGATCCGAGAAAGCACAGGCCCAATGAGCCGGGTCCTGGAAGGAGGATCTTTGAGTCGATGAAGCGCTACATAGAGGTGGAGTCATGTTGATCAATCTGCGCGTCTGGCTGAAGATACCGGATGCAGAAGCGGCCACGGTGAAGAACACCCTTGTCCGGCGACTGAGCTATGGAAAGGTTTTAGAGGATGTGAAAAAGGAGCGGCTCATTTCCATCCAGGTCGATTCCGGGGATCCTGAGGAACTGGCCAGGGCTTTTGCCCGGGAGCTGGTCAATGAGAACAAAGAGAGCCATAAGATCCTGATTGACCGGCTGGAGTTCGAGGAGGGCTATGTGCCGGTTAAGGTTGCCCTGCATATAGAGGATGGCGAGGCAATTGCCATCAGGGACAGGCTCAGAAAGAGGTTAGGCTACCAGAATGTGGTGGACGTGAAGAAGGCGACCGTCTGGAAGCTGTACTTCAGGCTCCTCCGGCCGGAGGCGGAGATCACTGCCCGGGAGATTGCAGAAAAGCTGCTCATAAATCCGCATAAGGACAGCTATGAGATAATGCTGTGAAACAATAATGCGAGGATTTGGTTGGGGGCAGGAGATGATCTGGTCTCCATCACCTTTTATTGATCATCGATCATGACCTTCAATTCATCTTCATCTCACTCAGCTGCTCTCCACTTTCATCTCCCAGCCCAGCCGTTCCCGGATGATCAAGTAGCTCATCTCCGGCGATATGGCCCCTGCCTCAGTGCAGATCAGGTCGATGTACTGATGGGGGGTGACATCGAAGGCGGGGTTGCGCACCCTGACGTGTTTGTATTTGGAGATATCGGCCAGTACTTCTGTGGCCTCACGCTCCTCGATGGTGACCAGCTCCCCTAAAATCGTCTCCGGGCTGAACTTATAGGTCTCGGCAGCCACCATGAAGCTGGTCCTGGCCTCGCGGGCGCACAGGGCGATCTGGGCGGTGCCGATCTTATTGACCAGGGTGCCGTTGGCGGTTATCACATCCGCTCCCACCACCACCAGGTCCACGTCGTTCATAACGCTCCGCACCGCCGAGTCCACGATCAGCTCCGTCTCTATGCCCATCTGGTCGAGCATGCCGATGGTGGTGATTCCCTGGAATCTGGGGCGGGATTCGGTGGCTATCACCTTGATATTCTTTCCGGATTTATGGGCAGCACTGATCACGGAGATGGCGGCATTTGAGTTGCAGTGGGTGAGGACAGTATCCCCTTCTCTGATCCTCTTACTGCCGATCTGGCCGATCTTCTCCACCGCTTTCTGGGAGTTCTCGATGAAGCGATCTGCATTGGTGGCTATGGCCTGGCGGGCGCCATCGATGTCATCTGCCTTATACTTCATCACCATTCTTATGGCATTGGAGAGGGAGACTGCCGTGGGCCTGGTCTTGAGGAGCAGGTCTGCGGCAACCGCGGTCTTCTGGTTGAAGTCCTCGAAGCTCTCCGCCTGGACGGCCAGAGCATATTCCTTCAGAGAGGCAGCTGCGGCAGTGGCAATTCTCCCTGCACCTCTGATCTCCATGCTGCTGATCTTCTCTGCAGTCTCCGTAACCCGATCTATTGGCTT
This sequence comes from Methanothrix soehngenii GP6, assembly GCF_000204415.1. NCBI lineage: Archaea > Methanobacteriati > Methanobacteriota > Methanomicrobia > Methanotrichales > Methanotrichaceae > Methanothrix > Methanothrix soehngenii. Next base: position 189,844 of record NC_015416.1, on the reverse strand, counting down.
CATTCGGGGTTGTTTTCGCCTGCTAGAGTTAAATCTATTTCCTGCCCTGAGAAGAACAATAACTATAACTTTGCATCTCTTTAATTGTCCTCGGTTGACAAACGATGGATACAACAGACTTCGATATCATAAAAGCAATTGCCAGCCTCAAGGTGCCCTATCCCAAAGCGGATAGGATTCTCTCCATGGCAAATATAGATCCAGAGGAGCTCGGCGCGCGACTGGGAGGACTGGAGATGCAAGGGTTTGTCAAGACCCTGAGCGAAGCAGATATGGAGGGCTCCAGTCTCCCTAACGGCATAACTGCCGCAGGGCTGACAAGTCTTGGTAAGAGGGCTTTATCAGGGCCGAGATGGTAGGGCAATTACAGCCCAAATGACATTATGGACCGGTCGATCTTTGCCGCCGGGTTGGGAGGCAGGATCGCTTCTGCGGTCTCCTGCGGCATTTTGCTGGTAGCAGCGCAGCAATCACAGCTTGCCCTTGAGAAGCTGGTAGACGAAGTAGACCAGGAGGATGAATACTGCCACTCCTGCCAGGTACCAGATGGCTCTCCAGATGGCGATGACGATTATGACTGCCAGGGCCAGAATGATCAGGTTCTTGATGGTATTGTCGTTTGCCATGTCCATCCAATATGCCGTGTTATGATATAGCTGTTTCGAGGGAAATGGCAAGAGACTGCCAGGCCTGTGACTTCGGATAAAACTGCACCTCTTCTTCAGGCACAAAAGCTATACAGCATGAAAATAGGCTTATCCGCATGAAAAATACTGATCCATACGACCAAAATGCGGGTAGTTGGACTGGAACTGATCCATTTTCTACAGGACCGAGCGGGCATGAAACAGATCCATTTGAGCCTGATATTCCTAATCAGTGGGTAAATAAGGGACATGAGCTTGTTAAAAAAGGGTCCTATAAAGATGCAATCAATTGCTACAATGAGGCCCTAAAGCTAAATCCCAACTTGCCGAGAGCTTGGTGTTCAAAAGGCTATGCCCTTATTAAATTGAAGAAGTACAAAGAATCTCATGCATGTCTGGATGAGGCTTTGCGAATCAATCCAAGACATGTCTCCTGCTGGACCATAAAGGGCTGGGCATTTAATTGCCAGAATAAGCACAAGGATGCCTTGGTATATCTGGATAGAGCCATTGAACTAGATCCTCATTATGTAGATGCATGGTACCAGAAGCATCTGGCACTCAATGATCTTAATCGTAAAGCAGAAGCGGATGTGGCCCTCGCCAAAGCCAGAGAATTAGGCTTTAAAGGCTAATATTCATTTTCCCAGGTCGCAATGCTCTTCATTTGAGAGGCTAATTCATTTTGCCATCCCAGCTCTTTCTTATGCTTCTGGCAGCCAGCATTGCTGTGGAAAAACAGGACTGCAAGTTGTATCCTCCTGTATCGCCATCCACATCGAGCACCTCTCCTGCCAGATATAACCCCTTTACCAGTCTTGATTGCATCGTCTTGGGATTGACCTCTCTCCAGTCCACTCCTCCCCTTGTGACCATGGCTGCTTCAAAGCCATCCGGCCTTGATACGGTCAGCGGCAGGCCGACCAGGATATCTACCAGATGCATTCGTTCCCTTCTTCTCAGTTGAGAGAGGCCGAGATCTGGATCGATCCCACAGATCTCAATAATTCGCCCAATCAGCCTGTATGGCAGAGGGACGGAGCAGGGGATACTGGATAGGAGCGACTTTACCGTGCGGCTACCCTCCTTTCCAGATAACTCCAGAATCCATCCCTCCAGAGCTGCACGCTTCTCTTTCGGGACAAAAGAGAGCTTCAAGGTATCTTCTGGCTGGATATATCGAGACAGGTCAAGAATAGCAGGACCGGAAAGCCCTTCGTGAGTGAGCAGAATGTCGCCCTGCCCCTCCCTGGTCTTCTTGAGATTATTTAAAGAAATTTTTATATTCTCAAAGGATATACCTGCTAGATCATGAAATGGATAGTCTTTTATGATAACTGGGGTCAGAGCTGGCCCGATCTCTGTCACCCTGTGGCCGAGGGAGCGAGCGAATCTATAGCCGTCTCCAGAGGAACCTGTGGCAGGATAGGAGCATCCGCCGGTGGCAATGACCAGAATGGAGGATCGATAACTAAAGCCGTCACCCAAGAGAGCGAATCCGTCCTCTATTCTGTTGACAGTCCTGACATCCTTCCGGCATTGGATTTCAATATCAGCCTTCTTGCAGTCCTCGATCAGGATGTCGAGCACATCCTTTGACCTGCGGGTCTGGGGAAATATCTTGCCACTGGGCTCGCTTGCCATTTCGAGCCCTTTTGCCTTAAAGTAATAGATGAGATCCTGGTTTGTGAAGCCCATGATGGCCGGCCGAAGAAATCGGCCATGCTCTCCGTAGTGATTGAGGAAGTTGCGGATTTCTCCCTCATGGGTTATGTTGCATTGGCCGGAGCCGGATAGGAGAAGCTTCCTTCCGGGGGATCCTTTCTTTTCAAGGATGAGGATACGCCTGTTATCTCTTCGATGATCATCATTTCTGGCGTTCTGCCGGCAGTTTATGGCGCAAAATAGGCCTGCGGGACCTGCGCCTATGACGATCAGATCATATCTCCTGCCAGGGCAATCATCAAGAAGCCCTTTCTGCTCCAATTCACTCTGGTCTTCAACTTCTTGCCGCATGAATACAGCCCGCATCAATGTCATTCTCTCATTGAATTCCTGTCTGTGGCAGGGATCAAGAAGGAGAAAAGCTTAACCCAGAAGGCTTGGCAAACGGAATTTAAATAAAAAATTTTAGATTATATCAATGCACCTTCAAATCGATTCCCTCGATCCTCCCTCGCATCCCTTCGGAGTGCACCACCGCTCCCGAGTGCACCTTCTGCATCATGTAGTGCTCGGACAGAAATCGCACCGTCTCCCCCACCTCCGGCCTCCTGCCCCGGCAGACAGTTCCCTCAAAGGCCAAAACCAGGCATAGATCTGGCTAACTCGTTATCAAATCCGCCAGCTCCGAATAGCCCTTGCCAGAATCCACGCCATTGGTTATCAGGGAAAAAATAAAATAAGTAGGCTCTACCTGATTCGTTCACTTACCCCGTCTCAGGCATGTCTTCACAATAACAATCTCGTCCAGTCCATACACAATAAGGATTCCGCAAACAATCTCTTTCTTCACAAGAACAAGATGATCTTGTCCATTGGCAGCCATCTTCTATACATGCATCGGTTGGAGTGAGACAACGCCCGGATCTTCTTGAATAAGTAAGACCTTCGCAGCAATTATATGATTCATCAGTCTCCATCCCATCTTTAGCGCAGCATAAATTCGCCTTTGCATCTCCTGAGCAACAGACATCCTCGGAAGATCCAGATGGTATTCTTTCTCCAACCTCAATACAATCACATATGCCAAAAACGCAACTCCCGGAACAGCAACTGAGAGGATCTGAAGAGCAATCTGAAAAGGCGGGTTTACAGCTACTGAATTGATCTCCTGACACGGTTATGTATTGGGGACCGGAGCCCAGATTAAATGGCTCTGAATAAGTAGCAATAAGACCTTTTTCGATATCCATAGTGCCTTCCTCAATGGCTATCGCCTTTAAAGGTTCTCTAATTCCAAGCGCCTTCATTTCTGGGATCTTATCAGGATCCAGAATGATGACAAATTTCAAGGCCACCTTCTTTGTTCTCCGATCTAAAGTTCCATTGAAAGCCTTGATATCGAAGTTACTTCCATCCAATGCAATTCGATTAGATCTAATAATCTTCTGTGGACTACCTGGTGGCAATGGTAGATTAAAAGGATAGATCTCCAGACGTATATCTGTAAGTTTAACATTAAGCTTATCTGGATTAGCTGTTGGCTCAAACAATAATGTCATATTTCCGAAGCCTTTGATGTATACATCTCTTGCATTCCTCTGCTCTATAGTAGCGCCTATTTTCATAATGAAATTCTGAGTTATTGGGGGGGTCATACTTGTTACTGGTCCTCGCATGCAATTCGTGCCGAAATCCACAGCCTCAGAGCGAGAGTTCTCATCGTCATCGTAGATCCTATCATCTATGGCTTCACAAAACACTATCGTTGAAGATATAACTATTAAAAATAAAAAACAATTTATGTAATATTTTTGACTCAGAATGCCCATCATATCACCATTAATAATTATGGTACTGATTAGATATATAACTATTTTGCCATGTTGGAAGTTGATTTGCCGTATAAACCCACATTCAGTTAGTTCGAGCTAAAAATTAAGGCCGTCCTTTACTATTATTGCAGACGGATTAGAAGCTATGCAAAGAATCATTATTTTGTCAAGTTGCATCGACTCTATTTCTTAGGCTTCCTTGCGGGAGGCTCTCTATCTACCACACCTTCAAATCAATCCCTTCTATCCTCAACCTCTCCCCCTCCGAGTGCACCACCACTCCCGAGTGCACCTTCTGCATCATGCAGTGCTCGGGCAGAAATCGCACCGTCTCCCCCACCTCCGGCCTCCTGCCCCGGCATATTGTGCCCTCGAAGGCCAAAACCAGGCATATGCCAATGTCCTCGGGCGCAGGCAATCCCAGGAGCAGATGAACCGGCCCGATCAGATGGACGGTAACGACGCCCTGGCTGGATTTGAGCACTTTGGCAAAATGAGTGATGGGACAGCCCAGCGGCCGGTAGCGGAAGATGTCGCCCTCCTCAAGCCGGGCCTCGGGATTGAAGGGATGCAGGTCCTCCCGGCAGGATGGCTCCCCTGGAAGGGGTGATAGAGAGAAGTCAGCCATAAGACCATCCAAAACGCCTACTATCTCCTCTGTCCTCTCCGAAGAGCCGAGGAGGCCGGCAATCTCCTCCGCCCTGCCACTGAACCTCTCCTGCTTGAGGATGGGACACCTCACAAGGCCTGCCACATCCACCAGCTTTCCGGCAAACTCCCGGCAACTGGAAAATCCGCACTCCCCGCAGTTGTACCCCGGCAGGAGCTTCTCAATCCGCTTCACGATCCTCCAAACCTCATCAACCTCATCATTCGCCGGTGTACTCCATGAATCCATCCAGATGACGGAGCATTCCCCTGTGGTGCTCCTTGGAGACGCGCAACTCGCCGGTACATAAGGTGCAGATGGCTAAAGGAGGATTATGCCGCAAGGTCATCACTCCCGAGATCTCCGGCCAGCTCAAGATCAGCTCGGCGAATTCAGAGGAGCCCTTGCCGGTCAGGCCGTTTGCCTCGATGATCCGGCAACCGGGATTTGCTTCCAGGATGCGCTCTCTGAAGACCTCCCTCTCCGCCTGGGAGACGAGGTCGCCCTTGGTCATGACCGCAGCATCGGCGGTAGTGAGGAGCGGCCCCACCTTCAGCGGACTGTTGGGGCCGGTGGTGACATCGATCACGCAGATGGCCAGAGCTTGATCCGGATAAGGAGCGCAGCGCAAGCAGAGGCCGGCAGTCTCGTTTAGCAGGATTCCCGCCCCCTGCTCCTTTGCCCAGCCGAGCATCTCATCCACATTGTAGATGGCATAGTGATCGGGACACATATCCTTTGACAGGCCCACGGCTACGGGCAGGCCGAGCCTTTTGAAGCGGAGGTCGTCCTCGGTCCACATGCAGTCGATCTTCACCAGAGCAGGAGCAGCTCCTGCCTTGATCAGATCCTTTACCGCATGCATGAGAACTGATGTCTTGCCCGATCCCGGCGTCCCCGCCACCACCACCATCTTCAAGCTACTACCTCGCCCTGACGGATGGTCTCACGCAGGCCGGTGAGCCAGCCGTCTACCCTCTCGATATCCAGAAAGATCCTCTGCTCCTCGTTACTGGTGCTGATGACCTTGGTCATGCCCCCGTTTTTCATCACAATCCTGCGGGTGGCCATCAGGGCCAGCATAGGATCGTGAGTTACCACCACCACTATCTTTCCCTCGCCGGAAAGGAGGCGCAATGCCTCCTGCTTTTTTATTCCCGCGTTCTCGATCTCGTCTATCAATACTATTGGCGAGTCGCTGATAACAGCAATGTCCGCCACCATCAGGGCCCGGGATTGGCCGCCGCTGAGAATGGTGAGCTGAAACTCGGGGCTTATGGGCTCACCGGTCAGGGTATTGGCCAGCTCGATGACTTTGTCCGCCTGATTAGGATCTTTGCCCCGAGACTTGGCATGCATCCGCAGGAATTCTCCCACCTGCATGTCCGCCAGGAAGTGCATATTCTGGGAGAGCTGGGCGACCAGCTTCTTTCTCGGGTCATAACGCTGCTCGTTTTTCGGCACCTGGCCATTGATCAGAATGCTGCGCCCAGTGGGGGTATCTCCTAGAGCAAACTGCTCTATATCGGAGATAAGAGTGCTCTTGCCTGAGCCCGTGGGCCCTACGATTCCTATTATCTCTCCCCGGGAGATCTCTATCTCATGGACAAGATCCTGGTGGCCGCACTTGTCCACTCCACCCTGAACGGTGAGCGTCAAGGGCTGACTGTTGGTCTTATCGCGGACCGCTGCCTGGCTCATTGCAGTGCCCATCGGCTTATCAGCTATATCAGCTATATCAGCTATATCAGCTATCTTTATCCGGCTCATTGTATTGCTAATAGTCTGGCTCACGATCCTTCCTCCAGAAATAGGGCTGCATCCTCCCAAGAGGAGACTGCAACATCCGGCTGCAGCATATGGCGGGAATGATCCTCTTTCATCCTTGCCATGCCGCCGCCGGTTATATTGAGAAGTATGATATCCTTTGAGGAGACGCTCTTCGCTTCTATCGCCTTTTGCAGCGCGGCCACAGCAACGGCAGGGGCATTGAGAATATCTATCTCCTCAGACTGCTCGAATAGGTCCCTGGCTTTGCTGGCCTCTCTGTCTGTGATTCCGTAAACCATGCCCTCCGTGGCCTTCAGGGCGTCTCTGACTCCGCCGGGCATGTCCAATGGAGGCTTGCGATTGAACAGGACATCATCGAACATCTCCTCCTGGTACGGCTCGGGCTCCAGAGCTTTCCAGGCATAGTAGATGGGGGCATTGGGTATATTCTGGGCCAGATGCAGCCTGGGCAAAGGAAGTTCCGGGTGGAACCGGCCATCGTTTTTCAGCCGCAGGCTGGCCTCCCAGGCGGATATGCCTCCAGTGCCGCTTCCCACCGCCTGGAAATAGTGATCGGGCGTGCGTCCAATTGTTACCGCTGCATCCAGCATCACCGTTCCCATTCCATCCCGGCGGGCGATATTCCTCGCCCCTCCCTCGGGGGTGAAACCCTTTCGGGATTGCACCTTCTCTGCCATCTGAATGGCATCAAGGTAATCGCCTTTGACTGCGATCAGAGTTATTCTCCCTGGTGGTACAATCGTCCACATTCTTTCCAGAGCTTTTTCCGGAACAAATAAGACCAGCTCCTGGCCAGTCAGAGATGCTATATGGGCAAATGCGCGGGCGGTGTTTCCTGCTGAGGCCACCACCAGTGATGACCTTTCCCCCTTATCCAGGAGCATCTGCATGGTTGGCGCAGCTTCCAGGTCCTTGAAGCTACAGGTGGGCAAACTTGCATGCTTCTCCGGCCAGTAGCCATTGAAGCTGATATAAAGGTTCTCTAGATCCAGCTCCCTTGCCAGCCCCTGGCTTTTGTAGGTCACCGACCTTCCGGTTGCTTTCTCAATAATCCCCTTGACAGGAAGCCAGTCAATGAATCGCCAGATACCGGGAAGGTCCTTTATCTCCAGCTGTCTGGATTTGTACTCCGCGCGCAACAGCGAGCTATCATGAGGGCAGCTAAGTGAATATGGAGGCCGAACCGATCCATCGCTCACGCATCTGAGCAGATATTCTCCCATGAGAGATACCTTAACCAAAGGGAATATAACATTTTCTATTTGCGACCAAATTTTATCCTTTTTGTACAAGAATTATATCCGGCGAGCACGTTTAGGTTATATCCCAAAAGTACAAATATTAGCTGTTGCATACCCAATAGTATGCCAAATGTGGAAAGGGTTATGAGATCTGCCTTCCAGTCGGATGAGAGCCTGCGTGACACCTTAAAAGAGGTTATCGGGGAGCTGGGGCTCTCTGCGCGTGAGTTCTCCCGGATCTCTGAGATACCCCAGAGCACTCTTTATAAGATCCTTTCCGGCCACCGGGAGCCGAATATCACCACTTTGCGCCAGATTGTGAAGACCATCCGCCAGATGGAGGGCTCGGGAGGGGACTTCATCGCCATCATTGCCGCCCGGCCGGTCCTGGACAAGATCAGCGAGAAGAAGATGAAGATAGGAGACCGATTGCTGACATTGAGAGAGTATTCGGCAACCAACATCGAGGAGGCCATAATTGCCGCGGTGAGGGCGGAGAGGGATGGAGCCTCGGCTCTGGTCTGCGCTCCTATCGTCAGCCCTACGGTGGAAAAGCTGCTCACCATTCCTGTAGCTACCATAATACCGCAAGAGAGCGTCGTCCGGGCGATTGAGGTTGCCGCCAGGAAGATCGAATAGGATAGGATGGATTGAAATGAAAAATATCCCTGCTGTAGCGGCAATATTGATCACTTCACTGCTGTTTTTCCTTGCAGTCACTTGCAGCTCCCAGAATGCACCTGAATTCCAGAGCGTGAGCGGCGAATTTGCCAGGGACTGGATTGAGAGCTTCAAGGCCGAGAATCCTCAGCCAGTTCAGAAAAGCAACGTTAGCACAGGCGAGAACAACAGCAGCAATCTTTGGAACTGGGGAGGTGCCCCCCGAGGGAGCAGGATAGAGGACGGCAATTTGATTGCCGATCCCAACTATATTCAGGGCAAGCTGAACCTCAGCGAATGGCTGGATGATGCTTATACCGATCCAGATACCGGATTGCCTTTGTTGGAATATATGGATCCATTCACCGGCAAGAAGACCTACACCTACCTGAATCCAGACACCCAGCATCCTATATTCACCTACTACAGCTATCAGGATGATAAAACGGGAAGGACGGCATATTCCTATATCGATCCCCTGACAGGGAAAGCAGTCAATTCCGATGAGCCGCCCATGGATATATTGTATGACCTGATCTCCGGCCTGGCAGATCGAACAATAACCAGCCAGAGCGAGCCGTGGATTAGTTTATAGGTGATTGTGATAAGGCAGAAATCGAGAAGTTAAAACTCAATGTTACTGAATACTGCAAAAATCCACACTTACTGGTTTGATCGTCTTTCGAATGCTGCTGCAACTCATCATCGCCCTGAGCCGTTATGCTCGAGGCTCCACTTTAATAGAGATTTCACCGAATCTTTATCTAGTGGTTTATCATGTTCGTGCATATCTGTTAAGCCTCCTGCATAGGAGAAAAGGGTTTTGGAGAATTCAAATTTCCATTTCTAGTCTTTCCACAGGTTCGGGATGAATAAGAGCATCACCGGCAGGATTTCCATTCTCCCGATGTACATACAGAAGATCGCAATCATTTTTCCCACAGGAGTGACTTGGGAAAAATCCAAAGCCACTACACCAAGCCCTGGCCCTACGCTGGCCATGCAGGTGGCCACAGCCGATATTGCAGATAAAAGATCGAAATTTTGATTTCCAGATTCAGTTATCGTCAATAACAGGGAGCAGGCAAAAAAGATAATCAGATATATTATCGTGAAGAACAAAACAGATATCAATACCCCCTCAGAAACTGAAATATCATTGAGCTTTATGGGAATAACTGCCTTTGGATGGAGCATCTTCATCAACTCTCGGCGAGCATACTTCTTTATCAAGAGCACCCGAAGAACTTTAATGCCGCCTGCGGTTGCTCCAGCGCATCCGCCAATCAACATTAGCATAATAATAACCATATTGGCCGCTGAAGACCAGTGGGCATAGTCGAAAGTATTTGTGAATCCCGTAGTGGTTCCTACTGACACTACATGGAATCCAGCAAGGCGAATTCTATGCAGGACGCCTCCATCTACACCGCCCCATAGAACAATCAGTGCTGTGGCCGTGGCTTGAAGAAATAAATATAATCGGAATTCAGGATCCTTGAAATAACATAAAAAATCGTTTTTATATATAAATTGATAATGCAAAATGAAGTTGGTCGCCCCTACAATCATGAATATTATTAAAATTGCTTCGATCAATACGCTGTCGTAAGCAACTATACCTGCGGATAACGGCGAAAATCCTGCGGTTGATATAGTAGTAAAAGAGGTGCAAAGCGAATCGTACAAGGACATTCCAGCGGACCAGAGCAAAATCGTCTGTAGAGCTACGAAACCCAGATATATACCCCAAAAGATCTTGGCCGTGCTCCTCACTCTGGGAGTCAAGGCTTCCCGACTAGTATCAACATAGTAGAGCTGCCTGCCTGCTACCCCAAGATGGGGCAGGATAGCAATGAAAAGCAGGATGATGCTCATGCCGCCTAACAACTGAGTAAAAGCCCTCCAAAAGAGCAAGCCATAAAAAGTGCTCTCGACGTAATTATTGAAACCCGAATCGGATGTCGATATCTTCCCAATTCCTGATAATAGCACTTCAGGAGATTTGAATAGAGTAAGTATCAAATTGTGGGCAAGACTATTATCTGCCGCTGTCGAGTTAATGATCCAGTATCCATGCGAATCCGATTCAGTTAGAATAGTGGCACCTGTAGTTGTGAATCCAGACATGGTTTCGAAGAGCGAATCGGTTTCATCCAATCCAAGAAATATGAATGGTAATGATCCGAAGATCGTTGCCAAGAGCCAGGCGAGAGCCACAATTACAAAAGCCTCTTTGTTTGTCACCTCTCCTTTCTCGCCAATGCGTCTGATTATTAGGCCTGCTGAAATTGTGATAAAGGAAGAAAGACCGAAAGCCATTACTCCGGCGGGCTCTTTATAAATTGCAGCTACAATTCCCGGTATCAACATCAAGGACCCTAAGAGCACCAGCATGAGGCCTAGAATGTCCAGCACTACACGGATCTTCATTGAGGAATGCAGTTTCCTACTTTGCCATATTTAAGCTCGATCGTTGCGTTCAGCTGGAGTAAAAGATATGGCTAAGACAGCCTCGACGCGCGTCTCCGACCAATCTGGGCACAAAATTACTGAACGATGGGTAGACCAGTCCATCCGCTTTGCCAGCTCATAGACGTTTAAGCTGGGTGCCTCGCTGATCTTTTCGCAGAGGTCCCACTCATCGTCCTCGGCTTTTGCCGTCCTGACCAGGGTGGCTTTTTGTAGAGAGCTTTTGGCCGATGCCGAATGATAGGTGCCGGAAAAAGAGTTGGCTGGGATTATCTCAAGCATTGGCCTCAGCCAAGCCGAAGATGATCCAATCCAGGATCAATTTGCTGACTGCAGGAACGCAACCGCCCTGTCTGTGAAGTCGGTGAAGAGCCCATCCACTCCGTATACAAAGTAGAACTGGTTCAGCTCTTCGGTGAAGTCCGAATATTTCTCAGGCAGGCTGTCGGCGCGCATCGTCCAGGTGTGGACCTGGAGACCATCGTCGTGGGCCCACTGAACCAGCTCGGGGTTGGCCTCGATGTACATCTTATACGGGCCAACGCCATCGGCAAAGGTGGCGATCTCCTTCAAGCCTTCCTGAGTTACCGTCAGCTTCTCCGGCCTGAAGACCGGAGCTTGCCTCCTGGTTATATCGAGGCTTCGGGGCATACTGACTGATGCCCACTGCACCGTAATGCAGTAAATTAGGAGTGTCTTGGAAACAGTTTCTCCCAAGATAGGAGATATCACTATGAGCATAAATACGTTGTGAGTTGGTGGAGGTGACAGGCGCAATTCCTCTCCGGCCTGAAGACCGGAGTTCCCTTGCGCCATTTCTATGGAGCTGTAATTCTCACCGGTATCGATGTTGTTTCCGGTGTCCACCAGCTGTACCAAAGGAAGGGCGGGATTTATGCAGGACCTTGAAAGAGAAGGGGCCTTAGGACCCGTATTTAATCATATCATTACAGCTGTTCCATGATTTCTTTTGCAAATTGGACTGCCCCTCTGCCGGAAACGGTGATAACGACGTTGTTTCTGACGGCAATTGCATAAGAATCATCGATGGTAAAAGCAATATCTCCTAGATCGTTGTGCCTATTGATTCCGGGATTTTGAATAAATGCCAGCCTTCTTATCAAAACCAAATAGGCCTTTTGCTCATCAGCGGCTTTGTGGATATCCACTCTGTATTTATTCCCATCCCGGATCGCCGAATAAACCTTCTGCTCCCCATAGTCCTCCTCAAGCTCGAACTGGTCTATTCCCGGAATTTTTTTGAAATCTGGGAAAGCATTTTCAACAGAAAGTCCGGGCTTCTTGGGCAAAGGATTTTCATCCAATCCAAACCGCTTTTTTACAATATCAAAGTATTCATGATATCCGTTACCTTCCATGTACATAGCCTCTTTTGCTATTGTTATTGTTGTAGTGGTGGCTATGCCAGCTACCGGTATAGGGCACGAGAGCCAACTGCAGAGGGATCTATCTTCTACAAGCCTTTCCCTGTAATATGGCCTGTTATAGGGGGTGGTCACTGGAACATTCACATAAAGGTCTTCGGTTTCGGAAAAAGTATAATTTATCGGAAGCATTGGCTTTTTAGTATATGTATTTGATTCACTCTTTCCAGGATACGATCCCTCATCCAGCTTCAGGCAGGCGTCAAAAACTGAGGATTGCTTGGATCTGACGGCACTTCCTATAACGGCTACCTGATGATAAGAGAATCCGCCTTTATCAAATATTTTTAGCTCACCATTCTCCATCCTCGCGATGAGTCTATTCGTAAAGCTACATAGTACTTCTGATACTTCATCATTCAGAGTAAGTGAAAGAGTTTTAGCATCTTGAGATAAATAAATGGTCTTGCCGTCGTTGCTTTTGGAAATTATTGCTGTGGATATCCAATCAATATGATGTCTCTCTTTAAGATACTTCCTGAGTCGATCATCATGAATTCCTGGTACATTCGTCCAGCTAAACACAAAGAACTCAAAGGGAAACTTCCAGACTGTATAGCCTATGGCCTGAATCTGATTGCAGGCAAAACCCGATAGCCCCGTCATGATACCCATAGTGCAGTCAATTCCCGATGCGACAGCTTCCGTTGCCACAATATTTGCACAATCGGTGCAATTCAAGACTTTTGCAGAAGTGCCCATTCTGTCCTTCAGGTATTTTTGCAGCTTGATCATTTGTAAATCCGTAGTGTAGTATGAAGCGCCACCGCCGTCAACGTCATATTTAAAGGCTCTATTGTTGTTGAGCTCCAGCGTATAGGCACGAACATGCTCTAAATCGTTAGGCAGACCGGATTTGGGATTAGACTTATATGCACTACAACAAACATCAAGAAGGTCGGTCCATATGTATCCGATCTCTCCTTCATCGTATGGTTGGCTGGTGCAGATCCACGGAGACAGCGGCCTGGCGATAACCGTATAGATGTTCTGGGATGAATTAATTAAAAAGGTTTCATCCGTGCCTCTTACAAAAGTCCACTCCCAGTTGGCTCCAAAGTTCTTTACCTTGTTCTGCGATGCGTCTTTCAGTTTTGCGGCGTCAATATTAATGGTGATGTTCTTTGTATCTCCGGCATTTATTGTGAACTCGTCGGAAGTCAAATCACCAATAATCGGGGTGCTTTCTTTTGCCTTGATTCTTCCGGATAGACTGCTTCCACCTTCACAATAAACGGCTCCTCGCTGTTTCATGTGGGTAAATTGAATTTGAGTTTCCCTGTCCTGATATAAATAATAGTAATGAAATTTTTTGTTGATCTGAAACCTCTGGCGCTATCCTTTGCAGCCTGAATCAGACTATTTGTTCCTTCCAGGATACCATTATCGATTTTTGTTTTAATATAATTAGTCACGCCATTCCAGTGATTCTTTATCATTTTAGCGCATTCGATCACAGGATCGAGTCTGCTATGCGTAGCCCAATAATACCAGCGTTTGAGGTAGTCCTCGGCGGATTTCCGATATTCATAGCTCCAAAAGTCGCGAAGGGCTAATTTAATATTATAAGCTCTCATCGTTTTTAATCGGATGCTTTTTAGTGGCGTTAGCATCTTATTCTGATTGGCTGTGAGGTTCTCGGGATTTTTGAGCCAGATATATCTTGTTCTTTTCAGCAAAGCATTGTGTGATTGTTCCTCACGTCTGACTTTATCAACAGCTTCATTCATCAATTTCATAACATGGAATTTATCAAACGTTATCGATGCATTAGGAAAACTATTCTCTATACCAGATATAAAAGCTGGCGACATATCGCAGCAGAAATTTTCAATATTTTCGCTAGATCCGTTATGCTGCTCTAGATCATCTTTAAACGATCCGATAGTTGAGGCATCTTTTCCTTCGCATACATGGATAACTCTCGACTCATCTAGATCTATAAATACTGAAACATATTTATGTCCTTTAGCTCTTGATGTCTCATCAACTCCGATTGATTTGACCATTGAAAAGTCCTCATTGGATCTAGCTTCTGCGACATAATGTTGCAGGACTCTCCATATCCGAGTATCATGTTCATCAATCATTTCAGCAATAGCAGTAACAGTCATGTATTGAGCCATAAGGACTATCAGAGAATCCATAAGCAAGGTGAAACCGCTACCTTTTCTTGCCCAGGGAACCTTTGACTGCTTCACTCCGCAGTCTTCACAGATCGTGCGAGGGACACGACAGTGGATATAGGTTTTAAACTGAAAGAAGTTCAAATGTCGCCAGGTTCTTTCGATAGTATCATGCACGCTGCAACCTGGATTGCCGCATTTCGCACAAGGAAATTTGCTGCCTGGTTCGAAGTCAACGTGTATATCAAGTTGCTTTCCTTCGGCACTGAAATCTATCGTCTTGATGTACCAAGGATCTTCAAGATTCAATGCTATCTTAAATAGGGCTTCCTGGGAGATTGACACGGCTAATTTTCTAGCATGAGTTGCTATAAAGACTTAACCAGCTACCCACAGAGAATAGCGAGGAGCCCAATAAACTTCTGCTATTAAATTTATTTTAGTCAGATCAGCGGGGACAAAAACTCCGGTAATTTCTATTTTCCCGGAGGGATTCTTCACAGCTCTAACCGGCACGGTTGTTGCCGAGTCTTTTCTGCAATTCAGACTACCGATTGTGCTGTCTCCGTCGCTGTTGAACCGCAGGGATTTGATCCTGATATCCGATTTAACGGGTTCAGGACGATCATAAAATATAGTAAAAAGAACCACGGCGGCTGTCACGAAAACGCCTATTGCTGCAACGGCCGCCACGAAGGTGCCGCTGCCAGAAACAGATCCTGCAGCGCCTGCACCCATTGCTGCAGCTCCTCCACCGACCGCGCCGTTAAACCCGTTGTGAGGAATCCTAGGCACCCTTCGGTTTTGAATATTGCCGCGATGCCTCAGCAATGGCTGCATTTCAACTTCTACATTTTCCGGATTGGGCTGACGCAAATTGACGCGGGCAGCCGCCCGTCTTCTCACCAGACCGGTGGTGCCGGTTCGGGCCAGATCTGGATCCATGCCGACCATGTTGCTATCATGTTGCTGAGCAAGACCTAATACATCATTGATAATGGTATCAACGTATGTGCAGTAATAATTGATCTTCCATTGATCTTCCTGACTCAGCCTGCTCCAAAGAGGATCTATTTCCGTTGGATAAAAGTACTGAATCCCCTTAGGCGAGTTTGTAGGATTGGTCGATTCAGCCAAGACGTACTGAAAATCGCCATGTGCCCAGATAGGCTCATCATAAGCAAGCTCCGATGGAGTTGCGGAATTGAGACTCATGGACGAGATCAAGTCCTTGTCAAATATGAAAGGCGGATTGTCTACATAGCCTTCTATCCTTGTTGAATCCAGTGCCTTTTCGAACTCGGCTATATAATCGATATAACCTGAAAAACCCTTCTTATAATCCATATATCCATCATCGTAGCCTGTGCCAATGAGAGCGTTTGCGTCGCCTTTCAGATTGATGGAGGAGATGCTCATTTCGCCCGCATTGGCACCATCGATATACAGTGTGATTTTTCCCGACAACAGTGTAATCGCAAAGTCAAACCATCGGTTTGCTCTAACCTCTTTTAAGGATATCAGCTCGCCGCTTGCTGCCTTGAACACCAGCCTGTAATTGTAGTCCTCTTGTCTTCTAAGTAAAACTGTATATCCATCAGTAGCGCTCCGGCTAGTGTAGATCACCATCTCGTCGTTTGAGGTAAACAGCGGATATACCTTGCCCAGGACTGTAAACTCATCATAATTTTTACTCACTTTGTTTTTTAGTTGGGCGCATCCCATGCCGGAGAAGCTTGAGCAGGCCACCAAGTTAACAACCCAGGTGCCTTCGCCAACCAGAGAAATGGCCAGCTTATTTTTGCTTTTATCAATCGGCTGATTATCTGAAAACACAAGCCATGCTACGCAGGAATCTCCGCCTGCAAGCTCATTGAGATTATCCGACAGAATTTGTTCGTCTGCCAAAATCTCTGAAAACACTCTTATTGTACAGATGTAACCCGATATTCCTCTCCCGATGCAGAGAGGGTCCTGCGATCTTGCCGAGACGCCAATTTTGTCGGTCTCAAAAATCTTGTAACCCTGTAAAAAAAGCGATATCTTGCTACCGTTATAGGTGACTGTACTTTCCAAGTTTCTCCTAATTTTTTATTATTCATAACATATTCAACATTAAATTTTTAATCCTAGACCCTTAAGCACATGAAGTAGTCCGCCTTTCGGCACAGGCAAATTAAAATATATCATAATGTATTCAAATGTTTCTCCGAGTGCCTGCATTTTTACTTGATCGATCATCTCGCCCATTGTTCTTGGATTTGAGCCGTCTTTTGCTGGTGGATTGTCCATTTCCCAGAAGAGAATTGCAGCCCATACTGAAAAGACAAGTTGGATAAATCTCTCAATAGTGTTTTTATCCCGTAATTGATAATCTTTGAATCCCAATTTTTGATTTATTTCTCGGTGGGCTGTTTCGATATCCCACCTATCCTCATAGATAGATATGACTTCTTTCGGAGAAAGGGATTTATCGGTGCTTATGATATACTTTGTTACTCCGTCTCTTTTTCTTTTGGAGATAACAAGTTTGACCTCTCCGATGCGATCAATTATGACATTCTTTTCAAATGTGTAATAGGTCTTTTTCTTTCCTCGGACATTGATAATTGTCTTGGTAAAATGCTTTTCATCAATTTGGTTTGCCATTTCCCTAACTTGGAAATTCATGATGTTATTTATCCCAACTTTTCTATCGGATTTGATTTGGCAAACTACGCTGTGCCCTAAATTTATGCATTTATTAATTAATTCTTCGGATGACCACCAGCTATCGAAAACTATACAGAGGTTCATTCCTTTTGGGACCTTCAATGGTTCAATTATCTCATCAAAGGCAATTTCCAGCTTTGTCTTGAAATTCACACATTCGTCGCTATTCTTGAAGTACATCTTAGCTTTATGGGGGATGAATAATCCCTTTGACTGGATAACAGATGTAACAAAATTGTTACCCCAAATGTAGGATTCTTTACTATGATCGTAAAATCTACCTACACCATCCGTTTGGATTCCATTCTTTTCTTTATATGTGTCATCAATTATTAATAGTATTTTATCATTACTTTTTAAACATAATTTATCGATGAAAAGATCTACTTTGCGCTGCGCAACCTCATTCTCATCCCAATTAGCATCGCTTAAAAACCAATTATACGAAGAACGTGATTTTTTACCTTTACTGCAATCCGCCATAGTATCACATAGGTTGGCAACGGTCTTGGATTTATCACATACGCTCAGCGCCCCGCATAGGTCGCGAAATGAGCAATAGCTCGGTTTGGTAAAGAGGTCCTCAAAATTATTCAAGAACGGCTCTAATTGTAATGGTGCCTTTACTATTTTGATCATTCTACTCCCATGCGAGTAAAATCAATCCAAGTATAAAAACTTTAAATTTTAAGATCACGTTTAAGATTTAAAATAATCAGTGTATATTATAAATAAAGCGAAAAGTTGGAAAGTACAGTAGGTGAGCGCAATAAAATAAAAGTTTCCGGATAGGAGCGTTACTATATCTTCAGGCACAATAAAATTGCAGAATCCCGGTGCATTCAGAAATATCTGACCATTGTCAACTCCAAGTTCAAATTTTCCCTGCTGTCCATATAGGATTGACCTAGGCTCTTTGCTTTTAAGATAGAAGAATACCTCAACTGAAAAATTATTTTCTCCATTGAAGAACAGGCTCGGAATCGCGTTATGCTGCATATAACTACTGCTCGTGGTCTTTAAAGCATTCATGGAATTACGGTTTACATTATAGTCCGGCATTGTGGTTTCCTCCCTGTTCATTTTATCCTGCTGTATATCGATTTCAGTTTTTCAGCTTCAATCAAGATAGCTGGATCCGTTTCGGCCTCATTCGCCGGAATCTGACATGAATTCTGGATCGTGTTGTCGCCTACAACAAAGCCATTACAGATGAATGGACCGCCGCCTTCAACATCCAGATTGTAGACAGTGCGCCCGTATGGCTCCGGATAACATTGATCTATGGCGGAGTAATTGCCATCTTCCATAAGCAGCTCATCGCCGATACTCAGGCTAATAATAGGTTTCATTCCCTCCCTTGTCATAAAGGGATGCTTTTCGGTAGCACTTATTTCATTCCCTTTTTCCATTATAATTCGCAGGATCTCTTTTTCCATACCGGTCCAGACATTTGTCACGCTCAGTGACTTGCCCCCCAAACCCATAACCCTGTCTCCAATGGCAATAGCTCGAATTGTTTTCGTGCTGCCATCAACCATCCTAACAAGGCTGTCTTCAGCCAAACATCCCCACTGAAGTTTTATGCATGATATATGCTTGTAATGGGGATTCGGGGGCTTCTCAAGGCTGGATACAAGAATCTGAAACAGTTTTGGGATATCATCGCCCGGTCCTAGCGCGTAAAAAAATAAATGTAATCCATATTTGTAACTCCTGGTGCCAGCAATGACGCTTTCTGGAATTTGATTATCCCAGTCTTCATCGATATTCCATTCGAAATGTGTATCGTCTATCCTGCTTATTGCATTCTCCGGGATAGGCGGCGAATACAAGATAGAGCCTTTATCAGTATGATTCAGCACAACAAGCGTCTTCTTCATTTCGCCTCCCATGAATTTAACGCCATCATTTAGTGTCACTTTTCCGCGATTCTCAAGATAGACACTCTGATTTTGCTCTATACGGTGCTCGGGATAGCTATAATCAAGATTTGGTGCACTCCGGCCATAGGCCACTAGAATGTCTTCATCTGGAATTGATGCCTTATGTCTCGGGTCTACGACCTCAATATCCTTGACTACCTCGTCCAGCGTTGATTTGAGTGAATCTCTGGTATCATAGCTGATGGCTGAAAAGAGAACATCTTTTCTTTCTGGTATCCATGTAGTATTGATTATAATCGTTAGCTCATCCTTCTGGCCGCCTAGAGGGTCGATGTCAATTGTAGTCTTATCTATGAAGTTATAATTGCTTTCAAAGCTGAAAGACTCATTATTGTCAATGAGCTCATCATTTCTAAAGACATAAAGGATTTGATATATCTTATCTGCCTTTCCAACCAGGTTCGCGTAGCCACAGGAATAAAGCTGCCTATCGGTTTTTTTGTAAGAAACATCAAGCACTTCTGTATAGTCTCTAAATCCCTGCTGGTCGGATTCGGCTGTTACCGCCTTGTTTGCTGCATGATCCTGCCTGGTCTTCTGCGCAAGCAAATAATGACGGGGAAATTCCTTCTTAAAGTAGTCTTCGCCACCGAACATCTCGCTAATGCAACGGTAGTGATCTTCGTTTGCGAAATTCAGGAAAACTGTTCCTCGTCGTTCTGAACGGTCGGAGACTATTCTGTTAATAGCTCTTGAATGACTTTTAATATCATATGCCATATAATATCTCTCTCATCTGATATCCTCTAATCCATTTTTGCTGTTGTCACTGATTCTTTGGATCCCTCATGCCCAGAGACAAGAGCCACTCACTGATAACCTCGATCTGCTCGATGTGACGAAGAGCGATGAGATCACTATGCTTCGATGAAACCGACTTCAGCAATGCATTGTGTGTCTATCTCGTGTCAATGACTTAGATCAAATTTAAACTTAGAGATCTTCTGACATCTAGCCTTATCCTCTGGGCAGGGAGTGTTTGACTCACTGCAGCGATACAAAAATAAAGGCCTAGATAGGGCCTATGCAAGCGTTTTCATTTGCAGGGCTACTCAATCCCTCCATCCAGCATCAAAGATTTTTTACAACCGTCATTGTTTATCACTTCATAATATATAAAACTTTTTGCAAGTGTTTAACTTCTGTAGAGTCCCGAAATTATTTTGCTTGCCATTCAAGCCTGGACGGCTGGTTCAGGATATAAGGCAGTGTACCGAATCTTCTGCAAATTGGCTGGCTCTGATATACCTCAAGTCAATTCGCATCCATGGTCCTCGGCTGCTTTGGCTACTTCCTGCTTAAGCCACTCTCCGAACTCTCCTCGCGCTTTGCGATAATGCCTTGGAGGCAGGAAAGGAGTTGCACTCTCCTCACGAGTACGCCTCCAGCGTTCTCTGCTCTCCGGCCATCCTCGCCTCTGCCTTCCCCCGGCCCTTTGCCCCAGCTGGCCTTGAGCGGGAAGAGTATTTAAGCCGGCAAGCTAAATAGATCCATGGGCAAATTATGAGCACATCCAAGACCATCGAATGCATCTATGAACGTGGCGTCCTAAAGCCGCTCCACGAGGTAGATTTTAAGGAGGGAGAGAGGCTGAAGCTCACGATAAAGAGATTCAATATCTCCGATTTTCTCGGGGCATTTGGCGAAGGCTCTGTAGAAGAGTTTGAAGAGTTTGAAGAAGAGGCCCAGATGTGATCTTTCTAGATACAAATGTGCTATACAGCGTTTTAGGACGAAATCAGGGCTAATCCCCGCCTTTTCAAAGGCGGGATACAGCCCGTACTTATAGACCAAAAGACTCATTAGCCGGCACAGCATATTAATATCATAATGGCTAAAGTGTTTCGGTATAGACTCAGACCGACAAAAGCTCAAGTTACAAAACTTAATGAGCAGCTAGAGCTTTGCCGATGGGTCTACAACGAAACGCTGGCTATGCGAAAGAATGCATTCGAGCAAGAAGGCAGATCAGTAAGCTACTTTGAATCCAAGAGAATGCTTCCAATTTGGAAAGAGTCTAAGCCGGAACTGAGATCTGTTTATTCTCAGGTTCTGCAAGACGTTGTTCTCAGAGTTAATCTGGCTTTCAAGGCATTCTTTCGCAGAGTTCAATCAGGCGAAAAGCCTGGCTATCCTCGTTTTAAGGGAAAGAACAGATACGATAGCATCAGTTATCCTCAAAGTGGTTTTTCCATAGACGGTGATAAACTCTGGTTATCCAAGATAGGAGATATCAAATTCAAGTTGCATAGGCCTATCGAAGGATTTGTTAAAAGGTTAACCATTCATCGATCTGCTACCAATAAATGGTATGTCTCTTTCCTGGTCGAAGAGTCGATTGATCATGTTATTGAACCTTCTGATAAGGTAGTTGGGATTGACGTGGGGATTACAAACTTCGCTGTATTGTCTAATGGCGAGTTCATAGAAAATCCTCGGTTCCTCTTAGCAGATGAAGGAATGCTCAAGAAAGCCCAAAGCAAACGCGATAAGCTGCCCAAAGGTTCTCAAGAGAGAAATAAAGCAAATAAATCAGTCAACCATCTCTATGAACGGATTGCTAACAGGCGAGAGGATTTTGCTCAGCAACTCAGTCACATGCTTGTAACCTCTTATGGCATAATATGTTTTGAAGACTTGAATATAAAAAACATGACTCAAAATCACAACCTGGCAAAAAGCATTCTGGATGCATCATGGAACAAGCTTGTACAATACACTTCATACAAAGCGGTAGAGGCTGGTAGGAAGGTTGTACTTGTCAATCCATTGAATACATCTCAGATGTGCTCTTGCTGTGGTCAAACAGTCAAAAAGGATCTATCCGTCAGAGTCCATAGTTGTCCCTATTGTGGATTGTCGATGGACAGAGATCTTAATGCAGCTAAGAACATTCTCAGACTGGGGCTACAGTCTGTGGCGAAAGCCTAGATGCCCGCCAATTCATTGGCGGGAGTGGTCACTGCAAACGAAATTCAGCAAATCCGCTCAAGAGATAATTTTGATGCCATCCGATCTGGCGACATCATCAACGGTTTTGAGCGAACTAGTCTTCGTATCCCTTCGCAAGCTCAGCAAAGAACGATATGGGACCAAGAACTACTCCGAATTTCGCAAGGCCATTGTTCAAAGAGGTTATGGTCCCTTTAAGGAGGATTTGGATCTATTGTTCAGGCTTATTGAAGAGCGGGAGGTCTCAATTCTTCCTATTAATGATGACCTGAATGAGTGGAAGGGTATCATGATCAGATACAATTTATTGCCCAATGATGCATTGATCGCTTCCACCTGTCTTAAGCATGAGATCTCCAAGATTGCCACATTTGATAGTGACTTCTCAAGAGTTGATTGGCTGAAGATAATCGGTAAGAAGCAATGACATCTGTATTCTTCCTGATCGAAAGATGACTGTAGCCAAAAGCTCTGCTCGAACTCCAGGACCCAGTTCTAGAGCTTGAAAGCAGAGGTCATTCAAAAACTGCTAATACTCTTGAGAGTTTCCTGTTCTGCCTATGGAAATGCAGGTCATTTCACAATTCTCACGGCCTGGAGGAAAGGAGTTACACTCTCCTCACGAGTACGCCTCCAGCGTTCTCTGCTCTCCGGCCATCCTCGCCTTTGCCTTCCCCTGGCCCTTTGCCTCAGCCGGCTCATTGTAGATGCAGAACACACGGTCGGCCAATTCGGTCATCTTCTCTAGATGGGGATCCAGCGCAGGCGCATAGAGAAGAATGGTTGCCTCTCTGGAGGTCTGCTTGAGGGCCTGGGCCAGGTAGCCCACCATCCCCTGAGAGTCCTCGTAGAGTAAGGGGTCGTGCTCCACGATCAGAAAGCTGTGGTGGTTCTCCTCCAGTATGGTCATGAGCTGGAAGGAGGTAAAGGCTCGGCGCACGTCCAGCTCGGTGATGTTCCGGTTAAGCCGGCTGAGGATGCGGGAGTAGTTGCCGCTGATGAAGAGGATCTTATAGCGCTGCAATTCGGGGTGACTGTTGATAGCTCCGGCCATCAGCTCCACCGGGGCGACCAGGACGTTGAAGGTCTCGGGGAGGAGAGAGACGGCCGGGCAGAGTTCGATCTCCATGATGGAGAACAGGGTGCTTCGGGGATATCAGGACGAGGCAAGGGGGCGGGGCGAAAGTGAGAAGGCCCACTTTATGAAATAGGTCCCTTCTCGTCACTTGGTGGACTTAGGTCTATCATCAGATTATCCATGCTCTCATTATTCAGGCAATTAATCAAGAAAGCAGCAAGATCCTCTTGCCTGGATTGTCCAAAGACCATCCTGTATACTGCCAGCGATTTTTTCAGTTCATTCAT
Source organism: Methanothrix soehngenii GP6 (assembly GCF_000204415.1). NCBI lineage: Archaea > Methanobacteriati > Methanobacteriota > Methanomicrobia > Methanotrichales > Methanotrichaceae > Methanothrix > Methanothrix soehngenii. The sequence goes on along the minus strand of NC_015416.1, from coordinate 166,341 downwards.
CTTCTCTCTGTCACGACTCAAGGGCAACGCAGGGACGTGCCGCTCTATTTTAGAATCCCCCTCAGGATATATCCAGAACGGAACCAGATCCCCCGCTTCACTTTTTCTGTCTCTTTTGCCTGCTCTGAAAAGCGCATCCCATGGATCGATATCGTTAGGTCCGACTTCAGCAAGTCCATATTTAGCTGCCAGATTCTTTCTTATTGCATGGCCTTTGAACCTGTGAATCCTTCCTTCACGCTGCTCAAGATCAACGGGATTCGATGGAAGATTCCAGTGGACGATTGCATGGCAATATGCATGAAAGTCCAGCCCTTCCTGCCCAATCGATGTTGTGGCCAAAACAAAAGGCCAAAATGGGGAATTAAAAGCCTGCCTCACCTGGGAGATCCTATTCACTGACCTACCCTCATCGCTTTTTTTATCAGAGAGCATTACCGCAAAATTCGTCCTCATCTTCTTGATAGACCTCGACATGGATTCTAATCTCTGGTCAATTTTTATTTTATCAACATCCAGGCTTGCGGTTCTTAGGCTCATGGCTTCAGAAACAACTTCCGATAATTTGCCTGCAATTTCTACCTTTTCCTTGCCAAACAGTCCCTCAGATTCCTTCAGAAAATGAACATATTCATCTAAAACCGCTTGAAGGCCACCATCTAGGCAATAATCCAGAACTTGCCTCCAATAGGCCTGACCGTCTTGATCTTCTAATGAATAAAGACCGCGCAACAGGGCAATAGACGTTGACAGATTAAAAAGACGAATAAAAGATCGAGACATTCGAATAGAGCTCATGCTAATCTCATAAAAAGGATGCCAAGGATTGTTTGCAGGCAACCCCCCTGTGACCCTAGACAATGCTCTTAAACATGTTATTCCGGGCCCAGCTAATGCCAACTTTGCCAAAACTAATGAGAGATCCTTCGGAGGTTTCTCAAGGCGGATCTTGCCCCCGATCAGATCATTGACTTCTGCAATTGCCTCAATCCAGAGGGTTGAACTTTCATCAATGTCTTCATCATCAGATACCTCTTCGCCGCTCAAAATGACAGCTAAATCCCTGCTGCGAAAAATTTTTTCAGAGATTCCTCGGTAATAATGCAGATCCAGCAGTATTGGCGCGGCCCAGTACCAGTCTTCATCTTCAATTCCATACCCTGGATAAGTCTCTAGAATAGGAACCATGAGCTTCTCTATGACCATCTGGGCTTTCTGGATCACATCATCTGTAGATGGCAATTGCTGAGAAGCGAACCCAATGGGATCGCATGCCTTCGCAAGCGTTATGCTCGGATATACGATCCCCAGGATTGGCAATCCTGTTATTCTCCCTTGCCTATGACTTCTACCGAGTTTAAGCAGACGCCCTATCTTTTTCATTGAATCGGGCTTTTTGTGGATGCTAGAATCGAATTGCCTTATTATATTACGTTCCGCTTCATAGCTCGTCAGACTCGCAACCATCCTCGGAACCATCCTCCAGGAAGAGAATACCAACCTCTTGGTAAAATTCTTGAGAGCAGGATCTGCAAAAGGTCCTCGGAGTTCGTAATAAGACAGAGATGGAGGCAGCCAGAGTAGCTTCCAGGCATTAACACCAATAGTCCCTAAAAGAAGACTGCGAAGCCTTGCATTTCTTGGATCAACTTTGTTATAAGCTTCGATATCATCCCAAGGAAGCAGCAATCCTTCTGCTTTTGAGAGATGACTGTAAATTTTTTTATTGTTATTCGAACAAGCGACATCAAAGGCGCCTTTCAGTTCGTATTTTTCCATGAAGTTCAATGTATATGGTGATGATTTCCAGTACTCAAGAGAATCGCGGCTGTTCAGACATTCAGCCACATTCTGCAGGCCGCAGTAGGCTATCAGATCACCAGGATGTAGCTTGACCGACTCATCAGAGACCTCCTCTAGCATCCCGTTTCGGTCATCCGAAGCCGCAAGCCTTTCAGTCCTTACCATAACTCTTCTGAGATGAGATTCAAGTGATTCCTTCAGATGAATTAGATGAGATACATCCCCACTTCCAATGCGGAACAACTCCGTCCTGTATTCTCTGAGGATGCTTTCGCATTTCTCAACTGCCGCGGTATCTTGCATAAGAAACTTCAGAGTTCTTAGAAAGTCCTTGTAATGATCCTCAATTCCAGACTCGTCAGCAGTAGTGTACATCTTATAAGGAGTCGCAGAGAGCAGAAGCACTCTGGCTTTAGAGTTCTCATCAGCATAATCGAATAGCTCTTGCGCAAGTTCTCTGGCTGAAATTGTTGAAGCATCTTCATCATCATCACTGTACATAAGATGCTTGAACCTCTGGAATTCATCCAAAATGATTAGATCCGGCTCAAGGGCTTTTAGACATGATCTGACGAGAAGTCTACGCAGCTCGGATACGCATCTATTGCTCTCTTTTATCATCTCTCTTTTTCTTGAAGCACTCAAGCTCATCTCTGAGAAAGCGCTTGAGAGCTCCTGCACCTTACGTCGCAAAGCGATGCAAGAGTTGCTATCAGATACATCTTTGTCATCCTGCAAAAGGCTAAGGAAACACGCTTTTAGATGAGCATCTATTTTATGTCTAGGATATTCTTTTACAAGCCTCTTGAAGTTCATGAGCTTCATGCTACCGCAAAATACTCTTTTATGACCCTCTCCTTCAAGCTTCCATTCCTCCTTTAACATCCAGTACAAGAGAGCCCTTTCATTAGCAATTCCTGTGCCAGATGATACCTCAAAAGAGGTGCCTGGGGTCAGAGAGACAAAGTTGATCTTTCTTTCTTCGAGATTCTTGATTATCGTGGGCAAAAGAGAAATGCGACTGGAGCAATGAGCATTATCATCCCCCAAGACATTTAGTCGCGCTATATTCTGTTTGGCAATATTTGAATTTGAGCAGATGTAGATAATATCAATCCTGTGAACAGTCTTCCAGAGGTGGTCTATTGTCTTGGCTATGACTCCTCGGGCCACAAGGGTTTTTCCGAGGCCCACCTCATCTGCGACGAGGAAGCGTCTTGTGCAATCCTCATCAGTATAGAGCCGACGAAAGACATAATCTACGGTCTCTCTTTGGAAGTCCTTCAAGCTTCCTAGAATCGCATCGCAATCAGGCTTTTGGAGGGTCTTTTCACTCTCGGCCATATCAATGGATTCATGTTTTATCATGTTCGTCCCCTCCGATCATCTTTCTTGCCTCCCAGATGGGCTCCCAGATCTCATCTATCCTATCAGGGAGCAAATCCTTCGTATCAGGATGACTCCTGAGATCCTGAATAAGGTGGTTTAAGTCGTCGAGCCTTCGTTGATCCCGCGCTAATGCTCGTATCATGCACTCGAAAAGAGGAATCATACCTTGAGATGCCCAGTTTCCCCCATTGGTTCGCCCTGGTCCGACTATCAGGCCCCCTGGATCTGACCTTCCATCAAGAGAGAGAAGAAGCAGCATAAGCCTGAGCACCTGGCTTTTATCCTTCAGCAGAGCCCGAAGCACTCGCTCAGTTCTATCTTCTGGTGCTCCGGTAAGGGGCAGCTTTAGGACAAATCCATCTGCCAACCTTTTCTCCTCTAAAATTATTGTTGATTCAAAGGCAAAAAAGGCTGAGATCTCATTATCCTGAAGGTGCCTGAATTCTGCTAAAGCGCCGGGAATCGATGAGAAACATATAGCTCTCGACTTTTGCAGAGTGATTGGTCTGCATTTTACAGTGGCTTCTTCAGGAAGGACTGGAGATCTTCCCTCCATAGAAATACTGAAATGATCATCGCCATCCATGGATACATGTGCTGCAAGATTTGATTGTATCAGCGCATTTCTGACCTTGTCTGCCAGATGCTTCAAGGATTCCATCTCATCTACGGTAGGACCACCGTTAATCGTGAACGGATCAAGAAGAGTTCTTAAACCCGCCTCCGTTTCGTCTTTCGCCTCTTTGCCGCCATTTAGTATCGCATCTATGCCACAGAATTTCTTTCTGCCTCGCAGTTCAACAAGGAATTCTATATTTCCCTGGAAGGCGGCATCTGTGGCATTAGCTGAGCCTGTCCATATCCGGCCCTGACCTCCAGCATCGGCAACATAGAGTTTTGCATGCAGCCCTTGGGGGTTTTCGTCCAATACAGCAAAATTTTCTTTCTCGATATCAATTTGTCCTTGTCCAGGATCGATAAATTCAGAAGAATCCTCTTGTACAACGAATTCTTCTTTAAGGTAATATATATCCGAGAACTGCCTTAGGCTATCGGCTTTAATTTTCTCAAGGCTATCTAATCTGGATATCAACGTGGCTCCTTTTCCCAGAGATGCAAATGAATCGAGTCTGCTCTCTGATAAAAAGGGAGATATTACCAGGATTCTATCGATTCTATCTGAGAAGGGATTGGATCGGCGATTGCCAATGCCAAGAGGGTAAAATATCATTTCGTCAAAGCCCTGGGGCGGATTAAAGGATACCCTGCGGACCTCGTGCTGCATCAAGTCAATCCTCTTTTGCAGCTCCATCGGCACGCCCTTTTCTACCATTCCCGGAAGAGAAGCTAGAAAATCCCCCAAGGGATGATTCGAGGCAAAAGCCCTAATTCTGTCTTCTAGAACTCCATCAAGAACCAAGGCTGCATCCCATGACCTGTCGTAGGTGAGGTTTCTACTCAAACATAGGAAACGGTAGACAACAGGTCCCTCTTCAGAATTGTAGCGCAGAACCCAAGCTTTAGGATGGAAGACCGATCCTTCGTAGGGTGGATGCACCTGGAAGACCGAACCTTCCAAGAATGTAAAGAGAGGCTGACCGTATTCTTTGGGGATATGAATTCTGCCTTCCTGGCAGAAGATGCTGATCCTCCCTGCGTATCTTCGAATTGACTCTATTAGCGCCAGGGAATCTGGCGATCCAGAATCACTTTCAGCCTCGAAGAGTGTAAAGCCAAGCGGCGCTGTCATGAGAGCCAACAGATCAAGAGAGAACGTTGTGCCAATGGCGAAATCGAGAGTATAGCCGTCTGGAGGTCTTAGGATCTCAAGAAGGTGCCTCCGATCATAGGGATCTAGCATCGGGACCTCTTAAGACCCAATAGTATATCTGAAATGATGGTCTCTGCAGGTCTCCATCTATACCTAAGCTTTCCTGTGCCAGCTTGCCCATTCCATCTGGCCAGGGCATCAGGATTATCAAGCTTTGATAGATTGCGTTTCAAGAGGCTTTCCCGATCATGAATGAGCTTTCTGGCGAGGTCATCCCCTGCAATTTGTTGAGCACGTTCTGGTGACAAGACCATCTGTAGCCATTGATTTACAAACCGCCAGGTTAGGCCGGTCACTCGTGCACCCTCTTTGTTTAATATATCCCAGAATCGCTTTCTATAATCCCAACGAGACATATCATCACTGCGTGACTGCAGATAATCGGCCCATTCCATCAATTCATCTTCGTAGTAGCTCGCCAGGCTTTCCTGCGCTTGCCCGGTTAATTCATCCATCTTTTCGGCAAGCATGAGGTTATAAAGGAGGGAAGCGCCATTAATGGCATCTGAGAAGTTTCTGGCATGCAAAATTTTCTCTTGGATTGGCTGGGGAAGGTCCGGGCAAATGGGATGGTCCCATGGGAAGGCCACTGATTCAATTGGCATATCTGAGTCCAAGAGGTGGGCAAGCATCGTATTTGGCTGTCTGGATAATACTCTCTCTTTTAGATAGCAGGCTTCATCATATGTCAAGTCAAAAGAGGCTTTGGCCGGGAAGTCAGAGGGTGCTTGAGGAAGTCCGGGATGCCAGTTATGAAATCTTTCGAAACCATCGATCTCTTCTTCATATCTATGGGAGGCCTCTTTGAGATGTCTGTAAAATGTATCTAGAGAACGATGATAGTCGGAGACGGAGTAAGGACAGAGCCGGATACCCCAGGCTTCAAGCCCCTGCCAATAGATATTGCTTGGAAGCCGCTTGAGGTTTTTTTTAGCCTCCTTTCCTATTACGCCATTGGTGTCATTCGACTCCAAGAGGGCATAGATCAGTCGCACTTCTTCATCTCTTGCTCTTCTTTCTATCTTTGAGGAGAGGACCTTCTTCTCCTCAAGGCTCTTGTATATCCATGGCACAAACAGAAAATATCTGGCACGAGTCTGGATAACGCTTGTCCCAGGAAAGAGCATATCCGAGAATGCATCTCTAATAACACCAATCCCAAGTTCATCCCTTGTCTCATGCTCCTTGAAGGTGCTCAGGATATCTAGCATCCTTTGTCGTTCTTTTTCTGAGTAATCCAGCCAAGTGAAGGTTGAGGCCATCTTAACCATATCCAGACATAACTTTTCCCAATCTGAAAATTGATTAGTGAGGTTAGTGAATAATCTAGCGGTTGTAGGATAGGCTCGCGGGAGGAAATCGAGCAGGCCAAAACACCTCCATGAGGTGCTGGATATGCCGCCCCCTGAGGAGCTGCGCGCCCTGACCAGGAACGGGCTGCGGGAGATCGCCGTGAGTGAGCTGAAGGCTCGCGGGCCGAGGATGGATGCGGTTTTCTATCTGCTGGATGCCATGCGACTATTTTTCATCTATCATTTTCTGGAACTTCTCAAGGTAATCTATCCTTGTGCGGTTGAGGTTGACCATTTGGCTCAGCCTTGATTCTATGGCGCTCACAAGGCTCTCTGTAACCGTATTCTTGCGGTTTCTCCTAAAAATGTCCTTTAATTTATCGAAGTCTATCTTGCTGATATCCACAATACGCAAGTCATCCTTGAAATCTACGGTATTTCGGTGAACCCTTTAATGAAGCTCCCACTGAAGCAGGAGGCCCTCATCCAGCCTCTGAACAGACTGGAGGCTGAGCCTGGGAAAGGAATTCCGAAATCCAGGGCCATCTACCAGGCTGGGAGCTCTCTCTCCCCCTATTATCAGCCCTCCTATGTAGATGTAAATCTCATCGACCAGACCAAGCTCTATCAATGACCAGTTGAGGCGGGCGCCGCCTTCCACCATAAGGCGCCTTACCCCCCGGTTATACAGCTCTTCCATGAGCCCTGGCAGGTCCACCATCTCGGTGCCGCATTTGATTATCTCACAGCCAGATCGAAGCCTATCCAGTCTCTCCTCAGGGGCAGAATAGGATACTGCGATCATGCACCCAGGCCCGAGGATCTTTGCATTGGCCGGAGTTCGAGCGTTGCTATCCGCCACAATTCTGAAGGGCTCTTTCAGCTGCCCCATATCCTTTCTCTTCTCCCGCAGGATCCTGGATTTGACCCTCAGCCCGGGATCGTCTGCCAGAACCGTCCCCACCCCCACCATGATGGCATCGCTTGCAGCCCGCAGCTCATCTACCCTCATTAGATCCTCTTTGCCCGAGATCCTTATCTGTCTGCGGTCTCTTGAGCTGATCTTGCCGTCCGCGCTCATGGCGCTGTTTATGAAAACAAATGGCCTGTTCAAATGATCTCCGCCGTCATATTCTCGCCGTATTCTTATTCTGATCCTTTTGTTCTACTATGAGAAGCTAAATACATTGCCTCGTCTTATAACCATAGCCATGTCAAATATCGCCAAGCCCAAAGTAGCTCCGCCTGGTGCAGCCAGGCTCAAACAGGATGAGCTCATTCTGCAGGGAACCATAATCTATGGCGATGATTTCCAGCCCATTGAGGGCTACATCAGCATCCGGGACGGAAGCATAAAAGAAGCGGGCACCGGTCAAGTGGACGCCGATCTTGAGGGGATAGTCTGCCCTCGTTTTGTCAATTCTCACATTCATCTGGGCGACTCGGCATTCAAGGATCCTCCATTCCTCCCCCTCTCCGAGCTCGTCGGCCCAAAAGGCCTGAAAATAAGCCTGCTGAGTGAGACGCCGCGTGAGCGTCTCATTGAGGGCATGAGAAGAAGCCTGGCCCAGATGGTGGACTCGGGCACCTATGCCTTTGCTGACTTTCGCGAGGGAGGCGAGGCAGGAGTCAGGATGCTGCAGGAGGCGGCGAAGGATATGCCCCTCCTCGTGCGCATCTTTGGCCGGCCAGCGCAGGGAGAGACGGAGACGCCGGAAGGCTGCTATGGCCTGGGAATAAGCAGCACCAGGGATTTCGATCCCAGCCTTATCCAGAGAATGATCTTGGAGGCGCGCCGGGCGGGCAAGGCGCTGGCCATCCATGCGGGCGAGTCAGCCAGAGACGATATACCTGATGCCTTCTCACTTTTGCCCGATCATCTGGTGCATATGAGCCGAGCAGAGGAGTCTGACCTCAGATCTGCGGCCCAGAAGGGCATTGCTCTGGTGATCTGCCCCCGATCGAATCTGATCACCGGCTCAGGCCTTCCCAATGTGAAGAGGATGATTGAACTGGGGATAACTGTTGGAGTTGGAACGGATAATGTGATGCTCAACTCCCCGAATATGTTCATGGAGATGCATCTGATCAGCAGGGCTTTGCTGCATGACGATAGACAGGTATTTAAGATGTGCACTCTAAATGGCGCTGAAATAATGGGGCTTGATCAGAAGCTCGGGTCCATAAGGGAAGGAAAAGAGGCAAAGGTGATGGTCATCAACGGAAGCTCAAACAACCTTTGGGGATCGACTCATCCTCTCCGAAGCATTGTGCGGAGGGCCGAGCCAACTGATATATTAGCGATCTTCTAGCTTTAATTATTGGGGTGGATCATGTTCGAGAAGATTCTAGCGGCAACCGATGGATCGGAGCACGGATTGAGAGCGGCAAAAGTAGCAGTGGAGCTGGGAAAGATCTCAGGAGGAAAGGTCTATGCCGTCTATGTGGCGGACACTCAAAGGACGGCTCATCTGCCTGATGATATGCTGCTGTTCAGCATCAAAGAGCTTCTGCTCAAAGAGGGAAAGGAAGCGATAAAGCAGGTCCAGGAGCTGGCGGAGAAGAATGGCGTCGACTTCGATGGAGCAGTTGTGGAAGGCAATCCCAGCGATGAGATCATTAGCTATGCTAAGAAAAAGGGGGCAAATGTAATCATCGTCGGCGCTGTGGGACGCACTGGGCTTGACAAATTCCTCCTGGGAAGCGTGGCTGAGAAGGTGGTACGCAACTCCAGGATTCCCGTTTTGACTGTTCCGAGGGAAGAGTCTTGAAGATTCTTGTCAGAGATGTGATGGTTCGGGAGGTCGCCTATGCCGAGATCCCCGGAAACAGGGACGATGTCTTGAAGACCCTTCAGGACCGGAAGGTATCCGGCCTGCCGGTGGTGAAGAAAGGAGAGGTGGTGGGGATCATAACCCGATCCGATCTGCTCCGCAATCGGGAGGAGGACCAGACTGCTCTGCTCATGACCCGCGATCCGGTTGTGATAAGCCCGGACAGGAGCATAGTTGAGGCTTCAAAGCTTCTTATCCAGCATAAGATAAGGCGCCTTCCTGTGGTTGAGGGCAAAGAGCTGGTGGGGCTGGTCACAGTGGCGGACATCGTCCGGGTGGCAGAGGGCATGAACATAGAGGAGAGCATAGAGCCGTACCTGGAGAAGGAAACGGTTGTACTCTGGAGCGAGATGCCCCTGCCGGTAGCAGGATCGATCATGGAGTTTGCGGCTGTCGAGGCCTGTCCGGTTATAGATACCGACCTGAAGCTGGTGGGCATGATCTCTGACAGGGATCTAATCAAGGCCAGCGTCATCGAGGATTCGGTGGAGAAGACGGACATGTCCGCAGACGGTGGGGAGGATGCCTGGATGTGGGACCGGGTGATGCGAACCATCAATAAGTATTACACCGTCTCCAGGATAAGGCTGCGCGATATACCCGTACGCGAGGCAATGGTCCCGCCAAAGACGGCATTCAAGACGGACAAGGTGAGCGACTGCGCTGCTGTAATGCGCAAGAACCGGATCGATCAGATGCCGGTGGTTAAAACGAGCCGCAAGCTGATGGGAATGCTCAAGGATACCGATATCCTGAGAGCTCTGGTGGACTATTGCGAAAGATCAAGCGCTTGAATTCAATCGGTCAAATGGCGAAGATTTAAAGATCAGGCCATCTCAACCACAAAGGACTATGTCTCTAATCAAGTTCTTCAGCACCAACGGCCACCTGGATAGGGTGGACTTTAAAGGGGCTCTCCTGGCTGGCCAGGCCCCGGATAAGGGGCTCTATATGCCCGAGATGTTCCCTTCTCTCTCCCCGGAAACCATCCGGAATTTTCCTCAGATGAGCTATCATCAGATCGCATACCAGGTCATCAAGCCATATCTTGGCGACCTGGTGGAAGAATCGGCTCTAGAGGATATGCTAAAAGACGCCTACAGCTATGAGGTTCCCCTGGAGCGGGTCTATGACGGCAAGTACCTGCTGCGGCTGGATCGGGGTCCTACCTGCTCATTCAAGGACTTTGCCGCCAGGCTGATGGGCAGGCTGATGCAGTACTTCCTCAAAGAGGAGGGAAGGAGCATGATTATTTTAACTGCCACTTCTGGGGACACCGGCTCTGCGGTAGCGCATGCATTTTATGGCCTGGAGAATATCAAGGTGATAGTGCTATTCCCGGAGAGGGAGGTTACGGAAAGGCAGCGCCGGCAGATGACCACACTTGGCGAGAACATCTATCCTCTGGCCGTAACCGGCAAGTTCGATGACTGTCAGGCCCTGGTCAAGCAGGCATTTGTCGATCCGGAGCTCAAGGGACTCGAGCTCTCCTCAGCCAACTCCATAAATGTCGGCCGGCTGCTGCCCCAGGCGGTCTATTACTTCTATGCTCATTCTCGGGTTGCACCCGGAGGAGAGGAGGTGGTCTTCTCTGTTCCCAGCGGAAACTTCGGCGACCTGATGGGCGGTCTTATCGCTCTGAAGATGGGGCTTCCTGTGAAAAAGTTCGTGGCGGCCACCAATGAGAACGACGAGTTTCCTCGCTTCATGCAGACCGGCGTCTATGAGCCAATCCGGCCGAGCAAGAACTGCATCTCCAATGCCATGAACGTCGGCCATCCCAGTAACCTTGCCCGGCTCTTCTCCCTTTACGGCGGCCAGATGGATGAGACCGGACAGGTAGCCAGGCAGCCGGACCTCTCCGCCATGCGCGAGGAGATCTATGCCGTATCTATCAGCGATGAGGAGACCCGCCAGACCATCAGAGAGGCTTACTCTCAGTACAAGGTCCTCCTCGAGCCCCACGGTGCAGTTGGATGGGCGGGGCTGGTGAGGTATCTGGATGAATTCGGAGACTGGAGCCCCGCCGTCTCCCTGGAGACGGCAGATCCTGCCAAGTTCCCGGATGAGATTGTGCGCCTTACAGGGGTGAATCCCTCTCTTCCTCCAGCCATGGCCAGTCTTGATGAGAAGGAGGAGCACTACCTGGAGATGGATGGCAGCTACGCTTCACTGAAGAATTATCTGAAGGGCTTTTTCTGATCGATTACTGGAGGCAATAGGATGGAGCAGGAGAGAATATTCTTCGATGATATCGGCAGCTATCCCCTGCCCAGGGGAGTTAGGCTGGATGGCCTTTCCAGGGATCGGTATCTGCAACTCGTAGGCCAGGTTCTGGCCGAGAAGATCCGTGCCGGGGTGGAGATTCCTACCTATCCTCAGCTCCGGGATATGATTCGCATGTTCATGGACCCCATCAAGGATCCGGATATGACTGAAAGCCCCTTTCTGATCCGGAGAGAAAAGGCGGAGATACTGGAGCTACAGGCCGTCCCTCCCGGTCAGAAGGTGCGGGTCTGCGTCACGGGACCGGTTGAGTTATACATATCCGCTTTTGCGGCGACGCATTACACTGATATTCTTTATACCCTGGCGGAGAGCGTTTCCAGGTTCCTGGAATGGGCAAAGGAAGAGGGAAAGATGGCCATTGCCTCACTGGACGAGCCGAGCTTGGGCCTGAACTCCAATATCATCTTCTCTGAGGAAGAGATTCAGGAGGCTCTGGAGATCGCCAGCCGCCCCTGTCAGGGAATGCACTGCGAGGTGCATCTGCACTCACCTCTCTATGCCGAGCTGTGCGCGCACGTCTCGGGGATAGACATCTTAGGAGTCGAGTCAGCGGCTCATCCTGATTACCTGAAGCTGATCGAGAGGGAGGTCCTGGAGGATACTGGGACATATCTGAGGGCGGGAATCGCTCGCACCGATATCTTCTCTCTATCTGCCCAGCTTAATGATAGATATAAAGTAAATCTATGGGAAGATCTGCCCCGTCTGGAAAGGGAGATCACCAGCCTGGAATCGCCTCTTATCATGAAGAGCAGGTTGGATCAGGCCTATGCCCAGTTCGGCGATAGGCTAATTGCCACTGGCCCGGACTGCGGATTGGGGCCCTGGCCAAGCCAGGAGCTGGCTGGAAGCATTCTGGGCAACTGCGCTGCAGCTATTGCTTTTTTTCGCTCTGAGCATCCTTGATTGTGGTATTGGACCTTCAGTATTTGCCAGGCAATTGCTGTTGTGAAAATATAAATTGTTTCTTATCATAAAAACACATAGAACAATTTAACATTTATCTGAGCGCTTTTGCTCCGGAGCATAAATATTTTCCTAATTCAATTTCTGATCTCAGTATATCTAATTATGGATTACTATGATTACCATTATCTATAAATATTTTAAGAGCATTGGTATGTATCATGAAGCTGAGGGTAGTAAGTTCAAAAAAGGAGATCACAGATCTGAACAGGAATGAGCAGTTGGTTCATCTAGCTTTCAGGGCCTCTAACATGGATGTGATGAATCTGGTGCAGTCATGTCCCCGTCTGCGCGCCGTTCAGATACCACCATCTTACCATGAGACCATGTCCCGGGCCGCTCAGCAGTTCCTGGAGATTCAGGGAGTTCAGCTCCTGAAGGGAGATGTATGGGGCCACCGCAAGGACATCGACGAGTATTATGCCATTGGAGAGCAGATAGTGAACCGGATCTCCACCCTCATGTCCGAAGGAAACAGCATTGAAGAGACTGTGAGGAAGCTGCAGAGAGAGACCAAGCTCTCAGAGGATCTCATTCGCTATATCTTAAAAGAGCAGGTGATGGCCTAATCTCATCCAGGCTGACGGGATCCAAAAAACCGCAGCTCGGAGCATAACTCTTTTTCAAATAGTTCAGCCTGCCAGAAAAAGCAGAGGCTCCGAGGAAGAACAGGGATATGAGAGCACAAGCTTTCTCATGCAGAGCCTAAAGGATGATGCGTACGCATGTTTTCAGGCATATTCTCCATCGCAGTTCACAGATAAATTTTGCGTCCAGTCTCCATGGCAGGGATCGGACGAGCACGAGCGAAGTCGCAACGGCAAATATATGTCAGAAACAAGCAACAAAATTAATATAATGTATTAATCTTGGATGGCGGGGAATGGTCGGGATCATTGGTTACATCGGAGAGGAAGAGGCAAAGCCCATCTTGCTCCAAGGACTTAAGAACCTGGAATCAATGGATTATGATTCTCTGGGCTTAGCTACCTTATCTGACCGGCTGTTTATCGCAAAATCTGTAGGGAAGCTGGATGGAGCTATTGATGACCTTTTAAAGGAGTTTGAGGGAAACATCGGCATAGCCCATACCAGAAGAGCCACACATGGGCATATATGCGTGGCCAACGCTCACCCTCATACAGACTGCAAGAACAGGGTGGCCATTGTTCACAATGGCGTAATTGAGAACCATAAGGAGCTCAAAGAGGAGCTCCTCTCCCGGGGCCATATCTTCACCAGTAGCACTGATTCAGAGGTGATCGCCCATCTCATAGAAGAGGGCCTAAAGGCAGGTCGTAGCTTTATCGCTGCCTGTATGGATGCATTCAAAAGGCTGCAGGGCTGCTATGCATTGCTGGTGATCTCTCCGGACGCCCGCAGGCTGGTGGCTTTCAGAAAGGATCTGCCTCTCGTTGTCGGCGTGGCGGAAGGAGGAATCATATTCGCATCGGATGCATCAGTCCTCCTGCAATGGACTCCCAAGATGATCTATCTGCAGAACAACGATGTGGCCGTAGCCTGCAAAAAGGAGCTGGTGTTGCGCAATCTTATCGACGGCGAGGAGGAATAGGCTTGTTAAAAAATATTCTCTTTACAACCGCAATACTTTTTTATTATGGTGCCAGCCTTCTATAGAGGACAATGCCGATCTGATGATCAGAATTGGCGAATCACGGAGGACAAAATCATGAAGTTGTTAGGCATTTTGATGTGTATAATTATTTTTATCGGCATATGCGCAGCGGAGGAGACTGAATACTTCGACTGGAAGGGGTCACAGCTCTACGCAGCGAAAAATTATACTGATGCTCTCGCCTATTTCAATCAGGCAGTGGCTCAGGACCCAAACTACGTAAATGCCTGGGTCCATAAAGGGGATACGGAGAGGATTCTGAAAGACTACAATGTATCGATCCAGTCTTATTACAACGCTCTGCAGTTGGACGGCAGCAATGCAGCTGCCTGGTCGGGCATCGCGGAGTCATATATGGCAGTAAAGAGCTATTCCAATGCCACCATCGCTGCCTCAAAGGCTACAGAGCTGAATAACCAAAGCAAAAACTACTGGTATCGGGAGGGCCGTCTGCTTCAGCTGCAGGGGATGTATGAGGAATCAGTGGCAAAATTCGATGGTGCCATTGCTCTGGATCCGAATTACAAAGAGGCCCTATACCTGAAGGGAATCACCCAAATGGCCTTGGGCAATTATGAGGATGCCAAAGCTCTCTTCGATCAGGCACTGGTGGTCGACCCCAATTATAAGCAGGCTTATTTGGGTAAGGGATTGGCCCTGCATGCAGATGGAAAGCTTGTGGAGGCCCAGCAGGAGTATGATAAGGCCCTGGAGATCGATCCCGGTTATTCTTCTGCCAAGATCAGCAAGATGCATGCCCTAATGGCAATGAATAAGCCAAGAGAAGCTTTTGGGATGCTGATCTAGATCAGAAGCCCGCGAACGCGGGCTCTGTTATTTATTAGCACCTTCCTATTTATTATGGGTGAACTTGAATCGCAAATTATAAGAAAAAAGGATTATTCCTCAGCCTCTTCAGGGGCTGATTTATCCTTTTTTGCCTTGAGCTTTATCTCAATCTCAAGCTCATCCTTCTCGCACTCCACCTCGACCTTGATTGGAGGCTCGGGATTGATGGAAATATTGATGCTGCCATATTTCACTGAGACCTCTCCGCCAGCCTCGATCTCTCCAGCAAGACCTCTTAGAAATGAGGCCGTCTCGGAGTTGGTGAGGGCATACTTCTGCTCGAACTCCTCAACCCCTTTGCCTGAGCGGAATTTAAGCTCAATCTTTCCCGGAACACCTGTTAATTCAGCCATAACAATCGCTGTTCTTTTAGGGCTCGATCTATAAATCGCTTTGGTTCTGGAAGGATCTTCGGCTTGCTGGATATGATTTGAGCAATTCTCGCAGCAAAAGAGATGTGATGATGAAAGGGCGGTGTTTCAAGCCCATTCATCAGAATTTCCGCTTGTCCAGCTCGATTTCTCAATAGTTCTTGGCCATCAGCTCGAAGTAAGCCTGCTCATGAGCGCATGCCGGGCACTCATCTGGAGCCTCGGTGCCTTCATGGATGTATCCGCAGTTTCGGCATCTCCAGGCCACTTTGGTATCCTTCTTGAAGACCTTGCCCTCTTCTACATTCTTCAGCAGAGCCCGGTATCTGTCCTCATGGCCTTTTTCCACCTTGCAGACATTTCTGAACTTCTCAGCTATCTCCGGGAAGCCCTCTTTGTCTGCCGTGGCGGCAAACTGGGGATACATCTTGGTGTTCTCGAACTTCTCTCCCTCGGCCGCCTCCATAAGGTTGGCCTTGGTATCCCCGATCACGCCAGCCGGGAATGAGCCGTTAATCTCCAGCTCACCTCCTTCCAGCAGCTTGAAGAAGACCTTGGCGTGCTCCTTCTCATTGTCTGCCGTATCAAGGAATATTGCCGCAATCTGCTCGTAGCCTTCCTTCTTGGCCTGGGAGCCAAAATAGGAGTATCTGTTCCTGGCCTGCGATTCTCCTGCAAAGGAGAGCAACAAATTCTTCTCTGTCTGTGTGCCTTTAAGACTCTTCAATCTCTCATCTCCGATTAATCTTGATATCAATTTTAATTCAATTCGATCTACTTGGGAACCTCGCTCATGGATATGCCAAGAGCCCTGGCCACGCCTTCGCCGTAGGCTGGATCGGCCTTATAGCAATTGCCTATATGGCGGATCTTGATCATTTTAGGAGCATCTCCCATGGCGCGAGCGGTGTTCTCAAACAAGGCCTGCTGCTGCTCCGGCTTCATCAGGCGGAAGAGCTTGCCGGGCTGGGTGTAGTAATCGTCATCGTCTTTCCGGAAATCCCAGTGATATGCCTCTCCTTTCAGCTCTAAAGGCGGCTCACGATACTCCGGCTGCTCCTGCCACTCTCCATAGCTGTTGGGCTCATAAGCCAGGGTGCATCCCTGATTGTCATCCACCCTCATCATCCCATCGCGGTGGTATATATTGGTGGGACAGCGGGCCCGGTTGACTGGAATCAGATGGTGGTTCACACCCAGGCGGTAGCGCTGGGCATCGCCATAGGAGAACAGCCTGCCCTGCAACATCCTGTCCGGAGAGAAGCCTATGCCGGGAACTATATTGGCCGGATTGAATGCCGCCTGCTCTACCTCGGCAAAGAAGTTCTCTGGATTGCGGTTGAGCTCCATTACCCCCACCTCGATAAGCGGATAGTCTCCATGGTACCAGACCTTGGTCAGGTCGAAGGGGTGATAGGGAACGGTCTGTGCCTCCTTCTCGGGCATTACCTGGATGAACAGCTTCCAGCGAGGATAGTCTCCCTTCTCAATGCTATCGAATAGATCGCGTTGATGGCTCTCCCGATCCTTGGCTATGATCGCCTCCGCCTCGGCATCGGTCAGGTTCTTGATTCCCTGCTGGGTTACCCAGTGGAACTTCACCCAGACCCTCTCGTTCTTGGTATTGATCATGCTGAAGGTATGGCTGCCAAATCCATGCATGTGGCGGAAGGAGTAAGGGATACCCCGATCGCTCATGGTGATTGTCACCTGGTGCAGAGCCTCAGGAAGAGAGGTCCAGAAGTCCCAGTTGTTCTTGGCGCTGCGCATGCCCGTCTTCGGGTCGCGCTTAATGGCGTGGTTCAGGTCAGGGAACTTGAGAGGATCTCTCAGGAAGAAGACAGGGGTGTTATTTCCCACCAGGTCCCAGTTGCCCTCCTCGGTGTAGAACTTGACGGCAAAGCCGCGGATGTCTCTCTCGGCATCTGCTGCCCCCCTCTCACCGGCTACTGTGGAAAAGCGTGCAAACAGATCGGTCTTCTTGCCGATCTTCGAGAAGATCATAGCTCTGGTAAACCTGGTTATGTCATGGGTAACAGTGAATGTTCCATAGGCACCTGAGCCCTTGGCATGCATCCTTCTCTCAGGAATTACCTCCCGGTCGAAATGGGCGAGCTTTTCCAGGTACCATACATCCTGAAGAAGCATCGGTCCGCGTTGTCCTGCAGTCAATACATTCTGGTTGTCGGCCACTGGTGCACCGACATTTGTGGTCAGCTTCTTATCCTTTTTTTTATCTGGCATAACTATTCTCTCCTGAGGTTCAATCCCTTTGCGCCTGAGCAGATAGCAGGAAGCATTGGCCCACAGCCAAGAAGTTCATGATTGATCTGCCCCGGGGATCAGCGATTTTGATGAAAATCAGCTAGCAATCTTTTTTATTCGGTTTTTTCCCCGGTTATGAGATTTCCCTAACCATTGCCATAAATAAGGTGCGAAGGTTATTTAAGAATTGCTATCACCTAATAATCGTGACTCCTCCCGCCCCTAAAGGGGACGGGCTTGGACGGATTGAATACCGACAGATTGTAGTCCCAATCTGTGTATGTTGATCGCCGCGTTCCAGTCTCCATCTATCGAAAGCCCGCATTGAGTACAATTATGGACTCGCTCAGATAGATCTTTTTGAACCAGAATGCCACACCTAGAACACATCTTTGACGTATTTCTTGGATCTACCAGGACTACCATCGAACCAGCACTTGCAGCCTTGTACGAGGTCAGAGTCACAAGCATATTCCAAGCCACATCTCCAATGCTTTTGGCTAGGTTGTGGTTTTGCATCATGCCTTTTATATTGAGATCTTCAAATGCGATTAGGCCATATCGATTGACTAACTGGTTGCTGATCTGATGAGCAAATTCATATCGCTTATTTGCTATTCGCTCATGGACTCGCTCAACAATCTCAAGGGCTTTCTTGCGCTCTGGCGTGCCTTTAGGAGCTCTAGATAGTATTCTTTGAACTCTGGCTAACTCGTGCTCTTCTTCTCGGAAGAATCGAGGATTAGCTATCTTCTCGCCATTGGAGAGGGTGGCAAAGGACTCTAAACCGACATCTACGCCCACCAGAGAGCCGTCTTTCCAGGGCGGTTTGGGTAGATCTTCCTGGCCTACTGAGAAACACGCATACCATTTCCCAGTTGCTGCCCAGCGAACAGTTAGCCGTTTGATCTTGCCTTCAATGGGCCGGTGGAGCTTGATCTTGATATCCCCGATCTTGGAAAGATACATCCTTTCCAGAATCGACCTTGAACCCTTTCTGAGGATAGGTGAACGAGTCATATCGACCTCTGCCCTTGAAATAGTTTCCTTGAATGGCTTAAGCGATCTTCCCACATTGACGATTCGATCACTTGCGGACTGCCGGTACTATGAGAACGGGAATTTTAGAATGACGCACCACCTTTTCTGCAACGCAGCCAAGCAGAATCTTCTCCAGATCGCTCCGTCCAATTCTGCCTAAAACCAGCAGATCTGCGCCGGACTTATGCGATCTCTTGACAATTTCCTGGCTGGGATCTCCCTCCGCAATGATACTGCTGAAAGGCACGCCTGCATCGCATGCCATATTCTCTACCTCAGAAATGGCCAGCTCTCCCTCTCTCTGCATAAGCTCCATCAGCCTGCTGCTCAGGCTGGGAAAGGCGGCATAACCGGGAAGATGGGCCAGACGATAAATATCCACCACATAAATGGCGATGATCGATCCCCCAGAGAGCCTGGCCAGGTCAACCGCAAGCTCAGCGGTCCGTATGCTGGTCTGGGATCCATCAGTTGCTACCATTATCTTCTTGAACATGCCATGAACCCTCTGCTGCTTTTCTCCCGCATAGATGATTCAATCTCTATCTGCATCACTGGTCTCCAATTTGGGTGCTGTTATCTTTACCAGTCCTTTGGAATTGAGCTCTCGCCTTGCCTCTTCTGAGAGCAGACAGCCACATGATCCCGCGGTCGCTTTGGCGCAATTGCAGGGCTCGATGTGGATGGTGACTGTGGTTCCCGGGTAATGCTGCTTGATTGCACATGCGATCATGTCGGTAATACGATGCGACTCATCTACGGACATGGATGAATCCACCCGCAGATGAAATTCAACGAACCGGTTTCCGCCTGCCTTTCTCGTACGAAGCCTGTGGACTCCTCTCACCGTTGGGGCAAAGGCAGCTATATGCCTTCTCACTTCCTCTATCTCATCATTTGGGAGGCCGAAGTCTATGAGGTCCCGGGCCGATTCGAGGATCAGATGATATGAGGTACGGGCGATGTGCAATGCTACTACTATCGCTGCTATGGGATCTACCCATTGCAGATTTGTGCTCGGTGAGATGTAACCTCCAAGAACGATGATCAAGAGCCCTGCCAGTACTCCTAATGAGGTATAGACATCTGTTCTCAAGTGCCAGGCATCGGCCTTCAGGGCGATGGAGTCGGTCTCCTCGCCGACAATGAAGAGCTTGCGAGATACGAATATGTTGGCCGCTACCGAGACCAGCATCACTGCCAACCCCAATGCCGGCTCATCCAGTGGCACAGGATTTCTCAGCCTGCCGATGGCCTCATAGATTATCCAACCGGCGGCAATGAGAATCAGCAATGCCTCCGCTGTCCCGGAGATATTCTCGACCTTTCCGTGCCCAAAGGGATGATCCTCATCAGCTGGCTTGGCAGATGTCTTGACGGCAAAGAAAGCGATAACTGCAGCGATCAAGTCCATACCGGAGTGGATCGCCTCAGAGATGACGGAGACGGAGCCGATCATCATCCCGACGATGATCTTGAGAAAAACCAAGCTCGTGTTGGAAAACACAGAAAGAAGAGCCACGTTCTTCTTGCGTCTGTCTCTGTCTTCAATACCGTTTCCCATGATTGTTTCCACGAATTGCAGTTGACCGTTCATCCTTTCCGATGTTATATAAGAGTATCTTGTGGGCCTTTATAGCCGATCCGGCAAAGAACTTCGGCTGCTGATTCAGGGCACGCTAACTTTAATAAATAGATCTGCAAACTACCGGTTGTGGTATACGATGTCATTCGAGATCGAGAAGATTCATGCTCGTGAGATACTTGATTCACGAGGCAATCCGACCGTCGAGGTCGATGTCTACACCTGCTGTGGCTTTGGACGGGCGGCTGTGCCTTCGGGCGCATCTACAGGCACTCACGAGGCCCTGGAGCTCAGGGATGGCGGCGACAGGTACGACGGAAAAGGCGTCCTGAAGGCGGTCAAGAATGTGAATGAGGTGATCGCTCCTGAGCTTTTGGGCATGGATGCCTCCTGCCAAAGGGAGATCGATGATCTCATGATAAATATGGACGGAACCGCGAACAAGGCCAATCTGGGCGCCAATTCCATCTTGGGAGTCTCAATAGCTATGGCAAAGGCGGCGGCAATGTCCTCTGGGGTGCCGCTCTACAAATACCTGGGCGGAGTGAATACCGTAACTCTTCCCATCCCCTCTTTCAACGTTCTTAACGGGGGCAAGCATGCCGGAAACGAGCTATCCATCCAGGAGTTCATGATCCAACCCACCGGGGCCAAGACCTTCAGCGAGGGCCTGCGCATGGCCGCCGAGACCTACCATGCTCTGGGAAAGATCCTGCAAGGGAAATACGGCGTGGGGGCGACGAACGTAGGATACGAGGGAGGCTATGCACCACCTCTCATCAAGACCCGAGATGCCCTGGACGCCATCATGAGCGCCTTTGACGTATCAGGTTACGGAGATGAGATCAAGATCGGCCTCGATGCTGCTGCCTCAAGCTTCTATATGGAGGGCGGCTACTCTGTGGACGGAAACAGGCTCTCACCTGGCGAGCTCATAGATTATTACGTGGATCTGGTCAATACCTATCCCATCATTTTGCTGGAGGATCCCTTCGAGGAAGAGGCTTATGATGACTTCGCCCGCCTCACTGCCAAGCTTCCGGGAACGATCATAGTGGGAGACGACCTGTACGTCACCAACATCAAGCGCCTGGAGAAGGGAATCAAGATGTGTGCCGGCAATGCACTGCTTCTCAAGCTTAACCAGATCGGAACGGTATCCGAGGCCTTTGACGCTGCTCGGATGTCCTTCCGCTCTGGATGGAAGGTCATGGCATCCCATCGCTCTGCAGAGACAGAGGACTCCGCTCTGGCAGATGTGGCAGTGGCCTTAGGCTGCGAGCTGCTGAAGACTGGCGCTCCCGCCCGTTCCGAGAGGACGGCCAAGTACAACCAGCTCCTAAGAATCCAGGAAGATCTGGGCGAGGCAGCAAGATACGCTTGCATCTAAATATGGATGCATCAGTGAGAACATCACCCGCTTTTCCTCCTGAGATGGGAGGATGAGCGCTCTTTTTTAAGGGGCATTGGGCAAAACGGCTCGAAACATTATTACTCGATCAGAATTCACCTTCTCACATGGATTACTCATTCAAGCGCGGATTCAAGCCCGACATGGAGAGAATCAGAAAGGTTCTGGAAGAGGAGTTCCCCGCAGAGATAAAAGAGTTGGACGGAATGCTCTCGCTCTCCTTTGGCGCCCTGAAAAGCATCCAGGTATCGATCAATAATAAGAAGCTCAATGTCACCACTGAATCGTATTCGGACGCAAAAGACGATCAGATCCTGGACACCAACAAGCGCTTCCGAAATTTTTTGGAAAAAGCGACCGGATATACTGCAAAACAGCGGCTGCAGATGGCCAAAAAAGAGGTCTCAAAGGAAAGCAAAGGATCTTAAAAAGGCGCAGCGATTTTCAATAATCCCCTAG
This sequence comes from Methanothrix soehngenii GP6, assembly GCF_000204415.1. Taxonomy (NCBI): domain Archaea; kingdom Methanobacteriati; phylum Methanobacteriota; class Methanomicrobia; order Methanotrichales; family Methanotrichaceae; genus Methanothrix; species Methanothrix soehngenii. Next base: position 144,320 of record NC_015416.1, on the reverse strand, counting down.
CCTCCTTCAGAGATGAATTTATAAGCCTTGAAAACTCAGTCCCTGATTATATGAGTGAATCAACAGCATTCTCTGGTCAAGACACAATACAGGAATCATTCCTAAAGAGGATAGCCGCTCTGGAATCAGATACAAAGAGCCTCGCAGAAGAGCTGGAAACCACCCGGATGGAGCGGGAAGAGGTAAGGGCAAAGCTCTTCGAATCCCTAATCGCCAACAAAAAGTATCTGCGTGAGGTTGAGCGGCTTAAGAAAGAGAATCTTCTTCTCAAGAGGATGCCTCTGTTCCTGGCAACTGTTGTTGAGATGGGACCGGACTATGTCCTGCTGAGACAGCACGGAAACAATCAGGAATTCATCACAACGGTTGCTCCAGAGATGATGGAACAACTCCAGCCAAACTCCCGGGTGGCAATCAACAACTCCCTGACTGTAGTTCGCATTCTTGAGCGCTCGGTTGATGTCCGCGCCAAGGTAATGGAGCTGGTTGAGCTTCCGGATGTATCCTATGATCAGGTTGGAGGCCTGGAGGCTCAGATCCAGGAGGTAAGGGAGACGGTCGAGCTTCCCCTAACCAATCCCGAGATCTTCCAGGACATAGGAATTGAACCTCCAAGAGGAGTGCTACTCTACGGTCTTCCCGGGACGGGCAAGACGATGCTTGCCAAGGCCGTGGCCCACGAATCCAAGGCCACATTCATTCACATGTCCGGATCGGAACTGGTGCATAAGTTCATCGGCGAAGGTGCACAGCTGGTTCGCGATATATTCCAGATGGCCCGGGAAAAGGCGCCAAGCATCATATTCATCGATGAGATCGATGCGGTGGGAAGCATCAGGACCCATGATGGGACCACTGGAAGCGCAGAGGTCAACAGGACCATGATGCAGCTTCTGGCGGAGATGGACGGCTTCAGAACCAGGGGAGATATCAGGATCATTGCCGCCACGAACAGGATAGATATCCTTGACCCTGCCCTGCTCAGACCGGGACGCTTCGACAGGATCATCGAGATACCCATGCCATCCCTTGTGGGCCGCCTCAAGATACTGGAGATCCATACCCGGAAGATGAGGAAGGCAGAGGATGTCAACCTGGCCGAGATCGCCACAGTTACGGATGAGGCGAGCGGCGCAGACCTTAAATCCATCGCGGTAGAGGCAGGCATGAACGCTCTGCGCAGAAATGCGACCATCGTCAGCAAAGATGACTTTGATAAAGGGATCAAAAAGGTTCTGGGAGACGAGATCGATGGATCTGAGGAATCTCTGCGCATGTTCTCGTAGGTAACCACTGAGCGGCATTTCGCCGCTTTTTTTTAAATTTTTCTGGTGCTGTCGCGAAGGGGGAGCTGCAAGCTTCCAAAGCACCTCATTCATAAAGCATGAAAAACCAGTATGCCTTAAGATTTTTTCAAGGTGACTGCAGAATAAAAAAAAGAGAGAGGTTGAGGGCTTAATCGAAGTCCCCGCCCATACCGCCCGGCATGCCTCCGGGCATTCCACCGGGCATTCCGCCAGGCATTCCGCCTTGCCCACCGGACTTGGAGGCGATGACATCATCGATCCTCAGGATCATCACCGCTGCCTCAGCGGCAGAGCTAATGGCCTGGCTCTTAACCCTCAGGGGCTCGACCACACCGATCTGCATCATATCCACCGGCTTGCCGGAATCCATGTCCAGGCCTGCGGTCATAACGCCCTTCTCATGCTGGCTGCGCAGTGCCACTAGAGTATCGATCTGATCCAGGCCCGCATTCTCGGCCAGGGTCTTGGGTATGATCTCCATGGCATTGGCAAAGGACTCTATGGCCAGTTGCTCACGGCCGCCCACAGTAGAGGCATAAGACCTGAGCCTTGAGGCAAGTTCCACCTCTGGCGCTCCGCCGCCGGCAACCAGCATTTTATCCTCAATTGCCACACCAACCACTCGGAGGGCATCCTCCATCGCTCTGTCCAGCTCGTCGACCACGTGCTCTGTCCCGCCATGAAGGATGATGGAGACGGACTTGGGATTGTTGCAGTCCTCAACAAAGGTCATCTTCTCATCGCTGACCTTTCTCTCCTCCACCAGGCCAGCCTTGCCCAGGTCATCCACTGAGATCTCATGGAGGCTGGTGACGACCCTTCCACCCGTGGCCCGAGCCAGCTTCTCCATGTCGCTCTTCTTGACCCGGCGTACAGTGTAGATTCCGGCCTTGGCGAGATAATGCTGGGCCAGGTCGTCAATCCCTTTCTGGACGAAGAGCACATTAGCCCCGGTGGCGGCGATCCTGTCGACCATGCCCTTTAGCATGCTCTCTTCCTGATCTAAGAACGACTGCAACTGGGCGGGAGAGGTTATCTGGATCTTGGCATCGACCTCAGTCTTCTCGATCTCCACCGCAGCGTTCAGCAATGCAATTTTCGCATCTGTGACCTTCTTGGGCATGCTGGGATGGAGACGATCCTTGTCTATGACCACACCCTGCACGATCTTCGAGTCGGATATGCTGCCGCCTACTTTCTTTTCTACTGTAATGTTATCGGTGTCCACCGATCCGTCCTCATCCACAACCGCCTGGACTGCTCTTACGGCAATATCGGCGAGCTTCTCCCTGGCGGCCTGAGAGCCTTTGCCGGTCATGGCAGTGATGGCGATGCTATTGAGAAGATCCTGGTCATTGGCGGTGACATTTTTGGCCAGGCTCTGGAGGATCTCCATGCATTTATCTGCCGCCGCTCTGTAGCCTGCTGCGATGACTGTGGGATGGATATCCTGCTCCAGTAGCTCCTCAGACTGCTTGAGAAGCTCTCCTGCCAGGATCACGGCAGTGGTTGTGCCGTCTCCAACCTCAGTGTCCTGGGTCTTGGCGATCTCCACCATCATCTTAGCTGCCGGATGCTCGATATCCATTTCCTTGAGGATAGTGACGCCATCATTGGTGATGACCACATCTCCCATGGTGTCCACCATCATCTTGTCCATGCCCTTGGGGCCAAGAGTGGTCCTCACTGCGCCGGCTACAGCCTTCGCCGCCATGATGTTCGATCTCTGCGCTTCTCTTCCCGCAGTCCTCTGGCTGCCTTCCCTAAGGACGAATATAGGGGTCCCGCTGAATTGTCCTGCCAATTTAATACCTCAATAAGGATTTATTATCTAGGCGTTGTTTGAGGTTCTATATAAACCATGTTATTAGTATTCTCCTCCGATCAAAGGCTGAAGTGATAAAACCATTAGGCAGACAGAAAATAATGAAAGCAAGATGCTGGACAACGCCATTAATAATAACATCATGAGCATTAGGAGTGAGCTGGAAGACACCAGATGCATTCTGTCGATTCCCATTTTTTTTAGAGGGATTCAAACCAATCATTCAGCTATGGCTCCGCGAATGGATTAAAGTGCAGACCATGAGCCTGCAGATTAAATTATGGCAAAATTAACCTGCTGATACCATGTAAAATGAAGGACGTATGTATTCTATACTCTAAGAATAAGCAATCTATAAATACTTATGAAATGTATATGATATGCGAATGCAGCTAAAATTAACATCAAAGGAGAGGTTAGTTCTTTACGGTCTTGCCAGATATCCGGGATTTAGCGATATTGATCTCGCCTCCAACATAGGCGTGGATCGATCAACCATATTCAAGAGCAAAAGGAAGTTCAGAGACTGGAAACTCATTAAGCTATTGAATGTGCCTTCCGGAGAAGCTGTGGGTGCCGAAATCCTGACCTCAGTGTTCGTCAAGTACAATCCGACTGCGCCATACGAAGTGAGGAAGGAGTCTGAGTCCCACAAGAGATGGATAAACTATCCTAACTGCGTATCCCATACTGCAACAGACACCGATTCCGTCTCAACATTTTACTCCCGGAGCCTGACGGATTTTCGGGTTAACTTCGATCCAATCATCGATGAGTACTATAGGAACGATTTCGTTGAGGATATTCATTATTATCACTATCCCTTCCAGGTTTCCGGCTACTCATCTGATGCCGCCCTGGCAGTTGACGGCCTCTTCGATCTGGAAAGAGCTGATCTTCCCAGCGGGATGATTCCTCCCCGTCCCGCACTGACTGAGGACTCACGGCTGACGGAGAAGGATAAGCTGACCCTATATGCCTTTGTGAAGTATCCCATGCTCTCCGACCTTGAGCTCTCCAGAAGGACGGGCATATCCAGGCCTACGATCTCCGGAAAGCGGACCAAGTTCTTTCAGAGCGGCCTCTTGACCCGGGAAGCCTATATCGACTGGCAGAAGATCTGCTGCGAGCTGATGTCCTTCTATCACGTACCCATCAGGCACGGCCATGACCGGGAAGATCTGGCCAAGGTCTATCAGGCCTTCCGCCGGGTTGGAGCGCCGCTCTTCACCTATATGCAGCCTGGCGAGATATTCGGGGCGTTCCTCTCCACTGGCTATCCGGAGCTCAAGAGCCGCCTGGATCAGGAGCTGCGCAACCTCTCTTCCCAGGGGCTGATCACTGAAAGGCCGATGGTGGTCATCATGCCTCTTAATGAGATAAAGTCTACCAAGATAGACTATGCGCCAATGGTAGCGGACATGCTGGGGATCGGCAGGGAGATCTGAGAATTCAGCAGCCTGGTCAGATTGCTGTAGTCTGCTCTCGGGCAGATCCGGCAAGTTTCAATATCTTTGGACGTCTGCTTGAGCTGCAGGCTTGGCAGGAGTGCAAAGGATACCGATCCAGCGGAAACTTCCGTCTCCTGGTTCATGATGATAAGCAGACCGCCCTTATTGGTCTGGACGATCGTCTGGCGGATCTGGATCTTTATCCAGATATGATCGTTCTCCCCTGCAGGCATGAGGCCAAGGCAGCATTACCCTGGTTCGGAGGGCATTTTACTGGCATTTTGGAGGTGGGAGAGGGCAAGAGCCGTCTTTCCGCTGCCGCTCCCGCAGGCTTGAGGTCATTTCTATATAATGTCTCAGCTATCGTTTCCCTGTCGATGCCGGGGTATATAGTCTCGGCTGAGGCCACTCATCATGGTCCTGTGGATGTAAGGACACCATCCTTCTTCGCTGAGATCGGCAGCACAAAGGAGCAGTGGGTAGATTTGAAGGCGGGGGAGGCGGTGGCAAGGGCGATTTTGGCCCTTGGACCGGAGGAGTTGCCCGTGTTTCTGGGATTTGGAGGAGGTCATTATGTGCAGAGGCAGACTGAGCTGATCTTCAACTCTCGTATAGCTTTTGGCCATATGTTCTCCAGCTATCAGGTTCCTGATCTGGATTTAGAGGCGGTTGAAATTGCTCGGGAAAGCTCGAATGCCACTTATGCCTATATCGACCGCAAGTCGCTGCGATCTGCAGAACGAAAGAGGCTTGAGGGAATGGTTGAAGAGATCGGACTGCCTATGCTCAAAGCGCAGGAGATTCGGGCCCGATTTTCCCCGAGCGATGCGATATAATAACATTAGATTTTCCCGCCGCCAACATTGCGATCCTTTGGCAGAAGCTGAATATCTCATAAAATATTTAAAATATTGATAGATTTTCTGCAATAAATCCCAGTATTCTATGGAATTTTCTCGGAATATGAGGTTATATCTGCTATTTTTAGACAAAATAAGGGGTAAATGCAAAAGAGTTTTATATCAAGAGAATTCATTACAGTATATCAAAAATAATTAAGTTTGGGCTCTATCTGACCAAAGGGAGTATGAAAATGGGGGAGAAGTCAGAATTTGCCGCTAAGAGCAGCATTGCTGCTCTGCAGGAGAAGGCGATGGATATCATAGCCTTGCGGCCAGAGGGAATTTATCAATCCGATCTGAGGAGGCTCCTGAAGATCGACAGCAGCAAATGCTCAAAGGTGGTAGCCAGGCTGCAGGGCTCAGAATTGATCCGCAGAGAGAGCGTTCCTGCCAGCAGCACCTACCTATTAAAGCTCTCCGGAGCGTTTGTCCCACCTCCTGCGGATGGTTCATCCAATGCTACTGCCCCATCTGCCGTCCCTGCTCATGCCGGCCCGAGGAAAAAGAAGTCTGGGCATGAGGAGAAGAGGAAGGACGCGGCAGGCAAACTCAAAGGCGGCATTTCCAGGGTTCATGCTGATACGCAGATGAAAGGCTATAACGCTGACATCACCGCTGCCAATATAGAAAGTGATCTTGAGAGGTTCATCCAGGGCAATGCCGACGGCCGGATCAAGAAGTTGATCGATCGGCAAATCGACAGGCTTATTGATAGAAGGATTTTCGGCCAGGTCAACCGCAGGATTCAATGTTCAATCGGCAAGATAGAAGACACGATCAATCGCAAGACTGATTCTTCGATGGACGGCAAGAGCTCAAGCCCAATCGAGAGCGAAAATGACGGTCCAAAGGATTTAAATGAGCTTGATCGCCCGGTCGGCAGCTATTTCGACTGCTCGATCGAGGACAACCTGGGCAGCAAGAGTGAGATGGATCTGGATATCGATGACCGGATCGATAGCAATTTTAACCACAATAGATTGCCTGGCAGCCACAGCCATATCGATAGCTACTTAACTGAGATCTATCTGCTCTATCTCACACGTGCGACCTCGTTTTAAAGGCCGCCAAAGAGGGTAGAATTGCTGGCATTCTGGGAGATCCTCCGCCCGTTCAACTGCTTGATGGCATCAGCGGCAGCCATAATCGGCCTTCTGATCGCTATGGTTCAGGATATGCACGCTGCCCTAATCATCGCTGGGGCCGTCTTCCTGATCACTGGGGCGGGAAATGTCATCAACGATTACTATGATCGCCAGATCGATGCCATAAACAGGCCTGACCGGCCCATCCCCAGCAAGCGAGTCCGGCCCCAGACGGCTTTCTACTACTCGATCGCCCTTTTCGCCGCCGGCTGCATTCTGGCGGGCCTGGCCGGTCGGATATGTCTGGCCATCGCCGCCTTCAACTCCCTGCTCCTCTTCTTCTATGCCCGAAACCTGAAGGCCACCCCAATTCTAGGAAATCTGTCCGTCTCTTATCTTACCGGCTCCACCTTCCTCTTTGGAGGGGCAGTGGCTGGATTTATGGGCATCCTGGCCAACCAGGTCCCCTTCGGCCTCTCCTTTCTGGCCAGCATGAGCCGGGAGATCGCCAAGGACATCGAGGATATGGTGGGAGACCAGCAGGGTGGAGCCCGAACCTTACCCATCCTGGCGGGCGAGCGCGCGGCGGCAGCCCTGGCCGGGCTCTTCGGAGTGGCGGGAGTGGCCCTGAGCCTCCTCGCCCCCTTTGGGAGGCTATACCTGCTGATAGTAGCGGTGGCGGATCTGCTCCTTCTGCTCTCTGTGTACAAAGTAATCCGGAAGGACGCAGCCGGCTCTCAGAAGGCGATAAAGAAAGGGATGGCTGTGGCCCTGCTGGCATTTCTGGCCGGGGCGCTCTTATCCTGATCAGATGATGATCCTATGAATTGATGCAAATCGTGGAATGATTTAGGATCTCATCCTGGCTTTGATCTCAGTCACATCGCTCTCGATCCTCTGCAGCCGCTCCTCTGTGCGGCCCTTAAGATCCGAGCGCATGCCGGAAACCTCAGAGACGATCTCCTCGCGGGCACAGTCTATCCTATCGATGATTTGATCCTGTTTCCCTGAGATATCTTTTAAGGAGGAGCCAGTCTCCCTGAAGCCTTCCGTAATTGACTTTTTTAGATCATCCTGTTTCCCTGAGATATCTTTCAGATAGGAACCAGTTTCCCGGAAGCCTTCTGTAATTGACTTTTTTAGATCATCCTGTTTCCCTGAGATATCTTTCAGATAGGAGCCAGTTTCCCGGAAGCCTTCCGTAATTGACTTTTTTAGATCATCCTGTTTCCCTGAGATATCTTTTAGAGAGGAGCTCATGCTATCGAGCTTTGAACCATTATCCTTGAATCCTTCTCTCACGGCGGATATCAGCTCTTTAAGATACTCTGCCGCCTGGTCCAGACGGGCGTCAGTCTCCCCCTCCCCTGCGATTTTAAAAAATTCTTCGTAAGATCCATTTGCCTCAGAAAAATCTGCTTTAATCTCCTCCACGTCGATCAGGGTATTTTTGATTCTGACGGCTTCAAGGAACCTTTCTAAATCAGCTTCATGGCCCTCTGCAACGATCTTCACCCTGCTGTCGGGCAGGTTCATCACATATCCCTTGAGGCCAAAGACGCGGGCAATAGTTGCTATCTTAGATCTGTATCCCGCCATCTGGACCTTTCCAGAGACATAAGCGGTGAGCTTAAGCATTATTTTGACTGTTATCCTTTTTCGTATTTGGACTTTATCGTCGCCTGCTGAAAAGGCCGCTCTCTCGCGTGCGTTTGCCATGTGAGTACGCTCCTGCGCGTCAAGTCCAGCCTATTTCGTTCTCCCCTCCCGATCAAACACCGGTCATATAGAAGGCCGCCCAGTAGAATGGATGCCAGAATCGCGTATCCTCTCGTAGCTCCTTTTGAGCCCTAGCCAGGGCCTGCACTGGCTGTTTGCCTTCCGCCCGCCAGAGCTGATAGAAGCGGATCATGAGCATAGCTGTGCTCTTTTCCGATACTGTCCAGAGTGAGCCTATTGCCCCAGCAAAGCCAGCCCGGATGAAAGCGGAGGGCAGCGATACCACCTCATCCGGAAGCCGGGCACCGGGCACCCCCGTCTCGCAGGCGGAGAGGGTTGCCATCCGGGCCTGATCCAGGTGCAGCTCGAAGAGATCCTTATGGTCAAGACCGCATCTTGATCTTTCGTTGTCTGGATCTCATCATTTTCCAATACAAAGCCACCGATCTCGTGATTATCCCAGTTTGCTTTTCCATGGCAGGAGAAGTAGATCGCCTGGGCTTTCCGCAGCCTCACTGCTCACCGGTGCGCGTAATAGGCCACTATCGGCTCGCCAATTTTATTGACCCGCACAAATCCATATCTCTCGAACTGCACGACCTTCCCCAGCTCCTCGGCAATTCCCGTTTCTCCTATTCCCTCATCCACCCCATCGGGCTTCATCACTATGACCCTCACCCCGTCCAGGGGCGCCCAGTGGATGATCTTGGTCCTCTTTCCCATGTCCTTGCCCAAAAAGCGTGCTCTGGCAGGCTCCAGGCTGGTAATCTCTACATTGCACAGGTCCTTCAGGCGGATGTTATCCCCCGCTCGGAAGCCCTCAAGATCGCTCCTGCAGATGAACAGCCTGTTTCCAGCGGGAATCTCCCGGAATCCCCGATCGTCAGTGGGATGCAGGGGCGCTCGCGCCAGCGGCGGGACATCGCCCTCTATCTCCAGGGCCACCGGCTCCCAGACGAAGAAGCGGCGGTTGGCTTCCGGATCGACCAGCTTCCGGTTCTCGGCATATATCGAGTCCATGCTCAGGCTGATGTCCGTCTCACCAACGCCAAGATCGATCATGAACTTTCGCAAGGCCTCAGGCCGGATTCCCCGGCAGCGCATCGCCCGCACTGTTGGCACCCGTGGGTCGTCCCAGCCCGAATACTCTCCGGCCTCAATCGCCTTCCTCAGCTTGCTGGTGCTGAAAGACCCGAACTGATGGATCTTAACCCTGCCCCAGTGAATGACCCTGGGGTACTCCCATCCGAGGTAAGAGTACAGATACCTCTGCCTGCTTCCGCTATCTGCCAGATCCTTTCCCCGGATGATATGGGTTGTGCCCAGCAGGTGGTCCTCCACCGCCGACTCGAAGTCGAGCAGCGGCCAGACCCGGTACCTGTCCCCCACCAGCGGATGGGGGGCGGTGACAATCCTGAAGGCCGGCCAGTCCCGAATCGCAGGGTCTTTATGGTGCATGTCGGTCTTCACCCGCAGGACCGCCTCACCCTCTTTGAGGGTTCCGTCCAGCATCTTTTTCCAGAGATCCAGGTTCTCCTCGATGCTCTGGCCCCGGTCAATGCACTCTATTCCCTTCTCCTTGTGCTCTTTGAAGGCCGCCTGAGGGCAGCGGCAGACATAAGCCCCACCCCGGCGGATCAGCTCCTCGGCAATTGGATAGTACTGCTCGATCCTCTCGCTGGCGACAATCACCTGATCCGGCTTCGCCGCCAACCATTGGCAGTCCTCTAAATACCAGCCATAGGCCTCGGGCATGGGCCTTTTTTTCACGGGATCGGTATCATCAAAACGGATGATGAACTTGCCACCGTACTTTTTCACATACTCAGAGTTGACGATGATTCCCCGGGCGCTGCCCAATGTGGGCGGGCCGTTGGGATTAGGGGCAAAGCGCATCACCACTCCACCCTCCGCTCCCTCCAGACTGGGCAGTCCTTTGTCAGGCTCCTTTTTCTCTGAGAGCTGCACCAGTAGCTCAGGCGCTATCTCCTCCAGCCTCCTCTTCCATTCCTCGGGGCTGGTCTTCTCCACCCTTGCCAAAACCTCGCCTACCAGGGGCGAGACCTCTTTTGCCCGGCTGCGAAGCTCCGGACGCTCGCCCATGAGCTTGCCCATGACCGCCCCGGCATTGGGGGCAGCATTGTACTTCACCGCGTTCTGCAGCGCATATTTCTCGATGAGATCTCTTATCTCTTCCATTGAATACCTCTCCCAGAAGGGGCAAAGGCAGATCTTTTTCGCTCTACATTAATTTGATGCACAGATTCCCAATACCTCAGCCAGGTGGAGGGCATCACTGATGATTTGCTCATGGTCGAAGGAAAGCCTGGTCAGCTCTTCTGGGGGGAATACCTCAGCAGACCGGGCGTCAGAGCCGGATTGGAGCCGGCCACTGCCCCGGGCGAGAAAGGCCACGGAGACCACATGGCCCCTTGGATCGCGGGCGGGATCGGAGTAGACCCCCACCAGCCCCAGCAGATTGATATCAAGCCCCGTCTCCTCCCTAGCCTCCCTTATCGCTGCCTCTTCGACAGTTTCCCCTATCTCCACAAAGCCGCCAGGCAGGGCATAGCAGCCTTGATAGGGCGGGTTGTTCCTCCTTATCAGCACAATCCCATCCTGGAAGAGTATGACTGCATCTGCAGCCAGCAGGGGGGTTTTAATCTCTCTTTTCATCTCATTCCTCAGGCCGCACTCAATATGCTATTATTATCTATCAGTTACATCCATAACACAACCAAAAGCCTTATCTACGTCGAGAGCCGGGGAGATATACGGCAAAGGTCGATAACATGGATCCCTCCTACCCTACATCCAGTCGGCCTTCGTCCATCTTTTTATCCTTCAGGAAGAGGCTGAAATACAGATAGTGACCTTACTCATCCTCATGCCATCTTACGTATTGAAGCTTGGAGGGAGCCTCATCGAAACCTCCCGGGATCTTATGCGCGTCCTGATCTCCCTCGCGAACGAGGAGGACTACAGCTTCCTGGTGGTGCCTGGGGGAGGGCCGTTTGCCGATCTGATCCGTGAGATTAACGCCAAAAGGGGCTTGGGCGATGAGGCCGCCCATTGGATGGCAGTACTGGCCATGGAACAGTATGCCTTTTTCCTTGCAGACGGAAATGGAGCCAGTCTCAGCTCCGAGGTTCGCATTCCAGAAAAAAGGGAGGTGAATGTCCTTCTCCCCTATCGAGCCCTGACCGAGGATGACTTTTGCCCGGAGCATTCCTGGGACTACACCTCCGACTCCATAGCTTTGCTGGTTGCAGCCAGGCTGGGCCTGCCCCTGATCAAAGCCACAGACGTGGATGGTGTGTTGATCGATGGAACGGTGGCAGAGGAGCTTTTTGCCCGCCAGCTCCTGGGAAGAGAAAGCTGCATCGATCAGGGCACTATTAAGCTTCTATTGGGGGATCTTTCGGGATTGAGAATGTGGGTGCTTAACGGCACCGATCCGATCTCATTTGCAATAGCGTTGAGATGCAGAAAGGGCGGCACGTTTATCAATGGACAGAAGCTTTCCCCATCCTATTGATCAATGGGAAGGTTTATACAGAGAAATAGGTCTACCAGGGAGGAGATAATATGAAGGAAGAAATGCCAGAGAGATGCATATCATGTGGCATTACGCTGACCGGCGTGGGCGGAGCAAGGTTTCCCTGCCCAAGCTGCGGAACCGTGATTGCCAGATGCAATAAATGTAAAAAACAGAGCAATGTCTATACCTGCAAGGCCTGTGGCTTCACAGGACCATGAGGTGAAAGTAATGGGAGACGCAGCAGTAAGAATGAAGGTTATGCCTGAGAGCACAGATGTAGACCTGGAAAAGCTGGCTGAGGACATAAGGAAAGCCGTGCCCAGCTTCGCCAGAATGCATGCCATCGAGCAAAAACCAATTGCATTTGGCCTCAAGGCTCTGATCGTTGTGACCATCATGGATGACAAGGGCGGCCGCAGCCCGGATGAGATCGAGGAAGCGGTGAGAAAACTTCCCGGCGTGGAGTCCGTGGAAGTGGAAGAGGTCGGTCTGATCTAAAACCACCTCTATCGTTTTGGGAGACGATTTAGATCCAGGCAGATCCAGGATCATTGGGCTTGTAGATCAGTGGTAGATCGCCGCCTTCGCAAGGCGGAGGCCACGGGTTCAAATCCCGTCAAGTCCATTCCCATCAAGTCCATTCCTCTCAGGTCAATCCTGAACTGCACGACAAGCCAGTCCAGTAGCAAATTACTTAAATTTTAGTGACCATTGAGTTGCTAATGCCGCTGGCCATTAATAGCACGGAAAAGCCCAGAAAGGATTCCATCCTTGCCAGCCATGGCTCGCGAACGGGAGGCGAATATATGATAGAGCTGGAGCTCATAGCCGCTAAGGAGATACTGGCTGAAGTCTTCGACATAACAATTGCCGAGGCTGAGGATATGATCAAGCAGCGCAGCCAGGAGAGAACCCTCTGGCCGGAGAAGTTTGGAGATAATAATATATCATTGCAGTAAGAGAGTATAGACCAATGGGAACGCTGACTAGATTAATAAAATTGGCAATGAGTGCAGCTCTGGCAAATAAGGTGATCAGAGGGACACTGGCAAGTGGTCTGGCCAGATCCATGAGATGGTTCACGAAGCCCTCAACCAGGGCCAAGGCGGAGTCCTTTGTATCCGGCGCATCGAAAGCAAATCCTGGGGCAAGGTCCAGCCCTCTGCCCACACTATTCGAGGCAATGATCGGCCTGTTGCTATGGAGATATAAAAAAGTCCGCTGGATCGTTGAATTGCTTGCATTCTCCGGCCTGGGCGCGCTTCTTCTGGATATGCTCGGGAAAAAACAGAGCAGCCCTGGTGATCAAGGCAGCGGAAGGAGCAGCCAGAGGGGTCGGGTCATCGATGTGGATGAGTATGACGTGATCGAAGAGGACAGATAGCAGGAAGCAATTAATGGGCCTCTCTGCACCCACCGCCCCCAAAGGCAAAGGCCAGGACTCAATTTTGATCAAAGTGGTAGTTGGCGAAGAGCTGCAGGAGCTTTCCAGGGAGCTTTCCCGCCTGGGCCTTGCCCGTAGCACTAAATTCTACCTGCGAGACGCCAAAAATCTGGAGCAGAGCGATGCCTGCGTTCTAATGGCGGCCAGGTCAGGGGATAATGCCGGCCTTAACTGCAGAAGATACGGTTTTTCCCGCTGCCAGGATATGATAGCGGCACAGAACCGGTCAATAGAGTCACAAGAAAGGGTTGTGGCATATGGCATTCCCCTGAAGGCCTCGGGCAAGAATATCTACTTTGGCCGGCAGGCATAAGGCCGCTCTTGGCTGGAAGCTATTTGTTGAATCTGCACAGAAGCCTTTGTGATAGAGGTGCGATCTTGGCAAAGATATTGATAAGAGGCGGGGATCTGGACCTGGTTGAATACGAGTTCCAGCCCTTTGTCCCGGGCCAGTGCATAAAAACCCTGGGATTGGAAAAAGACTACCAGCTCACTCCGGTTTCAGGGAAGATAACGGTAACCGCTCCTGGTCGCATTCATCTGACTGTACTGGACATGAACCGCTTTGCCCCCGACCGGCCGGGGGGAGGAGGAATGGGCTTTGCCCTGCAGATCTACTGCTCTGCCCAGGTGGAATGCATCCCATCCGGGTTGGAGATCGACTATTCTCGGGAACCTATAATCCGCCATTTTGCAGAGGTATTCAGAAAGACGGTCCGCTATGAGGGTGGATTCAGAATTGTGGTCCGCGACCACCAGAAAAAGCATGTAGGACTCGGCTCCACCGGATCGGTCCTTTTAGCTTTAGGCCATGCCATGAACAGCGCTTTAGGCTCCCCCCTGAATAGAGAACAGATCCGCATGCTCATAGGCAACAACTATGTGGAGGAGACCGAGGACGGCAGGGTTACAAACGGCTTTGAGACCGGCGTGGGTCCAGCGGCAGCAACTTACGGAGGCATGGTAATTACCGGCGACGAGCTGGCCCTGGTCTACCAGCACCGGTTTGCCGAAGGTAAGAACGTCTTCATCACCATCCCCCCCACCATCGTCTCCTCTGCCGGCCGCTCGGAGTTCGATCTGCTCATGAACCGGGCCAGGAACCTCGATTATCAGGACAGGGAGCTAAAAGCCTATCTGATGCTCATGGACCTCATCCCCGCCCTGGAGAAAAGCGACCTGAGAAAGATCGGAGACACCATCTGGGAGATAGAGTTTCGGGGCTCGAAGAGGGCCGAGGTGGAGCATCATGGCTTTGAGATCTATCGCTACATGAGCATTCTGCGAGATGCCGACCTGGAGTTCGTGGGGATGAGCTCGGTCGGCCCTTCCATCGCCATTGTCACCGAACGCAGCCGGGATGAGGTGGCGAAGATTATCGAGCCCGTGGGCCTCAAGATTGCCGTAGAAACCAAAGTGGACAATATAGGCCTGACGATCAGAGTGGACTAAGCAAGACAGAAATAAAACCAGCCTGAAGGAGCGAATCGGATACTCCTTCAGGGGCTAATCCTCTTTCTCTCCTTCATTACCTGTCCGGCCGCCTTCTCCGCCTCAATATCCCGCCGGCATTGGGAACAGATCCGGATCCATTCCAGGCCGCTGGCATCCTCCTGCATCCCTGCAGGAAGGGAAGCCTCGACCTTCATCAACATGGGCAAGGTGGCATATCGTGATCCGCAGACCCTGCAGGCCACCAGTTCAAAGGAGATCTCGGACTCTGGGACAAGCTCATCATAAGCCACCAGAGCCAGTGCCTTGGCCGGACAGAACTCGACGCAAAGATCGCACTCCTCTTTGCACTTTTTCCAGTGAACGGTTCTGGTATCAGCGCTCTGTAGAAGGACGATGTTCTGGTTGGGGCAGACGTTGGAGCAGGACAGGCAGCCCAGACACTTGCCTGGATCAACTTTTATCATGCTCTGCCTCCCCTGGTGATTAACATGGCCGCACGGTTGCGAGCCCTGCGGCTGGCGAGATCGAAATCCAGGCTCAAGGCATTGGCTGGACAGGTCATAACACATGTCGGCATCTCCTGGCCCGAGCACAGATCGCATTTATGAGCGATTTTGTCCGTCCGTACAACCCCAAAGGGACAGGCCAGCTGGCACAGGCCACAGCCAGTGCACTTGTCCACATCAAAAGCCGTTTTATCCCCCTCTTTATGCAGGGCTCCGGTACTGCAGACCATGGTGCAGCAGGCATCCTCACAGTGATGGCAGAAGACCGGTACTGATGCCAGACTACCTACAAAATGAACATTCACATGCCCTTTGCCACCATGCACCCGATCGCAGGCCACCTCGCAGGACCGGCATCCTATACATCTGCTGATATCAACATAAACTGGCATCTAATCCCTCTTCAATAGGTATATAGATCGCTATAAGGCCTCTTTGATCTCGGGATGAGCTTGACGAAACCATCCTTCAGGACCTCTTCAGGAATCAGTTCGAGATCAGGGAATTTTTCAATGAAACCGGACACATACTGGTCTAAAATCCCCCGATCGGCTTCATCAATCGGTGAGATCTCCACCTGTTCGCTCACCTGCGAGCGGTTCACTGAGCCCCGCAGATATATGGTCCCGCCATGCATACCTGATCCTATGAAGTTCGCCCTGTGGCCCTGACCTTTGAGATCCAGGAGGATGACTGTCCCTCCAGCCATGTACTCGCCCAGAAAATCCTGAGCCGTCCCGCCTATGACAAGAGCCGGCTTTTTGCCCTCGTACTCTTTCATATGCAGAGCGGTCCTGTAGCCGCAGCCGTCCCGCACATAGATCGTCCCTCCACGCATGGAAAAGCCCAAGACATCTCCCGCTCTACCCTCAATCACAATCTCTCCATCATCCATGGTGTTTCCAACCCCGTCCTGAGCATTGCCATGCACGACCAGCCTATGACCGAAGAGGAAGGCAGCCAGGTCATTTCCAGGAGTACCGAAGATATCGATCTCCATCCGGTGCCTCTCTGGCGAGTACAGTCTGGTGCCAATATATCGCTGGCCGCATACATTTCTGATTATCACTTTTCTCTTGCCGGCCAGCATCAGATCTCGCAGCCGGTCGTTCAAATCTCTGGTCTGGAGCCCGTCGGCATTGATCTCAACCGCTCCCAAAAACAAACCTCCTGAAGCCATGGTATTTGTTGGGATAAGGGAGATCTCATTATCCTGAATCATTCTCCCGCACCCTTTATTCCCAGGACATCCAGCTCCCATTCATATAAACCCACGCCCCGCAGATGGTCACGGTTTCCGCGCAGGCTCTCCAGGGCATTGATCCCCATTCCCCCCAGCATCTCCTGAATCTCATGAGACCAGGCAGATATGAGGTTAACCAGCCGCTGGGAGGCGATATCCACATTCAGCCGCCCTGCTAGACGCGGGTCCTGGGTACAGATTCCCCAGTTGCATTTGCCGGTGTAGCATTTCTGGCAGAGATTGCAGCCCATGGCAATGAGAGCTGCCGAGCCGATATAGGTGGCATCTGCACCCAGGGCTATGGCTTTTATCACATCTGCGCTGCAGCGAATTCCGCCAGCGGCGATGATCGAGCACCTGTTCCTGATGCCATCCTGGCGGAGGCGTCGGTCCAGAGAGGATATGGCCAGCTCAATGGGTATTCCCACATTGTCCCTGATCACCTTGGGAGCAGCTCCGGTGCCCCCCCGCAGGCCATCGATGGCAATGATGTCCGCGCCAGCATGAACGATCCCCGCTGCTATGGCGGCGAAGTTATGCACAGCTGCGATCTTGACCGATACCGGCTTCTCGTAGTTTGTAGCCTCTTTGATGGCGTGGATGAGCATGGACAGATCCTCGATGGAGTAGATATCATGATGCGGCGCCGGGGAGATGGCGTCTGTGCCCACTGGGATCATCCGGGTGGCGGAGACGGAAACAGAGACCTTCTCTCCGGGCAAGTGACCGCCTATTCCAGGTTTAGCCCCCTGGCCTACCTTGATCTCCACCGCAGCGGCGCAGTTGAGGTATTCGGCATCTATGCCGAAACGACCGGAGGCTACCTGTACGATGGCATGCTTGCCGAATTTCTCTCTCATCTCCCTGGGAAGCCCCCCCTCGCCGGTATTGAAGTAGGTCCCCAATTTGCTGGCCGCTGTGGCCAGGGAGAGGAAGGCATTGTAGCTGATTGCTCCGAAGGACATGGCGGAGAAGACGATCGGCATTTCCACCATCAGATTGGGTGAGAGCTGGGTGGCAATCTCCACTTCCTCGTTCTTTACCTTGAAATCCATCAGGTCAGGCTTGGCACCAAGAAAGGTGCGCAGCTCCATCGGCTCCCGCAGAGGATCTATCGAGGGGTTGGTGACCTGAGAGGCATTGAGCACCATGTGGTCCCAGTAGATCCTGAAGGGCTTGTCGTTGCCGCATCCTGTCAGTATCACCCCGCCAGTCTCAGCCTGCTTTTTAACGTCCTCCAGCTTCTCCCGAGACCAGGAGGCGTTCGGGCGGTAGAATGACGGATTTGGCCGGACCACTATGGCATCACGGGGGCAGAAGATGGCGCACCTCTGGCAGCCAACGCACTTGTTGTCGTCTGATATCAATCGATCGCTGACCGGATCGTATGTGTGGGTGCCAAATGCGCACTGCCTCTCGCAACCCCGGCACTGGCCGCATTTTGCCTCGTCTCTGATGATCTGAAACTGGGGAAAGACGAATGATTTCATCTTATACCCTCCTGCTGTTAAGTTCGCATATTACCGGTTCTCCTCCGCTGGGCGTCCAGACGGAGTCTAATTCCGGCGAGATAAGTCTGATCGACGCTTCTTCGCTGGAGAGATAGAACATCTCCCCTCTGGTGGCTGCTGTTATCGGCCGGAGCCGGATTCTGTCCGTCAGGCCAATCAGCCTGCCTGTCTGGCCGATGATGATGGCAAAGGGGCCGTTCATAAGCAGGGGGCCATAGACCATTCTCAGTGTGGTGAAGAGTTTCTTCTCCTTTTCATTCATGGTATCGATGGCATTCCAGATGGGCGGGGCCAGGATCTTGGCCACGATCTCCATCGGTATCCTCTGCCTTCTGAGGAGCAGGTCTGCAGCATAGGCTATGACCTCGGTATCGGTCTGAAGGGTGCAGGCATAGCCGTACATCTCCAGGTACCAGCGATTGGTGCCGTAAGAGGAGATCTCGCCGTTGTGCACCACGCTCGTATCCAGCAGGCTGAAGGGATGGGCTCCCCCCCACCAGGCCTGGGTGTTGGTAGGAAACCGGCCATGAGCCGTCCAGGCATAGGCAGAGTAGAGTTGGTCGAGCATGAAGTACTCACCGATCTCCTCAGGATAGCCCACTCCCTTGAAGCAGCCCATATTCATTCCAGAGGAGAATATGTAGGCGTCCTCTGCTCTGCTGTTGGTCTGCATCACCGTTCTCACCACGTACTCGTCGTCTGACAGGCTGGCGTCCTCTCCCATTTTTTTTGGGGAGGCGAAGTAGCGCCATATCAGGGGGGGATCTCGAAGCTGGGTTTGAGGGCGGTGAGGGATCTCCTCATCATGGACCACATCGAACCTCTGGTTGAGGTATTGCTCGAATTCCGCTTTGGCCGATATCTGGGACTGGAGGGTTTTGCCGTTGAACATGAGATGGAAGGCATAGTAGTCTCGATACTGCGGATATATGCCGTAGGCTGCAAAGCCCCCGCCCAGGCCGTTGCCCCGCACATGCATGTTGGCTATGGCCTTCATGACCCCGGCAGCGTTGAAGCGTTCACCATCCCGGTTCATTGCCCCGAAGATGGAGCAAGCGCAGATCTCCTTATTGTAAAGCTCTCTTCTGTTCCTTGGCATAGCAACCAAAAACTCCAGTCATCGACCTTGCTATCTCTTATAGACGATTCCCCGGGGCTTAATCGAGCAGCCAGATTCGTCCCCAGAATGCTCACAGTAGTGGAAGGTAGCGGTTAAGCTCCCACTGGGTGACGTTCATGCGGTAGGCATCCCACTCTGCCCTCTTGTTGGCGATGAAGGCCCGGAAGACGTGCTCGCCTAAAGCCTCCCGGACGAGGGTGCTCTTCTCGGTGATGTGGATGGCATCGTTCAGGCTGCCGGGAAGGGACGTGATTCCTGCTTTCGCCCTCTGTTCATCAGTCATGTGATATATGTCCTGCTCCTGGGGCGAGGGGAGATCGTATTTGTTGGCAATGCCGGCGAGCCCTGCGGCCAGCATGACAGAGAAGGCCAGGTAGGGATTGGCTGCCGGATCCGGGCTGCGATACTCCACCCTCGTGGCCGCCTCTTTTCCGGGCTTGTACATGGGCACTCTGACCAGAGAGGATCTGTTCCTCCTTGCCCAGGCGATGTAGACGGGAGCCTCGTAGCCGGGGACCAGCCTCTTGTAGGAGTTAACCCACTGGTTGGTGACGGCAGTGATCTCGGGAGCGTGCCTGAGAAGGCCGGCGATATAGTATCTGCCCTCATCGGATAGATTGAACTCGTTGCCTGGATCGAACATCACATTCCTCTTGCCCTGGAAGAGAGACTGGTGGACGTGCATTCCGCTGCCGTTCTGGCCGAAGATGGGTTTGGGCATGAAGCTGGCATGATAGCCGTATCTGCGGGCGATCTCCTTGACGGTGATCTTGTAGGTCATCACCGTGTCCGCCATGGAGAGGGCATCCTTGTACCGAAGGTCGATCTCATGCTGAGAGGGAGCGACCTCGTGGTGGCTGTACTCCACATCGATGCCCATGGAGTCCAGGGCGAGAATGGTGTCCCTCCTCAGGTCGGTAGCGTTGTCTGCCGTGGTCAGGTCGAAATATCCGCCGTTATCCAGGACATCGGTGTTGTTCTCTCCCTTGAAGTAGAAGAACTCCAGCTCCGGGCCTACCAGGAAGCTATAGCCGTCATCTTTGATTCGGCTGAGGTTCCTTTTGAGCACATTTCTGGGGTCGCCCTCATACGGGGTGCCATCGGGGTTCTGGATGTCACAGAACATCCTGGCCACGGCGTTCTCCTGCTGCCTCCAGGGGATGAGCTGGAAGGTGGTTGGATCGGGCTTGGCAACCATATCCGACTCGTGAATTCTGGCGAAGCCCTCGATGGATGAGCCATCAAAGCCCATGCCCTCTGAGAATGCTCCATCTAACTCATTGGGGTTGATGGCGAAGCTCTTGGGGATTCCCAGTATATCTGTAAACCAAATTCGGACAAATCTTACATTAAATTCGTCTATTGCCTCAAAGACTTCCTCTTTATTTCTTGTTTGCAGGGCCATTTTTCTTACCTCCAAATAGAAGGTAACGTTAAGCGGAATTTATAGATATTTGAGAATAAGGCAGAAAAATTATGAAAATTTATGATCGCATGTTGTTCATTTCTAAGGCGTGCAATTGTATTGAAAAGGAATATGATGGCTATGAATAACTCATAATAAAAAGTGATCGGAAAGAAAATGCTCTGGGATTTAAAAGCGCGGGTGATGAAAAAAAAGAATGGGAAAATGGACTATATGCGCCCGGCCACTTAGCCCTTATTCAAGAATGCTTTAAGCGCTTCCTCAAGGCCGGGGACCTGATTTGAGCCGGCGGGGACGGTGAGGTTTGCCCCTGCGAAATCCTGGCCGATGGGCTGATAGCTCCCGCCCAGGTGCTCTCTTGGGTCATCAAAGCCAAAAATATACCAGGTGCGGCTGCCGGGATTCGAACCCGGGTTACGAGCTTGGGAAGCTCATGTCATAACCGCTGGACCACAGCCGCTCCTTGTCGCAGAACATACGACGTGCTTCCCTTTCTCAGCTTCCAATATTTAAAGGTTATAGGATTCGGGCCCCTTCTGCTGCGACCAGCCCTTTGGGGCAGGAGAGAAACCTCCTCCCCTTAACTGGCACATCGCTCCCATGCGCACCCCCCCGCTCAAAGAAAGCGAAATGATGCCATTGCCCGCATCCCTCCAAACATGTCTCTGGGTTGGTCTTTACAGGGGTCTGGTCTCCAAGCTCTTTTTTGGCCTTAAAGCTCCTTTTTCCTCAGGACTATCCGGTCTGCTGCATTGATCCTTTCGAATAGGTCCAGACCCTGCACCACCTTTCCGATGTGGTTGACCCTGGAATAGGGCTGGGTTTGGCCGAAGAATATGCATAATGCAGGCCCTGGGGACCAATAGCAGATGTCTCCTGCCTCTGAAGAAGCCGATGGATTCTCATCTTTCAATTTCATATCCAGATCGAAGTAGACCTCTTCGCCCCAGAGGATGGCCCTGCCCTCTATCGGCAGAGCCTGCCATATGGCTTCCCTGATGATGGGGTTTCGCTCATCCATTTCTGCCAAGGCGCTCCCCTTTCCATAGACCTCGATTATAATCGCCTTCATTAAACCCTCACTGTCATGTCCATTTGCTTTGACTTGTCCTCTCTCATCCCATCCTTGCGAATACTTTCGCACTGCACGGCCAAGCTATTCATATCCACCGACATTACTATGAGTTAGACCGCCCGTGCCTAGATACCCTTCTGATTACTCCCTGCGGGCGGATCCATCCCCTATCAGCTTCGTTTTAATCTTATATGCAGGCGATCGGAGTAGTTTGTTCCCAGCTTCAGCGCCAGGTCCCAGGCCTCACTAGCATTCTGCATTCCCTGGTCCGTCCCATAGGCCATTATCCATACTCTCTCTCGATCGAGAATGGGAATGAGTTGTTTCAGCTCCTTCTCATTCCAGCACCAGTCTGGCTTTCCGAGGACGAATTTGAGGTGGACATTGCTCTTATTCGCCCAAAAGCCGAGATTAAAGTCAGATCCTCTCTTGGGGCTTACCACAGCGCAACAAATCTTCTCCAGAATATCCAGGGGAATTGTATTGGTGCCATTGCTCTCGATGTGAATCTCCATCCCCCGGCTGTAAAGCCTGCAGATCAGATCCACCAATTCATTCATCTGCAAGGTTGGCTCACCGCCGGTAATGATCACCCTCTTGCCCTGGCCCTCAATTCTCTTCAGCAGCTCAAGGACGGATAGATCAAGCGATGGCTTCAGATCGGTGTCGCAGCCCTCGCAATTCAGATTGCAGCCCGAGAGCCTTATAAACAGTGCCGGCCTTCCCATGGCGGGCCCTTCTCCCTGCAACGAACGGAATATCTCAATCAGCTTCATGCCATCTGACCTATAGTCATTGTTTTTAAATCGATCCGCATTTGCGCCTTTCCTATAGCGCTTCCAGGCATATCTCTCATTCTCTTGTATTTTAAAATATATTCAATATTTAAATATGGCCTGCCCCTAAAATGCTATTCCAGTTAATGGGGTTGATATGAGCAGCGAGTATTATTATGAGGGGAAAGGCCTTCAAGATGTGGATAATATATGCTAAGCCCAATAGCACCTCGTCGGCTGCGCCGCGCAGGTAGCGGGAGAAGAGGCTCACCAGAGTGCCGATCGCCACGGTGACGAGCCCGCAAAGAAGCCCACAACGAGCGAGATGCACGTGCAAAAGATCAAGCTCACTTAAGATATCCGGTCGATATCATTGATGCCCAAAAAAAGGAGTTGACTTTGAACCTCTGCTTCAAGGCTAAGCGATATTATTTCTCTCCGTCAACAATGACCTTAGAATGCGCCACAATAATCACCAGTACGCGAACACTCCTCGCCATATTTCTCGATACATTTGTTCACATAATACTCATCGTTGTGGCATGCCTCGCAAGTAAAATCCCATGTATGCCAGCAACAGCCCGTTTTGATCCTGCCGCAGCCTTCATCCCAACTCTTATCGCATCCTACAAAACTATCTGGACAGTCATCAATAACAATTGAGACATTACCGAAGGCCTCTGGAATCGCGTCATCCGCTTTGGAGATGATATGCGACCAGTCGGAATTAAATGTGTAATCATCGAGGACTTTCGCTGTGTATGTCAGAGTGCTGTTTGTCTCATCAAACTGGGGCGAGGTCAGCTCCGCCACGACTACATCGCTCTCGTTCTCTCCCTCCCTGAGCATCACCGCTGCATTGGGTGGGTCTATGGCACCAAAGCAAAATCCATCGAGGAATTTATCCATTGGTGCGAACCCAACTACTCGTTCAGGACGGTCTGAGAAGTAAATGGTATATGGCACCACGCCAGTGATGGTTAGCGTGTAGTTTCCTGACTCATCCTTTACAAAGGTGCCACCAGTCCCCTCCTGAATGAAGATGAATGTCGTCCGATTCATTTCCGTCTCATTCAATTCCATCTCATTCAATTCCATCTCATCCAATTCTGTCTCATTCGCGGCCATCTCCGCGCAGGACACAGCACCAATAAAAGCCAAAGAGCATAGTGCTGAGACCAAAATCGCCAATTTCATGTGACGCATTTGTTTACCTCAAAATGTAAATCCCGTCTGGCAACAATATAAACTTAGCCCCCAAAAATTTCAGGCGAAAGATCAGACACCCCAAAATTTTTCTGTTTTTTCATTTCAGTGACGATTTTTTATCCATCCGTCAAAACGATGTTCGACAGAATAATTATCCAATATATGCGTTCTTGGATCCATCTGACCAAAAAACATATAACCCTTTATTGTTAATTATTTAACATTACATTATAGGCTATATGGGGTTTGGGGATTATGATAAAGATCGGGATCGAGGTTAGCCGCAGAAAGTTGCTCTACGACCTCCTGGATAATCCCGGCCGGTACTTCTTTATTCTATCCGAAGGCGGTCGGGCAGCACTATGCATTCAAACCTGCGATTTTCAAGGAGATGACATAAATACGCATATCATTAATGGTTTCGCCTTAAATAAGGACAGCAAGCTATGCCCTATTTTTGATGATGGGATCAACGATTCCATTTTGAATGGCTGCAAATGGGAGAGGCGAACTCCTGACGGAAGGGATTATCCCATATCCTCTAAACTGGAGGATACTCTCTGCCGACTGCCAGACCTGATGTACTGGATTATTTCAAAGGTCCTGACTGGCGGCCGAAATCTGGTCATATATCACCCAAAGATCAATGCATAATGGTTCGCCAAGGTTAATTCAAGATTCAACCGATTAAAATATATGCTCCGGAGCCAAGGGTGCTTGCAGGAAGATGAAGATCAAATGGCTGCAAAAGGTAAAATGCACCTCATTCCTCTCCGGATAAGTTGGAATGCTGCAGTGCAGTGTTCTGTTATAATCTGCCTCCTGGCGGCAATCCAATCGCCCTTGATAGGCTGTGCAGGGGCATCTCAAGAGGATCTGCTGGACCGAATTGCCGCTTCACCCGACCCGACTTCTCCTATTGTCAATTCTTCGCTTAATGGATATTCTTCGTCGCATCCCATATTATTCTATTCACCCATCGCCAGCAGGACTCAGGTGCTCAGCAAGGGCTTTTCTGGCACATCCCTGCATCACTCTATCCAGTCAGCGCATGAGATCTCAGGATCATCGGAGTATACAGTCTCGGAGAGAAGCTATCAGGAGGGAGATTCGACACGTATCAGCTCCAATTCCATTGGTATGAGGATCGACGAGACTGTAACCGAAGGCAAGGTCAGCATTGGTGCGTTTCAGGCTGATCTCTCCTCTCAGGATGGCACGGATTTGGAGAGCAGCAGAAAAACGAGCAATCCCTGGAGAGACCCGGCCCTGATGATGGAAGAGGAATACATCGGCACATTTCACATATCAAGGAATATGACCATAAAGAGCAATTATATAATTCAGGGAGAAAACTACAGCTGGCTGGGTTATGACAGCGTTTATTTGAGATTCATTCCATCAAAGCCAGTGTCATTCAGCGCAGATGAGATATTCAAATGCCTCAAATGCAGCTGAAATTGAGCAGATCCGAATTCCGCAGATCAAAAGAAGATGAGAATCGAGTATCGTTATCGATCTCGATCCCAATTAAAAAATTTCGATGCAGCCTGAATGGCCTCACATGCTCAGGCTTATAGGCACTAAAACCTGATCGATCAGATAGACGACGCCATTGCTGTACCTCTCGGATCCCGATACCCTGGCCATGCTCACATAGCCTGTGGCGGAATCTACTGCCAGAGATTCTCCCTGCAGGGTTTTGGCGGAGCCGGATTCGGTCATATTGATGAGATCCTTTGCCTCAACCATATGATAGCCAAGCAGGTCTATCATTCCCATATCCTGCTTTTTGATCGAATCGACAGTGGACTTGGCGGCATCAAATGCCTCATCACTGGGAGCGAAGATGGTAAATGGCCCTTCTCCCAGGGTGGTGATTCCCATAAGCCCCTGGCCATTCAGCCTATCCTCCAGCCCTTCAGCGACAATGGCAGAGGCAAAATCCTTTGCACCCAGATTCTCTGCTGCCTTGGCCGCGCCAGCCATCGAGCTCTTTTCAGGCATGAGCACCTTGTCGATTACATAGATGACACCGTTATCGTATTGAATGCTCTCTGTTACATTGGCCCCATTCACCATCAGACCATCGGTGCTGTTGATGCTGAGGTTCTCACCCTGCAGAGTCCTTGCGCTATCAATATCGGAGATATTCACAAAGGAACCGCTGTTCCAGACCGCATGATAGGAGAGAACCCGCTCAAGCTCCGTCTGATTCTCAATGAGGATGTTCATGTCCATGTCGTCAATTGCGGAAAAAGCATCATCGCTGGGGGCGAAGATCACAAAAGATCCGGAATCGAAGAGGAGGACACCCTGATTGTCCAGAGTACTGGCAAAACCCGTGCTTTCAGCCAATTCTGAGAACTCAGTCAGGCCCAATTCCCCGGCAGCATCCAGGACTCCATGGGCAGTTGTATTATTTTGTGCCAGGCATGAACCCATGCAAAGCCATCCCGTAATGAACAACAGACTCAGGAATATCAAATTTTTCCTTGTCATATCATAACCTCCACTCATTTCGCTGGATAGTTTATCAACTGGATAAAAGATAAACCTTCTGCATAAGCCGAAATATTCAATACTGATAGAACGGCTATGCGAGGATGTGTCGCCCGAGAGAGTCATCTTTGCCTTGTTGCTGGTCATGCTCCTGCTTCCATTTA
Source organism: Methanothrix soehngenii GP6 (assembly GCF_000204415.1). Lineage (NCBI taxonomy): Archaea > Methanobacteriati > Methanobacteriota > Methanomicrobia > Methanotrichales > Methanotrichaceae > Methanothrix > Methanothrix soehngenii. The sequence continues at coordinate 118,059 of NC_015416.1, read as the reverse complement.
CCGCTGCCGGACATGTGCCTCTCATAGGAGGAGGAAATGAGGATATATCCTCTGCCCTGCATATCTCTAATCCGGCTAAATCCTGGGCGGTTTATGCCGTTTTAGAGAACGAAACCGTTCATTATTTCAGCTTTGATGTCAGAGAAGGAGAGAGAATCTATATGGGGCTGCTCAAATCCACAGACCCGGCAGACGAGGGCTTTCTGCCAGACCTTCTCTTGATAGGGCCGGGTATCGGGGTTCAGAGCGGCTCATCCGCCCAGCAGCCTGAGGGGAACACCTCCCTCGAGGGCGCCGTTCTTCTTGAGAATTCTGCTATTCCCAAGAACATAATCCTTCCTGAAAGCCTTAAGGATCTGGGTGCTCTTGCAGCCGATGGAAGGGAAGGAATAGCGACCTATGAGCCCTTTGGTCCAAGCAGCTTCATCGGGCTGGCAGAGATCAACCTCTCTGCCCCTCAATCGGGCCGGTATTATGCCGCGATCTATGAGAACACCAGGAACGGCTCGAATGAAGGGGCATCATTAAGAGCAGCAGAAGCAGATGAGAAAGGAGGCCACTATTGTTTAGTGGTAGGATATCGCGAGGAGTTCAGCTTCACCGACAGGATGATCGCTCCGATCCAGATCGCATCGGTTTACATCTGGGAGGGGCAGAGCGTCATTATGATCTTCATTCCCTATCTGGTGGCTTTAATCGCTGGAGGGCTCATATACTGGAGAGGAAGTCGTCGCAGCTTGTTCAGCCTGACGGGGACTTTAGCAGGCTTTCTGTTTCTCGGCACCAGCTCTCTGGTCATAACTCAAATGATCTACAGCCTCAGCCGCGCTCCTTATGGTCCGGAGGTCTATATCACCATGGCCATAATCCTGTTCCATGCTCTCTTGGGAGTGGCATCTATCCGCCTGGCCAGGGGGGAGGCAGGAATTCTGCAGAGATCTCTTCTGGCAGTGATCGGGACTATAGCTCTCCTGGGAGGATCGGGCGTGATACTGGGACCAATGCTGGCTGTATCTGCCAGCTTTCTTCCCACCATTAAGAGATCAGTTCCTGGCGATCTCCTCCAGAAAGCTAGCTGATGTATAATTTTCGGGCTCTGCGCTGAATTGTGTGGGTGAGGTCAGGCAGAGAATATGGCCTCTGTTCCTCTGTGTTTAGGTCAGAGCACCGCGGTTCACCACAGAGGCGAAAAGATACAGAGAATATACGATTAGAGTTCACCCATGATAAATAGCGAGGAGCAAATTTTCGCTATGAAGCTATAATGTTCGCGAAAGAGGTGATTTCCCTTTTCTCAGTTCCAACTCTCCAAAAGAAAGCTTCCTCAGGGATTCAACAGGGGAATATTCGAGCCTTTTCGTATCATTTTATCCATTGACCAACCCACTCCCACAAATATATAATAATATTAAAAATATAATAAAAAGAGTTTATTAATCTATCCTCACTTCTCACTCAGATGGTGTGTGAGATTAAAAATAAAAATCAATAAATAATAAAATTTTCTAACAAATTTAAATATTTCTCTTTTTTAGATATCTTATTATCTATAGAATTTAAATTTTGATAATAATAATTAATATGTACAAAATTTTTAAAAAAATTAATTATGTAAAAAAATAGAAAATGCCGATAAATTGAAGAATAGTAAATTTGTTATATAAATTTATGAGTTTAAAGTTAATTAGATATTATTTATTTTTCAAGAAATTTCACGCTAGATCCGAATAGAATATCAAAATCCTTTAAATGGAACTGGATACTATAAACTATAGGTATGATTTTATTACCCCCTCGAAAAGCCCAGTTTTGTTAATCACTTTATTCCATATACTATACGAATATGCCCCTCTTGCCGCCTATCCTCATCATTTACCAGAGAGAGAATGGTTCTACAAGCTAAATCAGCATTCTAGCTCCATTCATTCACATATACTATAAGATTTAAAGGCTTCAGAGAAAATAATGTAAAAATTTTTATAAACTATTAAACTGACCAAATGCTCTATACTTTATAGACTAAAAAGCTATTTATAAAAATAACAAATTTAAAACTTTCAGGTATCAACCCGATTTAATTATAAAAATATAAGCTATAATTATAATGATTTTACATAATTTGCAAATGTTTTATAACGTTATTTATTTATAATTACATCGAATTGATTATGTTGTGATATTATCATAAAATCAAATAAAAAAATAAATGTTATTTAGACATAATACATTTAAAAATAATTAATAAACAGATCATTTTTTAAATAAAATTTTAAGATTCTTTTCATTGAAGCTATAATTCAGGCAAAAAGTTAGAGTTAAAAAGGCAGAGATAACGAGGCAATTAAAGCCGAGCTGAGCAAATGAATGAAGGGAAAATCGTGTGCAGGGGTCAGGGCAGCTTAGATTTTAAAAAGGGAGTGTTCTACGCTAGATGACTAGCCAAGAGTTATTCCGTCATGAGGCCAAGAGATATTCAGTTGCAGGAGAATCAATCACTAAAAAAAAATAGAGGGTGAGATACTCCCTTGAGCATAGCAGGTATCTAGCTGAGAATTAGGTTTAGAGCTGTCCCAACCACAAGGGCAGCGACAAGCCTCAAAGCCACTGATTTTGCCGTTCCCGAGACGCCAAGCTCCTTGAGCATCACCATGAATGTTGCTACACAGGGCATATACATGGCCAAAACCACGGCAGCAATAACATACTGCACCGGAGTCATATCCAGGGGAGCGAACATGCCTATCCCAACGTCCTTGCGGAGAAAGCCGATAATCAATGCAGTGGCAGCATCGCTGGGAAGACCCAGAAGCCCGGATACAACCGGCTTCAGCTCCTCGCCTATCAGATGCATCAGTCCGGTCAGATAGAAGAAGTTCATTATGATCATGCCTAGACCGATATAAGGCACTGCCTCTTTCAGGAACTCCCGCACCCGAATAAAGGTCTTCTTCAAAAGGGCTTGTAGATTTGGCATGCGGTAGGGAGGGATCTCCAGGAAGATCTCCGGCGACTCACCGCCAATGAACCTGTGGAGCAGATAGCCTGTGATCACAAAGGAGAGAAATAAGGTGGCATAGACTATGAAGATATACCTCAGGCCATAGGGAGCGAGTATGCCGAATATCATGGCGCTCTGAGAGGCGCAGGGAATGGCCATGGTCATCAGAGTCGCAGCTAGATACCTCTGCTTGGCCGACTCCAGTATTCTGACCGAGAGAACAGCAGGAACGCTGCAGCCCATTCCCAATACACAAGGCAGGATAGCAGCACCATGAAGGCCTATCCTGTGCATGAAGGCATCCAGGATGACGCTCAGCCTGGGAAGGTAGCCGATATCCTCCAGTATGCCCAGCAGCAGATAAAAGGGAATTAAAAATGGCAAGACTATCCCTAAAGGAATATAGAGGCCGGTGGTCAGAATTCCAAAGGACTTTAAGAGCTCTGGACTGCTGCCAATCAATATCTCCCTTAAGAGCTCTGAGCTGACGTATCTATGCACTAAATCGGTTATGAAATTGGAATATGCGATGAATAGGGGATCGGTGACCTTCAACTGCAGAGTTTCGCCCACCTCGATTACCAGACTGAAGGAGAGATATAAAAGCAACAAGGCAATGGGAATGCCCGTTAGGGGCTTGAGCGAGATGTCCTCCAGCCGGTCAAAGAGGGATGGATGCCGATGCAGAACCTTCTGACTCTTCTCAGCTATCTCCCCAATCCGCGCCCAGCGCTGGTCAGAGGATTCAAACTGCACTGGCGGAGGGGTTTTAGCTTTTCCAATGGCCTCCACCAGATCGTAGATTCCCTGACCGCTGACAGCTACTGTGGGAATCACATCCACCCCCAGCGCCTCTGCTAGGATGGCGGTATCGATCTCGATTCCTTTGCGGGTGGCCACATCCCAGAGGTTGAGGGCCACTACGGTGGGAAGGCCTTTCTCCAGGATTTTAAGGGTTAGGTTGAGATTTCTCTCCAGATTGGTGGAATCGATCACATTAACCACCACATCTGCCCCTTGCTCCAGAATGTGGCCTGTCACCTCCTCTACCTTGGATGTGGGCTCGAGCGAGTATACGCCAGGCGGATCGATGAGGGTGGCCATCTTCTCTCCCAGCTTCATTCGTCCCTCCGTATACTCGATCGTGGTTCCGGGGTAATTGGCTGAGACCACCTCAATTCCTGTAAGCCGGGAAAAGATAACGCTCTTTCCCACATTTGGGTTTCCCATCAAAAGGATCTTCAAGATCTATTGCTCCCTTTCTATCGCATCATATGATCTAAAGACTGCAATTAGCAGCCAATTGTAGTTGTCAGCCAAGTCATTCATACCTCATACCTAAGATATACCATTCTTGGATGGCTCTAAGGTATTATATTCATTTAGTTCTTGGGCGATTTGAATTCACCTTATCCCGCTCCCATCTATAACCAGCCATTATAAAAACCTGGTTTGCCATCAAAAAGAATCACTTCTGGAATTTGTCTTATGGCATGAACCCTTGTTGTCGCCTCCAATGACATATGAATTATCAAAAGATAATGCATTGATCAAAATAATAAACGCAAAGTTCAAATAGTATAAAATCTTAATATTCTCAAAAAAATTAGAGAGATATATGCTTGGATCCGGATCCTTTCACTCTAATAAGGGTATGACCCTATTAAGATGTGAAATCTGTTCGGAATTCTGCTGATATGAGGGAGGACGCAAATGCCGATGACGATGTTAGTACCTATTGGAGTTATCATGCTGAGTGGTGCGGTGGGAGGAATTGTGAATGCGCTTGTAAGCGACAATGGCTTCATCAAGCCCAGCGAGGAGAGTGCGGGAGAGGTCACAATAATCCGTCCAGGATTTGCCGGCAACGTCCTCCTGGGAGCAGTTGCCGCCTTCGTCTCCTGGGGCCTCTATGGAGCCTTTGCCAATACCGCTCTATTCGGCACGGTCACGGGAATTGGAACCGAAGAGATCTCCGTTTCCATCTCCTCCATCGCCGGCGCTCTATTGGTGGGAATAGGAGGGGCTCGCTGGCTGACAAATGAGGTGGACAAGAAGCTGCTCCGCACAGCCGCCACCGCTGCCGCCGCCTCCAAAGCGAACTTCGAGGAATCCCGGAAGATCGCCATAGCCACTCCCGCCCAGGCCTTCAATATCGCCAAGAAGATGTACCAGAATGAGCAACCTCGGTCCTGATGGGCCCTTACGATCACAGAGCGCATGTAGGCAATGCAGGCGATGTCTGGAAGCATTTCCTGTTGCTGGAGGTGGCAAATTGCCTCCTCACCCCCGATAGCAGCCTGGTTTATGCAGAAAGCCATGTAGGACGCCCGAAATATGCCTTAAAGCCATCTGGTGATTGGGAGAGCGGAATCGGCAGAATCTGGCCGGCTCTGCCTCTCCTAAAAGATTTTCCTTATTTCAATATTCTAGCGGAATTCAATTCCATCGAATCGCTTAGCTCTCTGCAGATAGAATTCTATCCTGGATCTGCCCTATTGGTGGCAGAACTAGCGAAGAGAAAGAAGGCGGATCTCTTGATCAATATCTGGGATATCGATCCTGCAGTCGGGGCGGCCTGGAATGAATGCCTCGATCATTCTCCTATATCGTTTCATCTGGATGATGGCTTTTCTGGTGTTATGTCCCTATTGAAGAGTTCTTCTCCCGGTCTTCTCTTTATAGATCCTCCTTTCACTTCTCCAGAAGAAAAGGATGCGGCAGAGGAGATCTTCTGCACTGCGAAAAGTCTCGGCTGGACGGTATTATGCTGGCACATGATGGCCACCATCCCTAAAGAGATTCCTTCGTCCTTTAGCGATCAATCCATCGAGTTTTTCGTCAAGTTCTCCCGGATTGGATTGGAGTATGCCGGAGCGGAGGGATGCAGCATTCGAGTAGCGTCTCCAGATGAGACAATGATCCCCCGCATATCTGCCCGGATCAAGGCCTTTCTGCAGATCATCGGATAATAAATAGCTTTCAAATCAAATAATAACATCGGGGTGTAGGGGCAGAGAAGACCCCTCTCCTTCAGGGGAGGGGATGAATCGTGCCCCACCGTTGTGCAGAAAACTATAAACACAATCAACCGCATAAAAAGTATCTATGCTCAAGGCATATAAATTTAGGATCTATCCAACAAAGTCCCAAAGGACGAAGATGGAGAGGACCATAGATCTATGCCGGTGGACATACAATCAGACCTTAGCATACCGAAAAGATGCTTGGGAGAAAGAAGGCAAATCCGTATCCAAGTACGAGACGCACAATCTTCTTCCAGCTTGGAAAGAAGAGAAGCCTGAACTTAACGATGTCTTTTCCCAAACCCTTCAGAATGCCCAGGAAAGGGTGGATCTTGGCTTGAAGGCGTTCTTCCGAAGAGTCAAAGCCGGAGAGAATCCTGGATATCCAAGATTTCGGGGAAGAGGTTGGTACGATTCTTTTACCTATCCTCAGAAGGGGTTCAAGCTAAATGCTGGTAAGCTCTATCTTTCCAAGATTGGTAATATCAAGATCAAGCTCCATAGATCCATAGAAGGCAAAATCAAACGGCTGACCGTAAGGAGAGCTGCGACAGGTAAATGGTTTGCCTGCTTTTCTGTGGAGATCGAAGATCAACTTAAGCCTCCCTGGAAAGTCGGTTCTCTCGTTGGTGTAGATGTTGGTCTGGAAAGCTTTGCGACTCTTTCCAATGGTGAGACTTTCCGAGAAGAGGAAAAGGAACTCGCCAGAGTCCAAAGGAAGCTCTCAAAAGCACCGAAAGGCACTCCAGAAAGAAAGAAAGCTCTTCGGATGGTTGAGCGGGTCCATGAAAGGATCGCTAACAAGCGATACGATTTTGCCCATAAGGTTAGTCGATATCTGGTTAACAGGTTCGGATTGATCGCTTTTGAAGATCTTAGTATTCAAAATATGCTCAAAAACCATTGCCTGGCAAAATCCATCTCAGACGTGGCTTGGAATATGCTTGTGACTCTGACCTCGTACAAGGCTGAGAGTGCCGGTTCGATGGTTGTCTTAGTAGATCCAAGAAATACGTCAAAGATGTGTTCTAGGTGTGGTATCCTAGTCGGAAAGACGCTTTCAGATCGAGTCCACAATTGCCCTCAATGCGGTCTTTCAATGGATCGAGACTGGAATGCTGCAATCAACATACTCAGATTGGGACTACAATCTGTCGGCATCAAATCCGTAGAAGCCCCGGTCTTCTAGGCAGGGGAGTAGTCACCAGATATAATAATCAATACCAAGGAGCTCGAAATGCAGGAATCACTCAATTCAGAATCATATGATAGAGAAGCCTTCTGGCATGATATCAAGGAAAAGTGGCCGGGCAAGTTCAGAGATCTGGAGCGCTTCATCTTCCAGGAAATTCGCCCCGGCAACAGGATATTCGTGGGAACAGGTTGCGGGGAGCCCCAGCATCTGGTCAGATCGCTTCTTGAATTCGTCAAAGAGCGACCCAAAGCCTTTCTTGACGCTGAGCTCATAAACATAGTCACCCTTGGGGTGGCACCATACACGGACGAGAAGTTCCAGAGCAACTTTCGGCTCAACTCCTTTTTCATAGGCGACCATACTAGAAACGCCGTCAATCGGGGCGAAGCTGATTATACCCCCATATTCCTCTCCAATCTTCCCCAGCTGATCCGATCGGAGAGAATACCGCTGGATGTGGCCCTCATCCAGACCACCCTGCCGGACAAGGATGGCAGATTGAACCTGGGAGTGAGCGTCGATATCGTCCGCACGGCGGTGGAGAAAGCGGGAATAGTCATCGCCCAGCCCAACTCTCATATGCCCGCCATTAATGGCGATGGCTGGATCCGGATGGACGACGTGGACTATCTGATCCCCTGGGATGAGCCCCTTCTGGAGTACATAGAGGATGTCCCAGGTGAGATCGCCCAGAGAATAGGAAAATATGTGGCTAGAATAGTGGAAGACGGCTCGACCATCCAGGTGGGATACGGCAGCATTCCCAATGCCATCGTCTCCAGCCTGAAGAAGAAAAAGCATCTAGGGGTGCATTCTGAGCTACTGAGCGATGGCATAGCCGGGCTCATAAGGGATGGGGTGGTGGACAACAGCAATAAAAGCATCAATCCTGGAAAGACCATCGCCACCTTCTGCATGGGCCACCGCTCGACATATGATTTTCTGCGAAATAACGATAGCATAGAGTTCAGGACCATCGACTACACCAACAACCCCCTGATCATCGCCCAGAACAGCAAAATGATAGCTATCAACAGCGCCCTGGAGATCGATCTCACCGGCCAGGCCACAGCAGAGTCTTTGGGCCATAGCTTCTATAGCGGTATTGGCGGCCAGGCCGATTTCATGAGGGGCACGGCTATTGCACCAGGAGGAAAGACCGTCCTCGCTCTGCCCTCTACCGCTCTAGTCACCTGCGCTGATTCCTCAGATGATGAGGCTTCCCAGAAAGGGGGACGAGTCTCCCGAATAGTTCCATTCCTTGGGGAGGGGGCAGGGGTCACATTGACTAGGGGAGATATTCATTATGTGGTAACTGAATACGGTATCGCCTATCTACATGGAAAGAGCATCCGAGAGAGAGCCATGGCCCTAATCGCCATCGCTCATCCCTTATTCCGCCTCTGGTTGATTGAGGAGGCTAAGAGGATGCATCTGATCTATCCGGACCAAGCCTTCATTCCCGGAGTGCAGGGAGAGTATCCGGAAGAGCTGGAGGCATGGAAGACCACCAGGACGGGTCTCGGAATCCTGTTGCGGCCGGTGAAGATCAGCGATGAGCCCCTTCTCAAAGACTTCTTCTACTCCCTGTCCGACGAGAGCATGTACCAGAGGTTCATCTCCGCCCGGAGAGATATTCCCCACCAGGAGCTTCAGAAGTTTGCTGCGGTGGATTACTTCCAGAAGATGGTTCTGGTGGCAACTGTAGAAGAGGATGGTATCGAGTCCATCTGCGGCCTGGGCCAGTATGGCATTAACAGCGATATGTTCACCGCAGATGTGGCTTTGGTAGTAAGGGATGACTGCCAGAACCATGGAATAGGAGGCGAGCTCTTGGCATATCTGACATACCTCGCGAAAAGGCAGGGGCTCCTCGGATTTACCGCTGAGGTCCTGGCAGGAAATGATCCCGTATTCCATCTATTTAAAAAAATGGGTTTTGCAGTCAGCAAGAGGCGCGATTCCGGGGTCTATGAGCTGGTGGCCATGTTTCCCTGACAACTGGTGATGGACCTTTAAAGGATCTTCATAAGGTTCATACAAAACATACTTTTTTACATCATGAGAGCGATCGAAATATTATCCATCGGGATAGTCGATGGAGATCAAGAATCAAAGGGGAGTGTAATATCATATTAAAATCGAGGTGAAGTGGATGAAAAAAGACATTTTTCTAGCAATGTTGAGCATTTTTGTCATATTCATGGCGATATCTGCCCATGGCCAGCAGGGCTTTGACCAGGCTTATACGGACAGTCCGTCTGCGATGGTACCATATATCTCAGAAGGCCAGTATTATGTCGATGGAAGCCTGAATCAATACTCCGAGTTCGATGGATTCGAATTAACTGAGACAGGCTCAAGCTCCAAGGAGAGCACAGTCTACCAGACCGCGGCTCCTTCTGGCGCTCCTGTTCCTGTTGCTCCCAGCAGCCCGGACATCCTGGGGCTGGATATACCTCCAGAATCATCTATAGTGGACTATAAAGAGGCGCCCAGTTCTGCCGGGGCTGAAGACTCACTGATCGCCGCAACTGACTTTGCTCCGACCGACTTCGCTAAAGCAGGCATCGATAGGGCTGACACTTCTGCAACTGGATTCTCTTCCGGCCAGCAGAGAAGAGCGACATCAAGCGAAAAGTCCACTTATCCATCCAGTATCAGCGCCGCAGTCCCAGGTGGAGTGATAGCAAGAAATGAGCTCTATTTGAGCTATGTTCCTCAGACGACAGGAGCTTGCAGGTTATTTGGCTGGCAGCCTATGTGGCTGCAGATTTCCTCTTCCGGCCCATTATGGATCTATGAGTGGTACCCCAATGGAGAGCTGAGTGTAAAATATCTGGGCTATTCCTCTGCCGGATGGAATAAGAAATGGTTCAATGGAGATGTTCCTGGCTGGCATATCCTCCAGTATTACTGCAATGGATGGAGCAACTATATCTACGTATATGTCTACGGCCAGGGCTCCGGCACCTGGACAGATCGGAATTCATATGTTCCAGTGCCGCTCAGCGGGACAGCTGCTGTGACCCTCAGGTCAAGCTGGCTTTTAGGCTATGATGTATACCTTGATGGAGAATATATAGGCACAGAGGGATTCGGAAAGGATCTTTCCGATGGCATTTACAGATTTAATGTGCCTGGGAATATGTGGCATACCATAGTGATCAGCAAGGATGGCGAGAGCTATTGGGAGACAGGGACATTCTTAAGTGGTGCAGCATACAGGTTTACCATTTGATCTGACGATCTGAGCATTTTTTTCATTTTTTTGTTTATTTTTCATTTTTTTGTTTATTTTTCATTTTTTTGTGTAGCATTTCACGCAATCATCCCGCCAACAAGGAGAGAACCTTTTTATCCTCTTTGGCTGCAAATATCCTCTTCCCTATGGATAATAGCATCCTTCTCCTCAGCATGGTGATCGCAGCCATGCTCGTCCTCTTTATAAGCAACCGTATACGGCTCGATCTTGTCGCCATAGTGGCCTGCCTCGCTTTAGCCTGGCTGAGCCTTATCAGCCCATTGGAAGCGATATCAGGCTTCGCCTCAAATGCCGTGGTGGCAATGGCATCGGTGATGATCCTGGGATACGGAATCGAGAGAACCGGGGTAACATCCCGCCTGGCCAGCACTATTATCAAATATGCTGGGACGAATGAGAAAAGGATCATCTCTACTGTATCCATGACCGTGGGCTTGCTCTCCTCAGTGATGCAAAATATCGGAGCAGCCGCCCTATTCCTGCCGGCGATAAGAAGGATAGGTCAGCAGACCTCAATCCCCACTTCCCACCTGATGATGCCCATGGGCTTTGCCGCCATCCTGGGTGGCACAGTAACAATGATCGGCTCTGGACCTCTTATCGTCCTCAATGATCTCTTGCGCCAGAACGGGATGGAGCCCTTCTCCATGTTTGCCGTAACTCCGGTAGGACTGCCTCTGCTCATAGCCGGGGTCGCCCTCTTCGCCCTGGCTGGATCTCGCATCTTCCCGAATAAAAAGGAAAAGAAATGCCAGCTTACAGTGGCTGAGATCTGGGGCATCGACTACGCTATCAAGACTTGCATTCTCCCCCGATCATCCAATCTCTCTGGAAAGACAAGGGAAGAGGCATCATTCAAGATCAAATATGACCTCAATCTGCTTGCCATCCGGAAGAATACTGAGGTGACTGTAGCCCCTTCCCGATATGCTCGCCTGGAGTCCGGCCAGGAGCTGGCCTTCCTCGGATCCAAAGAGGATTTTAATGATTTTATTTCGGCTTCCGGCTGTGTGCCCACTGAAAACCGGAGCAGATTGAAGTCCATCCTGGATAGCGGAGGATTTGGCCTGGCTGAGCTGATCGTCCGGCCAAAGGCCTCGATCATAGACAAAACCCTGCGGGAGATCGGATTTCGCCAGAAGTTCTCCATAGAACCGATCGTTCACTATAGCAAAATGAGGGAGTCAAGATCGGATTTCTATGATACCCCTCTTGCAGCCGGCGATACCATCATCGCCTTTGGATCATGGGACACCCTGAGGCTTCTTGCCAGCCACCAGGATCTTCTGCTGCTCACTCATCCCGAAGGAGAGGAGATTCGCTATAAGAAGGGGCCTTTGGCCGTCATGATATTCATTGCTTCCCTGGCCCTTACCTTTACAGGAATGCCGATCTCTATCGCTCTTCTCACTGGAGCTGTGGCCATGATTCTGGCGGAGATTCTCACTCCGGACGAGGCTTATCACGCCATAGACTGGAAGAGCGTAATTCTCATAGGCGGCCTGATTCCCTTCGGAATAGCGATGGAGAACACTGGAGCTTCCAGGCTCATCGCCAGCTCTTTTGTCGATCTTCTGGCTGGCGCCCACCCAATTGCAGTCATGCTCTCCCTAGCCATCCTCACAACCGCTCTCTCTTTGATCATATCCAATGTGGCGGCAACAGTCCTCTTAGTTCCTCTGGTGCTACTTTTGAGCGCAGGCATAGGGGCGGATCCCAGGGCTCTGGCTCTGCTGGTGGCAGTCTCATCTCAGAACTCCTTTATCCTTCCCACCCATCAGGTGAACGCTCTGCTGATGGATCCCGGTGGATATACCATCAGGGATTACCTCAAGGCGGGAGGCGTTATGACCGTTCTTTTCATATGCATTGAAACAACATTCATCTATTTGTTAATCTGATAAGAGGTGAGAATGATGATCATCCATCAATTTTTCGTCCCCGGCATCGCCCATAGCTCCTACATGGTAGCCGGGAATAACATCTGTGCAGTCATCGACCCAGAACGAAACATCCGTCCCTATCTGGATTCTGCCAAGAAGATGGGTCTTAAGATAACTCATATCCTGGAGACGCACCTGCATGCTGATTTCATCTCCGGCCACCTCGATCTGGAAGAAGCGACTGGAGCCAGGATTTATGCTCCAGCATCTGCGAACTGCGCTTTTCCCCATGAACCCCTAAAAGAAGGGGACAGGATAAAGCTGGAGGATATCATATTCTCGGTGATCGAGACCCCAGGCCACACCCCAGAGCACATCTCCTACATAGCTGCTGACACCAGCAGGGCAGATGACCCTGTATCCCTCTTTTGCGGTGACACTCTCTTTGTAGGAGACGTTGGCAGGCCGGACCTCTTTCCGGGCAGAGCAGAGGAGCTTGCATCATCCCTCTATGATAGCCTGCACGAGAAGATCCTTAAGCTTCCGGACCACTGCGAGGTCTATCCTGCTCATAGCATGGGATCGCTCTGCGGACGGGCGATAAGCGCAAAGAGGAGCAGCACCATTGGCTTTGAAAGAAAATACAACTATGCCCTGCAGATATCCGATCGCCAGGAGTTCATACATTCCCTCACCTCGGATATGCCAGCTGCCCCGGACCATTTCGCTCGCTGCTCAGAGATCAACAGGGTGGGGCCCAATCTCATGAGGAGCCTCAAAACTCCTAAACCTTTGGATCCGAAGGCCTTTTCCAATAGCATAAAATCCGAAAAGGCGGCGATCTTGGACGTACGAAGCTATCCGGCATTCTCCGGCCTGCATATACCTGGATCCTGGCATATCGATCTTGCCGGCAGCTTCGCCACCCAGGCAGGCTGGGTCATACCCCCGAAAAAGGACATCTTCCTGGTGGTTGAAGGGAATGAACAGGTGGACGAGGCTGCTATGCAGCTGCGCCGGGTAGGTCTGGATAGCGTGGAAGCGTTCCTCGAAAGGGGCATGCTGGCCTGGGGAGTGAACGCTATGCCAGTAGATACTGTTCCAATAATAACCCCCAATATGGCAAATGATCTGGTTGCATCGGAAAAGGCGGTTATCATCGATGTCCGGTCAGCGGAGGAGAAGACTGACGATTGCGTCATCGGATCGATTCAGATCCCCTGGCACGACCTCAGAACCAGACATAAAGAGCTATCCAGGGATAGGAAGTACATTGTGATGTGCAGAGGAGGACAGAGGGCGAGCATTGCGGCATCCATCCTGAAGATGAACGGATTTAATAACGTCTTTAATATGGCGGGCGGATTCACCGCGTACCAGAAGCTGGGTATCTGCGCCCTTAACGACTGATCTCTTATGATCGATTGGATAACGATGGATTCATGGTCGCCGTATGTTGTGGGAGCGGGGATAGGGGTCCTCTCCTGGATCGCCTTCCTTCTCTCCGATCGCCCCCTGGGTGCCTCGACGGCGTTTGCCAAGTCTGCCGGTATGATCGAATCGGCGATTAACCGGGAAAATGCGGACCAGATGTCCTACTACCAGAAGATCAAGCCCAAAATTGATTGGCAGTGGATGATCGTCTTCGGCATGATAATTGGATCGCTTCTGTCATCATTCCTCTCTGGCCGTCTTGCGGTTCTGATTGTGCCCCCGATATTCGCTGAGGCCTTCGGAGCTGATGCGCTATTCCGGTTCGCCATAGCTCTGATCGGGGGGATTCTGATCGGTCTGGGGGCCCGTTGGGCTGATGGCTGCACCTCCGGTCATGGCATATCCGGCACTCTTCAGCTATCGCTGGTAAGCTGGATTGCGGTGGTATGCTTTTTTGTCTCAGGGATTGCAGTCGCCGCACTGATCTTTGGATTGGGGATCAAATGAGGGGTGATAAAGATGCCTTTTGAGACGATCAGGTCAAATGGAAGGGCACAGGTCGCCCTCGGTTTCTTATTCGGCGTTATCTTCGGATTCCTCCTCCAAAAGGGAGGGCTGACCGACTATGGGGTGATAGTTGGCCAGCTCCAGCTCACCGACTTCACCGTGGTCAGGGTTATGCTCACAGCCATTCTGGTAGGGATGATAGGGATCCATATCATGAGGTATGCGGGGCTTGTCCGTCTGCACATCAAACCCGGATCGATCGGATCTACCGTTATCGGCGGGCTGATATTCGGGGCGGGGTTTGCTATTCTGGGCTACTGTCCAGGAACCGCTGCTGCTGCATTTGGGTCAGGAGCGATTGATGCCCTGGTGGGGATGGTTGGCATCATTATTGGAGCGGGGATGTTCGCCCGCCTCTATCCTGTCCTGAACCGGTCGGTGCTGAAATGGGGCCCCCTTCCAGAGGGCACAATACCGGAGCTTATAGGCATCAGGCCGATAATCGTCATTGCTGCCGTGGCAGTCTTGATAGTCGCCGTGCTGCGCTGGCTAAGCTTTTAAATAACAATATAACCTAAGCCCGATTGGGCCAAAGGACTTAAAGCATGTACGTCTTGCACTCTCTCTGGGATACCGAGGCATTTTATATCTGGGCTGAATCCTCAGCTCTACCTCTGGTCAATCAGGGCTATTCAGTTAGCAGCGAAGGGATTCCAGCTCATCCATTCTCCTTGCCGGGAAAGGAGCTGAAAACGCAAATTTCCAGGGCATTTCATCTGAATGGCGCCAAGACTCGAGCACTGATTCTCAGGATTCCTTCCGGCAAAAATGGACCTCTTCCCTCGCCCTGGCTATTGAGAGAGGATTATATCTCACAAAAGCCTGCTGGGCTGATCGAATGCGCTGTTGATGTTCTAGCCCTTGCGCCTGACCTGGCAGCCAAATTTCTTCTGGATCTTCCCATACATCCGCTCAAGGGAGTTGTTTATGCTGATTCAATGCGGTTTTGGTCCAGGCTCGCCCTCTATTCCCTGGAGCTGGTGGCAAAAGAGCAGTTTGTGCCTGCGGTCAGAGAAAGATACTCTCTATGGAAGGCGGTGATGGATGAGACCGATCTGGAACGGCTTGATCGCTTCTCAAAAGCCATGCCACCAAGCTGCCAGGCTCTCAGATTGTTCCCCACAGATAAATCCTCTCCAAAAGATCTGGCGAGAAGCTTCGTGGATGAAATGGCCGACTCTCTGGTGCGCGGCAGCCTGGAACAGCTTACACTCCTCCCACCCAAGAGAGGGCGCAGACCGCGAGTGATTCCTCTGCCCCAGCAGTTCTTGCTGTCTCTTACCTCAAAGGACCCAACGCTTGAAGCCTCGACTGAGGAGGTCGCCGCCTTCGCCAAGAAGATGAACTCCTGGATCAGTGAACTCGAGCCGAAAGCGGTGTCTGTACCATTTCGCACCTGCTTCCGGCTGCAAGCCCCGGCGGAAGAGGAGACCTGGAGATTGAGCTTCTTCCTCCAGGCAAAAGACGACCGCAGCCTGATGGTCCCGGCGGGAGAGGTATGGAGGACAAAGTCGGATGCTCTCACCCTCTTGAAAAAGAGCATAAAGAATCCGCAAGAGCAGCTTCTCGCTGACCTGGGCAGAGCAGCGCGACTCTTTCCCCAGCTGGAAAAGAGCCTGGAGACGGCCAGGCCTGCAGAACTGGAGATGGAAACCACAGAAGCTTATTCATTCCTGCGCCAATCGGCTCCTCTTTTAGAGCAGAATGGCTTCGGAGTAATGCTGCCCGCCTGGTGGCAGCGACCCGGCACACGCCTGGGTGTGAAGCTGCAGCTGAGGGACGCACCCAGAAAAGAGGGCAATGCTGGTTCTGCTTTCTTCGGCCTGAACTCGGTTGTGGAATACGACTGGCAGCTATCTTTAGGCGACTATGTTATCTCTCGAGAGGAGTTCGCACAGCTCTCTCACCTCAAGATCCCTCTCATTCAAATAAGGGGAGAGTGGATGGAGCTGAGGCCTCAGGATATCGAGGCGGCCATTGATTTTTTCCATAAGAACAGAAACCATGAGATGACCCTGGCTGAGGCTCTGCAGCTGGGCTTGAATCCAGCCGGCCATCCTTTGCCTGAAGCGAAAACCACCCTTCCCGTGCACGGCATTGAGGCCGAGGGCAAGATCAAAGAGATGCTTTCCGCCCTTTCTGACCCCAGCGGCCATATGGAGCAACTCCCTTCACCCCGAGATTTCCAGGGCACACTGCGGCCCTATCAGCTACGGGGCGTATCCTGGCTCATGTACCTGAACCGGCTCGGCCTGGGAGCCTGTCTGGCGGATGATATGGGTCTGGGAAAAACGATAGAGTTGATTGCATTCCTTCTGCATGAGAGAGAGACTATGAAGGGCCCCGGCCCCACTCTTCTCATCTGTCCCATGTCTGTTGCCGGCAACTGGGAGCGAGAGATCGAGCGCTTTGCCCCCGGGCTGAAGGTCCTCATGCATCACGGCCTGGGACGCCTCTCCGGCCAGGACTTCGAGAAGGCGGCGGAAAAGGCAGATGTGGTTATCACCACCTACTCCCTTGCCCAGAGGGATGAAGAAGAGCTTAATGCCGTATCCTGGGGTCACATAGTACTGGACGAGGCGCAGAGCATCAAGAACCAGTCTGCCCGGCAGACCCAGTCCATAAAGCGCCTGAAAGCCACCCAAAAGATCGCTCTGACAGGAACGCCCGTGGAGAACAGGCTCTCTGAGCTATGGTCGATCATGGATTTCCTCAATCCCGGCTATCTGGGCTCATTCGAATCCTTCCGCAGGGATTTCGTGCTGCCCATAGAAAGATACAATAATAGAGCTCATTCCGAGGCCCTGCGATCTCTCATCCAGCCCTTTGTCCTGCGCCGGCTAAAAACCGACACCACAGTGATAAAGGACCTCCCAGAAAAGACGGAGATGAAGGTGGGCTATAATTTGACGCCGGAGCAGGCGAGCCTTTATGCTGCGGTGGTGGAGGATATGTTATCCAGGATCGAGTCTTCTGAAGGCATGAAGCGCAGAGGTCAGATTCTGGCTGCACTGACCAAGCTCAAGCAGATCTGCAACCACCCGGCGCTCTTCCTGCAGGACGGAAGCCCGCTGGAGGGCCGCTCTGGAAAGCTGTCCCGTCTGGAGGAGATGCTCGACGAGGCCATTTCTGTTGGTGACAGGGCCTTGATATTCACTCAGTTCGCCGGCATGGGGGCGATGCTCAGACATCAGCTGCAGGAAAAGCTCGGGGTTGAAGTCCTCTTCCTGCACGGCAAGACCAGCCGGAAGCAGAGAGAGGAGATGATCCAAAGGTTCCAGCAGGGAAGCTCTCCAATATTCATACTATCACTAAAGGCCGGAGGCTTCGGCCTTAATCTGACTGCTGCCAACCATGTATTCCACTTCGATCGCTGGTGGAATCCTGCGGTGGAGAATCAGGCTACTGACCGCGCCTTCCGCATCGGCCAGAAGAAGAACGTCTTTGTGCATAAGTTCGTCTGTGCTGGAACGCTTGAGGAGAGAATAGACCAGATGATAGAACAGAAGAAAGCGCTGGCAGAATCGGTGATAGGGACAGGCGAAGCCTGGCTGACTGAGCTGTCTGATGATAGCTTGAGAGAGCTGCTTGTTCTGAGGCAGGAGGCAGTGAGCAATGGGAGCGATAGCAGCGATCGGAGCGATAGAAAATGAGCCCCTACTGGAGCTACTATGAACCAGCCAAGCCAAAAGAGGTCAAGAACGGGCTAAAAGCCAAGAGTAAACGAGGATGCATAGGAGAAACATGGTGGTCCAAGCGCTGGGTCAAGACCCTTGAATCCTTCAATCTGGGAGCCAGGCTCACTCGAGGAAAAAGCTATGCTCGAAAAGGGCAGGTTATATCCATAGATGTCAATCCCGGCATAGTGAGGGCCAGGGTGCAGGGGACCGGATCGGAGCCTTATGATGTGGTGATAAAGCTGAAGCCACTGTCGGATGCTGAGTGGGATAAGGCTGCCTCGACTATGGCCTCAAAAGCAGTATTTGCAGCCCGGCTGCTGGGCGGGGAGATGCCGCAGAACATCGAAGAGGCCTTCTCCGAGTCAGGTCTATCCCTCTTTCCCAGTAAGGGCAGGGACCTGAAGACAGATTGCTCCTGCCCGGACTGGTCTAATCCCTGCAAGCATATAGCTGCGGTCTACTATCTTCTGGCAGAGCAGTTTGACTGCGATCCTTTCCTGATCTTCAAGCTTCGAGGGCGAAGCAAAGAGCAGATCATGGAAGCGATGCGCAAGATGCGTTCCGCTGAGGCTGTTGAGGAGGCAGATGGGATTTCGAGATCAAGCCAGGACGCACGGGAGCAATTCAAGCCCTTGGAGGAGTGTTTGGATTGCTACTGGCGGGGAGGTGGCGAGCTTGATCTGCTGGAGATCAATCCAAGAGCCCCTGATGTAAAGGGGGCAGTTTTGGAGAGACTGGGGCCGAGCCCTTTTTACATAGCAGGCGTCAATTTGGCAGCATTGCTCCCCAAGGCCTATGAAAAAGCAGGCAAAGCAGCACTTCAGAGGGCAACTGGCGAGACTGAAAGCAAAGAGATGCAGTAGTAAAGATGGCACTGGCTATGCCACACTTCACGAGCTGGATGCTGGAAGGCAAAAGACTGCTGAAAGCTATTGCCGAAACCTTGATGAGTGCATTATTGACTGAAAGAGCTTGCTCATCCAGTTAACAAATCCCTTAAATGGACTTGTCTTCATATACCTGGACGCGTCCAGGCACCTTCCATAGCTATCGTAGACCTCGAATTTTCCATCTTCACTATGGATGATGCACTCAGCCTTCTCTTTCCTGCATATCTCTCGTGCCAGCCTGATCGCCTCGGCCTTGGTCTGAGCGTGACCACAAGGCCTCCATGCATGGGGCTTCTTGATATCCCATCCGTTTCGGGAATTCTTTACCACATGTCGCTCATTGCGAGCCATATTTTTCTATTAGTGTCTCTAAATATATAAAATGATTTGTTGGGTTTCTGCGAGGGGGCTTTCCCTGGCCATGAATGCTGCAGTGCGCCCAGGATAATTGCGGTGGAGATGAAAGGAGCTGGAGCGGCCGCGGCCATAGAACAGGGCCGGAAGCCAGGGAATTCCCACAAGATTCATGATGATCTGGAAGATATCAGATGTGGCCGCTGCCTTCATAATGGGATGGATCGGGACAGGCTGCCCCGTTCGCCATCAGCTAAAACCACTGGTTTGCGATTGTCTTCGTAATCGATCGGAAAGTTCAGTATTTTATTCATGCAGATTCTCCTTCTCTGGGCTTGTGGCAGCGAAGCTGGCGATGGTTATAGGGATCTGAAGATCAGTGTTACTAATTCGCTTCCTGGACAAATCTCATATTGCCTTTTCATTCTACATCCGGAGAACAATTGTGTCCCACCTCTCAAATCCTCAACGGCCTGCCCAATTGTATCCAAGCCTCCCCGGCGTTGAGGGGGCCAGGGCATTAGCGCGGGAGGCCCAGAGGGCCGACTCGCGGCGCCCACTGAAAAAAGAGATCGCATTTATTGATACTAACCTTTAATCCTGACAAGATTCTGGAAATCGACTAACAAAGATCACTTCTTTCCAATCTCGATGAGCAAATTTGTCCAAAGATTTAATAGTTGGGCAAACCAATCAACTGCAAAAAAGATATCAAATACGGCCAAGATACTCATGAAAATCTACCTGGACGTCTGCTGCATCAACCGGCCTTTTGATGACCAAACCGAAGAGATAATCAGGATGGAATCAGAAGCAGTCCTGGCCATATTAAAGAGGTGCCTCTTGGAGTGGACTCTCATAGGCAGCGAAGCCATAGATTACGAAATCTCCAGAATACCAGATGCCGAGAGGCGAAGCAAAGTGGAACAAATTGCCTCGATATCAAGAGAAAAGACCATTGTGGATGAGTCTATCGTCTCCAGAGTTCGGGAGATCGAGATGCAAGGGCTAATAAAGCCCATGGATGCTTTGCATCTGGCCTGTGCGGAGAGATCAGCGGATGTTATGCTGACCACGGATGATGAGATCTTGAGAGCAGCGATTAGGATGAGCGCGGACATCAAAGTCATAGTCATGAACCCTGCAAGGTGGTTGTTAGATGTCCTCTAAAGTAGATGTCAGAAGCATCAATGAGATCAGGAAGCTGGGGATAGATGCTCTAGCTGAAGCCCTGGGGCCTGTGGATATGGCCAGGTTCCTGCAAAGCTTTGATCTAGGGAGCGGCGATTATACGAAGGAGAGGGCGGGATGGCTGGACCAGAGCCTTGATGAGATCCTCGAAGAGATTAAGAGGAAAAGAAAGGAGTAGATCAAGAAGTCTGGTGATAGAATATCGAAATCTCAATCCTCACAAGTAAAGGGACGGCATTGCCCTGCATGCTGCCTTCTCCTACCGGAATCCAAAAGAAGAATAAAGGCAAAAAAAGAAAAGAGTGAGATGCCTGGAAGGCTTACGCATCAGATGCAGCCGCTGCTTTTGTGATGGGATGGATTTGGAACTGGCTGCCTATGTCGCCGTAGGCTAGAACGCTGGATTTGTGAATACCGAGCCTGGACAACTGGAACCGGCTCCTTAGAGACCTCGATGGTCTGGCCGCCTATTGGTGGAATGAGCAGGCCCCATTGCAGGCGAGCTGCGATCCACTCTTCCAGAGCCTCAATGAAATTTCTGCGTGCATCCTCAACGGTATGACCTGTGGCCCACACACCATCGAGTTCTGGGACATCTGCAAAATATGGCTCATCGCCATTATCTATGACCTTATACTGCACTTTCTCCAAGGCTGCCTGAATATACTCTGTAAACATGGAAAGACCTATAATGATGGATATGTATTTAGCGAGGAGCCTTTTTAAAATAATGCAAAGGAACACAAGTTACTTAAGCGCTCCAGAAAGCCCTGCTATGGAAATTGATCGAGGCGGATAAATGAAAAGCCATACGGACCTGCAATTGCCCTCAGGACTGGAAGGTCTTGCTGATCTGGCCTTAGATTTGCGCTGGACAGTTCGGTTGACGACAGACAGGGTCTGGGAGCTGCTGGATCCCGAGGCCTGGGAGAAGACCAAAAATCCCTATCTCATCCTGCAAAACATCTCAAAAAGCCGACTAAACGAGCTGGCACAAGACGATGCTCTGAGAACGGAGATAAGAGATTGGCAGGAGAGAAACACGAAATTTCTGGCACAGCCAGGATGGTGCGAGGAGCATTTCAATCTGGACTCTGTGGCCTACTTCAGTATGGAATTCGGCCTTTCTGAGGCCCTTCCCATCTACTCTGGAGGCCTGGGAATCCTGGCTGGAGACCACCTGAAGACGGCCAGCGACCTGGGAGTCCCACTGGTCGGAGTAGGCCTCCTCTACCAGCAGGGATACTTCCGTCAGGTTTTGGCCCAGGACGGATCTCAGATCGAGGCCTTTCCTTATAACGATCCAAACAGCCTTCCCATAGAGCCGGTCCAGGACGAGGAGGGAGGCAGGCTCAGAATCAAGATCAGCCTTCCGGGGAGACATCTGTACTTAAGGGTCTGGAGGGCTCAGGTGGGCCGGGTGAACCTCTTTCTCCTGGACTCCAACGATCCTCTAAACAGCCCATGGGATAGGGCGATCACCGCCAGCCTTTATGCTCCCGGACAGGAGCTGCGCCTCATCCAGGAGATCATCCTGGGCGTGGGCGGCTGGCTGGCCTTAAAAAAGATGGGAATAAAGCCTATTGTCTGCCATATGAACGAGGGCCATGCTGCATTTGTAGTCCTGGCCAGAGCCTATAGCTTCATGCATGAGGAAGGCTGCTCATTCCTGGAGGCTCTCTGGGCCACCCGGGCGGGAAATGTATTCACCACTCATACCCCGGTGGAGGCGGGTTTCGATCGATTTGATAGAGATCTTTTGAAAAAATATGCAAAGCATTATACAGACGCTCAAGGCCTCTTTCCGAATGATCTGGTTATAATGGGATTGAAGACCGAGAAGGATTACAGCAGCCCATTTAACATCGCCTTTCTCGCCATTAGCGGGAGCTGCTTTGTTAATGGAGTGAGCAGGCTTCATGCCCAGGTGAGCAAGAGGATCTTTCAGTCCCGCTATCCCCGCTGGCCGGAGAATGAGGTGCCAATTGATTATATTACCAACGGGGTCCATATTCCCACCTGGGATTCTCCTGTGGCCCAGAGATTGTGGTCTTTGAGCTGTCCGACCGGATGCGGTCCGGAAAGCATCGATTACGAGGCAGGAAAGATCGCCAGGCAGAGCGACCAGGATATCTGGAACTTCAGAGCTCTTGCCAGAAAAGACCTAATCGATTATGCTCGCAGGCGTCACGCCCGGCAGATGCAGGAGCACGGAGCCTCGCCTGAGGAGATCGAGGCCGCAAGGCATGTCTTGGACCCCAATACCCTCACCATAGGCTTTGCCAGAAGGGCAACCGCCTACAAGCGCACAAATCTTCTCCTCAGGGACGAGGAGAAGCTGGTCAGTATTCTGACCAATCATGATAGGCCGGTTCAGCTCTTGATGGCCGCCAAGGCTCATCCTGCCGATATCGCTGGGAAGGAGATGGTCAAGCAGATGGCCAACTTCGCCGATCGGCCGGATATAACGGATCGGGTGATATTTCTCGAGGATTACGATATCGATCTGGCCCAGCATCTGCAGGCGGGAGTGGATTTATGGATTAACACTCCACTCCGTCCCAATGAGGCCTGCGGGACGAGCGGCATGAAGGTTCTGGCCAATGGCGGGCTGAACCTCTCCACTCTCGACGGATGGTGGGATGAGGCCTATGAACCACGGGTGGGCTGGCTGCTGGGAGATGAGGGGGATGAGATTGAGTCCCCTGCAGGCTTTGGGCCGGAAAGAGATGATTTAGATGCCCGGAACCTTTACCGTCTGCTGGAGGAGGAGGTAATACCGCTCTTCTACCAGCGGGACGATCAGGGAGTTCCATCATCCTGGGTGGCAAAGATCAAGGCCAGCATGACTGAGCTAACCCCGCGCTATAGCGGCAACCGTATGATGAAAGAGTATGTAGAGAAGGTCTACCAGCCGGCGGCTGACGCCTATAGAAAGAGGGCAAAAGAGGGTGCAAAGCTGGCGAAGGAGCTGGTGGGTTGGCAGAAGCGGATCAACCAATGCTGGAGAGGCGTTCATTTTGGCCACCTGAAGGTGACCGGGGACGAGGAGGATCGGTGGCACTTCCAGATAGAGATATATTTAGGTGATGTCTATCCAGATGATATTCAGGTGGAGCTTTATGCCGATCCTCTGCCCCAATCCAGCCGGGGAGAGCAGATGAAGCCGGCGAGGATCCTTATGGATCAGAGAGGGACGCTTACTGGCTCGGTCAATGGGTTCGTTTACTGCGCTGATGTTCCGGCAAACAGGCATGCAGAGGATTATACACCTCGGATTGTGCCCTATCATCCGGATGCGTTTATTCCCCAGGAGGATTCGCATATCCTATGGATGCGCTGATCAGCCGTTTTGAGATCAAGATCTCTCAGAGATGGAGCCAGCTTGTAGACCTCATCCAAGGCCAATTGCTTTCCTTCCATGGAGATCGCATATCGCATTCCGGGCTCCGCAATCAGTAATGCAATCGGGCTTAATCTGAATCCCAGCAGCCGATCTCCAGCGGCGATGACCAGGATCTTGATGATGGGATAGAGCACTCTGGATCCTGCCCTGATCTCTGCTCCTGCCAGTATATGCGTCTGCATCTTGGGGATCCATTTATTTTTAGTATTTTTATTCATCTATGAGGCACCTCTCCATACAGCCCATTCTCATACAGCCCATTCTCATATAGCTCATTTGCATCCCGCATTTTCATTCAGCGCCCCCAGCCGATAGCATCCTTTAACAGCGATCTCATCTCCTTCTCCCGCAGGGCGGAGATAACCGCTGCTGGGATACGGATGGGACGCATTCTGGCCTCTGCCAGAAGCTCTCCCTCCAATCGCTCTTCTTCAAAGAATGGCTCGATCTGGATATCCGCTCCAAGATAACTGAGAAAAGCTGCTATAGACCAGAGCCTTCCAGTTAATATGGCAGTCTCGGAAGGATCATCAAGCCCTAACTGCAGGTGGCAGCGGATGGTCTTGAAGTGGAATGATCTGAAAAGATCCCGAATAAAATCGATAAAGGCGGGCATGGCTGCCAGCACAGACCGGATCCGGTGAACGCTTATTCCATCGGCATCGCCCTCTTCAATAACCTCCAATTCTCCGCCCTTTTCATCCGAGCCAGGATGGCTTTCATCTTGCCCTTCTTTATACTTTCTCTTGTCTGGTGATCCTCTTTTCGCTATTCCTGCGCTGCCTTTTTTAACTTTCTTAATCTCTTTTTCCTCATCTTTTTCCTTTTCACCCCCGGTTATCGATGCAATAAGATCGAGGGCTGATGGAGCGGAAGTCTCTCTATATAGCAGTCTGATGTTATGCCACGATATCCAGAGCCTTCCCAGAAGCTGGGTCTCCTTGCTTCTCAAGTCACCGCCTGCAGATATTCCCAGCCATGATCCTCTCAGCTTTCCCTCAACCAGTTGCCCCTCTTTGCAGAGGAACAGGCATAGACTTAAGGGAATTATCAGAAGGATTAGCAGGAGGGCGATAAAAAGCATTAGGATTAATGCGGCTGATGTCAAAAGGCTAGGGGACGATATCCCTGTCAGAATTTGTAGGGTCAGTGGCATCAAGAATGCCTCACGCTGAGTTAGATCCTGAAATTGTCCTTTGAAATCCATTATAAGGCATCTATCAATGGCCCTCTATTCGACGAGCACCGCAGTCTCTCGAGAGGATCTCTTCTCTTTCCTATCTTTTTCTTTTCTCTCCTGGGAGGCAGCAAATCTCTCCAGGATAGATTGGGCAGCACTGGCCATCTCAGCCAGGGGCTGGTTGCCTGAGATATGGCCGGATAAAGGAATCACCTTGACACCATCCTCACCGGGAATCCCTTTGAACACTACCACTATGGCGATGGGTATAACTCCCACCCCTCCGCCTGCCTTGACTTTAATGGCCTCGCTCTCCCCTGGTTCCTGGCCAGTGCCAAATCCCATCCCCATCTTGGTGATGGGTATGATGATCTTGTCCTCCAAGTCCATAGGCTCCCCAATTATGTTCCTGGCGGAGAGCACCCTTAGAAGCTCATCCACTGTAGCCCTTATGGCATCGGTGCTCGTCATCTATGTCTCCATTAATAAGATAGTATGCACTATATTTACATCTTCTGGATTGCTGGAAAAGGTATAATTAGACCAAAATCTCTTCAGAAGAGAATAATGTCGGAGGATCTCAGATCAGTCTACAG
Organism: Methanothrix soehngenii GP6; assembly: GCF_000204415.1. Taxonomy (NCBI): domain Archaea; kingdom Methanobacteriati; phylum Methanobacteriota; class Methanomicrobia; order Methanotrichales; family Methanotrichaceae; genus Methanothrix; species Methanothrix soehngenii. Next base: position 92,394 of record NC_015416.1, on the reverse strand, counting down.
CCGAGCTCCGGAGATTTTCCAGAGGCTCCGAAAAGAGATCGATAAGGTGATCGTCGGCCAGGACAGGGCCATAGAGCAGCTTTTGGTGTCGATTATCGCCGGAGGTCATGCCCTTTTGGAGAGCAATCCGGGTCTGGCCAAGACTCTGCTTGTGAAGACCACTGCTTCTTGCATGGGCCTGGACTTCAGCAGAATTCAGTGCACGCCGGATTTGATGCCGGCGGATATCACCGGCACCACCATTATAGACGAGATCGGCGGGGGAAAGAAGTTCCGCTTCGAGCCGGGGCCAGTCTTCTCTAATATCGTCTTGGCGGACGAGATCAACCGGGCTTCGCCCAAGACTCAGAGCGCCCTTTTAGAGGCCATGCAGGAAAAACAGGTAACCGTGGGCAACAAAACCTATGCTCTGGACAGGCCCTTCTTCATTTTGGCCACCCAGAATCCCATAGAGATGGAAGGAACCTTCCCATTGCCCGAGGCTCAGCTGGACAGGTTCCTGCTCAAGATCTTCATGGAGTATCCCACGATGGATGAGGAGCTGGAGATCCTGGAGCGGTATACCATCCGGGCGGAGCCCAAGGTCTCACCTCAAGTGAGCAAGGAGGAGGTTATTGCCCTTCAGAAGCTCTGTCGCGATATACCGATCGCGGATGATCTGAAACGGGCGGTGGTTAACCTGGTCCTGGCCACACGTAACTGGGACGGGGTCCAGTATGGTGCAAGCCCCAGGGCCTCCATCGGCCTCATCTTATCGGCTAAGGCCAGAGCATTTCTGCAGGGGAGGAACTATGTATCCAAAGAAGACCTGCATGTAATGGCCTATCCTGTACTCAGGCATAGAATAATATTGGGATTCGAGGCGGAGAGGAAGGGCCTCACCCGCGATCAGGTGGTAGGTGACATCCTGAAGAGCCTATCGCTATGAGATGAATTATGGATACTGATTTCTTCAAAGAGCTGGAGCGATTCACTCTGCTCGTCCGGAAGCGCGTCTCCACGGCATATAGCGGTGGGAGGAAATCGATGCGATTTGGCCACGGCATCAGCCCGGTGGGCTATCGGGAGTATCGCAAGGGGGACGACTTCAAGCTGGTGGACTGGAAGGTCTACGGAAGGACGGAGAAGCTCTTCATCCGGGAGCATGAGGAGGAGAGAAGCCTTGTGGTCCATATCCTCTTAGACAGCAGCGCCAGCATGGGCTATGCCGGAAAGTATGCCTATTCCTCCCGCCTGGCTGCGGGCTTTGCCTATCTGGCCACCATGGAGAACGAGAAATACACTTTGTCGCGTTTCTGCCACCGGTTCTATCCCGGAGAGCCAAAGCGAGGGAGGAGGAACCTGATTTCATCCATTGCCATGCTTGATGATACTCTGCCCCGAGGAAGAACCAACCTGAAGCTGGTCTCAGAGCTTTTTGCCTCCCAGATCAAGACCACCAGCCTGGTGGTGCTGATATCCGACCTCCTGGAGGATACCGAGGATGTGATAACCAGCATCTTTCGCCTCTCCGGACATGAGCTGGTGGTCATTCAGGTCCTCTCCCCGGATGAGATGGGGATGGGATTCGGCGGGGATGTTAAATTCGTAGATATGGAGAGCGGCCTTTCCGTCATCACCCGGGTGACTGAGGGAGAGCGGGCGGACTACCAGACGAGACTGGCAGAGCATAACGAAAAGATCAGAGAAGCATGTGACCAGGTCGGTGCGAACTATTTCCTCTTCCAGACGGACCGGCCGATATTCGATGCCTTCTCTGAGATGCTCACCCGAGCGGTGGTCTGGAAGACATAGGTCATATATATATTCAAAACCATCTCTGGATAATATAAGATGAATAGCGGACTGCCACGCCAATGAAACCGAATAACAATACCATTAAGCTCAATTACGGCCAGGGTTGCCTCGATCTTCTTGCAGGCGAGGAGGCAAAGGTCGTCCTTCCCCAGGAGCTTCCGCCAGCCGGCTCCGGGGAGGTCGAGAGATCCTTAGATCAGGCGGTTGGAAGGAGGCTGGAGGATTTTGCAGGGGCAAGGTCGGCTTCCATTCTGGTCAGCGATATCACCCGCCCTGCTCCCAGCCACCTCATGCTTCCTCCGCTTGTCAAGAGGATCCGGGAGCTGGGTATCAGGAGTCTGTTTGTTGTCTTCGCTCTGGGCACCCATCGAAGGATGACCGTTGCCGAGGAGGAGTATCTCTTAAAGGACTGCATTTGCTTGCCTCATGTTCAGCACGACTCCAAAGGCTGCGTTCCCCTGGGATGGACTGAGCGGGGAACTCCGGTGGAGGTTCTGGAGGCGGTCGCCTCCTCTGACCTGATAGTGGCTACGGGAAATATCGAGTATCACTATTATGCCGGCTTCAGCGGCGGGGCAAAGGCCATTCTCCCCGGGGTTAGCTCCGAGCCCTCTGTGGTCAGGAATCACGAGCTGATGAGGGATCCTGCGGCAACTACCGGGAACCTGAAAAGCCCCGTCCGCCTGGATATGGAGGATGCTGCCCGAATCGCGGATCTGGATTTCATACTTAACACTGTCTTGAATAGCCAAAAGGAGATCGTCCTGTCTACCGCTGGAGACTTCATAAAGGCGCATAGAGTGGGGGCGGCGGCAGTTGACCGGATGTATCGCCGTTATGTGGAGCCGGCGGAGATCGTAGTCAGCTGCGCCGGAGGCAGGCCCAAGGACCTCAATTTATTCCAGGCCCAGAAGGCTTTGGACAATGCCAAGAATGCCGCCCTTCCCGGCGGTACCATCATCCTCTTAGCGGAATGTTGCGAGGGGCTGGGCCATCCGGCATTCGAGCGCTGGGCCTGCGAGGCCTCGTCTGCCGAGGACTGCTGGGAGCGGTTCGGCAGGGAGTACGAGTTTGGAGGGCACAAGGCGGCCTTCCTGGCCAGGGAGTCGATGGAGCACCATCTGATTCTGGTCTCTTCCATGCCCAGGGATAAGGTCGAGATGTGCTTTATGAATCCGGCAAAGACTCTGGATGAGGCTTTGGCCATGGCCAAAGCGAGGCAGGGCAAGGATGCGAGGATGCTGGTCATGCCTTACGGGAACCTGACCCTGGCGGTGGGGAAACGGGCTTCTGCTCACGGATCTTGGCCTTGAGAGATTCATTCTCAAATCTTAATTGCTCATTTTGATCTTGAAGTTGCCGAATGATCTCAGATTTGCTCATGCACTCATTTAAAATATATATATCATTACTTAATATTTATGGTATAATTTATCTCAACATGACTGTACTTTCCAACTTTTTAACAGATTTATAATATTCTCCTGTTAACTCAAACCATAAATTTCCCATAGAAAATTAAAGCTTTTATACTTGGATCAGAATCCCTTCTTCGGGAGTAAAATGATCAAAATAGTAAAGGTACCGTTGCAATTGGAGCCGTTTTTAGATAAGTTTAGGGATCTCTTCACAAAACCGAGTTACGGATCATTTCGAGATCTGTGTGGCGCGTTGAGCGTATGTGATAAATCCAAGACCGTTTCTAACCTTTGTGATACTATGGCAGATTGCAGCAAAGGGAAAAAATCACGTTCTTCATATAATTGGTTCTTTAGCGATGCGAATTGGGATGAAAATGAAGTTGCACAACGCAAGGTGGATCTTTTCATCGATAGTTTATGTTTGAAAGAGAACGATAAACTATTATTAATAATTGATGATACATACAATGAGAAAGAAGGAAACCAAACAGATGGTGTGGGCAAATTTTACGATCATAGTAAAGAAGCCTATATTTGGGGTAACAATTTCGTTACCTCTGTTGTCCAATCAAAAGGACTATTTATTCCACATAAAGCTAAGATGTATATTAAGAATGATGACGAAAATGAGAATTTTAAAACAAAAATGGAGATTGCCTTTGAAGAGATCATCAAACCATTAGTTGTACCAAAAAGCATCGATCTTTATATCGTTTTCGATAGCTGGTGGTTTTCTTCTGATCTATTTAGCAAGTGCCTTAAGCTAGGGCATAATATCGTATGCCAAATCAAGTCTGATAAGAAAGTCGGAATAAATAGGGATATGTATTTCCAAGTCAGAGATCTAGCGAATCAAATTGAAGATAAATTTTTTATTAAGACAACAGTTAGTGTTCGTGGAAAAAAGAAGACCTATTATGCATTTGAAAAGAAGGTAATCATAGACAAGGTAGGTGGAGTGAACCCCTCCGAGTGGACAAAAAGTTAAGCAATGCCGACTCATGGAGGGAAGTGCATGAAGAAGACCAGGCGGCGTTACGACCGGGACTTCAAGATATCAGTATTAGCCGAACTTGAGGCAGGCAAGCCACTTGCTCAGATCGCCCGCGAATATGGCATCCATCCGAGTCTTCCTTGCCGATGGAAGGTAGAGCTGGCTGAAAATCCCGAAAAAGCATTCATGGGTAACGGAAACAAGTACAAAGATCAGGCGAAGATTGCAGAATTGGAGAGACTTCTGGGCCAGGCTCATGCTGAAATTGACCTTTTAAAAAAAGCCTTCGCCATGACCCAGAAGAAGGTCCGCGAGGAGAGACGAAAGCCGATGTTGAGGGACGACATATGATCATTCAGGAAGCTCAATCAGATGGCCTTCTGTTGCCAATATCTCACTCCTGCTTGGCGCTGGATGTGAGTCGCAGCGGTTACTACGAGTGGTTGAAGCGGTCCGAAAAGTTCACTGCGGAGAATAGCGAATCTTCGGATCTGGTTAACCAGATTCAAGAGATAGCTTTGGAGTTTCCTTATTACGGGTACAGGAGAATTACAGCAGAACTTCAAAATCGCGGCTATGCGGTCAACCATAAGCGCGTGCTGAGGCTCATGCGCCAGGAGAAGTTGCTTTGCTATAAGAAGAAGTTCAAGCCGGTAACAACCGATTCCACTCATGGTCTGCCGGTCTATCCTAACCTTCTAAAAGGCAGGGAAATCACGGGACTGAACCAGGCATGGGCTTCTGATATCACTTATGTCCAGCTGCAGCACGAGCATATCTTTCTCGCGGTTATCCTGGATCTCTACAGCAGAAAGTGCATCGGGTGGGAGCTGAGCAGGAGCATAAGAAGCGATCTGGCCATGAGTGCTCTGGCAAAGGCATTGAAGAACCGTTCCAAGGAATCCCTTGAGGGTCTTATTCATCATTCTGATCAAGGCGTTCAGTATGCGTCCAAGGATTATGTAGACTGTCTTAAGGCGCATGACATCCAGATCAGCATGTCGAGAAAAGGAAATCCTTATGACAATGCTTTTGCTGAGAGTTTTATAAAAACACTGAAGGTCGAGGAGGTATATCTCAATGAATATGAGACATTTGAAGATGCATTCAGGAACATATGCAACTTTATTGAAAATGTGTACAACCATAAGAGGCTGCATTCAGCTCTCAATTACAGATCTCCGGTTCAGTTCGAAGTGGAGGTTGCCTTAAATACCATTGCTTAACTATTTGTCCATTATCAGGGGTGCAGTCCATAGGCGAAGTTAAGCTTGTTATCTCCAAGAGAAAAAAAGATAGCACGACAAAATATATAATCAGCACTAATGGATCGCTTTCATTGAAAGAAATACTCTCAATTTACGAGGACAGATGGGATATAGAAACAGCTCATAGAGAGGCAAATCAAAAATTAGGATTTAAAGATTACCAATTAAGAGATAAACACTCAATTGAAAGATTTATTCAAATGGTTTTTTCAGTATGGACTGCAATTCTCTTATGGGAAATAGATAATCCGCCACCTAAAGATGGCTCAAAATCAAGAACGATGGGCGACATGGTCGATAGAGTAAAAATGCAAGCTGTTGGAGAAACATTTGAATTTGTCATGACATATTTTAATTTGCCTGTACCTGATGGGGGATTGCTATATATACTCAAGAGCCTTGGAATGAAGATATGAATAATAAGATAAATTAAAAATTATAAACAAAGGAGAAACTTGGAAAGTACAGAACATGATGTGAAAATTTTTAAACCAATAATCTTTTTCAACCGGATCAGGCGCATCGAAGGATGGAAGGGATAAAATAGGAATTCGTTTGCTCTATTATCGTTCAAGTAAGAGGTCGGGAAAGATGCCGAAGCGTGAAGATATAAACAAGATCATGATCATCGGGTCTGGCCCTATCGTAATCGGGCAGGCCTGCGAATTCGATTACTCTGGCACCCAGGCCTGCAAAGCGCTCAAGGCCCTGGGATACAAAATAGTCCTTGTCAACTCCAATCCGGCCACCATTATGACCGATCCGGGCATGGCAGATGCCACCTATATCGAGCCACTCAATGTCGAGAGGCTGGCCCAGATCATCGAAAAGGAGCGGCCTGATGCCCTGCTACCGAACCTGGGCGGGCAGAACGGCCTCAACCTGAGCCTTGAGCTCGCCCGCGCAGGCATCCTGGACAAGTTCAATGTTATGGTCATAGGGGTGAAGCTGGATGCCATTGAGCGGGGGGAAGACAGGATCATCTTCAAGGAGACTATGAACTCCCTGGGGATCGAGGTACCCAAGAGCACCGCGATCTATACGGTGGAGGACGCAGAAAAGGTAGCCCTGGATCTCGGCTACCCGGTGGTCGTCCGGCCGGCCTACACCATGGGGGGAACAGGAGGCGGTCTGGTCTATAACGCCGAAGAGCTGAGGACCGTGGTCAGCCGGGGAATTGCCGCCAGCCTGATCGGCCAGGTGCTCATCGAGGAGTCGGTCGCAGGATGGGAGGAGCTGGAGCTGGAGGTGGTCAGGGATTCCAAGAATCATATGATCACCGTCTGCTTCATAGAGAACGTGGACGCCATGGGAGTTCATACCGGCGATTCCTTCTGTACCGCCCCCATGCTAACCATATCCCAGGAGCTTCAGGATAAGCTGCAGGACTACTCCTACCGGATCGTTGAGGCCATCAAGGTCATCGGCGGGACCAATATCCAGTTCGCCCACGATCCGAAAACCGGAAGGGTGGTGGTTATAGAGATCAATCCAAGGACATCCCGCTCATCCGCCCTCGCCTCCAAGGCCACCGGCTTTCCCATCGCCTTGATCTCGGCAAAGCTTGCCTCTGGTCTGACCATGGATGAGATACCCTACTGGAAAGAGGGGACACTGGAAAAATACACGCCCTCGGGAGATTATGTTGTGGTCAAGTTCCCCCGCTGGGCCTTCGAGAAGTTCCGGGGCTCAAAGGACGTACTCGGCACCCAGATGAAGGCAGTGGGCGAGGCGATGAGCATCGGCAAGAGCTACAAGGAAGCCTTCCAGAAGGCCATACGCTCTTTGGAGAACAGCAGGTACGGCCTGGGCTTTGCCAGGGATTACAACAGCAGATCTCCGGAAGAGCTTATGATGCTTCTTAAGGAGACTTCAAGCGAGCGGCAGTTCATTCTCTATGAAGCGATCCGAAAGGGTGCCGACATCCAAAAGCTCTATCAGTTGACCCATATCAAGCCCTGGTTCCTCCAGCAGATGAAGGAATTGGTCCAGCTGGAAGAAGAGATATTGGCCTACAAGGGTAAACCACTGGTCGATCTCCCAGATGAGCTTCTCAGTCAGGCCAAAAAAGATGGCTTTGCAGACCGATACCTCTCGAAGCTTCTGGCCGTCCCAGAGGCTGAGATCCGGGCGCGGCGCAAGTCCCTGGGAATTGTTCAGGGCTGGGAGCCGGTACCTGTAAGCGGGGTGGAGAATGCCTTCTACTATTACTCTACATACAATGCTCCCGATAGGACCCCGAGCAGCAGCAGGCGCAAGGTCATGGTCTTGGGTGGAGGGCCCAACCGCATCGGCCAGGGCATTGAGTTCGACTACTGCTGCGTTCATGCCGCTTTTGCCCTGAGGGATATGGGCATTGAGACCATCATGGTCAACTGCAATCCAGAGACGGTCTCCACCGATTATGACACTTCGGATAAGCTGTACTTCGAGCCCTTGACGGTCGAGGATGTGCTCAGCATCTATGAGAAGGAGAAGCCTGAGGGGGTCATCGTCCAGTTCGGCGGCCAGACGCCTCTCAATATCTCCCGGGAGCTGGAGGATGCAGGGGTGAAGATCCTGGGGACATCTGTGGATGCCATAGACCTGGCCGAGGACAGAGATCGATTCAGGATGATGATGGAGGAGCTGGACATACCCATGCCGGAATCGGGAATGGCAAGCAACCTCGACCAGGCGCTGGAGGTTGCCAAGAGGATCGGCTATCCCCTCATGGTGCGGCCTTCATACGTCCTGGGGGGACGGGGGATGGAGGTGATATACGACGAGGAGATGCTGGAGCGGTACGTTGCCGCGGCAGTGGACGTCACCCCAGAGAGGCCCATTCTCATCGACCGATTCCTCGAGAATGCTCTGGAGACGGAGGCAGATGCCCTCTCCGACGGCAAAGAGGCCTTTGTGCCCGCAGTGATGGAGCATATCGAGCAGGCGGGCATTCATTCCGGCGATTCGGCTTGCGTAATTCCGCCAGTGAGCATCTCCGGCGAGCATCTGCAGACCATTGAGGAGTACACCCGCAAGATAGCTCAGAAGCTGCATGTGGTGGGCTTGATGAATATGCAGTATGCCATCAGCCACGATGTGGTCTATGTGCTGGAGGCCAATCCCCGTGCTTCCCGGACGGTGCCGCTGGTATCCAAAGTGTGCAATGTATCGATGGCCAGGATAGCCACCCAGATGATGATGAACAAAAGAATGGACGAGCTGGGGCTGAAGAAGAGAAATATCCCTCATTATGGTGTCAAAGAGTCTGTCTTCCCCTTCAATATGTTCCCTGAGGTCGACCCCCTCTTGGGCCCGGAGATGAGATCCACTGGAGAGGTCCTGGGGCTTGCCGACTCATTCGGCATGGCCTTCTATAAAGCGGAGGAGGCTGCCAAGCCCTCGCTTCCCCAGGAGGGGACGGTCATGATCACCGTGGCCGCCAAGGACAGATCTATGGAGCTGGTGGAGGTTGCGCGGGAGTTTCAGAAGCTCGGCTTTAGAATTATGGCCACCAGCGGGACCAGAGCGGTCCTGAAAGAGAATGGCATCCCGTCGGAGATGATCAAGAAGATCTATGAGGGCCGGCCCAATATCGATGATGCCATCAAAAACAAGGAGATTCAGCTGGTGATAAACACCCCCATCGGCAAGGCCAGCCAGTATGATGATTCTTATATCCGAAAGGCAGCAATCAAATACAAGGTGCCCTATATTACCACCATTGCTGCTGCTTCGGCGGCGGCAAAGGGGATTAGTGCCTCAAGAGCAGGCCATTCAGCAGCGAAATCGCTGCAGGAGTACCACAGTGATATAAAGTAGAATTGAGGAAGGATCTAGAATTCTATCCTTTTCTCAAGTCTTCCTTTTTTTTGGGCTGGATTGAGTAGAAGAAAATCCTGGCAGATCGTCAACATGAAGACGATTGGAAGGATTTGTCTCTGCAGCCTGCCATCAATCACAATATCATAGTCAGCATCTTTTCCCTATGCCACCGATGCACTATAGTAAGGAGATGGCAATGTGGGATAAGCCCAAAAGATGTGTCTGAATACATCTTCAGCCCTTTGTGCCACATCAGCTTCTGAATACAGGCCAACGGGAAGGCCTATATCTTCATTCCATAAAAAGTTATGAATAGTCACTCGCACAGCATCACGGGTCGCTTCCTTATCGCGCCATTGGTCAACTCGGAGCTTTTCCTCCTTAAGCGTTTTCAACAATTCAGCTGCAACTTTTTTGATGCGCTTGATATCAACGCCCTTAAGATCTGGCTTTTTCAGCAGGTCGAAGATGGCCAAAGATTCTTCATCGAGCCCCTCTCGTACTGCTCGGCTTTCTTCTTCGTCGAGTCCTTGGACGAGCTTGAGCAATGCCTCGAAGGTCTGTTCAATTGTTGCCCGGTCCTTCTCGCGGTTATACTCGGCAACGATCTTCTCGTAGTGTTGCTGGAAGTCTGTGCGCAAGGGATTCTGTTGTAGCAGTCTCTGCAATCGGATCTCCACTGCCTGACGCAAGTTCTGAACCACTGTGTTCTTGTATCTCTCGAACTCTTGTTTGAGCCGGACAAAGTCGATTTTACTGATATCGTACGGCTCCCCAGGCTTTGTCGCTGTGTCAGATTGGACATCGATTGCTTCATCCACTAGATGTTGGAGTTGCCTCATGATGTCTGTGATGTCAGCCTTTTCTCGATCCTGCTGGAGGCTCTTGTAAACGATGTTGACCGCATCCCGATCATCACGATAGGCGTTTATGTCCTGAAGGGTGATGCAAGCTCTGAATTTTTTGAAGACCTCCCGGCACATGATTTCAAAGCGCTTGCGCGTCTCATCATTTTCGTTGGCCGCCTCTTTGCAGGCCGCAATAGCGGCATTGCGCTCAAAGCCTGTCTTATGGATTATGTCATCCAGAGGAGCATTCCGCTCATCGAGGAAGGCCCGCACAAAGCTGATCGCCTCGGCCAGATCGGACAGTAGCTCCTCCTCTGGCCTGGCCGGATCGATCTCACCGCCCGGTTCACCATCATCTGGGCGGGGACCTGCAAAGGTTGCCAGCGCTCGACGCAAGTGCTTTAGGATGCCGCAGTAGTCGACGATCAAGCCGTTGTTCTTGCCCTCGTTCACGCGGTTGGCGCGAGCTATGGCCTGCATCAAAGTATGGGCCTTCAGAGGCTTGTCCAGGTAGAGAGTAGAGAGGCTCGGCACATCAAATCCTGTCAGCCACATGGCGCAGACTATGGCGATGCGAAACGGATGTTCATCGGTTTTGAAGGCGTCGTCAAGACTAATCCGCTGCATGTTATGGAACTGGGGCTTGCTGCGCATTGACTCAGACAGGTCGATGCCTTCCTTGATGAGTCTGCGATGGGGAGTTATGTCCAGGCCGCTCTTGCGGAACTTATCGACCTCACCCTGCTCTTCGCTAACCACTACAGCCGCCCGAGTCTCGCGCATCCATTCTATCTGACGCTTAAGATAGATCTCCTCCTGATCATCTGAGGTAGAAGAGAGTCCTGCCTCCAGCTCAGCTATCCGTTCTTCCCAGTGACTGTTGATCAGGTTATACATCCGCACACAGGTTATCTTGTCGATGCAGACCATCATCGACTTCCCATTTTCCCAGGCAGTGGAATAGTGCTGCACGAAGTCCCGAGCTACCTGATCCAGCCGCTTCTCCGCGGTGATAATATGATATTCACGCTTGAGCTCCTTTTCCAGACGCTGCTCGACGTTGATATCGTCTATCTCAAACTCCTCTAGTTTTTCTGCGACGCGCTCGTTGAGGTCGCCGATGGCCACGCCCAGCTTCTCGCCGCGGGCATCGTAGTATAGTGGAACGGTGGCCTTGTCCTCCACTGCCCGCTGGAAGTCATAGGTAGAAACATAATCGCCGAATACCTTTCGGGTGATCTGATCTTCTTTGAAGAGCGGGGTGCCTGTGAAACCGATGAAGCTGGCATGGGGCAGAGCGTTGCGCATATTTTCGGCCAGGGTGCCATACTGAGTTCGGTGCGCCTCATCGGTGATTACGATGATGTCGTCTCTTTGGGTATATCCCTCGCCGGGGTCAATTTTTTGATTAAATTTCTGTATCAGTGAGAAGATGAAGGCCTTGTGCTCGGCCAGCAGTCGGCTCAGGTGGCTGCCGCTGGAAGCGCGGCATTGAACCTGATCGTTGTCAACCACGCCGCAGCCGGCGAAGGTCTTGTAGATCTGAGTATCCAGGTCGTCTCGATCGGTGAGCACCAGAAAGGTGAAGTTGCCGCCGAGTTTGCGATGGACCTTGCGGGTGAACATCACCATGGAATAGCTCTTTCCTGCGCCCTGGGTGTGCCAGAAGACCCCCAGCTTTCCATGCAGCTCTTTGCGCTTACAGACCGCTTCAATGGCCCGGTTGACTCCGAGGAACTGGTGATTTTTGGCCAGGATCTTCTTAGGTTCGCCCCTGGACTCGTCAAAGAGTATGAAGTTTTCCAGTAGATCCAGGAAGTTGCCTTTGTCGCAGATGCCTTTGAGCAAAGTTTCCATGTCCACAGCTCCCGGCTCCTCTTCAGCCAGGCGTTTCCACTCGTGGAAGTGCTCCCATTTGCTGGTGATGGTGCCGATCTTTGCCTGCTGGCCGTTGCCGAACATCACAATGGCGTTATGATGGAAGATGTGAGGGATGGTGTCCAGGTAGTCGGAGAAGTTTTTCTCGAAGGCGGCTTTGAGGTTCTTGTGGATGTTCTTGCACTCGATGAACAAGAGCGGCAGGCCGTTTACGAAGCCGACGATATCCGCCCGGCGACGGTAGAGGTCGCCACGTATCCATAGCTCTCGTACAGCTAAAAAATGGTTGTTGCCCGGCTCGTTGAAATCGAAGAGCTGCATCCGCTCTTTCACCAGCTCGCCTTCATCGTTGCGGAATGCTACCTGCACGCCCTCTCTTATCTGGCCGTACTTCTCCCGGTTAGTGGATGCGAGAGTCTGGGAGGCGATGGTGGCGGTGATCTGGCGCACAGCGTCGTCATATGCTGCGCCGGGCAGGCCGGGGTTCAGCTCTGCCAGCTTCTGGCGCAGGATTCGGGTCAGCACCACCTCCCGATCGGAAGCCCGGCCCAGAAGGCTTTTTGGCCCGAAATCCTCGCTGTTATAAGCATAGACCGATTCCCAGCCGAGCTGCTGCTCCAGGTAATCGGCGGTGGTCTGCTGGACGAGGGTGTCTTCGGTGTAGGTGCTCATTATTGCTCGAATCCATTTCCTATCTGCTTCTCAAAGGCTTGGCGTACTAAGCCCATTACGTATGGCAACTCCTCTAGCTTAACGAGGCCGACTTCCACATCACCATTTCCCCACCGTCCGATGTTTGTTACATCTTTAGCTAGCCCTTTCGGATCGCTTAATTCATGAAATTGAAGGTTCAATGAAAGTCGAAGCCGTTTTGCCTGAGGCACTACATCCACAAAGTTCGTCTCGGCCTTGTAGGCCACATACAATTTGAGAAACTCCTCAGTCACGCATGGATCAAGCGCGAGCACTTCCTTGCGGAACGCATCGAAGAGTGGCCGGACAGGGCTGTTCTCAGCGAGATGGATGTGGTCATCGATAGTATAGACTTCTGGCTTCGGGACACTCGGACGATAGCTCGCCAAAACCTCAGAAGATATATTTGGTGCTCTCCATACATCGCATGCCAGAAATGCTAAGCGTTCCGCCCGCTGTTTGATCTTTGTCTCGTTCCAGCCATCAAGCGTACCCAACTCCTTATTAAGATGCAATGGGCTTTCTTTGAAACCGCCCTCCATGTCGCGCTTCTCAATAAAAGGGTGGTCGCTATACCGGGAGTTATATCCGGTCAGTGTAAGGTTGCCTAAAGTGTGCAGCCATGTTTCCCAGACCCGCTGACAATCCGGACCGAGGGACTCTCGCCATTTGACAGGGAGATTCTCATTCTGCGGCATGATGTGCTCAATAGTATATTCATCGACTGGCACGCGCTCATTTCGTCCGTGGTTCTCCAGGCGTCGCAGCCAGTAAGATCGGCTGCGGAAGTTATAGAGATCCCGCACCATTAGTTCGCGCTTGAACTCCTCATCACCTGGGAGGCGTCGATAGGACGGCAAGTTCAATAGATGCGCCTGGATGCTCTCTAGGTAATGGTCCTTCTTCAATGCTCGACCAAATGTGGCAAACGTCTTGTTGAGAGAGTTGGTGGGGATGGCACACACAACGCGGCGGAAAACATATGCCTCAACAAGACGCACCGCCTGAATGAAATCTGACTTGGGCAAAATGCCATTGGCATAGTCTTGGTAGAGTTCTAGCAGGAAGGGATAAGCGACATCCACCTTAAGCTCACGCAAATCTTGGAAGGCAATAGCTAGATGCTTGTCCTTTTCTTTGCCGAGCGCCATAGCACAAAAGTAGTCCGCGAAGGTATGGATATCGTTGACCAGTGAATCCACGCCAGCGGACTGCACTTTTGGGTCGCGAGCGTGGTCCTTGAAGGCCTCATAAACGGCCTTAACTTTAGGGATCTCGCCAGTCTTGAATGTCAAATAGTGACGCATGAAGCTATCAAATTGGATGCCATAGGCCTCCTGTCCGAAGGCGACTTCCATTGGCCTCCAGTGGTCCAGGTAGAGCCGGGTCTGGTCAGCAGGCTCCAGACCCATCAGGATGAAGTTGCGAATGAGGTCTGCCTGGCTCAGTTCGCGACCGGTGGAGTTCATGCTCTCGAAGATGAGCTGCGGGTTGTCCTTATCACGGCTAAGTGCAATGTCCACAACGACAAGCTTGGCAAGTCCATTACACAGGGGTGCAAGGTCTAAGCCCAATGCACGCACGTGTTCCTCGAAGAAAGCAAAGTTGTCTTGGATGCGCAAAGAAGGTTCTGTCGGCAGAGGTTTCTGCTGCAGAAGGGCGAGCAGACTCTGCTTGTCTGTCTGCCCAAGCAGCAATTTGAAAGCACGCTCCCCATCTTCTAGAGGATTAAGGAGGTAATAGTTACGCAGCTTCTTAGCAGAGAAGCCGTCCACAGGCTCGGTTTCACCAAGATTTCGAGCCAACGCCTCGATGATCAGCATCAAGGTTGTCAAGCGTTGCTGACCGTCGATAACTAGCAATGGCGACATACCGGAGATCTGGTAGAGACCTTTCTGGATATAGACTATGGAGCCGATGAAGTGCGCTGCAATGGCATCGTTGCTGCCAGTGCGCAGAATATCGTCCCAGAGCTGGAGGCACTCGCGCTCTGTCCAGCTGTAAGTGCGCTGGTATATCGGGATGACAAACTGCGGTGACTTCTTGAGAAAATCTAGTAGCTTGGCTTCGGTAGCTTTCATGTCTTTACTTCCTGTTTGTTATCTGCACTGAACGACTTCCAGCCGAGCCGAAGCTCCAGATAATCGGCGGTGGTTTGCTGGACGAGGGTGTCTTCAGTAAAGATGCTCATTCTGCCTTCCAGTGCTTCTGATAATTTGGTCCGTCGGACCGTGGCCGATAAGATGGCTTGTTTATCCGGATTGCAAGCGGAAAGGGGAAATCAATACCAATGATAGCTGCTTCACCAGGCTGGAGATTCGGCAAAAATGAGGATGCTGAGAGATCAATTTCTCCACATGCCCTCTCTACTATTTCTCGATCTCTATCATTTGTAAGTCGGTGGACGACCAAAGTTCCCATTTGACTTAGGACGCCTTCCGTAATATCACGAGGTCGTTGTGTAGCCAGGCAAATACACAAACCGAATTTTCGCCCTTCCTTGGCGATCAGCTCAAAGGCATCCAATCGCGAGAACATATCTTCAGATCCGATCTGACGACCAAGAAAATGATGAGCTTCATCCACGACAACCACCGCAGGATTTGCTTTGAAGTCACCTTTTCGCGCAAGGTATAAGAGATAACGGCCGATCGTATTTGCAATGATCTCTCTTGCATTGAATTCGTGCTGAATCCCGCTCAAACAAATACAAAGGAGTCTTTGGTCTTCTCTAAGAAATTCGGAGATTGCATCCGTGATTGCCTTATCAGTACTTCTTCCAAATACGCATTCATAGGCAGCCGATGAAATCACGGCATTTATTCGGATTATTAGCGAAAGACAATATGAATAACTACTACTGTCATAATTTCCCCATTTCTGCGAATTTTTTCCAAACTCGGTTGGATAGACACATTCTTGCTCGATTTGCCTTGCAAGAAGAGTCACATCAAACCCCTGGTTTGGATTGTCTACTCTCTCGCCAATAGCTTCTTCAGATAGCCTTTGGTTGATATCGATCTTGGATTTATTAGCCTTAAAAATTAGCCCCCCTTCCGCTAATTCAGGACATAGCATTGCCAGGCGAAGACTCCGGATTGCTTCCCTCAATTTTGGACCCTGGACTTTGCCGGAAGGCAGGAATAATGCCATAAAATCGGATTCCTGAAAGCTGGTTGGTGGTAAAGAACAGGCAATAGAAGTCTCTGGCTTATACACAGGCATTCCCAAATAGCAATGCATTACTTCATCACCACTAAACTCTCCATATTCCCCAGTTGCATCCAAGAGGATGATCTTACCCTTGTGTTTGATGCATTCTTCAATTATGCGTGCCGTTGTCCAACTCTTACCGCCACCTGTGGCGCCGAGGATGGCACAATGACGACCAAATAGCTTTTCCGGCGTGATGCTGACTTTGCTTTCATTCGCATCTCCCACAGCGCCCAACTCCAGCTGAACAGGAGTATCGCCATCCCCCGTTCTTATCATTAAATAGGGGATCAAGGCAATAAGTTGATGTGGGGCTGCATAAACTCGGTCCCCAAGACGCGGATAAGTATCGACACCTGCAGTAAAGTGAAAATCTACCATTGAAATAGATCCTAGCAGTTGAATATGGCCGATTGCATCCAACTCATTAGATCCAGCATAGTCCTGACCAATGATTTGGCGTTCCCCGTCAGGCAGCCGCACTTCCATAATCCTTCCCAAGAGAATGCTTCGCTGTCCCTCAACTAAAATAAACTCACCTACTTCACCTTTCCCGTAGCGCCCACCCTCGAAATGTGTCCCGCTTGGGTTTCCAGCATCACGAAGATTTATATGAGCGACATAGGACTTGACAAATGACACTACACCCACGCGCAGCTCCGGGCGTAGGATGCCTTTTTGAGCAAGTCTTCGGAGGCGTTCATCTAAATCACTCATTTGCGCCTCCTAAACTTCTCTTGATCACTTTCTCCAGCTGTTGCGCAGTAGTGAGTGATCGGAGGTCAGGGATAAGAGAGGCGAAATCCTTGAACGAAGCATTGATAAACCAAATGTCTTCCCCGTTTTTAGCGAGAGTGGAAAACTCTTTCCAATATCTGCTTGTCTCTTCAGATGGTTTTTCAATAGAATCCTCTGCCTTGAAATCGACTACAATCAGACGGAGTCGGGGATTAATCTTTACAGCCGCAAGGATGGGTTCAGACAAGTGATCATCATTGAATCCAAATCCCGTGACTATTAGGCACGTATTAGGCTCGCGTAGACTCGTCAGATATTGGGAGATAAGTTCTAGATGAGGCTGAATATACGATAATTGATACTTTCCTTTTGCAGGATAAATCAGGCAAGCTTCTGGTGGTTCCGGATTATTTTTCTCTTCGATCCTACCATTACTACTTCGCGCCCAATTGACCGATCCGTGAAGCTTTAGTAGATGAAAGACACCTTCTAAATAGTCGCCACGTTCAGCGGCTGCTAGCGAGCGTCTGACTGTATCATATCCAAAAAAACGAGGATCAAATATGCGTGGCTGGGTGTAAGAAAAACCATCATTTATAATAAGGCTTTGTAAGCTTGCAGCCCGTTCGAAACATAAGTCGTAATTGGTTGTAAATACCTTTAAACGTGGATCACGGACCCTGCGACGAGAAAGGCGGTGCAGAAAGGTGCAATGGCCTTCTAGTTTTTCGTCAAACCATACACCTGCATTTTCATCTTTCAAGAATTCACTGCATTTATCGAGTATGACTCTTTTGCAATGCTCGACAAAATCACGTACCTTCTTGTCCTCTTTTACCTGAAGATAGGCTTCACATTGAGATAGGAACGCTTCGATATTTTTACCTTCCTTCTCCTCAACAAAATTGACCTTATTCATAATTTTTATGGCTTTCTCATTAGGCCCATTTAACTCATTATTTATCGCATAATTCCATAAATCCTTCATGGAAGGGCCACCGACATCTCCAAGTGATGTTCCACTTCCAGATAATATCACTAAATTGGACATCTGGAGAGAAGAAAGAAGCATTTCGTCAAGAGTTCTTTTAGCTTCTTTGGCCTTACCATCTATTTCATTTTTCTTATTTTTATCAGAAATTCTAGCTGTGTCTGGGCGAATCTCCTGCCAATTGATTTGAGACGGGGCAAGGAACTTCAAGATACCAGCAGTCGATTTGGGTATCTGCTTCTCTGTTGCTTCTGAAGAACTTTTTATTGACGCTTTATTGGACTCAATCTGCATTATCTTACTCATATCTTGATCTCTCCATTCATCAAGCGTGGCAATAGCAAGTCGCGGGCTTGGGTAAGCATTCTTATCTCTGTCGATAGAACATCTATCTGCTTAATTATTGGGACTACATGCTCTGTGAATGATTGAATGATCTTGTCATCGGGAACAATGAATGGAATCTGATTGAATGTCTCGCGAATGATTGCATCAAACACCGCTCCAACCGCACGACTCCTGAATTGTTCCACTCCATCAACGAGTGCAAAATATAGGTAGTATTGATTGAGGGGAGGTTTCCCAATCAGAGCATAACACGATTGATTCATAGCCATTGCAGTCTGGGCGAGATTGATCTTTCCCACCGTCCCCCGTGCTGTGATAAATATGGTGTCTTTGGGGTATAACTTGCTGTTGCAGTTGCGAAGACCCTCCTCAGTTAATCGCTTTTCCGTGGCGAGAGCATATGCATAATCCATGGAGTCCTTTGGGGTGAAGAAAGGTATGTCGCCATTCCAATAGTCCGGTACGCCTGTCTTCGGTGTCCCGCCGCTCAGAATATCCATTTCATCAAATGCGGTCTTTCTCTCCCACCCCTCCGGCACCCCGTCCATAATCCTGACGTGCTCGTGGCCGGGGAAGCGCAGGTGCACGAACCACTCCCTGTAGAGCAGCCGCGCCGCCTGCTCCAGCAGCTGTATGCGCCGCCGGTTGTTCTCGATCAGGTCGTCGTAGGCGGAAAGGATGGAGGCGATTGACTTCTGGATCTCAAGTGGAGGAACCGGAATCTCAAAATTGCGAAGCACTGTCAAATTGATATGGGGAACACCAGATGAGGACGTAAAATTCGTAATCCTATCAATGACTTCACGGCTGGAAAAATAGTAGTACAGAAAGAATTGGTCTGCTTTGGTGTCGTCAACAGTCAGCTTCATTTGACTCTGGGAAACAACATATCGATCTGATATACCTTCTTTTGGAATGATTGCTACTTGGCCAAGGGTACCACGCTGTGTGAAAACTAAGTCACCTGGTTTAGCAAGATTGCCGGATAGGTCCTTGCGGACTTTTGAATCGGAGACGTAAACGAATTCGTTCATATCTAGGAAACGACCGTTGTTTAGATTGGATCCCCGAATCACAGGAATACCTTGATCAGAATAATCACGCGAAGTAAGTTTCGAGCCAAACGGACCCCCAACAAAAGAGTAAGGCTCATCAGCAGCAAGCAACTCAAGCTTCTTGCGAGGCCAGCTCATACCCCCAGCTCCTCGAAGTATTTCTTGATCTTCGAAGCTGGTCGCACTCCCCCTGGATTGTTCCTCTTCCATGAGGTCAGGCCCCTTCATTTTCATCCCAGGTCAGTTCAGCCTCGATCTCGGCCACGCTTGGCAGTTTGCTCTGCAGCTCTTCAGGCAGAGTCTTCACAAGCTTTGTCTCCCAGCCTGCAACACCCATCGGCTTTTGGATTCCACGCAGGGCGTATTCGACCTCGATCCTGCTTCCTTTGCGGCATAACAGGAGTCCAATGCTTGGTTTATCATCTGGGTGGCGGAGCAAATCATCAACCGCTGAAAGATACATGTTAAGAGTTCCCACAAATCCGGGATCAAAAGAAACAGATTTCAATTCAACCACTACGTAGGAGCGCAACTTCAGATGATAAAATAATAGGTCAAGGTAATAGTCCTTAGTTGCGAATTCGAGGTGAACCTGTCTTCCCACAAAGGCAAATCCTTCTCCAAGCTCCAGGAGGAAGCGCTGGATGTGGTCTATCAGCCCTTTTTCCACTTCTCGCTCCCGGCGTGGATCGGCAGTTCCAAGGAAGTCAAACAGATATGGATCTTTGAATATCTGAGCGGCCATATCGGAATCGCCAGGCAGCAGTGTGAGGTTAAAATTGTTTAGTGCCTTGCCCTGCCGGTCATGTAGCTTGCGTTCGATCTGCATTACCAGTACACTGCGGCTCCAGCCTTCTTCCAGTCCTTTCTTCGCATACCAGAGGCGGACTTGTGAATCTGCTACCTTTTCCAGAAGAGCAATATTATGATACCAAGTGATTTGTGCAAGCACCTCTTGCACAATCTCCCGGTCGGGCCACGCAGCAGCAAATGCGCGCATGTATTTCAGATTTCTTGGCGATAGCCCCTGCATGTCAGGAAATGCCTCTCGCAGATCTGCTGAAAGCCGGTCAATGACCTTTGCCCCCCATCCTTCCTTTTCCTGACGATCAATGATAGTCCGCCCGATGTCCCAATAAAGAAGCACCATCGAGGAGTTGGCGGACATGACCACGCGCAAACGTTCCTTCTGTATGCGTTCTTTGATCTCACCAATGAACACGGCATAGCTTTCTGGCATCTCTTTATGTCCTGCTGCCACCGGAAAAGATGCGTCGTCATGCAGTTGCCCACGATAACTTCGCTCCTCGTCCTTCAAATCCCCAGCTCCTCAAAGATTGAGTCTGTAATTATTACTATGAAGCTTTTGCTCCAATTGCCTTTCCTTCCCAGCTTGAACATCATCAGGGAATTCTGGCCGTTCCTGTTGTACTTCATGATTTCTGCGGCATCGCGGCCATAGTCTAGCTCGAAGTACATAAAGCGCATGGCCCGTCGGTGTGCCTGAAGAACACTCAACGGCCGGAGCAGAAATAGTTGAGATCCGATTCTTCGTTTGCCTTATTGAAGCTGTTCCGTGGGCGCTCTCCTCTACAAACAGATGCCACCTCCTTCGGATAAACTATTTCCGTTGAAAAATCTCAGGCAATGGTATAATGTGGCCAGAGGAGCTATTCGAAAGGCAGCATGATGACGGCATAAAAGAAGCGGTCCTGAAAGATGCGGTGATCATAAGGAGAATGAGTGCCAGTGATTTAAATGCAGCTCTAGAGATCGACCGAGAGGTCTTTGGAGGCTATGACCCGAACATATTCGCCGCTTTTTACGAGTACCATCCTGCCACAACACTTGCCGCAAAGGTGAACGGGGAACTGGCAGGCTTCGTCCTGGGATTCAAGCATGCTCCCTTCGAAGGTCGGGTCTTCTGGCTGGCAATAAGGCCGCGATATCAGGGCCGAGGGATAGGCATGAGGCTGATGCTGGCCGTCCTCAAGTCCTTCCGCAATTTAGGAGCACTGGGTGCTACTCTTGAGGTAAGAGTCAGCAACAGGAAGGCTCAATCTCTTTATTCCAACCTGGGATTTCAGATAAGAGGCATCTGTCCCTCTTACTACTCCGATGGAGAGGCAGCATTTATCATGAAGGCCCGCCTTTAGCCGCCTCTTGTCTGCTATCACTCCAGGCCCCGGGCGGTCAGACGAAACTCTGCAGTTCTATTTTCCGGCAGGGAGCGGTGCTTCATCAGCCGTGCTCTCCGCAGGCCCTCTCCGGCCTTTTCTAGAAATATTATCGCTTTGCACATGTGCTCCAGATATGTGCCGCCTAATGGCCGAAGGGAGTTGCTCTCGATATCGGTATAGACCTGATTGGTTATGACCACAGGAATCCTGTGCCTCCGGGCGATCTCCTGCAGCTCCGAGAGCTGGACGGTCAGAGCTCGACGGGCAGGCCGGCTGTCCTCCGCCTCCAGGAGCATGCGGTAAAGAGACGTCGCCGAATCAAGAATAACCAGCCCCAGATCCCTTCCTGCGATCTTTGATGCCTCCCTGATGGCCATTGCCTGCTGCTCGAGGCTCATGGGCTCGAAGATCATTATCTTGGCCGCTATATCTGCAGCACCAGGTCCGGCAATCTGCTTGAACCTCTCAGCGGAGAAGCCCTCCGTATCGATGAAGATCACCCGAAAGCCCCTGGCCACCGCAGCCACCGCCAGCTGCAGGACGATGTTGCTCTTCCCTGATCCCGATTCACCATAGAGCTCAGTGATTATGCCCGACTCAAATCCTCCGCCCAGAAGGAGGTCCAGGCTCTGACAGCCTACAGGCAAACGTTCAAGGGTACTCATAGAAATCGAATTTCTATCATTAATCGCCTATCTCTTATGGGCGAAGTTATCGATCCGGTCCATTAGCCTCTCCATCGCCTCTCTCTCTCTGGGGTTGCCGCAGCGGTTTATTATCCTCTGGGTCTTCATCAACTCCTCGAAATAATTATCGCTTCGAAGGGACATATATCTGGTGGCAGCTACCGCTGCTTCTACTACCAGGTTGGCTCCCCGGTTGACTGCCCGGAAGTCCTTTCTCAATAGCTCCCCTTTTACCGGCTCGATATTGGCGATTATGATATCCGAAGCGAAGGGATCGCACTTGAATAGCAGCCAGGCCTCAGTATCTTTTAGAATCGGCAGGCCATCGCAATGCGTGAAGTACTCCTGGGGCAGGTCCTCTAAAGCTGTCTCCGCGAAGATCCAGGCATCGTGGGTGACATTGGCCACAAACCATTTCCTGGTGAGGATATTCTCATAGGTGTGAGTTCCTAAAAATAAGCGGATATATAGGCTATCCTCACTCCTGATAATTCCTAAAGGAGCAGCATTTACTCTGCCACCTGTCTCTGTGGTGGCAATTATCTCGTTTATGCCCTCCAGTATTCCCAGCTCATCAAGAGCCTCTTTGCCATAGAACATGATCAAAACCGCAATCTCCTCAGAAGAGAGATAAATAAAGATGCCGCAATCAGGTCTGCTGTAGAGCCCGGATTCATATCCCTGTTGTTCAGTTCGCAATCCATCTTCCTGGCCTTATTCAGGGTGGAATCAAGGAGCGCATCTACAGCCATACGGGATACTTCCACCGCTCTTTCCCTTCCGAACTTGGCGGATATAAGGCTGTCTGGCACCTCGGCCAGGGCTTCAAGGAAGGTCCTGACCACGCCATCATTGAGGCCGTATATGGATACCATCTCCCGCAGCCTTCCGGCGAGCTGGAATGATCGCTCAAAGTCCGTGGCCCATTCGCGAGCAACGATATCATGATCCAGGGAAAGTCTCATCAGTTCGAGAAGGGATTGGTTGCCATCAATCAGCTTTCTTTCCCAGTCCGGATCCTTCAGGCTGAAATCATCGACCTGCACTACTCTTGCTCCCGCCAGATCGAAGGCCCGATAGAAGTCTAATGCATCCTGGACGGTGGTGCTCCTCAGAACTCTCGCCAACTCCTCCTCAAGCCCATCATCCACCCCATCATCCACCCCATCATCCGGTCCATTCTCCTGGCTCTCGTCCTGTTTCGTTTCTTGACCGTGTTCATGACCTGCTCGTTCATGACCCGCCATCCGGCCTGCAGCCAGGGCGAGAGGGATCAGTAGCACCAGCGAGCCGAAGTGGGTGTTGCTTCTCAGGTTCCAGTCCCCCCAGGCTGCCACCCCTTCCAGTATGAGCGACCCGGGGCTTCCTTCGCCACTCGCCGCCTTCCTGAAGACGGGATAAGCAGAGACTGCGCTGGTCAGGAAGTGATGAAACCGGATATCAGAAAAATCGTGGCAGCGGTCGACATTACCTGGCTTGGGACTGGAGGAGAGCTCGAAGAGCATGGCGAGAACTGCGCACTGAGCCACTCGATCCGATCTCTCTAATGACCCGCGCATATGTGATCAATGGATCTTTTGCAGGATCTTCTCTGCCAGCTTCTTTTTCAGTTCCATGTATTCCTTTTCGGAGAGCTTCGCCCTGGATAGCGCCTCGTCCCGCAGGTAGCAGGGCTTGCTGATCTTGCAGCACCAGACCAGGCTTCCAAAGCATGTGCCCTCTCCCTTCTCCAGAGGAGTTCCTTTGGCAAAAGCGAGCTTCCGGTTCACGAACTCCTCCGACGAGAGGCCCGCTCTCTTAAGGGCGCCGAACACCGCGCAGTTCTTGACTGGAGGACAGCAGAAGGTCAGGCCGCGCAGGTCTCCGCCCGCACAAATATGCTTGGGGGCGTTGCACCAGCCGCTGAGAAGATCATATTCGAGCATGGCCCCGGCGAGCCACTGGACGAACTCGGGATCCGCTCCGCGCAGAGATACCACATCTGCCCCCATCGCCAGGAGGGTCCTGGCATCCTCAAAATCTCCCACATCAGCCAGAGCCATTATCGCCGGACCGCGAATATCAGCTGCTTTCTTGACCAGCTTGGGGCTAACTCCATTAAGGCCGCGCAGGTCGAGGTGAATCAGGTCCAGATCGCTCTCGTTGAGCTTTTGCAGCAATGTATTGGAGAGATCCTCTGGCCTGATCCTGAGAGATAGGGTGACTCCAGAGCGCTTCAAAATAGGGATCAGCTCCAGCAACCGGATGGGATCGCGAATGCTTGACATCTTCAGCTCAAGCAGGCAGAGGTTCTGGGCAGCAATTCTCGCCGCATCCAAGAGAGGCCCATCCTCGGAGCATGTTGCACAAAGGCCGAGGGCGGCATCGCGCCTTAGTTCTTTTCCCTCTTTTTTTGCTGCTCGCTGTCCATCATGGATATCTGGGAAGTTAGCCCTGCCCTCCCTCCATTCCCTGAGCCTCTGCTTTACGTCGCTCAGACGGGATTGGATCTGAGAAGGGGAGACGACATCAAGGTCGAAACCATCCAGCAGGATCAAACCGACTGCATTGTCAGTCTCCGGACGGTTATTGGAAGAAATAACAGCAATGGGACTATCAATATGTAAATATCCTACTTCAACCATCAGTGGGAAGGTACTGTCGCATAAGATATCAGGCTTTCGCCTCCGGGGCCATTTATTCTGGCCATATTCCGGCTATTATCCATGGCTGTTGCCCTGAGCCATCGCCTGGGCCTATACCACCTTTATATCCGAGAAAATCCAATCACTTCCCGTGATATGATGGTGAGCTTCAAAGTAGATGCTGATGCAAGGGCTATTGTTCAGGGATCGGAGGACCAGGAAAAGTATCCCATAGTGGCCAAGGTCAAGGGCTCGGGAAAGGATGGAGCGTTGAGCATTCAGGTGGCTGGAGATGGCTCTAGCCCCATATCCGCCCGGATATCAGGCGACTCTCAAAACCCCATTGCGGTCGAGCCCATCAAGCTGGCTCCAATCACTGTGGTCCCGGATCTCAAGGAGGTCGCCCGGACGGTGGACTTTGAATCCATTATCGGCGCTCTCACCCGGCTATCTCAGGGTGTGAAGGTGAATGTGGCCACCTCGGATGCGCCCCTTTCCATTGCTCTGGGGAAGGTACCCGTGGACCTGAGCATCTCAGTCTCCTCACCCACCCAGGAGACCGTCTTCAAGGTGGAGATCAAAGGAACTATAGGAGAGTAAGAGGACCATCAGCAGCATGCAGCCTGAGCAGGGAAAAGATATCGGTGAGGCCGACGCTATTGGCATTGCCAATCTTTTAAGGAAATACGGATGGTTCTCATAATTCCCTCGTGGCTGGTCACTCTCATGGTGGCCGCTCTTCCAGTATCCGAGGTTCGGGGAGCCATACCTTTAGCCATTGGATATTACGGATACTCATGGTACCAGGCATTTCTCATATCCGTCCTGGGAAACCTCCTTCCCGTGGTTCCTCTGCTTCTATTTCTGGGTCCTGTATCCGATTACCTGCGGCGTTATACCATTGGAGATAGATTCTTCACCTGGCTATTCGCTCGCACCCGCAGCAAGTATATTCAAAAGCATGAGAACTTTGGATTGATCGCCCTGATCATCTTCGTGGCCATACCCCTTCCTATGACTGGGGCCTGGACTGGCTGTGCTATTGCCTTCCTCCTGGGCTTCCGGTTCCTGCCCGCCCTTGCTGCCGTTGCGACAGGAATATTGATCGCAGCCAGTATTGTGACTGCTACGGTTATGGGGATAAAAATACTGATCTTTTGAAGATGAAGGGAGGATGAAGATCCTATCTCTCACTAGCTTATCCTTACCTCCACTAAATGCTCTTTTTTATCGTCAACGAGGTGTACAGTCCCATCGGTCTGTATAATCCCATCCACAGTCACTTCTTCCGCGGATCCAATCCGCATAACAGTGATATGATAGAATGTCTCACGATAATGATAATGTACTTTGAAGGATTTCCAGTCGTCGGGAATGCAGGGCTGAAATCGCAGCCTGTCCACTTCCAAGGTTATACCGAGCAGTGATTCCAATATGAGGCGGTACATCCAGCCAGAAGCACCTGTGTACCATGTCCATCCTCCCCTCCCTGCATTCGGAGGGAGAGCACAGATATCTGCTGCCACGATATAAGGCTCAACCCGGTAAATTGCCACCTGATTTGGGGTCGAGCCATGCATCACCGGATTGATCAGATCCAACAGCTCCCAGGCCCGGGCGCTGTCGCCCAAAGAGGCAAAAGCCATAATCACCCATATGGCGGCATGGGTATACTGCCCGCCATTCTCTCTCACACCTGGAAGATATCCTTTGATATATCCGGGATTCAAGCTGGACCTATCAAATGGTGGCTGCAAAAGCTGTATCACAGAATTGTCCCTGTTGACCAGTCTATGATCCACTTCCTCCATTGCTTCCCTTGATCTTTCTGGGTCTCCCGCCCCGGATAGAACCGACCAGCTCTGGGGGATTGAATCTATCTGGCACTCCTCATTGGCAATGGACCCGAGTGGATCTCCATTGTCGAAGTATGCCCGCAGGTACCAATGGCCATCCCAGCCGCTCTGCCTGATATTCTCCCGCAGAGTTGCAGCCTCGCTTGCACAAAGCTCAGCAAAGGCGGAATCGCCAAAGAGATGGGCAATATCCTTGAACTTTGCGAGCACATCGTATAGGAAGAAAGCATTCCAGACGCTTTCGCCCAATCCCTGGTAGCCTACGTGATTCATGCCATCGTTCCAGTCGCCCGTTCCCATTAGAGGCAGGCCGTGCCGGCCAAACTGCAGACTGCGCTTGATGGATCTGACGCAGTGCTCATAAAGAGTGCCCGATTCCGCAGACCTGGCAGGCAGGTGGTAGCAGGAGTCTTCATCGGGAGCTAAGAGCCCACCCGTAATGAAGTGGGTGCTTTCGTTAAGCACACCAACATCTCCTGTTGTCGTTACGTAGCGATGAGCTGCCAGCGGCAGCCAGAGGCGATCATCAGAACTGTGCGTGCGCACTCCCCGTTCAAATGGTGGGTGCCACCAGTGCAAAACATCTCCTTCCACGAACTGATGGGAAGCACAGCGCAGTAGATGCTCACGGAAAATTTCCGGCTCTGCATAGATGAGAGCCATTGAATCCTGAAGCTGATCCCGGAAGCCATAGGCTCCGCTCGACTGGTAGTATCCGGTTCGCGCCCACATGCGGCAAGATAGTGTCTGGTAGAGGAGCCAGCCATTGGTGAGCACATCAAGAGCTTTATCTTCCGTCTCCACGTGCACCACGCCAAGGGTATGATTCCAGTAGCTCCAAACCTGCTCGAGAGCGGTGCGAGCGGAAGCCGATCCTCGAAAACGTTTGACC
This sequence comes from Methanothrix soehngenii GP6, assembly GCF_000204415.1. Classification (NCBI taxonomy): domain Archaea; kingdom Methanobacteriati; phylum Methanobacteriota; class Methanomicrobia; order Methanotrichales; family Methanotrichaceae; genus Methanothrix; species Methanothrix soehngenii. The sequence goes on along the minus strand of NC_015416.1, from coordinate 65,105 downwards.
AGACTGCGTGCATCTTCCACATTCTGCCCAGCTCCACAGGTAAATATGATCTCGACATCCTCTTTATCCTGCAGATCTATTCTGACCTGAATTGCTGCACAGGGGTCCATGGCCGCACCAATCCGGTTAGATAGCGTCTCTCTGTCTAACGCAGCTGGCCTGGTCATGCTGCCGTTCTTTCCCAGGAACTCAGTCCGGTCGCCAGTGAAGCTGTTGATTTTCGTATTCACATCCGAGAAGACGATTCTTCCCGGGAAATCCGTATTGAACGGGTTTCTAGAAAATAGGGCACCGGTCCTTGGATCGATCTCTGTGACCACATGCATTCCGGTCTTGGAACGCAGGTCTCCCAAGACCTGCTCGATGTAACAGGTCAGGGAAAGCTGGCGGAAGATGCCGGATTCATTGCGAACAACAAGCCGGCAAAACTTGACTGGTGCGTCCATTGCCACATATACCCACAGCTCGGATGCAATTCCGAACTCTTTATGCTCGAAGACGCTGTAGCCAAAGCCGTGCCTGCAGGTATAAGGCGTCTTGCCCCGGGCAGGAAGTGCGGAAGGAGACCAGAAATCTCCACTCAACTCATCTCGAATGTATAGCGCTTCGCCGCTATGATCGCTTACAGGATCGTTGTACCAGGGGGTCAGACGGAACTGCTGAGAGTTTTCTGACCAGGTATAAGAGCTGCCGCACTCGGATATTACCGTTCCAAAATTGTGATTTGCTATCACATTCGACCAGGGGGCAGGTGTGACTTCCCCCGGAGCTAAGCGGATTATATATTCGCGTCCATCCTTTGTGAAACCACCAAGACCATTAAAGAAGATGAGGTCTTGGCCTGTAGATTCAATCGGCCTGTAGGTCTCGACCTTCAAGGTTTTTTCTGGCTTTAAGAGAGGCACCGGCGCGCGTGGTCTCCTTTCGCGTTTGAGCTGCTCTTCGAATGTTCCCCGATAATCGGTGAATATGGCACTGGCCACGGCCTCCATCAGGACTCCGGCCTCTTCAGATACCTGGTCATCTTGTATTACATAAACTCCACCAAATCGCTTCGGATCAAATGCACTTGTGCTGACGGAGATCAGACCCATAATTTCATCATAAAGCTCCTGCCGATATCCCGAGCTATCCTCATTCCAGATCACCAGATCCACGACAATCCCCATCATCTGCCAGTAGGCATGAGCCCTCAGGAACTCACGGGCGAGATTGATATTAGACCGATCTGTGATCCGAAGGAGGACAATTGGGAAATCGCCTGATATGCCAAAAGCCCACAGGCCTGACTGGCCAAGCTGGTTTTTCATGAGAACGCCCGAGCCTGCCCGCCAGTTTGAGTTGGGATAGATTATTGCGCTGGCAAGGCGCATATAAAGGTGAACATCGCCATCTGATATGTTGAGCTGCTGCATGATCATTTGATTGTGGGTCCAGGCCAGATTATGTACGCGCTCGGCCATTCGTACGTCATGGTATTTTTCGATCAGCTTAATGGCTTCATCTTCCGTCTCTGCAATTCCGGTGATGAAGTTCACCCGCATTGTCTCGCCTGGATCTATCGAAACTATGCACCTGATGGAGACTATCGGATCCAGGACGGGGCCCTCGCTATTTGATAGACTCGCCGTTCCTGTCATTGCCACAGGATCGGCGACGTCTCTTCCTCTGCCTATGAACCTGGACCTATCCGTCTCAAAAGAGATTGAATCATCGGCAACATTCTTCGACGCCATCATATGCAACATCCAGGGCGTCTTCTCATCCTCAGACCTCGGTCGTCGAGTGCACAGGATAGCAGAATTTTTGGGCAGGATCTTCGTCTCCACGAATAGGTTGCTGAAAGCAGGATGAGTCGCGTCAGCGGCTAGGGCCGTAAGAACGACCTCTGCATAGCTTGTCAGCTCAATCTTCCGCTTTGCAGATGAACGGTTGGTGAGACTTATGGTCCTTAACTCAACGTCGTCCTCAGGCGAGACTACAATTTCGCTACGGGCATCAATCCCCCAAATCATTGACCGAATCTCTGCCTTCGATCCCTCGAATATGACCTGATAAGTCCTTGAATCTCTGCATGCAGGCTGATATCCTGCCGACCAGAAATCATTGTTCTCCAGGTCACGGATATAGAAGAACTGTCCCTCATTATCCAGGGTAGCATCGCCATGCCAGCGGGTGACTGCAATATCCTTCCACCGGCTAATGCCTGCGCCAGAACCGGTGATCATCACGTTGTAGTTGCCATTGGAGAGAAGATGCACATTGGGAAAGGCACTGCTCGGATCACTGAAGACGCGCACAGAGCCTTTGCGCTCAAGCATGCCCGCCCTCCAGATTGATGACGATGCCTCTGCAGCATGAGGATAAAATGCCTTGGCCAGAGGAATCTTTTCCTGAAGAAGCAGATCTGCAGCCTGGAAGATGGGATTGGCCATGAATCTTCTTTGCATTGGCCGGTCCAACAGGACATAAGCCAAAGAGAGAAGGCTCATCCCTTGATGGTGAGACATGAAGGACTGGACTATTGCGCTTCTCTGATGCTGGGCCAGACGGGATGGGGTATAATCGATAGCTTCATAAAAGCCATATTCTCCCAGATAACCCTCATCTGCCAAACGCTTCAGATTGACGCAGCTCTCTTGAGGAAGGACCATCAGAGCCATGGCGGAGGCATAAGGCGCTACTACCAGGTCGTTGGCCAGCCCACGTTTCAGTCCAAGGCCCGGGACTCCGAAAGCCCTGTATTGATAGATCTGATTGACATCTACGACACTATAGCCAGATTCTGAGATGCCCCAGGGAACTTTTCGTTGTTGTCCATATTCGATCTGCCGCTTGACTATCGATATGCAGGTCTGATCAAGAAGGGTGTTTCCATAAGTTGGCATAATCAGTAGCGGCATGAGATACTCAAACATTGTCCCACCCCAGGAAAGCAGAGCGAAATCTCCCCCTGCTATGGTGAGCATGCGACCCAGAGCAAACCAGTGCTCCTGTCGGAGCTGACCCTGGGCAATGGCCACATAGCTGCATAGTCTGGCCTCGGATGCTAAGAGGTCGTAGCAGCTCTCATCAAGCTCTAAGTTCTCGATATTATAGCCGATAGAAAGAAGCCGACGCGAGTTATTGAAGAGGAAATCATATTTTATTTCTGCCAGTTCGCCGCAGGTCTGAGCAAGCCATTCAATAGACGCAATTCTCTCGTCTGCACGCCTCCTGGCGTCAGTTGTCTTTGACCTCAGCTCCTCTAGCCAATCTCGTTCCTCCTGGCAGTCTTCTACAAAGCACCTGCTGATCTGATCTATAACGCCTGCCACCTTTTCTGACACTTCTGGGACCTCTCCTAAAGATGGAATATAGTTATGTCCGAGAAGCTCAGCTTCCAGCTCGCTTCTCTTTCCCGCCAGCTCATTTGATTCATGCTCCGGGATTTCCCCGGGAATTGGATGCTCCAGTATCCAGATGGGCAGCATGAGCCAGGGGGCAAGATAGATCAGATCACTCTTATGATCCCGGAGCTGCCGCTTGTAAGCTCTAGCCCACCACAACAGATCGCTATTCTCTTCTCGCTCAATAAGGCTTATCATCGATGCCGTTGCTTTTGCTTGCCGGTCCAGCAACTGCCAGGCCGCAGAAAGGTTCTCTGGGGGCGAATGAATCTCAGATTTGAATCGATCAATCTGTTCGAGCACTTGGAATGGTGCAATTCGCTTCTGGTCCTCTGCTGACTCGCCGCCCCTGGTGGCTGCATCCTTCAATATCTGCAGAGTATCCTCCAGACCGCAAAATGCACGATCTGACAGAATTTTCTGATCTATTAGCTCGAGCTGGCCCTGCTCTAAGGTCAAGAGATGACCCGCCAGGTTACCGCTATCAACAGTTGAGATATATCTGGGCATCATCGGCTTTAATTTTTTAATATCATACCAATTATAAAAATGACCCTGAAACCGTTCCAGGTTTTTCATTGTATTCAGGGCACTAGCATTCCGCCTTATCAGCCTTCCCGCAGAGATATAGCCGAAATCGTATGCTGTCAGGTTCGCTAGCAGTGACAATCCCATATTCGTAGGCGAGGTGCCATTCGCCACCACAGAGCGCGGATTCTCTTGATAGTTGTCCGGCGGAAGCCAGTGGCTTTTAGGCGTAACGAATGTCTCAAAGAACCTCCACGTCCTTCTGGAAAGCTTGCGCAAAAAGAGCGTCTGATCTGGGCTCAATTCTGCCCTGGGCGTATCCAGGGGTAGGCTTATCCACCAGGCAACAACAGGGGCGAGGATCCAGGATGCCAGCAGCGGCCAGCTAGTGCTCAGCAGACCAGGACGCCAAAACGCGAGATAAGATATCAGGCTGATAGCTACTGCCGGGGCTATCCACATCGATCTGTAGAATCCACTCAAATTGCTCTGGCTGCGGTTTTGGGCGCTGCCTGAGGTGTTCCATTCCAGGAGTCGCTTATGGGTGAATAGCATCCGCCCTCCGGTGCGCACAACAGCATCAAGGCTGAAGTATGCCTCAAAAGGCAGAAATATCAGGCTGAGAGTTGCCTGTGCCAGATATCTGGCAATTGCCCTCCCCGCATAATGCAGATGCTTGTATAAAAAGAGCCCTTCTGACTTGCTCAATATAGTTCTGATGGAAGCCAGCACAGGCAGAGCAAGAACTGCTCCTACTACCATAGAGGTCCAGAAGATGGGGTGCTGAAGGGCTACCCATGCCAAGAGCAGCAAAGAGATCTGGGCAGGCGCCACCAGACTTCGCCTGAGGTTATCGAAGATCTTCCATCGGGATAGCCCTGAGATTGGATTGTCCATGACCATGCCACCTGGACCTGGCACGCGCGTGAGAAGCCAGCTGGCAATCTGCCAGTCTCCCCGGATCCATCTATGCCGCCGGCTAACGTCTGAGGCGTAATGGTAAGGATAGTCCTCATAGAACTGGACGTCGCTGACCAGTGCCGCTCTGGCGTAGCTTCCCTCCAGAAGATCATGGCTCAGGATCAGATTCTCTGGAAAGCGTCCGCCTAGTGACTGGGAGAAAGCATCCACGTCGTAGATCCCCTTTCCAGTAAATGATCCTTCCCCGAAGATGTCCTGGTAGACGTCCGAGACCTCTCGGGTGTAGGGATCAATTCCCGGCTCTCCTCCAAAGAGCTTCACAAACCGCGATTTTTCTGCTTCATTCATGCCTGAGCTCAGGCGAGGATGGAGTATACTGTAGCCTTCGACGACATATCGCTTATCCTTATCGAATCTGGGGTGGTTGAGGGGATGGGCCATGGTCTCCACAAGAATCCGGGCGGATTCGAATGGCATCATGGTATCTTCATCAACTGTAATGACATATTTTACTCCGGGGAGGATTGATACGTCGCCTGTTATCACAGAAAAGCTGTTTTCGGATCCGCCTCGCAATAAAAAGTTTAGCTCCTCGAGTATGCCTCTCTTTCTCTCATAGCCCCGCCAGATCTCCTCCTCAGAGTCCCACCTGCGCAAACGGGGAAAGAGAAAGAAGATGCTCTCATGGTACCTTTCATTGAGCGCCTCGATTCCCTGGCGGGCCCTCTGCAGCAGGTGCTCATCCTCTGGCATAATCTCCTGCTTGGCATCGACCAGGTCGGTCAAGAGGCCGAAGTGAAGGTTGTGATCCCGGTTTGCCAGGTATCTGATCTCAAGCCCCTCCAGCAGGTCATCGATCTTTTCAGGACTGGACAGAACTGATGGTACCACCACCAGTGTCCGCATCTCATCGGGAATTGCTGAGGAGAAGTCCATTCTAGGCAGAGCATGTGGACGGACAACCATTGTTGCCAGCCAGTTAACCAGCCCTACTACAGGACTGCTTATGCAGATCACCAGCAGAATAAAAGCCAGGATTTGCAGCCATCCGAGTGATCCAAGGGTATGAGCATGTGTCAGTACTGTGATCATGATGAGTGCAGTAATAAGAGCTATGGCGCCGATATAGAAGAGCAGAGGGAACCTGAGCATGGTACTGTTGAAGGACTCGATTAAGGACAGGCTCAAATCCGCCTCTCTCTCCAGATAAGGCAGGCCCTTGTCGATCAGATAGAAGCCAACATGCGCACTTCTATCGTCGATACCCCTGGCCGTGGCACTCTCCCGGGCCAGATTTGCTGCTTTATTGGCGACATCTTCTTCAGTCAGCAGGCTGCGCTTTGCAATGCTCTCCACTGCATGACGGTAGCGATCCCGCGTAGCAAAATCCATCTTGTCATATGTGCCTGCAGGATCGGAGCGGAGTGCCTTCTCGACAACGCTCGTTCCCTCTACAAATCGTTTCCAGTCCATGGAGTCAAGAAAACGAAAGCTTGCGATGCTATTAGCAATGGAGACCTTATCAGCAGGCGCCTGCTTTATATCCTCCTGGACCAGATGTCCGATTGACTTTCCTGTTTCGGAGAGACGCTCTTCAATCCAGAATAGAGGGAGAGTCATAGCCTGTCCCTGTCCCTCCAGCCTTCGGGCAAATTCGGTTACAAATGCACTGGACAAAGGAGGATCCGACTGGGCCAGATCAGCCACTGCAATAATCAAGCCCTTAGGCTCTATCTCTGCCGTCTTGATGATCTGAACCGCCCAGCGATTGGCCAGATCGCGGTCGATCCTGTCTTGAATGATTCGCAAAGAAATATTCCGCAGGTTCTCGATCAATGCCAGGCGGAGCATGATCGCAACTGCCCAGAGCTCGCCCAGATTTAGAACTGATTTTGTCTGATAAGCATCCACAAAGCGCTTCAGGCTTTCTGCATCCACCCGGCCATCGGTACGAGCAATTAGCTCTTTGGCAATATCATAAATGCGCGGGTAGCCTGCCAGCGATCCATTAAGCATATGTGGCAGCTCTTTGCTATAACCCTTGGGCAGATGCTGCCTGGCCATGAGAATCTGCTCTTCCATCATATAGAAGTTGTCCAGAAACTCCTCTGAGGCAGGCGTAATCCTGAGATTCGCCGCCACCGCTCCGGTCAGCAGCTCGTTTGCCTTGAGAAGGATCGCTTCGTTCTCAGCCAGCCTTGGCAAGAGCAAATCCTTGCCAGGCATGGGGTCAACCTCATGGCGTTCTGCGAGCTCCGCTGCATGGCCTTCCAGCTGGCGGGTGCTTGACAGCTCGGATCGTTGTTGCTGCTCAGAATTAAGCAGAAGTGGTGCAGTAGTGCTGTCGAAGCGCGCTCTAAGGCGACTTACTGTTCTATAAATTCGATTTTTGCTCTGAATCAATTCTTGACACCTGGTTTGGTTTGCGGAAGCTCGATTCTGTTTATTGCATTGCAGTCTGGATATACCTGGAGAGAAGATCTCAGAATTCTAAATGAATAAATGGGTTCAATTAGAGTCCCGGATGGGAGTGCTGGCGATTTATCGAATGCCCATTTTGCATAGATATTTGCGCATTATTGCATTAGTATGTTTCTCTTACACTGGATCTTATGTACCGAGATGATAATAGACCACGATTCCATATAAATTGATTGCAAGCTGGCCTTGAGGCCTGGCCATTGCAGGCTGATGATTTTTGCCATCAAACAGCACTCAGCCACCAAGCCCTAAGGAAGGGATATGCCTCGGGCCGATCACTGCCGTTTTTCAGAACCCGGAAATCATCCAGGCTCTCTGGTCGGACTGATTTGACTGCCCAATCGGAACTATGGTTGCTTTTTTTAGACTCCATAAAATAGTGCGCAATTGTTTCAGGGGTTTCATTTTAGATGATACCTTTGTAAAGGCAAGTCCTCTGCAAGAAACCTGATTCGAGCCAGAATACTTCTCCAGGCGGATGAAGGGCACCATGATGTAATACGTTAAATAAATATATATGAATAATAATAGATAATTTTGAACCGCCATTGAAATATAAATGGATGCTCGCTATAATCAAGGGTGATGCAATGAGATCAATGCGAAGGATTTGGCTAATATTTTTGATCATACTGATTACGGGGATCTGTGCGGCTCAAGTTCCTGACCTCGTGGGCTACTGGGCAGGATCTGCGCCGGCATATTTTATTGAAGATGGAGCTCATGATCTGGTGGAAGACGACCGCATTGTTCTTGCTGTCGTCGAGCAGACGGACCGCCTCTTCACAGGAAATATAACGTTTATGCGAGATGGAGAAGAGGTTGTAGAGGCTTTTGCAGGAGCAATTAGTGCGGATAACAAGACGTTATACATTGCCGAGAGTAATGGATATGGCTTTGGAACGATAATCTCTGAGAATGAATTTGAGATGTTTTATCTCGAACATGGAACGCCAGCGATAGCTGCCATTGATCAATTCCATAGGATAAAAGCATAGTCTGCCCATTAAAAATTCCTTTTTTCCGCCTCATACGAGTTAAAGAGATGTATGCCTTCGAGTCGCATCCCGAGGGCTCGCGCCCCTGTAGGCGGGGTGGGGCGTGGTTGCCTGGACTCGTGGTAGCAATAATTTCGGGAGATCCGCCCTGGGATAATGCTTGTCGTTTGCCGCGGACTTGCCCATTTGGGGATAGCCCAGAACGCTGAAGATATTGAAATATCTTAATGATAGTTTTATTGGTTGGTATCCGATCATGGTAGTTATCGATGAAGTTGCAAGTGCCCTGAAGATGGATCGTGACGTTCTGGTTTCAGGCTAGCATCAAGGCCTTCCTTGAAAAAGAACTCAGGTGCATCGAAGCAGAGATATTCGAGATTAGGAGAAAGCATGACGTGAGATCCATACTCGAGCTGGATGATAAGCTGAAAAAAGGGGAAGTTCGGGAGGAGGATGTTCTGGAGGATTTTCAGGAACTCGACTATCTGGAATCAAGGAGAGATGAGCTATTAGCAGCGATGAAGAACCTTCCTCAATAGCGGATCTAGTGATGTTAATGAGAATTATCGATACAGAATATGCAGATATTTCGACAGATTCCATCATTTCTCGCGGCAAGCTAAGAGCTTTTTTAGGGGCAATTCATAATCTCTCCAGCTATGTAGATCAATGGGAAGATATGGCAGTAGCGCCAGACATCCCAAGTATATTGCACTCCGCTTCGGCTCAGCCAATGCACCACCATCGCCTCATCCCAGGAACTCCTTTACTATCAATACAGTCTCCTCAGGATGGCTGATCCAGAAGATGTGCCCTGCGCCTTCGATCTCCCGCATCTGTGCGCCCGGAATTTTTCGGGCGATCTCGAAGCTATTGGGCGGCGGAATCAGCACATCTCGTTTGCCGATTATCACCATCGTAGGCGCGCGAATAAAGCCCAGGCGCCCTTCGACATCGAACTCATTGAAGGCCTTGAGCTGGGCCTCATAGGCAGCAAGGGTTCCAGGAAAGGCGAGATTGGCCTGGATCTTCCTCTCCACTATATCCGGATGGGCCTCAATGAACTCCGGCGGATAGCATACCGCTCCAGTCCACCAAAGGTAGTCATGGGCGGAAAGGTCCGTCCTCGGATAGAAATACTTCTGGATCTCGGGCGGCGGATTGGTCCTGGAGCTTCCACCAGCGGTTGTGCCTCCGAGCACCAGCTTGTCGACTTGCTTGGGGTAATCCAAAGCCATTTGCAGAGCAATCATGCCCCCCATGCTTCCTCCGAATACATGGGCATGATCAATTCCCAATGCATCCAGCAGGCCCGCGGCATCTTTTGCCATCTGCCCTATGGTTAAGGGGCCAGGAGGCTGATCGCTGCGCCCTGCTCCGCGGTTGTCAAAGAGAATCACCCTGTAGCTTTCTGCCAATCTCTGGGGCACTATCCACCCCCAGTCGAGCGAGTGGCCCCCCCAGGCCCATGATCATGAGCAAGGGCTCGCCCTGGCCGTGAACCTCGAAATACATCTCTATATCGTCTACAGGGACTCTGCCTGCAGAAATCGGTTCGCCAGTCTCTTTCATGGCTCGATCAACGGAATTCATCTGAGCATAATGACCGCTAAAAAGTTAAAAGTTTTTCTGCAGTCTGTTCGCAGAAGAAATACAAGCCAGCTCTTTCAGCCGGGAAGCATTCACAGATCGCTCCGGGGTGTAGGGGCAGCGGAAGCCTCGGTCTTTAGGCCGGGGAGGAGCGTGCCCCACCCATTACTTTCGCTGTGCTCTGCATACATATTTAACATGCCAAATCCATCTCCTGTATTGTACTTGGGCATCTTAGGCACCCTCGCGGTAAACCGCTTGATGCTGATCCTGTATGGCTCTGCCAGACTCTTGCCCGAAAGGGTGCGGTCGAAACACGATTTGAAGCCGTCTTTGGCAGATCTGAGGCCAATGTTCCAGCAAGACTGGGACCTCTGCAGATCGTCGCTGCATGTAGGCTGGCCTGGAGGTCCGATCTGGTCTCTGATTTTTGGAACAGACCAGATCAGGGCTGCTGAAAGCTCCGGTCTTCAGGCCGGAGTAGCTTACGTAGTTGGTTATGACATTTTCCGAACTCATCTATATTCTTCCTAATGCTTCTCAAATAACTCCAAATACCTATGCATTTTAGCCTATTGCTGGAGTTGGGAATTGTGGATCCCTTTTCAATGAAAATAATTTTGGGCTGTAGATGAAAGCAGAAAGGAATGGATGAATTAAAGTCTCTAGCGTGCGAAAAGAGCCTCTTCGATGAAGATGCAGCTCATGGAGCCTGTGCTTACTCCAGAGCGATATCTGTTTTGAATCCAATAGCAGATGCCATGCATGTGGTCCAAGGACCACTTGAATGCGCTACATGCGCTACATATGCCTGGAACGCGCGTGGAAGCATTTCCAGCCAACCAATGCTTCATGGTAAACGAGATAAGATATTCTTCGATAATTTAGGATTATCTGCTCAAGTCATGCGGGAGCTAGCTGCAGCCTGCAAGCCCCAGGCCATATTCGTCTATTCCACCTGCATGACCGAGACAATGGGTTGCGATGTCAGTGAAGTGTGTGAATCTGCGGCGAAGGATCTGAGGATACCTGTCATTCCGGTGGGTAGCATGGGTTTCCAGGCGGAGACGGGATACGAAGCAGCATGCAATGCACTCTTGAGGCTGATAGGCAGCAGGAGCTACAAGCCCATAAGCCCCTATTCAGTGAACATCCTGGGAGATTACAACATTGCAGGAGATCTATGGCCTATCAGATCCTACCTTGAAGAGCTGGGTATTGAGGTGATATCTGCAATAACCGGTGATTCAAGAGTTGCAGAGATTCAGAGGGCTCATTGCGCAGATCTGAATCTGGTACAGTGTAGCAGCTCCATTGGCTCCCTAGCCAGGCGATTTGAAGAGGAGTATGGCATACCCTACCGAAATGTGAGCTTCCTGGGCATCGAAGAGACATCTTCAGCCTTAAGAACTGCCGCGGAGTTCTTCGAAAATCCCGGCATAATTGAAGAATCCGAGAGGATGATCGGTAGTGTCCCGATTATGATGTAAAATAGTAGTAATAATCCTGGCGATGTATTGGATGCTGCTTTGGTAGTAGCAGCATTTTTGATCATTTGCAAGAATTATAATAGGCCCTGTATTCATACTTGAGTTGTCTCGAAATCAAGGAGGACACAAGGCCATGCAACCATTAGAGCCAGTAATAAATTATCTTGTCGATGTCCCGATTGAGATCGGGACTCTTTCCCCGTAGGTGAAAGATCCGAATAGCGGACTGAAGCAGGTCATAACCGAGTTCCTGAACGCGGTAATGCTGTTTGAGGCATATCTGCAGAGCGGTGCGCTTCCCTACGAGCGCAGCCCTCAGAGAAAGGCCCACAGAAACGGCACTAGATCGAGAACCCTCAAGACCCGCGTTGGCGAATTGACCCTTAATAAGCCTCAGTTCAGAGAATTCCCATTTGAATCAAGCGTATTTGAAAGATACTGTCGTGTAGAACAAGCTCTGCTAATGACGATTGCAGAATCATATATCCAGGGCGTTTCAACCCGAAAAATGGAGGAATTGGTCAAAAACTTCGGTTTGAACAGGTTATCTGCGTCTGAGGTCTCTCGTTTATGCAAGATTCTCGACGAAAAAGTGGAGGAGTTCCTCAAGCGCCCAATTGAAGTCAAGATTCGCTATCTGCTGGTTGACGCCACCTACTTCAAGGTGAGATGCGGTGCCCAATACAAGAACAGGGCTTTGCTGGTTGTAGTGGGGATTCGCGAGGATGGTCTCAGAGAGATCCTGGGCGCCAGCATAGCGGAATCAGAGGACAGTGGCTATTGGATGACACTATTCAGAAGCCTCAAGGATAGGGGATTAGAGGGCGTCGAGTTGGTGATATCAGATGCACACAAGGGAATTCAAAAGGCAGTGGAATCGTCTTTTGTGGGAGCCTCCTGGCAGATATCGCTGACTGAAGTCAGCGAGAGTTTCGACAAAGTCGAAACATTGCCGTTTTCACCATTCAAGAGCGGTCCTGGAGAGCATTCCCAACAAGGACAAACAGGAGATCGCCGATAAGCTAAAAGAGGCATCCGATGACGAGATGAAGATGCAAGAACTGGCGAAGGAGCTGAGAGATAGAGGTTACGATCCTGCTGCAGAGACAATCGACAGGTTCAGATTCGATCTATGGAATTATAAGGCGTATCCGAAGGCCCATTGGAAGAGGATACGAACCACAAACATCATTGAGCGCATCAATAAGGAATTAAAGCGCAGAAGCAGACCTGTAGGAGCATTCCCGAGTGATCAATCCCTGATGAGATTGGCAGGATGCATCATGATAAATATAAATGAAGAGTGGGTCACAGGTAAAAAGTATTTAACGATGGACGTATAGTAATGATAGTAGGATACAGGGCGGCTAAATTACAGCAATTTCGGGACACTACCCCCAACCGGCCCCCAGGCGGCAAGCCCACGCGGCCACGCGCGCCCATGCGAGAGCACGCACGAACGCCTGCAACATCAACTCCGCCATTAGGGCCATGTCTAGAGGACGAGCCAACTGAATGAGAAGCCGTCGGCTCCGTTATTTTAAAATGGCCTGAGCTTCATGCGGATGCAGAACTTTGGTCTTGAACTCTTTCGGGATGCTATAGCCCCTTAGAATTCTGTCGGTGGTTATGAAAAAGTCCACGTCGTAAGCCAGAGCGTATCCCAAATGCACCAAATCAGCTGGTTTGATTCTTGAATCTTTATACTTGCTGTGGTTATACAGATTGTAGCAGGTAGTAGCAACTGCTTCATTAGGGTGAAGAAATGAAATTCTCAGGCCGCTCCAGATATCGATAAGCTCGTGAAGCTCTTCACGATTATGCTTGTCCTCCCGGCCTTTCCACTCACCTTCAACGCATATGATGACTACTTCTCCAAGGACGGATATGGGAACACATAGCGAGATATCAGGATGACTGCTAAGATGGAATAAAAATTTTTTAATATCGTACGGATTTATATCCCGCTTGGTTAGGCTTTCGCTCTTATGGCTGATGGAAAAGAAGAAAATATCCGCATCAATGGCTGCTCGCCGCATAGCCATTACTCTTTTCCAAATGCCTTCTTTATGCGAAACATCATCTGGTCATGCTCTTCTTTGGAGACCTTCCAGAGTATCTTGCCGTGGATGTCTGTTGCTCCGCCGTAAGGCATCTGGTTATCATCTAAACTGTAGTACTGCTCTGGTATCTCTTCGGGAATGAGCGACTCCTCCTTCCAATAGATGCATTTTTGCGCATTAGCCAACAGAAATCTAAATGATCTGATTCATATTTAAATTGATCCATCGCACTGTAAACTGCCATGATACCCGTTGGCCCTGCCACGAGCGAAGCACTGGGGAGCGCGACCTTGGACTCCGGCGAGGATGCAGCACAGCTGATGAGCTGCTGTGCAAGTAGCCTACAATTCGCAATAATTGCAAATCTGGAGACGACAGCCCCGAAACTTCGCCCAAGAATCTCTGTGCGTCCTCCGTGCGCTCTGTGGCTCTGTGGTGTGATCGGTAGTTGTTCGGTTATAATTTTCAGCTAGTAATAAAAGCTGACCCGCCATTGCTTCCCAAAATCCAGCCCCCCTTGAAAAGCTGCCCATCAAATAGGCAAGCCCCCAACCGCACGCCCGACCGGCCTCCCGGCCCTCCATGCGACAAGCCCACGCCGGCACGAGCGTCCATGCGAGAGCACCCCAGAATGCCCGCCTGCCAGACAGCGATGCAGCCCGATCATTCCCGCACACTAGCGGAAATTGATCGTAAATCGTGGGGCACCGGCCAGGGTTCAGCCCGGCCGATGGGCTGCCAGGCCTGAATTAACCCCGACCAGGCGAGGTGAATTATCCTGGACGATATCTGCAAAACGGTCCTGGCCTAAACCCCCTCCACATGGATCTCTTTGGGCACACCGGCCGGGAAGAGTATATCGTTCTCATACATCCAGAAGCCGTCCCAGATGCTTATCACATGATTCACGCCGCCCTGGACGCTCAGGTTGAATACGCCATTCTGTCCTACGCCCACGAGCGCTCCATCGACGTAGACCTGGAAGGCGGATTTGCCGGGATAAAGGATCGATACCGGTGTATCGCCAGAGGAAGGTGCAGCAGAAGGTTGCAATGTTGATGGTGATGGTGCAGACTGCTCTGACTGCCCTGCTTCTGTGGGATAGATTGGGGGCTGAGCCGATGGGGCCTGGGCGAATACATCGATTATTATAACGTTGCTCGGCTGGTTATCCACCACAAAATAGAGCATATGTCTTCCCATCTCATCCGCCCGGTACTTCATGCTGTTATAGCCTTGATGGAACTGGTAGATCCTGGACCTCTGGGCGTTCGTTCCATTTGTGATGCTCTCGAAAAATCCGCCTGTTCCTCCCAGGGGTACGCGGCCGACCAGATCAAGAGTCGTTCCTACTGGGCTTACCAGATACTGAGTCCAGTTTTGCCTGCCCCGGATCCAGAGGTCATTGGCCTGGGGAGCGGTGATGGACAGATACTGAGCATAAGCCAGTCCCTGGCCGTTTCCATAATAGAGATAAGATGGTGGAGATTGTGTAACATTGAACTTAACGGGATTGCTCACGATCTCGCCGTCCATGGGAATGGCCTGGGCATAATAATACTCCCTGTATGGAGCGAATGTAGATGATGGCGCCATATGTCTGGAGAAGGTCAGGTCGGAGCTGTACCAAGGGTAGGATGGAACAGGAGAATCCAGCCAGCGAACCATGCCAGCTATTCCCGGGTCCATTAAAGAAGCCCGATCAATGGGAGTAACGTATGCTCCCTCTAGCCAGTCAACCGGATAAAGCTGGCCTATAGCCGGAGCGGTTTCACCCTCGGCTGATTGGGCCAGGGGAGTTGCCAGGGCAACGATCAGTGCCAATAATATCAATTTCAATGACATCGTTCTCATAGTATTACCTCGTTTACATTCTGCCTTCTTGAAATTCATAAAGCTATTGAGAATAGGGATATGCATTCAGAAGTATTGAGGGGCTGAGTGCTGAGCAGTTGACCATCGTTTAAGACAGAGCGGCTCATATTCTGCCCCGGTAGTAGGCGAGACTCTTAGCATGTGGGCGGAAGAGATCCATCAGCCTTGCTTCCTCCAACGGGTCCAGGGGTCGGCCGTCCTCGCCCAACCTGGCCAGTTGCTGCACTTCTTCCGGGCTGGAGCATCCCACAATGGCGGTGGTGATATCCCGAGAGAGGGCGAACCGGATCAATAGCTCTGGTGTGATCCCCAGATTTGGTGCGATGTAGTTTCGTGCCCCCAATACCTTCATTCCTATCACGGCTATTCCTTTATCCAGGGCAGCAGTAATGACCCTGTCCATGAATCCGCCGATTATCGCCTCTGCCGGATTGACGGGAAGGAGGACGGCATCCAAAGGCCAGCTCTCTATCGCCGCCAGGATTACCTCTGGATCGTGGTGACCGGTAACACCGATATACTTCGTCAGGCCCGAATCCCTTGCCTCGATGAAGGCCTTTAGGGCGCCATTGGAGGATTCGATCTCCTCCTTCTCCCTTCTGGTGCGGAGGTCATGGATCTGCCACAGGTCCAGGCTCTTCAATCCCATAACCTCCAGAGTCTCAAACAGATCGGCCCGGGCTTCATGATATTCGCGGGCGGCTGACTTGCTGGTCTGAAATATGGTGGATCGGTTCTCCTGATGGCTCCTATAGAAACTGCCGTAATATCCCTGGCTGCCGGCATAGGCCTTGGCAGAATCAAAGTAGCTAATGCCCCTGGTTGCGGCCTCCTCAATAACCTGCAGCGCATCCCTTCCCCGGCCGTAGGTGCGGAGCACTCCTTCTCCTCCCAGGCCCACGCGGGTGACGGATGGGCCAGTCCTTCCAAATAGCCTGGTACTAATCGCCATAGAGATCCACCATTTCGATATTTCCTGGTTTGGGTATGCTTTGATGTTGGTATTAATCATGTCGTTTGAGATGAATGAGGCAGGCAATCGGATTAATGGGTGATGGCTCTTTAGGGAAGCTTGGATAGGTAGGCATTGGACGCTGATTGCTCAGATATCTGAGCGAATAATCTGCTGGCGGATTCATGAGATTGATCTTGAAAGAAAAAAATAAAAGAGGGCTTTGCAGGCAGTTCCAGTCCACCCCCAAAATTACTTATGCATATATTTCAGTTCGCCTTTATCGGCCACCATGGTGAATCGGTGGATCCGGAATCAGATCAACCCTTGGCCTCAGGCTCTGAGTGGATGAGTCCCTCCATTTCATTCTGGCTTTTCACCGATATAGATGCCTCTGCCATAAGATTTGTAGTCGTCGAAGGGGCCGGAGGGTTTTGGTGATGAGCTTCTCTCTGTGCATTCCACCACCTTGCCTCCTATCCTGGCAAAGAATGTGGGCGATGGGTCAACCATCTCTCTGATCTTTTTTTGCTTTTCTGAGAAGAAATAGTAACCATCTGGCTCCATTTCAGAACATCCTCCTTTCTGTGTATGAAAGCGCATATCTATATCTGGTTGATCTATCGAACTCATCTATATCCGAATTGGCGTTCATTTTATTTGATCTCATTTCAAGCAACCTCGTAACCCTTTCCATTCTCTCTCTTCCTTAATTTCTGACCGCAAGTCTCGCATTCTGGTTTTGGATTATTTTCATTATGTGCTATCCACATGGAACCGCACATAGGACATCTCGGCAACACCATTCTCAATAATTCTCCAGATATACTATATTATTTATAACATCTAACACAATCTTTCCCTGACATTCCCCATCTCAATAATCGTCCTCTTACCGGACCAATGCCAGCAAATTCTTGTCTGCCATTGAATTGATGTCGTTTGAGCTCAAGAACCTCAATGGATTATCATCCATAACCAGCAGGGGAGAATCAGGAGCAGAGATGCCCATGGATTTGAGCTGCAGCAGTGATTCTTTGCTTCTCATGTCTGCTTCTTCAAAACTCAAATTAGCCTCTTTTAAGAGGCACACCAAACGCTTACTTTGCGTGCAATCCTCTGTCGTATACAGGATATTCCTTCTCATTTTCCAACTCCTTGAAAGAGTTGGCCGCGGTGTTTGCCTTGGAGCGCCAAAATGCTTTAATGCATAGGCGCTATTTAGAGCAATCAACCTGATGGAGTCTCTCGAGTTTGCAGACCAGAAGGGCTTCATCCGGCCATTTCTTTCTATGTTTTTTATACTTATCACTTAATTAATCTGCTTATGCTGATCAGATATGATGAATCCTTGCTGATGGATTCAGCTTGAAAGATCCGGTCTTATTGGATCTGATCTGGCATTGCCTCAAAACTTCTATTCTGAATGCTATATTGCAGCGCAATGTCTTTGTTTTGAATCAAGAGATTGATCCCGTTCATCGATGCTTTCAGAGAATGAATAACATCTATGCTCGAACAATCAACATAGCGCACATTCGGCATTCAATACCCAATCCGAGCCATCGGATTGGGCCTTATAGGCCGGGTTTAATCATGGATGCATCTAAGGACGCATCGCGTCCGTGCTCTCGACTAAAATTGCGAATTAAGAGCCACGACATGCTTTAGAGGTCCTCGCTAAAGTTATATATATTTTGCCATCAAGCCCTATTAGAATATATCTATTTATTTAATTTATATTATATCGTTCCTGGGTTTTCTCCTGGTTATTACCTATGAATTTTACCTTATATTCTCACCTGTATCCCCTTATGGTATGCCTATTACTTCCTAATATTTGCCTAATATCTTCGCCACTGCTCTATGTATGGAATGCATATTGAATCCCTTATCGGCCAGGTACATCATGGGGCATCTGCCGGCTATGTAATGCACCACCGCATCCTGACTCATCTTCTTGGTCCCATCAGTCTCCGTTCTCCAGTGTATCCAGAAATTCTTGATGCCGATTGTCTTTAGCTCTTCAACTGCATGTGCAGGATCCTTTTTTGTCAGACCAATTACTGCACAATCTATTTCAGGGGATAGATCGGAAAATTGTGATACGCTTCCTTTTTCAGGATCGTCTGACAAATCGACGATGTAGATCCTCTTTCCTTTTCTTCTCCAGCTCCTCGATTGTCCACTTCATGGCCGGCTTTGTCCTATCTGTGACCACCACAAAGCTCTCGTTCTCCCAGAATGATTCTTGCTCAGTCATGCCGCCCTACCTCTGGTATATGTTTAGAGCTCATAGTATATAGATAGTTTTGCTGATAGCTCACTAGATTGTCATATTGATAGATCATCAAATATCGGTTGGAGCGATCAACTCAACAATTCAATTGCGATACATTTTAATATTTCGCTTTCAGTCTAACATCCCACATTCCGCACTTCGCATAAAATAATCCAAGAAATAGCCTGTGATTAAAATAGGAAAGATTATTTAATAGCAGCTACAGCTTCTTCCCAGAAGGGAAGCAGCATGGAGATGGATGTCCAATCTTACTTGATAGGCCACCTTGGCATTGTAGCAGGCTCATTCGATGCATTGAATCTCGCGGATGTAATTGATCGGGTTCTTCCAAAGAGAGGCTCGCGAAATCTTCCCCATTCAGTAATTATTAAAGCTATGATCCTGAATGGCTTGGGTTATACTGGTCAGCGACTTTACCTCTTTCCTAATTTTTTCAAGACAATCCCTACCGAAAAGCTACTTGGCAAAGGAATTTGTCCGACTGACCTCAATGATGATGTCGTTGGAAGGACACTCGATGCGATCTACAAATACGGTGCTACCGAGCTTTTCAATGAGATCTCTTTGCACATCATGAAACAATTTTCCTTTGGAACTCAACTGCTTCATGCAGACACAACAAACTTCGGAGTTTATGGAAAATATGAGAATGATGCACCAGACAGTACCGATTCTATTAAAATTACTTTTGGCCATGCCAAAGATGGTAGAATGGATCTGAAGAGGTTTGTCCTCGGCATGGTCACAAATCAGTTTGGCTTGCCTCTCTTCACTGAAGCTTACTCTGGGAACAAATCTGATAAGAAAAGCTTAATGGAGATGATACAAAAAACGCAACAAGCGATCGATTTAGATGATGATAATTTTTGGGTCGCTGATAGCGCTCTGTATACTGAAGAAAATATTAAACTAATGGGTACAGAAACAAAATGGATTACACATCATGCGTCTTCGGTTAAGACCACAATCCCTCCCTGAATCGTTCTCTATTGACATGCGGATCAAGTGCCTCACTTGAACACACATTTAAGACTGTAGAGAAATCATGCTCTATTCCAAGGTAATCCAATATCGCAGACAATAGATGCGAGGAATTTTGGACAAAGATGTTACTCCATCTCAATTGAGTAAAGCGAACCATTTTGGCACCGGGATTTAGTTTTCGCACTATCGAATACAATTTTCTGCTGACAAGAAGCGTCAAAATTGAGACCCAGATTAAGGCCTCAATCGCGTATGGGCTCTTTGTTGTTATCTGATCTAGCGCATATCTGCTCTTCAATTCTTTGAAGATGAGTTCGACTTCCCATCTCCCAGAATAAACCGCTGCAACCTCTGAAGCATTTAATATATCTGATGAAATATTAGTTAGATAAAAGTGATGTTCTTCTGCTTCGGTATTATAAATGGCGACTAATCTAAATATCTTATTATCTTTTTTGCTCTCGCCGCGATAGGATCTTCGGTCAAATGATACTTCCACATTTACATCAAAAATATCATCGGATTTTTCTAGTTTAATATCTTTCAAATGTTTCCCGTTTAGATCAACGCCACGGGTATTGCGTACCTGATTTGTTCCTACTATTAAGGGATTTGCATTGCTCTTGAGGCGAGAGACAAAGGATCCGCCGTTTTCAACTATCCTGCTGAACAGTTGATATTTGTAAAATCCTAGATCTATTAATAATATTATATCTTTTACCCAGGGACCTATTTTTAAGGTCTTTACATCGTTGGTATTCTCAGGCAGTATCGAAATGCTTTTTGGACTATTGGCTATGGCACTTGTTAAAAATGCCACTTTTACTCCTGCAGCCACTTTTCGGGAACGAGTGGCTGGCCACTTATCAGCAAGGCTTTTATGAAGCCGAATAATAGTGCTATCTTGAATCATTACATCCCGAAAGCTAGCTAGACGGTCACCCAAAATCCTACTGGGTTCTTCAGAAATGTGCTCTATGCCGTGAATCACACATTCTCTGAGAAATTTTACCAGTTCTGGAGTGAAACGATCATGCCAACTGCTGTCTGAAATTGATACTTTCCCTCTGACTTCGTAAACGCGTTTCAACTCCACTATAGTTCGATACAACTGTGAGCCATAGCCGATAGCGAGAGTCCAAAACATTATCACTGGATCAATCTTTCTTTCTCTTTCGATCAATCCGCTCTCTCTTGCTTTATCTCGAATCCACTTGGATTCAAACATCCTGGTTAGTTCTTGCTCGACTATATCTTTCTCAATTTGTGATACTCCTTTTCGCATGCTAATCCCTTGGATTGAATATAGTATCACATATTCCATATAAATCTTATTAGATGAACTATTTCAGAAGATAAATTAATGTGCATTTATAACGATTGTGCTAGGAATGATCTGCTAACCGAAGACGCATGGATTACACATATGCCTGCTACGGTGGCAGAAGCTCAAGAGCTCCTCAGTTCCAACTTAAATATGATTCCTGGCAGCGATCCACGATACGCTTTTTATGCTACTGATATCAATTATGGCGGCGTCCCTCAGCGTGCAGTTGTTGTTTGGTCCAAAGAAATGAACGAGAGGAATGAAAAGACATTTGAGAGAAAAATAGAGAAAGAAACTATAGAAGCAGGAAAAGATCTCAAAAAGCTAATGAGAAAGAAATTTGCCTGCATACCGGACGCTGATAATGATTTGAGATTATGGCAATCCTCACATCCACATCATCTCCTCGATAATGTGCGGGTTGTGCCTGTTATGGAAAAAGCAGAAAAGAAACGAGGAAGACCGAAAAAAGATGAGCTTTTAACTGCGAGCTATATGATTCAGGGAGAAATTAAATTAAATGAAGAAGCTCTGATCGAAGCTCGCAAGAACTTAGGTCGATTCGTTTTAGCCAGTAATCAGGTCGATCTTGATCCCGAGGTTATGCTAAATTATTATAAAGGACAGCAAGCGGTGGAACGTGGATTCAGATTCTTGAAGGACAAAAGTTTCCATGTCTCTGAGGTCTATCTCAAAAAAGAGGAGAGAATAGAAGCACTTTGCATGATTATGGTGTTAAGTCTTCTAATATATTCATTTGCTGAATGGAAGCTCAGGCAAGAACTCAAGAAAACCGGCCAGACTGTGCCCAATCAGCTAAATAAACCAACACAGCGACCCACAATGCGCTGGGTCTTTGAGATTTTTATGGGCGTTATAGCATCGGCTATTATGGACGGTGAAACAATCATAAAAACAGTTATACATCTAAGCGATCCCCAGAAAACCATTCTGGAATTATTAGGTAGTGAGTGCAAAAAGTATTATGTGATGGGGTGAACTGCGGAATGTGGGTAACATATAATCCTAGCATCATTTATGTCAGGCTTCAGGATAAGACACAGAAAGCCTTGATTGGGGTTGATCTACATTCGCAAGAGAAGGTGCATTAGATTTGATGACGATCGGGAGAATTATCCCATCCAGCAAACCTGGGATCATTTGAGAGGATACAGGAGAGCCTTATCATGACTGCAGGGAACCAGGGGAACCAGGCGATCCAGCCGGGCGAGATGTTCCTGGGAGGAGTAATCGACCCGGTTAGCGGCCAACGCATGCAGAGGGACATCATTTACGATGCCCGCAACCTGACCACCCATGGCATCATCGTAGGAATGACGGGCTCGGGCAAGACAGGCCTTGGAATAGTCATGCTGGAGGAGGCTCTCTCCTCGGGAATTCCCTGCCTTATACTGGATCCAAAAGGGGATATGGGCAACCTGCTCCTGAACTTCCCATCGTTCTCTCCCCGAGACTTTCTCCCCTGGATCAATGAGGCTGAAGCAAAAAGCCAAGCTACCGGCACCGATCAGCTCGCCGTCCAGATATCAGAAAGCTGGAGGTCTGGTCTGGCAGAATGGGGAATAGGGCCAGACCGAATGCAAAAGCTTGCCGATTCTGCGAGTTGTACCATTTACACCCCAGGTTCAGTATCCGGGGTCCCGATCAATGTGGTCGGATCGCTTGTTGCCCCCAGGCTGGACTGGTCCGACTCCTCGCAGGCGGAGATCGGGCGGGATGAGATCGAGGGCCTGGTCTCCTCTTTCCTGGTGCTCGCCAGGATCGATGCTGACCCCATCTCCAGCCCGGAGCACATTCTCCTGGCAAACATCATCGAGAAGGCCTGGAGCGAGGGCCGGGATCTGGACCTGGGATCTCTGATCTCTCAAGTACGGCATCCGCCCATGAGAAAATTGGGGGTGTTTGAGATCGATAGCTTCTATCCCCAGAAGGAGAGAGACCGTCTAGCAATAAGGCTCAACGGCCTGATTGCATCCCCCTCTTTTGCCGCCTGGATGGCGGGACCTCCCCTTGATATCGAGAGAATGCTGTATTCCTCCCGTGGCCAACCACAGGCCTCAATAATCTATCTAGCTCATCTCTCAGAAGCCGAGCGACAGTTCGTGGTCACTTTAATCCTCTCCAGGCTGATAACCTGGATGCGAAGACAATCTGGAACTCCGGACCTCAGGGCGCTGGTCTATATGGATGAGGTGTTTGGCTTCGCTCCACCTACCGCCGAGCCGCCATCGAAAAAGCAGATCCTGACCATTCTCAAGCAGGGTCGGGCTTACGGGGTGGGCATGGTCCTCTCCACTCAGAATCCGGTTGATCTGGATTACAAAGCGATGTCCAATGCCGGGACATGGATGATCGGCAGACTGCAGACGGAAAGGGATAAGGCCAGGATTCTGGAGGGAATCGAATCGGTCTCCGGCCAGACAGACATGAAGCTCTTCGACCGGCTGATCTCAAACCTGGGCAAGCGACAGTTCGTCCTTCAATCGGCCAAGGCCAAAGAGCCGGTGATCTTCACCAGCCGGTGGTCTATGTCCTACCTGGCAGGACCTTTAGATAGAAACCAGATCGAGAGGTTGACCCGTGATCACCCTCTGCGCAGCATTTCCATATCCTCTTCCTCCGCCGGCGCTGGGGCTGCCTATGGGACCGCCGCTAGCACGAGCTTCAAGATCGCCTCAGCTGCCGCCTCACAGGAAACGCTGCGGCAGGAAGGAGGAATGGAGATGACCAGGAGAAGCTCTGGTGGATTCCCTCCAGCCTCTGGAGAGATATCCAGGGATGAGAGCCAGGTGGCTCCCCGAGTGGATCCATCCACTGCAGTCTATTATCTGGATCCATCAGCCCCCTGGGCATCTCAGGTGCGGTCAATGCCCGGAGGAAAGCGGCTCCAAGCAGGCCTGATCGCCCGTGTCCATCTCAAATATGATGACAATAAAGCAGCGGTCGATCATACCGAGGAATGGGAAGCGATTTTCTTCCCCCTTAGCAAACGCTTCGATCCCAAGTCGGCAATTAACGTCGATTATGATGATAGAGATCTGACCAGCAGGCCGCCCGACAGGGCAATTTACCTGCTGGCTAAAGCAGATCTGGATAAAGCGTCCTACTTCAAAGAAGCGAAAAGCGCCTTGCAGGATCATCTAGTAAGAAGTCGCAGCATAAGCATCCTACGCAATCCTGCCCTGGATTTGTACTCCAGGGTGGGCGAGTCGAGGAATGATTTTGAGAGAAGATGCTTCCAGGCAGCTGAGGATAAGGCAGATATTGAAATGGCGAAGCTCAAAGATAAGCATGAGTCCTCCATCAACCGAATAAAATCCCAGCTCAACAACGCTGATCGAAGGGTTCGAGAGCTCAATACAGATACCCGTCAGAGGCAACAGGAAGAGCTGCTCCACGGTGCTGGCGATCTTCTATCAGGGCTTCTCGGTGGCCGGCGTCGCTCCCTGAGCCTGGGCGGGGCAGCATCCCGGCGCTCAATGACGATTCGCACTCAGGAGCGTCTGCGCTCTGCAGAAGAGAAGAAAGAGGAAAAGGAGAGAGAGCTGGAGGAGCTCGAGGATAAGCTGGCAGAGGAGATTTCGCTGATCTCCGATCGATGGAAGGTAGCGGCCGATCAGATCGAAGAGATCAAGATTCCCCTGGAAAAGGCAGACGTTGATGTGGAAGAGATGAGCGTCTTGTGGATTCCAGTAGGATGAAACATCTTTTTTTCAGATGTGCCTTAAAAAAATAATTGATCTCATAGCTATGGGGTAGACCAAAAGCTCTCACTCTCGGCAGGTGCCTCGCTCGTTGACCTGAGGAAAGTGCCGGAGCCAGCCTATGTAGCATCCTCTTTCCAGATGCCAAACAGATCATAGTATTGCTGCAGATCAACTGGAAAGCCGTCAATCCTTCCCATCAGGCTCGGCATTATGGAAAATCACATGTGCAAGCATATTATCCGCCTTGCATTAGAAGTCGAAATAAGCCGGCCCTATTGAGTAGTACATCTCTGCCGGAATGCCATTTATCAGCCCATTCTTGTCAGGCTCGGGCAGTCCTGCAAAAGCGGAACTCTGGTTCCAGCTGGCATCTATCTCGTGAACAGGGGTCATAATCCTGTTCACAGAGTATGGAGAATCCTGTTTCGAGCCGTTTTGGGGTTTATCATTCGTCTCATTGCCAGCACTAAAAGGAGAGGTTATGCCCAGCCAGTCCTCGCTAAGTGGGTCCGCCTCGCTCAGATTGCTTTGACTGCCAGCCGCAGGCGGACTGCTCTTTGGCCCCAGATTTTTCTCCAGCCACGCCCGTCCAAAGTCGCCGCCAACCTTCTGAACCTTATCAGTGCCGCTCATTGCCTGTGCAAAGGCCAAAAGAGAGAGCGCCATAAGCAAGATCAGAATCCACCTCATTAGAACCGTCTCCTCGCATTTTTTAGGAACATAATTCGGCTGCTGATTAAGATAAAGATATGCGGCTTGATATTTATAGCCTACTCCCCTCTAATAATGATCCTGACCAGCAGCGATAGCCTAAAGATCAGCTGAAAAAAGATAAAAAGAGCATGCCAGCCCCAACAATAATAAAAAAATGATATGATAATTCAGTCAGGAACCGGGGATTCTCAATTCCTCAGCTATGAGACGATCACCCTCTGTTATGCTCCTCCAATAGATGAAACTTCAGCTCTTCCTTCGACTCAAATATCATGCGACAGATCTTGCATTTGAACTTACCTTCTCTCTTTGATCCGGTGCTGTCCATCAAAACACCTCGAATCAAGATGGCTATTTAATTCATTATTATTTCAGCTTTTCCATTCTCAAGCTTATGCTATCCATTCATAAGCAGATCAAAGCTCCATGAGGAAACTGCTTTGCTGGGCAAACGCTTATACTCAAATAGAGACTAGTAAGATTCAGATAATAGATTCAGGCTTCCGGATACCATCAAAGGTATCCAGATACCTTGAATCGGCTAAAAAGAGGATTAGCAGAAAGAGGATAGTGGTTTTCATGGCAAAAAAATATAAGTGCACTCTCTGCGGCTACATCTATGACCCTGAGATAGGAGATCCGGACTCCGGCATCGCCCCCAACACTCCCTTTGAGGAATTGCCAGACAGCTGGACCTGTCCCCAATGTGGGGCATCAAAGAGCGACTTCGAAGAGCTAAAATGAATAGCAACCAGGTGGATGAGAGATGACCCTTGTAAGAGAGATCAAGCCGGGAGTATTTTCCATCGGGGCGATAGACTGGGACCGCAGGCTCTTTGATGCCCTTATCGCCCTGCCCGATGGAACCAGCTACAACTCATATCTGGTCCGGGGAAAGAACAAGATCGCGCTCATCGATGCCGTGGATTCTACTATGGCCGATGTGCTCATAGAAAACCTGAATGCTCTGGGCATAAAGAAGATCGACTACATCATAGTCCAGCATGCCGAACAGGATCACACCGGGAGCCTTGGCCGGCTGGTTGAGCTATATCCCGATTCCACAGTTGCCGGCTCGGCCAGATGCCTGGAGCTGCTGGTTGAGTTCGGCCTGGTGGATAAAAAGAGAACGCAGGAGCTGAAGGACGGCGATGTAATCGATCTGGGAGGCAAGAGCCTGCAGATAATCTCCGCGCCCTGGGTTCACTGGCCAGATACCATATTGTCCTATCTTGCCGCGGACAGAATTCTCTTCAGCTGCGATTTTCTGGGATCGCATCTAGCCACCAGCACTCTATATGCAGATGAGGCAGTGGTCTATAGAGCGGCAAAGAGATATTATGCAGAGATCATGATGCCCTTCCGCCAGCACATTAGAAAGCACCTGGAAAGGATATCGAATTATGATATTGACATCATTGCCCCCAGCCACGGCCCCATCCATGCCCGTCCAGAATTCATACTAAATGCTTATGGAGAATGGGCCTCGGACGAGGTGAAAAACCAGGTGGTTTTGCCCTTTGTTTCCATGCACGGTTCGACAAAAGCCATGACCGACTATATCGCAGATGCTCTGATCGCCAGGGGAATCGAGGTCAAACGATTCGACCTCACCAACAGCGATATAGGTTTGCTGGCCGAGGCCCTAGTCGATGCTTCAACCATTGTAATTGGCACGCCCACGATGCTCTCTGGCGCTCATCCCCTGGCCCTTTATGCTGCCATCCTGGCCAATGCCCTCCGGCCGAAGACCAGGTACGCATCCATAATCGGATCATATGGCTGGGGAGGGAAGATGCTGGAACAGATCACCCAGGCTATGCCCAATCTCAAGCTGCAGCTCTTCGATCCGGTGGTGGCCAAAGGATATCCCAAGGAGGCCGATTTTCGCCGTCTGGACCGGCTGGCGGATGAGATTTTAGCCAAGCACCGTGAACTAATGCATGCCCAAAGCGCGACCAAATGAAAGCTCAGAAATGACGAATACAATCTCATCGACCCTCAGGGCGAGATGACCGCCAAGAGATTCGCTTGCAGGTGGCCATGATAGCAGAATCAATGCTCATCTATATTATCGTCCTCCTGC
Source organism: Methanothrix soehngenii GP6 (assembly GCF_000204415.1). Classification (NCBI taxonomy): domain Archaea; kingdom Methanobacteriati; phylum Methanobacteriota; class Methanomicrobia; order Methanotrichales; family Methanotrichaceae; genus Methanothrix; species Methanothrix soehngenii. Next base: position 37,677 of record NC_015416.1, on the reverse strand, counting down.
TGACGGGAATGGTTGTGGGATTTGCCTGCGGCATGCTGGGGGTAGGAGGTGGATTCATCATGGTGCCGGTGCAGATCTGGGCTCTGACATCCATGGGAGTGGATCCAACTCTATCAACCAGGGTGGCTTTTGGCACCTCCCTTGCGGTCATACTGCCCACGTCGCTCTGCGGATGCCACGGTCATAACTGCCAAGGAGTAGTCCTCTGGCGTCCAGGAGTGACATTGGGCCTCTCTGGCCTGGTAGGTGCCTTTCTAGGCGGAACCATTGCCTCTCATGCTCCGGGGGAGCTTCTCAGGATGATCTTTGGGATTATTATCATTGGAGGAGCTCTGCGAATGATATATGCCCGGGACCTACGGCGAGGAAGGCCCGAGGTGGTGAGCAGCCTTTTGCCTTATATTCTATGGGGGGTAGTGGTTGGAGTTATCTCCGGGCTCGCAGGAATAGGGGGCGGCGTGATCCTTGTTCCTGCTATGGTAATTGCCATGGGCTTTACCATGTATCAGGCGGTTGGCACATCAACTGTAGCCATTGCCTTTAACGCTGTGGGAGGGACGATTGCCTATGCCATCAATGGATGGGGGGTAGCTGGGCTTCCTGCCTACTGTGTGGGCTATATCGATCTGTTTCAGTTCGTTCTCTTAGCAGGAGCAAGCATGCTGACTGCCCATTGGGGAGTGAATGTCACCCATAAAATGTCAGAGGAGAAGCTCAAGAGGATCTTCATCGCCCTGATGATCCTCATCGGCCTGAAGATGATGGGATTATTTGATTTGATGGGATTTTAGCGACGCCAATTACTATGGGAAGATCGACGAGGATTTTCATTTGTGCCGTACTAAAGCGGCATTCCCCACATTGGGTACCACTTGGCCATATCCTTCTCTATTGGCAGCTCCTTTTGCATCAGTGACCTCAACCGGAACTCCATTGCAGTGTCGCGCTGCTTGTTGGATTTCGGCACAAAGGGATAGTATGATCCCAGCTTGAAGCTATAGATCCAGTATACAGCAGCCACTCCCTTGAAGCGATAGACTGCCGCCAAGAGCTGAGTTCCGAATCCATGCTCCATCAATATCTGGCAGATCATTTGAATATTGGCCACCAGATCCTCAAAATCCTGATCGGTCAGGATCACCCAGATATAGCCGTACTCATCCTTCTGGAGGCTGTGCGATGTGCCCGACTCCTGGAAGCTCAGCTTGAGGAGGTCTTCAATCTCCTTGCTGGCAGATTCATAGTAAGAGGACTCCATGGGCTTGAAGCATAACCCAGCCTGTCCATCCGGCACAAGATCGAGGTTGGCATCCATTGTCACCGCAGCGGTGGAGATGGCAAATAGCCGGTCGATCTTAGCCTCGGGCAGGCGCGTCTTTCCCATAATGGAATCCAGAAATCCCATCTTCAGCTCTCCAGCCCCTGCTCAATCCTCTGCAGAGCCTCGATCCTGGCCTCCAGAGTGGGGTGAGTCGAGAAGAGGTTCATGATGGAAGAGCGGCTGAAGGCAGGCACTATGAACAGAGCGCTTACGGGCCCCTCCACCTTTCTCAGATCCTCGGTGGGCACCCGAAAGCCGCTTATCTTCATCAATGCACTCACCAGGTTGGAGGGCTGCCCGGTGATGATTGCAGCTCCACGGTCGGCAGCAAACTCCCGGTATCTGGAGAGGGCTTGTATCAGTATAAAGCTCAAGACCCAAACCGCCAGGGAGACCACGAATATCACTATGAAGCTGCCTCCTGAGTCGCGATCGCGTCCGCCCCCTCCGCCCATGAATGGCATGGATCTGACCAGGATCTGGGCCATGGAAGATAGGAACGTGGCTATGGTCATCACCATCATATCCCTGTTCTTAACATGAGTCAATTCATGGGCCAGCACCGCCTCCAGCTCGCTATGATCGAGCTTTTGCATAATGCCCGTGGTCACCGCCACCACCGCATTCTTCTGGTTCCTGCCGGTAGCGAAGGCATTTGGCATTGAGCTGTTTACCACTGCTATTTTGGGCATGGGCAAATCGGCGATGGCGCAGAGCCGGGAGACGATTTGATGAAGCTCTGGAGCTTCACTCTCCGAGACCATCTTGGCGCCCATGGTCGACAGGATCATCTTATCTGAATAGTAGTATTGAAGGAGCATGAACCCGCCAATGAATAAAATAATTATTATATTATCAACGCCCTGGGAGACCAGAACTGCCAGAAACGCCATGTATAGGACCGCCAGAAGGATCATGGTCAGAAGCATTCTGGCTTCAAGCCCTCGATCTGCCTTCCATCTCATCATATCTTGAATTCACCCTCGATATACCTTGATTGCATCAGCCAGCATTTGTCGCTTCTCAGATATGGATCTTCTCATGGATCATGCATGGATGAAGTTATATGGAAGTAATAAGAAAAAGGATTGAGGATAAAGAGGTGGATCATATGGCACAGGCGAAAATGGGCGACACCGTAAAGGTGCACTACACCGGCAAGCTGGGGACAGGGGTTATATTCGATACATCAGAAGGATGCGATCCGCTGGAGTTTGAGATTGGATCAGGCTCTTTCATACCTGGCTTTGAAGAGGCTGTAGTCGGCATGAGCCCGGGCGAGTCAAAGAAGGTCCAGATCCCTCCAGAAAAGGGCTATGGCAATTACAAGGAAGATCGGGCTATAACCATGGATAAAAAGGATTTCCCTTCAGACCTCGTTCCCGTCGAGGGAATGAGCCTTGAGATCTGCACCTCCGAGGGTACTTATGTCCCTGCGCAGATAACAGATGTTACAGAGACCACAGTCACCCTGGATGCAAATCATCCCCTCGTCGAGCAGACGCTTTATTTCGATATTATGCTATTAGAGATAACGAAGAGCATGGAAAAGTCTGCTCAGTAAGAGAAGATTTGGCCATTCAGCGAAGAGCCATAGATTTTGGGGAGAGGGGCAGGATGGGAGGGGCAGGATTATGCCCCCTTTTCCCGGAAAAAAAGCGTATCTATCCAGAATATGTGACTCTCATATTCCATTTATTTATAATGCCTTTATCCAGCCTTGACAGATCCATAGCCCTGAGTATCCAATTTCCTTCCGCTGGTTGGCCTACGAAAGCCTGCAATTCTGGATTTATCTGCGAGTCATAGGTCTTGTCCAGGTTATCCTGATCGAAGCCTCCTCTATCATGGATAATGGCAGTCTTTCCAGAAGGAGACAGTATCTCCACCCTCAAATCTCCAATGAAGGGATGAGTTATATCCACCATGGTCACAACTCTCTGGACGATTCCCTTCTTATCAAGATTCATCGCCACGCTAGCCCCTCTCGGATCATTATCTGGTATTAGCTCATTCGGCTCCATATCCTTGCTTACTTCCATTTCAGAGGCTTCTTTCTCGATCTCAATTGACCATCTATTGAGGACGCCCTTGTCAATGGCTGCTACATCTGCTACGGTCAGTGACCACTCGCCATTGATTGGCGAACCTACCAGATCCCCTAAAGAAGGCAGCGAATTGGAGTCATATGTCTTTATCAGATTGCCTTCACCTCCTCCCTCGCGATTATGAATCATCGCTCTCTTACCGGATGGCGAGATGAGCTCTACCTTCAAGTCGCTGATATAGGAATGAGATATATCGAGGTTTAAATAGATCCTGGACGCCCTTCCTTCTTCAGAGATATTCAATGAGCTGCTCACTCCGTGAACATCATTGTCAGGTATGGCAATAGATACATTTGCCTCCCCTTTGACCGTGTCGGAAGAGACCACCGGCCCCACAACCAAGGATATTACCTCTCCTGGTTCACTGATGTCTGAAATTATAAAACCTGAATCGGAGCGATCCCATATCTTTGAAGATGGATTGGTATCATACGATAAGGCAACGCCATTGACCTTCTTGTATAGATCCGTTCCATCACCATAGTTGAGTCCCCTTTCAAGATGCAGACTGCCATCTCTCTGAAGCAGAGCACATTGAAAATGCTTGGATGGCGAACCCTCCTGCCACTCATTGGACCCAAGAATATCGCAGTGATAGATCGCCAGTCCACTGGAGGGAAGAGCCCTGTCCAGACCCATTTGAGAGCGGTTTTCCACCAGGAAGTACTCATTTGCCCTGTCAGTCGCGTATTTCATCACAGTTCGATAATCGCCATGCTTGGCTTCATACTTCCCTGGCTTATTGAGATCCACCACATTGTCACACCATCCTGCCAGGTTTCTAAAATAGGCACAAACAGGAGATGGCGTCTTCCAATCGTCCAGATGATCTCCAACGCTCATCAGGCAATATAAACCAAGTCCTGCGCTCTCAACAAGATCTTCATCCCTTCTCCCGTAATCATAGAGATCCGGGAAGCGACATAGCAGGTGTCCTGTCTCATGGCAGATGGTGCCTATTGCCAGATCGTCTTTGCTCGTTCCCAGATTGGAGAGCATGTACAAGTAGGTCTTGATATCGCCGAATTTCAGATCGATGTACGAGTTATGAGGATGAAGCTCGCCATCGTAAACGGCGTTTCCCGCATAAAGGAAGCTCAAAGCATCGATTAAGCCGACTCCCTTGGAGTCGAATCGGGATAGGTCTATACCCATGCCCACGACTGCATCCATGGCCTCCTCAACAAAGAGGTTGAAGTGATAATACATTTTGTTTTTTTTCAGTGTAATCGGCCCTACCACTTCATTTGTATAGTCGAGCTTTCCATTGGACATCTTAAGGTAATAATCCCGGACAGAGCAGAAGTTTCCACCCTCATTGTATCCTGTCTTATTGAGCATTTCTGATATATTGGCTGCAGAGACATTGATCTTTTCATCGGGGAACTCTACCAGGATTGTGAGACCCTTTATCTTTCCTTCATGAAGGAGCCTGCCTCTCAGCAGTCCATGCTGCTCGCCTATAGTTCGTGGCCGCTCGTCCATGGTTCGGGTAATTGGTGGCAGCATTCTGGCGTATTTGAGTTCGAATTTTCTCTGACGAACGGATGGATCCTCTCTCTCGTGCTTTTTTAATCCTTCTGGGGCGGGATTTGAAATAGGCACTCCACTTGATACCAGTTCTCCATTGACGAGAACGCTGTAGGTGAAAAGGCCCAGCTTGCCATCATAGACCACCGTATAACCTTCAAGATTCTCGTATCTGACATAGAATTCATCTCCTGACATCCAAAGCTTTACAGCAGGCCCATTCTCTTGAGGAACCTCGACGACCCTTCCTTTAATTGCACTCATGTGCTCTCATCTCCATATTTGATCGATTAAAAAAAAGAAAATTTCGCTCATATTTTCAGCTTCAAGAGCTATCCGCTCAAGCTCGGTGGTTCTCTTTTCTCAAACCGTCTTTGCGCTTTCTCCCTCATAACCTCATCTGACTCTCTCAGATGAGGCTTGAGATTTCCAGGAGGCTCTTTTGTAATGGCAACTCCTGTGGAGATATATTTGCCATCGATAACCTCGGCATAGGTGAACAGACCCATCTGCTCATCGTAGATCGCTGCATAACCACCTTTGTTTTCATAGCGAGCATAATACTCATCCCCAAAGACGGCCAGTTCAACTTCTGGTCCCTTTTCCTGTGGTATTTTTTTTATATCTCCGATTAATGCAGACATCTAAATCGCCTCGCATCATTAGGCTCATTCAGATTGAGGAGATTATCCCATTCTCCTGCGAAAATATTGACGATATTTCTTGCTTTCGTCTCTCGTAGTAAGCCCTCTGGATTCTAGATTTTTAATAGCAGAATATTCTGCCAGTTAAAGATATAAGTACTATGCCATTCGCACCTATTAAACTTTCGTCCATTAAACAAACGATTAGCCCAAGTTAATGGAGAAGAGCAAACCTCTCCAATTTAGAGAACCGACTATTGCTGCCTGAAATCCTCCAGGGTCATCTCCCTTTTCTTCTGCATCAACTGCAGCCCGGCAGCCTCCTGATCCCGCGCTGGCATTCTCTGGCGAAATGCTTGCAGGTTCTTTCTTTCCGGGCAGTACTGGCTGTCATAATAGGTCTGCCAGATATCATCTATATCCTGAGCATTTGCCCTGGCACCCTCAGCATCCGCCCCTTTCTCTTCTTCCGATATCTTCAGGGCAGATTTCAATCTATCCAGAGTCTCATTCAATCCCGCCCCGTGAATTCGCATCATCCTGTCCTGCCGGAAGAATGCCGTCCAGCTCTCGGCGCCATTTCCCAGGACTATTATCGTGCCAGGATTCCGGCGGGCGAAGTGCTCGCTCGTGTGCTCCCCGATCTTGTGCCTGGGTTTCATATAGCCCCAGAGGACCCGGTCCCCCAATGGCCTGAGCCTGACAAATGCTTTCATCCTGTGCACCTCACTCATCACAGCATAGACCATCCTTCTCAGGCTCACAGCCTCAGGACTGGTCGAGACCTCCAGATCCAGAGCGGTTAAGCCCTCCGTCCTGGCAAGCAGCCTTTCGCTCGATTTAGCATGCATGACCAGGTAGCGGCAATAGTCATCCGGCACCCTCATCCTGACCACTTCTCCAGGGTGGTATCCCTCCAGCCGTTGATCTTCAAGAAGGGAGCTGCTCTCTTGATCACGACCCCCAGAGCCTCAAGCTCCCTTTTCGAGACGATATTCTTCCTCATTCTCAGGGCGATTATTCTCTTCGCGCTCCGTGGCCCGATGCCTGGCACCCGGATAAGCTCCCGGTAGGCGGCCGAGTTAGGATCCACCGGCGAATCCAAAAGCTCCCTGGCTATGGCCAGCTTGGGATCGGAGTTGGATAGAAAGCCGTTCTCATCAAATGCCATGTGAATGTCGGCCGGAGAGAAACGGTAGATCCGGTAGAGCCAGTCCATCTGATAGAGGCGGTGCTCCCGCCAGAGGGGCTGGCCTTCTCGAGACTCAAATGCTGTTCCATTTTGGGGAGAAAAAGCGCTATAGTAAGCTCGCTTTACTCCAATATCTTTATACTCATATAGAATTCTTTTAAAGATGTCCTGATCGCTCTCTCCCGCAGCCCCCACCACCAATTGAGTGGTCTGGCCTGCGGGCAGATTCTCATCCGTTCTCAGGTCGCGAATGTATCTCTGCCTTTGCAGAATATCATTCTCATAGCTCTTGGTGGCACAGATCTCATTCAGCTGCGAGGCACTGGCAGCTTCCAGGTTTATGCTCACCCGGTCTGCCAGCTCCATAGCCTGCTGAATATGGTTCTTGGATGAGCCGGGCAGAATCTTGAGATGGATGTATCCCGGAAAGTCGTATTGCTTGCGCAACTTCTGCAGAGTCTCCAGCATCCTCTCCATGATCAGATCCTCATCCCTGCCAGCGCCCGAGCTGAGAAAGAGTCCTTCGATATAGTTGGAGCGATATAAGGAGAGGGTGATCCTGGCCAGCTCATCTGGAGTATAGGAGAAGGTTTGCACCTTGCGGCTGCAATTGGTGGCATTGATGCAGTAGTTGCACTGATGGCTGCAGTGGTTGGTGTAGAGGGTCTTGAAGAGGCTCACACACCTGCCATCCTGGGTGAAGGCATGACAGATTCCGGGCAGGGGCGATTCGCGAGGAGAATAGGTGGATGCGCACACGTCATGCCGAGTTCCCTCTCCCAGGGTTGAGAGTTTCTTCGGGTTGATATTCACGCCTGGCCCGAGGGAGTCAAAAGCGCAATCTTCAGCCAGGTGAGCTATCTTCTCCAGGGTGACCATTCAAATATAATTGGGCCTCATCGATTATAACCGATGTGCTTGCGAGGCGAAAGTGAGTGAAAGAGGCTATAAGGAGAGATAGTCCTCTCTGGGCGGGCTGAAAGTATCCACAACCACTGTCGCCTCCAGAGCTCTGGCGCTGTGCAATACTCCTGGTGGAGCACAGTAGCTGTCCCCTGGCCCCAGCTCGAGGCTATTTCCGTCTATTGTAATCTGAATTCTGCCCGAGACCACATAGCCCGCCTGGTCGTGAGGATGAGAATGCTCAGGGATCTGGACCCCACTTTCCAGATCGAACCGGCAGATCATCAAAGCCTTTCCGCTGACAAGGGTGCGCCTTATGAGGCCTGGCAGCATCTGCACCCCAGGAGCCTCATTCAACCGATAGAACATTTTATTCACCTCAGAATAGACTAAAGCAAAAAGTCCCGGTCATCGAGCAGTTGCCGCCTGGCGCTGCTTTGGCCTGGCAATCTCCTGCTCAGAGACCTCACCCCGGATGAACTGCTCCACCATCTCTTTGGCCAGCTCATCAGGAAATTGCACTGGGGGGTGCTTCATGGTGTAGGCGGATATGCCCAGCAGCGGCCCTCCGATCTTTCTATCCTTTGCCAGCTTGCATATCCTTATGGCATCGATGGAGCTTCCTCCGCTATTGGGAGAGTCCTCGACTGAGAGACGCAGCTCTAGATTTATTGGCGTATCTCCGAATATCCTGCCCTCCATTCTCAGGAAGCAGACCTTGTTGTCCTTCTGCCATGGCACATAGTCCGAGGGTCCGATATGAATATCATCATCGCACAGTGGCGTGTCCAGGATGGACTGGACCGCTTCCGTCTTGGATATCTTCTTGGACTTGAGCCTCTCGCGATTGAGCATATTTAAAAAGTCGGTGTTGCCGCCGATGTTAAGCTGGTAAGTCCTGTCCATGATGCAGGCCCGGTCCTTGAAGAGCTGAGTGAGAGCACGGTGCACAATGGTTGCGCCGATCTGAGATTTTATGTCATCTCCCACTATTGGAATCCCTGCCACCTGAAACTTCTTTGCCCATTCGGGATTAGATGCGATGAATACGGGCATGCAGTTTACAAATCCCACCCCGGCATCTAAAGCCGCCTGAGCATAGAAGCGAGTGGCATTCTCCGACCCTACGGGCATGTAGTTTACCAGGACGTCGGCACCGCTGTCGACGAGCTCCCGGGTTACATCCACCGGCTTGGCATCAGCCACAACGAACCTCCTCTCTTCAGGATAGTTTTCCATGTGAGGTGCAACGCCGTCAAAAACAGGTCCCATCTTGACCTCAACATTTTTTTGGGGAATATCAGAGTAGAAGATATTGGTGCAGTTGGGCTTGGCAAATATAGCCTGGCTCACATCCTTCCCTACCTTTCGAGCATCTATGTCAAAGGCAGCGACAACATCAATGTCACCAGCTCTATAGCCGTTGATATCATAATGCATCAGCCCAATACAACTTTCTTTACCAACATGTTTATAATATTCAATTCCCTGAACTAGGGAGCTTGCGCAGTTTCCTATGCCCGCGATTGCCAACCTTATCTTCTTCAAACTCTTTTCCCCTCCTGGGTCATGTGAAGCCTGGAGACCTGAGTTAGGATTCGGAGCTTCGTATAAAGGCAAGACATATATAACGTTATAGGCTTCGGTGAATATGGCCTGTCCCGGAATCCTATTGATCGCTCAAGTCTTATCAATCCTATAGGGATGCCGTCATGGAACGCAGAGTTTCGCTTATCTGCTCCTCCAGCTTTTCCCTGCCCTGAATGCTATCCTCATACTCAATGCTTTGTGTTTTAGGAATATCAATCAGATATTTTGAGCCTTGCGGGTGGATGAGGATGGTATCCTTGCCCAGAGTATGAGCGATGCCTAAGGCGTACATGACCTGGGGATCTGCTCCCGTCAGGTCGGCAATAATCAACGCCGCTTGATTGATAGAGCGCCATAAATCCCGGACGGCAGACTTTCCGCTTCTGATGTCCTCAGCCTCATCGCCTGCCAGCCCGCTGGCACCGATCGCCCTGAGGATCGAATCTGCATTCATTCTTGCCGCTTCATCCCCAGCTAGCAACAATAGAAGGCTTCCTGGCTGCACCGGTTGGGTGGCCTGCCCAAATATGGGACGGGTGCGTATCAAGTTTAAAAGCTGGGCCAGCCTCAGAAACTCTGCATCAAGGTGCTTTGAGGCGATCTCCTGCAATGAGCTTTTCCTTTCTTCTGTGCTCTTCTCCAGCAGATCAGCTGGAAGCTGGATCACAAAAGCATCATCAAAACCAAACTCCCACTTAGCATTGCTGGCTACCTTCTGGAGGGTCAATGATTTATCTGGTCTATTGTAGTAGCCTGTAATCCTGTTCTCCATTCTGAACTGACCCAGGATGTAAAGCCACTGAGCTTCAAGGATGAAAACCATGCTGCATGGCAGCTGAATTCTTGCTATTCCCTTCTGGAGATGGCGTTCATCGACCAGGCGATCGACGATGGCCATAAACTCCTCTGCAATTCTGTCCACTCTCTCCCTGAGCTCTGGAGGCATATCACCGCTCATAATCCTGGTAGCTTCGAATGGCATAGAAGGTAATTCAATCACCGACTTAAAGTAGGTTTCCGATAAACAGGATGGTATCATTAGAATATCATAAAAAATGAGAATATCATGAAAAGGAGCTCAATGTGGTCTGGCGGCTCTTTAGCTCCCCCCGGAGAAGATCGCTCTGACGGATAAAACTCTTTACCGGAAGCTCAAGCCTTGTGGATATGTATCCAAGAGCAGCCCTCATGTCCTCGAACTCCAGGGGCTTCTGGTGCATTGCATTTCTCACATTCTCCCGAACATTGAAGACCCCCAGGGGCACATAACCGGCATAGGCTTCTCTGAGGATTATCGCCCCTGCCTGCCTTCTCTCCCTCTCCAGCCCCTCCAGGACCGCCATCTTGCAGGAATAATAGCATCCTCCCACCCGGGAGTATCCCTTCTTGCCGCCATTTGTCTCAAAATCGGAGAATATCAGCTCCTCGTTTCCCATGATGCGCAGGAATGCCTCCATCCACTCATACTGCCAGGCAGTGGGGAGGAGAAGAACGGCATAGTAGTTGTTGAGGCTGGCGAACTCCCTTATCTGGCAGCAGTCGATTATATCATAATCCCTCACCTTTTGAAGAAGACGATCGCCAAGGGCGCTATCACAGGCGGTGATAGACCAGCGGGTGGGAACCAGCCTCCTTTTCTTTTTCATGCCCATTGCACCCACTGAGAAGGCCTTCTGGATGCTGGAGAAGGGAAGGCCACGCTGGTGAAGATCTTCCACCGCATCCGCCGCCTTCAGATCCCCATCGAAGTAAACCTTCTCTAGATCTCGATCCCACCTAGAGTTGCCGATTTCAAACCTCTCCAGAGGAGCGCTGGGACCAAAGGGCGTATGCACGTCGTCAAAGGACATGCCTTTGGGGGCCTGAATGAACTGGGCCTCGCTCTCAATGGACGAACTGGATAAGGAGATGTCGCGAAGCTTTTCTATAAAGCGATTCTCAATATCAGTTACCTTGACAGATCTCTTGCCTCTTATCAGGTTCAGCCGGTACCTTATGATCTCCTCCTGGGTTTTATTCTCCGGTATCCATGATTCAGGGTGGTCCATGACCATGGTATCTCCATGCAGGGGAGAAATCATAGGTCCGGCGAGTACTTTAGGATAATTCCAGCTGCCGATGAAGACAGAAGGTGGGGTGCTGCCATCCAGCTCCTTTCCTACCTCCTGGGAAGGGATATACATGCTGGCAGTCAGCTTCTTTAGATAGGCTTCCTTGCCCTTGATCACAAAGATCCGGTTTACTGTGATGTGAATAAAAATGTGATGGATGCAGGGCGAATGTGTTTTTCATTGATTAAAAAATTTTATATTATCATCTCAAACATATTGAAGATATGCGGACAAATACGAGTTCTTGGAGAAATATATTTTATCTGGACAGTTATCTATTTACATTCATAGGGTCAATGAATTGCAGAGATGATCCTAGATGAAATGGACTCTATTGGCAATGGCAATGCTCATGCTCCTTTGCACCGCATCGCTGGGGCAATTGACACCTTACTCCACCACCACAACTGGGGGCGCACCTACTCCGTCCACGCCCACCAGTCCTGAATCCATGGGGCTGGAGATACCGAAAACGATCACGACCTCAGGACAGTCTCCCTCTGTGCAGGAGAGCGGCCAGACCATAATAAGGTCAACCGAAGAGGCAGCCTATTCCTCCGCTCCGGAGAGCTTGAAATCGACCTCTTCCAGTCCGATCTCCACCAAAGCGACCTATCCTCAGGCGACCTATCCACCTGGAGGAATGTCTCAGAATAGCCTTTATATCTCGTATGCGTCCCAGACCGTCGCGGGCTGCAATCTTTATGCCAACCTGCCCTTATGGATGCAGATTTCGGGAAAGGGAAACATCTGGTTTTATGAGTGGTATCCCTCTGGATCGCTGGTTACAAATTATGCAGGAAATGTCTACTATCCAGGCTGGTATAAGAGATGGTTCTACGCTGATGTTCCTGGATGGCACATCCTCCAGTATTACTGCAATGGCTGGAGCAACTACGCTTATATATATGTCAACGGTCCCAGCCACTGGGTTGATCCGAGTCCTGGCCCCAGCCCGATGCCCTATCCTTATCCATATCCCTACCCGTATTACTACTCATATGATGATGGGCCGATGATATACACATATAGCTATCCGTCTTCCTCCCAGGGCCAGCCATACAATCCCTACGAATAAACCAGTAGCAAGAGATTGTGAATCTGGTTGGGCCAAATTTTTTGGGGTATTAGGATGCTTATTCGATCTCGACCAATCCTGCTCGCATAATCTTAATCTGATGGTCTCATCCGGATCCTATTCGGATAATGCTATCATGCTCACGATTACTTATTCATGATTACTTATTTATCTGCAAAGACATATTAACTGATGGTTAGTGATTTTATGAGTCTCGAACATGTGACAGGCAAGGATAAGGGCAAGATCATGCTTTATGCACTGAGCACCTGCATCTGGTGCAAAAAGACCAAGGAATTCCTATCCTCAGTTGGAGTCGCCTTCGACTATATTTACGTGGATCTTTTAAAAGGGGAGGAGAGGGCAAAGGCTATCGCAAGTGTCAAGCGATTTAATCCCAGCACCTCTTTTCCTACCCTGGTGGTCAACGATAAGGCGATCATCGGCTTCAAGGAGAAAGAGATCAAGGAGGCTCTGGGCTTATGAAGAATGATATTCAAGAGCCGACTCAAGAGGAGATCGACCGGATGCATGCCCGTCTGGCAAAGGATGCAAAGCAGGGAGGATATTACCTCAATCCGGATATCGATTTCGTCAAAGGCCTTATCAATGGATTAATTGTTAACGAGCGCCGTTACGGCTACCAAGCCTGCCCCTGTCGTCTGGCAGCAGATGACAGGTCCGAGGATCTGGATATAATCTGCCCCTGCAACTACCGAGATGCAGATATCACAGAATCTGGGGCCTGCTACTGCGCCCTATACGTCTCAAAGGCTGTGATCGAGGGCAAGCAGGAGCTGAGCTCAATCCCGGAGAGAAGGCCTCCCTTGGAAGAAAGGCAAAAATTGCAGTCACAGGGAGAGACACCGGGATCCAGAGCAGCTATCCTGGGCCAGAAGCTCTCAGTTCCCGTCTGGAGGTGCGTTGTCTGCGGCTATCTATGCGGCAGAGATGGCCCTCCGGAGGTCTGTCCCATCTGCAAAGCAGGCAAAGAGAGGTTTGAGCGATTCATTTAGAGCGGATCAGGGCTATTTGAAGCAATCAAACCGCAAAGGGGGGGTTTTCATGGCTGAAGAAAGAATAGCTGAGCTGAAGGTGGAAGGAATGATGTGCGCCGCCTGCACATCTGCTATTGAGAAAGCCCTCCAGAACCTGGATGGTGTCTCCTGGGTTCGGGTCAATCTGGGAGGAGAGACGGCGACGGCAAAGTATGATCCCAGTAAAATCAAGCTCGTTGATATCGAAAAAGCAATTCGAGATCTAGGTTACGATGTTATCGATCAGCAGACTGTGCTCAAGATAGGGGGCATGGCCTGTGCCATGTGCGTGGGAGCCATAGAAGCGGCCCTGAGAAAGCTGGATGGCGTGGTTGATGTGCAGGTAAACCTGGCGGCTGAGAAGGCTCGTGTTACCTACAATCCCGGGATGGTAGGCCTGGAGGACATGAAGAAGGCCATCATCGAATCTGGCTACCAGTTCATAGGGGTTGCCGGAGAGGAGACGGAAGAGGCAGCGGAAAAGGAAAGGGAGCTGCGAGAGAAGGACCTTTCTGATAAGAAGCGGCGAATTATCATCGGCTTCGCAGCCAGCATTCTTCTCATGGCCATGATGTACATTCCTCTCCACCGGATCATCCCCTCTGGTATCTCCACTGCAGTTCCAAACTTAATGAGCTTGCTCATGCTGGTAGTATCCCTTCCCGTATTCGTCTATGTCAGCCATCCTATTTTTAAGGCGGCCACGAGAGCTCTGAGAAACAGAACACTGGACATGGATGTAATGTACGGCATGGGCATTGGCGTGGCTTATGCCTCCAGCATCCTGGGGACCTTTGGGATCGTTCTCACCCCGGATTTCATGTTCTATGAGACAGCGGTGATGCTCGCCACCTTCCTGACACTGGGCCGCTACCTGGAGGCCAACGCCAAAGGGCGCACATCCGAGGCCATCCGGAAGCTGGTTGGGCTGCAGCCAAGACAGGCCACTGTCTTAAGAGATGGACGGCAGATCGAGGTGGCAGCAGTTGAGGTAATGGTCGACGATCTGGTCCTGGTCCGGCCGGGGGAGAAGGTTCCGGCAGACGGCCTGGTGGTGGAGGGAGAAAGCTATGTGGATGAGTCCATGATCACTGGAGAGCCAGTCCCCGCTTTCAAGGCCGCCGGCGAGAAGGTGGTAGGAGGGACCATGAACAAGAATGGTTCATTGACCTTCAAGGCCACCAGGGTGGGGAAGGATACCGTCCTGGCGGGGATCATAGCACTGGTCCAGGAGGCCCAGGGCTCAAGGCCCGCCATGCAGAGGATTGCAGACCGGATAGTGGCCTACTTCATTCCCACCATTCTGGCAATCGCTGCTGCGGCTTTTGTTTACTGGTATTTCGTAGCCCACAATACCCTTCTCTTCTCTCTGACTGCGCTCATATCCGTGCTGGTGGTGGCCTGTCCCTGTGCCCTGGGGCTGGCCTCGCCCACTGCCATAACCGTGGGCATTGGAAGAGGAGCGGAGCTGGGGATTCTGGTCAAGAGCGGCGAGGCTCTAGAAGCGGCGGAGAAGCTCGATGTGGTGGCTTTTGACAAGACCGGGACTCTGACCATTGGCCGGCCGGATGTGGTCGACCTTTTCGCCTGGGAGATGGATGAGAGAAAGCTCCTGCGCCTGGCAGCGTCAGCGGAAAAGCCCAGCGAGCATCCTCTGGCCGAGGCGGTGGTGCGACGTGCGAAGGAGGATGGATTTGATCTTCTTCCGGCTGAGCAGTTTGAGGCCTTTCCCGGAAAGGGGGTCGTTGCCCGCATCGCCGGGATGAGCGTGGCTGCAGGAAACAGGATTCTCTTCGATGAGATGGATATCGCTATGCCTGACGGCCTCCTCCAGAAAGCTATTGGATATGAGGAGGAGGGAAAGACGGCCATGCTAGTGGCTGTGGACGGAAAGGCGTCCGGAGTTTTGGCCATATCCGACAGGCTCAAGGATTCATCTGCTTATGCAGTCGAAGAGCTGAAAAAGATGAATCTTGAGGTGGTGATGATCACCGGCGACAATCCTCGCAGCGCGGCCAGAGTGGCAGAGAAGATCGGCATTCAGAAAACTCTTTCGGAGGTTCTGCCCGAGGAGAAGGCCCATGAGGTCAGAAGGCTGAAGGAGGCGGGTAGCCGGGTGGGCTTTGTAGGGGATGGCATCAATGATGCTCCCGCTCTTGCGGAAGCTGATGTGGGGATTGCCATAGGCAGCGGCACAGATGTGGCCATTGAGACCGGTGATATCGTCTTGATGAAAGACGACCTTCTGGATGCTGTGGCTGCCATTCAGCTCAGCCGCAAGGTCATATCCAGGATCAAGCTGAACATCTTCTGGGCCTTCGCCTACAATGCCCTGCTGGTTCCGGTGGCTGCGGGGGCTCTCTATCCGCTCTATGGCATCACCTTCCGGCCGGAGCTGGCCGGCCTTGCCATGGCCCTCTCTTCTGTGACTGTGGTCACCCTCTCTCTGCTGCTCAAGAGATATATACCGCCAGCAACGAAAAAGAAAGCAATCAGGATTACGGGCACTGGAGGATGAGGAAGATGGCAATAGATCCCATATGCAAGATGGCGGTGGACGAGAAGACGGCGAAGCTGGTGAGCGAGTACAAGGGCAAGAAGTATTACTTCTGCGCTCCGGGGTGCAAGAAGGCCTTTGACCAGAATCCGGAGAAGCATCTGGGTGGAGAGATGGTCAAGGGCGGGGGAGGCGGCATCAGGTGAAGGGGCCAAAGCGCATTATTAATAGAGTAGAGCCTTTGATCTCCTTTGATTCGGCAGTGTCAGAGGCGTCTTTCTTCCATCTGGATTGATTCTTCTCATGGAAATGCGATTCACACTACCACTTCAGCCACAAAAGTCTCACTAATTCCGTCTATCTCTATGGATTCCCGGCCAAATGTCTCGATGTGGAATTGAATGGCAGACTTGACATCGGCAAGGGCTTCTCCATATGTATCGCCCTCTCCAATTACGATACCCTTGATGCCGATAGGATAGGCAACATAACCGTCCGGATGCATTTCTATTATTATCTTTATCGGCTGCATCTGTCATGTAGGTTGCATTCTTAGAAAATAAAATTATGCCCACTATTGGTGGCCAGGAAGGAGTGGGCCTTATCGTCATTTGAGCTCAGTCTCTTGGATTCTTTTGCCCCACGCTTTCATAGGGAGATACGGCTTTAGCCAGTGAGCGTGCGTATGGATGTATTCGCCTAGACCTCTCTCTCCTTCTCCGCCAGCCCCAGCACATTCAGTAATCCCAGAAGGTTCTCCCTGGATAGCGATCCGTCCGAGACCTTCTTTAGAACCTCTTTGGCATTGAAGGCCACTCCCAGGCCGGCATTCTTGATCATCAGGCAGTCGTTGGCCCCATCCCCCACTGCGACGATGTTGTCCGGGCTGATCTTCTCCCGCTCGGCAAGATCATAGATGATCCGCCCCTTGGCCTCGGCATCGATGATCTCCCCTTTGATCTCTCCGGTGAGGACTCCGTCCTCGATCTCCAGATCGTTGGCAAAGGCATAATCGAATCCCAGGCGCTCTTTGAGCACATCCGTAAAGTAAGTGAATCCGCCGCTGATCAGGGCGATCTTGTATCCGACCTGCTTTAAGTGGTGGATGAGCTCCTCAGAGCCTGGGGTCAGCTGAAGGTCGGCAGCGATCTCTTGCAGGGTGGAAAAGGGCATTCCCTTCAAGAGGCGCACCCTCTGGCGGAGGGATTCTTTGAAGTCCATCTCGCCGTTCATCGCCCGGTCTGTGATCGCTTTCACTTGCTCGTCCACACCGGCAAAGCTGGCCAGGCGGTTGATTATCTCGAAGTCCACTATGGTCATGTCCATATCAAAAACGATGAGCCTCTTCTCTTTTCGGGAGCGGCCCAGATCCTGTATCACCACATCCAGCCCCAGGCCTTCGCACTCCTTCTTAAGCTGTGATCGGCAGTCGTCCGCACTGCAATCGGCAAAGTCCATCAGAAACTCGATGGAGATGAGCTCCCCCCGGGCGGTAACCGAGGCCCTCTCCAGGTTGACACCATTCCTGGCGGCCACCTCCGCTACGTCGCGAATGATCCCCGGCCTGTCTTTGGCGAGAATGGTGACGATATAGAGCTCTTTCGCGGTCTGGCGCCGGCCCTGATGCTTCTCCAGGGGGAGGAAGGAGAAGTCGATGGCCAGGCTCTCTGCATTATCCCGGTACCATTTTTCCAGCTTCTGCGGGGTGACTTTTGCTGATTCGAAATCGGCAACAACTGTCATGACGCTGATTCCCTGCATCACCTTCTGATCCATGTCCACGATGTTGACGTTTTGCATAGCAGGCTCGCTCAGAATGTCGCGTATGAGCCCGGATCTGTCCCGGCCCATGAAAGATATGACCCAGAGATCGTCTGTCAGAAGGCACAGTCCCCCTTTGTCGGTGGTTGCATCGCTATCACACTAGTCCTCTCAAGCCTATATCTCAAGCCTAAATACCTTTTCGGATAGAAGGGGGCGGAGTGGGCGAAGGAGGGGATTTGGGACATGGCATGGAAGGGAATGAAAAATTTAAATTAACTATTTTTTTTATTCGATTGCCTCCTGTTGATTCACTCAGTTGCAATCTTTTTTAAGAGCCAGCCCATGTTCTGCCCCAGGGTCCGCATGGTCGCCAGCCCCTCTTGGTCCCTCTCCACATCCCTCTCCTCCAGGCCCATGCCTATGTTCCAGTAGCTTGACCCGGCGATGATCATCTGGCTGATCAGGAAAAGGTGGTTGATGGAGTCGAAGACGTGGATCGCCCCTGCCCGGCGAACGGCCACCACCGCCGCCCCAACCTTACGCTTGAACATATATCCATTGGCCATGGCCACAAAACCGGCCCGATCGATGAGGGCCTTGGTCTCGGGAGTGAGATCGGCAAAATGGGTGGGCGAGCCGATTATGATGCCGTCCGCTGCAGCCATCTTCTCGATGCACTGATTTATCATGTCCTTGTCCTGAATGCACCGGCCGTTCTTCATCTCTTTGCATTTGAAGCAGGCTTTGCAGCCAGCCAGGGTGCCTATAAGGTGCACCAGCTCCGTCTCAATCCCCTGGCTCTCCAATTCCCGGAGGACTGCTGCCAGGAGGGTGGCGGTGTTTCCATCCCGTCGTGGGCTGCCGTTGAATGCTATAACCTTCATGTTCAGACCTCCTCCAGCTGATAGTCCTTCCTGCCCAGACCTATCCTCTCCCCGTAATCCATCTGAATGTTGCCCGTAGTGCTCTCCCAGATCCCCAGGAACTTATCCTCGCCCGGCTCAAGATTCCTCTCCAAAAGAGTATTTTTCAGGCCAGCCTGCCGGTTTACCAGGTCATAGCTGGCCTGATCTATGGCAACAGGGTCCTTTGAGGCCAGGATGCCGATGTCCGGCACAATGGGGGTGTCGCTCCAGGGCACACAGTCGCAGTCAGGGGTGATGTTGAGAAGGAAATTGAAGAATCCCACCTTGCCCTCCTTTCCGGTCACTGCCCCCAGGGCATACTCCACCATCCTCTCCATGAATGGCGGCACCTCCACAATCCAGTCGAAGTCCAGGGCATGAGCAGGGCAGAGGCGCAGGCACTTGCCGCAGCCGGTGCACAGGCTGTAGTCGATCTGGGTTATCTTCTTTTTCACAGTGATGGCCTGGTTGGGGCAGCCATCTGCACAGGCCCGACAGCCTTCACATAGCTCGGCATTGAATATGGGCCGGGCGGAATGCTGGTCCGATTTCCCGAGGGCGGGGGCACAGCCCATCCCCAGGTTCTTGATCGCCCCTCCAAAGCCGGCGGGCAGGTGGCCTTTGAAGTGGGATACAACTATCATGCTCTGGGCGGAGGCGATCTCACCGGCAATTTTGACCCGCTGGAAGTGCTTTCCGGAGATGGCCACCTCCCGGTAGTTGTCTCCCTGCAGGCCATCGGCAATGATCACCGGCGCTCCGGCCACCGTCCGGCCAAAGCCGTGCTCCTCTGCGGTCTGCAGGTGGCGGACGGCATTGGAGCGGCTGCCTCCGTAAAGGGTATTGGTGTCGGTTAGAAAAGGCTGTCCTCCTGCAGATCTGATCTTATCGGCCACGGGTCGAACCAGGACGGGATTCACATAAGAGCTGTTTCCCTGCTCTCCGAAATGAATCTTGATCGCTGTCAGGTCTCCTTTCTTCATGATATAGGGAAATCCTGCAGCATCAAAGAGCCGCATGATCTTGTTTTGCAGATTGTCCTCCGGGCTTCTCGCTCTGACCCCGGCAAAAAAGACTGTGCTTTTCAATTCCTGCCACCACCAGATTAGTATGGTATTATGTTGGCAGTAGATGAATTTGGTGGTGGGGCAAAGAATTAGAAATCAGGCTCGTGGATGCTCAGCAATGACAGAATCTCTCTCGTGGTGAGGACTCGTAGCTTCTCCGCTATTCCTCTCTTTATCTTATGATCAATCTGGTCGATATCTTTCTCCTCTAGCTCGCTGTCCTTAAGAAGATCATCGCAGATCATGGAGATAAATACGTCATTTTTTATATCAGTTGATATCTGACGTTCTATCCTTCTCTTCACAAGAGCATTAAGCTCTTTATTCGCTTTTATTTTAAACTCTAATTCTTTGGGAATATCGACTTCAATGGACATTTTAAATCATAGACATATAGTCTAGCTTGAATTTAAACCTGTTTGCAGGGTATGATACTTCAAGTCAGCATCGATTTTTATTCACAGCCCCAATCATCGATCATCCACCGATTTGCGATCAGGTGATGGATAATGCAGATGGCTTTTCTGCCCAAAGCAGCAATAGCCGGCGATTTTTGATAGATAGCCAACAGTATTAAAAGCCTGCAAGCTCCCGCAGACATGTTATGCCGATCCGCTTAAATCCTATAAATCAGCACATTTGACCAAAAAGCAAGGTTGAGACAGGAAGAGGATAAAATGGATAGCCAATTCGCCGACAGAATGTCATCAGTCCATAAGTCGTTCATCAGAGAGATATTGAAGGTAACTGAGGACCCCAGCATCATCTCATTTGCTGGCGGTCTTCCCAATCCGAGGTTCTTCCCTGTGAGCGAGGTAGCAGAGGCGGCCCAAAAGGTACTTGGCGAATGCGGCTATGCAGCCCTTCAGTATGCCACCACCGAGGGCCATCCCCCTTTGAGAGAGTACATCGCCAAGAGATATGCAGAAAAGGGCCTCAAGGTCAGTCCAGAGGAGATCCTGATCACAACAGGCTCCCAGCAGGGCCTGGATCTGGCAGGGAAGGTCTTCCTGAACAAGGGTGACAGGGTCATCGTGGAGAGGCCGACCTACCTGGCAGCGATTCAGTCCTTCGGGATGTTCGAGCCTTAGTTCCTATCGGTTCCCTTGCATCACGACGGAATGGACGCAGATGCGCTTGATAGAGCGCTTTCAGAGCATCAGGTCAAGCTCGTCTACGCAGTTACCAACTTCCAAAACCCTACCGGCATTACCTACTCCTCTAGCAAGCGTCAGGAGATCGCAGATGTGCTAAAAGACCGTAACGTGGCCCTCATCGATGACAATCCCTACAGCGATCTGAGGTTCATGGGCGAGGAGGTTGCACCCATGAAGGCCTTCCTTGGGGACCAGGCCATAATGCTCGGCTCCTTCTCAAAGCTGGTATCACCTGGTTTCAGGCTGGGCTGGATATGCGCCCGTGAGGAGATTATGGAAAAGCTCATCGTTGCCAAGCAGGCCGCAGATCTGCACTCCAGCTGCTTCGCTCAAAGGGTGGTTCACCAGTATCTCGTGGATAACGATATCAATAGCCATATAGAAAAGATACGGGCCGCCTACAGGAGGCAGAGGGACACAATGGTTGAGGCCATAGAGGAAAGCTTCCCGGCGGGAGTCGAGCATACCCGGCCCGAGGGAGGCATGTTCCTCTGGGTTACCCTTCCTGAAGGGATATCCTCGCTTGAGCTGTTCGGGCGTGCCATAAAGGAGAATGTCGCCTTCGTGCCGGGGCAGGCGTTCTTCGCCAATGGTGGTGGGGAGAACACCATGAGGTTGAACTTCTCTAACTCGGATGAGGAGAGGATCGTGGAGGGAATAGCAAGGCTTGGGCGGGCGATCAATTCGATGATGTCCTAGGTTCATCTCCGTAGCAGCGCGGAGACCCCGTCCTTAAGGGTGGGGAGGAGCGCATGCTTGTCCCCTCTTAATTTTCAATTAATTTCGCAATTTAACAAGCGCAGAATTAGTATGATAAATTATCATGAATCATGCAATATACACAAAATTTATATCATTAAAGCAGTATTAGTACTAATATGGAATGCTAGACCACAATTTCTGTCTTGGAGACTTTTAAAATATGAAATGGAAAATAGCTGCCATCTTGCTTCTTGCAATTATCGTCATAAGCGGAGTTTATGGCTGGCATGAATACCAGAATTTTAATGCAGTGCCACACACTCGTCTGGCAGCTGGCAGCTATTACCCTGAGATGCTGCCAGATGAATACCATCATTACCTGCAAATTCCAATCAATCATCAAGACCCATCTCTTGGAAATTTTACTGATTTTTACCTCTTGAATCCTGAATTTATAGCTGGAGATAATGTTGTTTTTTGGCTTTGTGATAACCAACAAGAGGCTGTAGGATTAACGACCTCCTGGAGAGATTTTGATGCCAGTTTAGGCGGACTCTCGTACGTGCTCATAGGAAATCGTGGCGTAAGCCCCACATTATTTCCAGAAGTATTTGATAAAGACGGTTCCGTGAATTATACGTTAGCGATGAAGCTCTACGGCTCCAACGAACAGATAGATGACATCGAAGCGATAAGGCGAGACATGCAAAAAAAGGGGCTGCTGCCAAAGAACGGCAAAATCATGGTCTATGGTCGTTCAGGAGGTGGAGTTCTAGTTCAGCAATATTTGGACAAATATGGAGACCATGTATCTAGGGCTTTAATTGAAGCGAGCGGCGGCCCGGATCTGGCCAGGGAGCATAATACCACTTTCAATAAAAATACATATGAATCAAATCCGGCTGTAGCGAGCTCTTACTTTGCATTAGCTCAAAAAGGAGATGCAACTGCATCCTTGGCATTCATGCTATTTATGATTGGCCAGGGAGGAGATGTGGATCTGCAGAAGAAAATAGCTGACAGTAGGACAAATAATTCTTCATTGGGAGATAAATTCACCTATATGAAAAGCTGGCTTGTGCCATCTAACAATTTTCCCTTGATATACTCGTTGTTCAATGCGCCAAGGGAGTTAGAAGTCAAGGTGCGCCTATACGAATTGATGGCTGAAGATCTAGAAAACTACCATCCTGCCTCTTCGAAAGAAGTTTGCCTGGCGATCGAGTGGGCAAAGGTCCTTCTCGCCGATTTCATTAAAGCTCGTGAGAAGGGAGAAATACCGACAACACAGATAAATCTGAACCGCTCTCGCTACAAAGGAGAGGTTATGGTTTGGTCTGGAACTGGCGATCAGGTTTGTGCAGTGGAAATGGGACAATGGGTCAGCGACTCGTACCCGTATTCCAGATTAGCGGTATTCGATGACTCCCATCATTTCCAGGAGCATCCAGGCTACTATCGGCAATTTAGAAGAGCATATTTTACATATGGATTGAACTCTTCAGAAGTCCAGACTCATTTTGACGATCCTAGACAATTAAATGCAGAATTATGACAAACAAATGGACGATCCTAGTAACAATCTTTGTGATTTCTGTCGTTATATTATTTGTGACAATAATTAAATCTCCTGCGGGTTATACTTTTGATGTTGCATCTTCCGACGATGGATATGTTTTTGCCGTGGAAGGAGACCGGGGGATGAAGATATTCCAGCTGGACTCGAATAGATCTCGACTGGACATGGTCTCCGTCTTATACCCGCCCAAGGGACTTTATTTCAGGAACATTAAATTAGCTGGCAATTATGCATTTGTAGCATCTCTACCAAACGGAAACGACCCCTTTGTGAAAGGAGAACTTGCAATTATTAATATTTCAAATCCATATTATCCAATGGTCTCATATATCAGCGATATGGGTTCCGGCTTTGGCTTATTCATAAAGGATAGTTATGCATATGTAGCTGCTGGAACGGAAGGGCTTCATATCTATGAGATCGGAGATTCATCTGCAGTAAGAATCGTGGGCAAATGCGAAACTCCTGGCACTGCTTGGGACGTGTGGAGTTCAGGGAACTATGCTTATATTGCGGATAATGAAAACGGATTAGCTGTGGTGGATGTTTCCAACCCAGTCTTACCTAAATACTTAGGGCAGGCAATATGGTCAGGAATGATTTACCTCTTTTCCATGGGCCCGGAGTCTGGAAAATATTTAATCAATGGGACAATAGAAAAACACATCTTAAATAAATTTCATCAAAATGGTTTTTCCCTCGAAAATGGTGACACTATTGTTAAAAATAATGATAGTTATTGGGCAATAATGGAGAATAGCACGAAACGGATAAGCATCCAAAAGGAGAGTAATGAGCTAAATGTTTACCTGGAAGATCCCTGCGCGGAAATCGTCCGCGGTGAAGGAAACTATGTATACGTAGCTGCCGGACCACAGGGCTTGATAGTAATAGACGTATCTAATCCCTTCAGACCGGAGGTGATATCTCAATTCAGATCTGGAAATAATGCCTGCGCAGAGGGACTGGCCATAAGAGATAATATTTTGTATCTGGCTAATGGGAACCATGAAGATTCGAAGGATAATGGACTTCTAGTAATTGACATGTCAAATCCTTCAAATCCAAAATTGATCGGAAAATGTCCGTTCTCCGGATGGGTTGAGGGTGTGACATTATTCGAAGACATGGCTATCGTAGCAAATACTGATAGAGGTGTAGCAATAATCGACGTATCTGATGTCAGAGATCCTTTATTCGTATGTAGGGGATCCTAGTCGGAATATCATTGATGTTACCAAGATTGGTATCATGAATGCTGAAAATAATTGGGCATGAGGTCGCTCCCCCCTAGCCCACTCTGACCATCTCAAAAGCAGACTGCGCCTCTTTATCGCGACCTAAAGCGGAAAGAGCCTCTCCTTTGAGCTTCCAGGCCAAAGAATGTTCCGGATTTGCCTCAAGGAATTTGTCAAGGGATCTGACGGCCTCCTCGTACCGGCCCGTCGCATTCAGGGCCACCGCTCTGAAATACCAGGCATTAATGAAGGCGGGCGCCAGCTCGACGGATCTGTTCAAAGCCACAGCAGCCTCGTCATACCTGCCCTGATCGTTTAGATTGCAGCCTTTGCCGAACCAGGCATTGGCATCGTTTGGATTCTGCTCTATGGCCTTATCGTAGGTTTCTGCCGCCATGGCTGCGGCGCTTTTAGCCTGATCTTCCAGGCCCATCTTTTTCAAAACATAGCTCTTGCTGTCCCAGGATCTTGCGGCATTCATCGACTCTGGGTCAATTTCGATGGTCCGGTTATAGGCATTCAGCGCCTCTTCATAGCTTCCCATGCTGGCCAGGAAATCTGCCTTCCAGAACCAGGCATCAATCCTTTCCGGGTCTACTTCCAGGGTTTCGTTGAAGGCTTGCAGTGCATCCCTCGTCCTTCCAGTCTCGCCATAAAAACCGGCCTTCATATAGAGGGCGTCTGCATTTACAGGATCAATCTCGATGGACCTATTTACGCTATCGAGAGCCTCAATATAATTTCCCATTTCGAAGTAGGCGATCGCCTTCTTCAGCCAGGCCAACGATGAGTGCGGCTCGATCTGTATGGCCTTTTCGTAAGACTCAACGGCATCGGTGAGAATGAGATTTCTCAAGGTCATGTTTCCCGATTCATTGAAAGCTTCTTTGCAGGATTCATTGCCTTTGTCCAGCCAGTAACTGGCAGTATCCTCTGCAAAAGCAGAGGCGCATTGCATAGTTAGAGCTGCGCATACAAGAGCAATAAATGCTCTTATCATATAATACCCCCTTTTCATTAATATTGAATCGAAGATCTACTTAAGTTTTGCCGTTAACACTAAGTCAGTTCATCTTCTGCCAGACAAAGGAGGCATTTAGGATATTCGAAGGAACCGCAGAGGAGTACCTCCCAGGAAATCCGGCGGCCAAGTACCTTTACGTATGGAAGATGGCCCGGAACTGCAGTGGCGAGGTAAACTGTACGGAGGTTCCCACAGGTCCCGGATCATACGGCATAGGGCTGAACGATACCGCCTACATCGTATTTCGGGCATATAATGAGAAAGAGACAGCGGTAGGGCCATCTTATACCGAAATAGCCTACGACAGGGTGCTTAAGTTTGACAGCGATTAATCAAGAGTGCACATTAGGCAAAGAGGGCATAACTTCATGCCCTCTAATTTCATCAATAAGGCGAGACCCCTAAATGCGCTGGCGCTCCGCAAGCATGAGTTCGCTTTTATCGAATTACAGCAGTTAATGGGTATAAATCATTGGACTATATTATGAATAATAACATTTCTGAAATGAAGACAAAAAATTTTTTGTGACTTATTTGAGATTCTTTGAGTAACTAAAGCGATGTTTTAGGTATGTTTTTATACTTATAATCAAACAGATCAATAAAAGATTCGGGTGGTGAAAATAATAGCACAAGAAGCCAGCGAAAAGATCGTTCCTCATATCCAATCGATATGAGTGTGTCAAAGGCGGTATTTTCATGAAATGGAGGAATCTATGAAAAAAATATATGGATTTATTGTATTAATCTTTATACTGAGTAACGCAATCTCTGCCCAACAGAATATTACTAACAGTCACGCGAACGGAAATGTCACACTCATCCCACGGAATATACTATTCAGTAGCGAGGATAAATTTAGTGTGATGCTTAGCCCTGATGGATCCAAGATCAGCTATATTGCACCTGTAAATGGCGTTACAAATATCTGGGTGGGACCTGTTGGTGATCCAGGTTCGGCCAAACCTGTTACAAATGACACTTACCGAGGAATAACCAGGTATAATTGGGCCTATACCAATGAGCACATACTGTACCTGCAGGATAAAAATGGGGATTGGAACTGGCAGGTATACAGCGTTAACCTGAGCAATGAAAAAATTAAAAATTTCACGCATTTAAATGGTGTTCAGACCACTATCCAAGCTTTAAGCTTCAAATATCCAGAGGAGATCATCATAGGGCTAAATAACCGCAGCCCTGAATTCCGTGATCTCTATCGATTAAACATCGAGACGGGCGGCATGACACTTCTCCTGAAGAATGACGGATTTCATAAATTCTATATCGATGACGACTACCATATTCGCTTTGCATCCAGGCAGACTCCTGGTGGCGGAAAGGAGATTTTTGAGCGGACCGAAAAGGGTGACTGGAAACCGTTCGCAGAGATCGGATGGGAAGACGAGCTGACCGTCGATATTCTTGGGTTTGACAGCACCGGAAAGGTGATTTATCTGAAAGACAGCCGTAGCCGCGATACAGCTGCACTTTATGCCTATAACCTGGAGACGGGCGAAAAGACCATAATTGCAGAAGATGAGAAGGTGGACCTGGACGGCAGAGGCTTTTACAGACCGCTTATTCATCCTACTAAGAAAAACGTGCAGGCAGTGGCCGCCGAATATGACAGGATGCACTGGAAGATAATCGACCCGAGCATAAAAGACGACATAGAGTATCTGCGTACAGTTAATGATGGCGACTTCTTCATAGAGAGTCGGACTCTCGACGACAAAGCCTGGACGGTTGTCTATATGAGTGATGATGGCCCTTTAGCTTACTACTATTATGACAGAGATGCAAGAAATGCCAGATTTCTCTTTACGCTGAATGAAAAGCTTGAGAGCGAGCCATTAGCTAAAATGATTCCAGTGATCATCAAATCACGGGATGGTCTCGACCTGGTCAGTTATTACACACTTCCATCAAAAAGCGATTCCAATGGGGATGATATCCCAGATAGACCTCTACCAATGGTTTTACTCGTACACGGCGGACCAGAGGGACGTGATTATTGGGGCCTCAATTCCATCCATCAGCTGCTTGCAAATCGGGGCTATGCTGTTCTGAGCATCAACTTCCGGGGCTCGACCGGCTTTGGCAAGAACTTCACAAACGCTGGAAAATTTGAGTACGGCAGAAAGATGCAATATGACCTCATCGATGGAGTAGACTGGGCCGTGAAGAAAGGGATAGCCGATCCGGATCGTGTAGGTATTATGGGAGGCAGCTACGGCGGCTATGCGACACTGGCTGCATTAGCCTTCACGCCAGAGATCTTCGCCTGTGGAGTGGACATCTGCGGCATGTCTAATCTCACCTCCAGCGAGGAAAACATTCCTCCTTATGATCACTGGGATAGAGTTCGCTGGACAAACTTCGTGGGCAATATAAGCACCAAAGAGGGACGGGAACTGCTTTCTGAACGGTCTCCTCTCAATTATGCAAATCGTGTGAGACGGCCACTGCTAATCGCTCAGGGTGCCAATGATCCTATAGTCAATCAGAGTGAATCCGCTCAAATGGTCCTGGCCATGCAGGAGAGAAATCTCTCTGTGACCTATGTACTCTTTCCGGATGAAGGACATGGATTCGTCAGGCCTAAGAATAATATCGCCTTCTATGCAGTGGCTGAGGCGTTCTTCGCCAAGCACCTAGGCGGGCGATTTGAGCCCATTGATAAGGATTTCCAGGGCTCCGCAATTACCGTGCCGGTCGGCGCTGAGGAGGTGCCCGGGCTAGAGGCGGCACTCAATGGATCTGATTACCATAACCTCCCAGAGAAATCAGGCAAATAATTTAAGGGCCTCGAAGACTACTTTTTTCAATAGCGTCTCTGATTTAGCGTTTTTCTTCTTTTCATTCGCAGGCCTCATTTTCTTTTATCGACTAAAGTTGTTATGATGATAATATGAGCCAAAAAAAGATAAGCGGATAGCCTTAATACCCCTGGCTATTTTGCATTAGGCATTAGCTCTGCCAGCTCAGTGACCACTGGCACACTTCCTGTTTTCTTATTCGCTCTATTTATCATCTAGCCCGCCGCATGATTCTGGTATCCGAAATCATTAAGTTCATCTCATGGAGTAACCACTATCCCCACAGGATCGCTCAGTTCACTCTCATTTCCTTCGCGGTTCACGGCAGAGACCCTGAAAGTATAGCTCTTCCAGAGTTCTCCTTTCAAAGTATATTCGGGACTTTTTACTTCAGCAAGCTTCTCTAATGAGGCACCTTTAAGGCGATACACATTGTAATAGTCCGCATCCTCTGAAGCCTGCCAGGTGAGGCTTATGTTGCCACTTGTCAAGATGGATGATACTGATTCAACCTTTTTGGGCAGATCTTTTATTTGCTCCGTCGATGCAGGACCTCTCGTATCTCCTATCTGATTCATCTTCTCTTCAATTTCTGTGCTGTTAATGCTGGTATTACCAGTTTCAATAGGGATTTTGTCAATGATTTCAATATCTTTTTCAGATATGCCGTATCGACTTTGTGCTTTTATCTTGTAGATCCCTGTTTTCTCAGGAGCTGTTAAGTTGATCGAATCCTTTCCTTTAACGAGATCCACATTCTTCGTGGTACCATTAAATTCTATAACAGCAGTTGCTGTATCATTCTCGACCAAATTGCCAAATTTGTCCTGCACCTCTAGCTTGACTTCAAAAGGCAGATTGGGATCAGCACGGTTTGCAGTATCTAGGGAGATAGATATCGGTTCACCGGCTTCTACCACCAGTTTTACCGGAATGGGTATGAGATTCCCGTCCTTTTCTGCTATTCCCAAATATGCCCCTGCCTGTTCAGGCGCTTTTATCTTCATTGGTGCACTGGCGTTAGTATTAGCCTCAAATTGACTCTTCATATGGTAGAGTTCAAGACCGCCGTAAAGGTTCATGACGAAAAAAAAGTAAGTCCCATTTCTATGAATTGGTATTATATCAATGTAAGAAGGATCGATGCCATCATACCTCTTTTCGGAAAATATAAGCTCATCCATCTCGCTGCTATCATCCGATCCGAAGTATATATTTGCTCCCCAGTCCATCGTTCCATTCCCGTTTGAATCAAAGAATATCTGTGGCGAGTATTCAGCATCGTCGGAACGTATCATTAACACATCTCCTTCCTTTGCTTGAAAGACCATAGGGCTGAATGCAAACTCCTCGCCTTTGATCTCTTCGCCTTTAGAAAAGCCTGTTATGCCATCGATTCCTATTGGCAGGAAGCTTACCGTTTCTCCAGCCTTTGCTCTAATATCAATGAGGTTAAAGGACAAGGGACTGACTTTTACAGTTACATTCTCTCCGTACTTATTACCTCCAGAGACCACCTGATGCAGCGTGATCAAGTTCAGTCCTTCAGTTAATTCACCGGTTATTATCTCTCTATTCTCTCCCGTAGATGTGTAAAAATTGCTGTAGCTGCCCCCAACCCCTCTATCACCATAAAGTATAACGTTGATTCCTGAGACCCTCGTGCTATGTCCATTTTCTTTTAGAACTTTCAACGGGGGCAGCTCCACGGGTGCAGCGGCGGTAAATTTCCATAGCTTTGATGTGTTGAAAACGTCTTCTCCATAGAGGTAAACATCTATATCCGTATTCGGATCTTCCCAGGCAACTTCAACGGTTGCTAAACCATAGCCATGGTGATATATCGGATAAAACCTGGAATCCCAGAACTTGCTTGGCTCAGCCTCAAACCTCCCGTAGATCTTAGCATTTTCGAAGATCTCACCCGTATTATTTATTTTAATACCATCGTGCAGATAGGTCGAAAGAGATATGGGAATGCATTGCTTCTCGTCACCATATTCCAGAAGTATTTTGCCTTGAAATACCCCTGTGGTGCTTGGAGTCGGTATTGAGACGCGGAGGCAATTGTCATCAAGATTTGTTTCTATGTCCCATGGTTTCCATTCGTAGTTTTCGACTGCCACCTTAACCACATCGCTCTTTATTTCACCTCTATTTTTCAAGATGCCCACAATTGCATCATCCATTCGTTCAGCAGGATTATGCACTCTAGCTTCGGAGGTAAATCCAAGGCCCATATCACCTGCAGGTGAGACTATGGACTCAAGTTCAAGTTCTTGTATTTCTCCATCTCTATCCGTATCTCTCCAATTATAGAGGTAAAGATCATAACCCTCGTATTTCTCCAGTTTCGTGCTCCTGGAATCTCTTGGATAATACGAGGAGACCTTCAGCAAATCGCAGTCGAGCATATCCCCTGGTAATGTAAATACGATATTTTCATTTATATTCTCGAAAGTTAATTCTTTTGATTTTTCCTTTACTAAAATTTTTGGTTTCAAGTCGATTGGCTTGCCAGAGTAATTTGAAATGGTTAAATTAAACTCCAAAGCGGGACCGGCCTCGACAGGTGAGGTGACGAGCAGTGCAGGTTCAATCAAAACTCCATCTTTCCCGGATGCTATTTCCACTGCCCTCTTTGCATTTACTATTCCCGAGCCCTGGGCAAAGACCTCTTCATCTATATCTGTAGCAGAAGACATTAGAATATCCCTGGCCTTCTCAGAGGTCGGAAATTCTCCATGGGCATCTTTGTAGGCTTGATAAATTAGAGCTATAACTGCGGCAACATGCGGCGTTGCACTGCTGGTCCCGCCACCCATATCGTTCCATGCGGCTTTGCCACTGTGAGTTTCTGATAGGGGTAAGACCCTAGGTGCGAGATAACCCGTAGCTAATACGTTCGGCTTTACCTGACCGAGGACATTGGGGCCACGCGAGGAGAAACAGATTACGTCACCGCTATATGAAGAGCTGTTCCACCAAAGATCGTAAATTGCGCCTGCATTGATAACATGCTCACTCGATGGGGACTGGCAGGTGCCGTATCCAGATCCGTCGTTTCCATTTGCATACACAATAGTCGTAGACGGCGAAACATTGGTGGTTAGGTATTCTAAGAAAGCGGAGCCCTCATCAGCGCCTTTGTTGAAGAGATACGAAAAGCCTCCGCTTCTGCTTATTATATCTGCTTCGTCTCCGCTTTCTGGAACTCCGTCATAACCGATTGAGGCAAGGAGACACAGGATCATATCGTTTTCCGCCGAGTTTTGGACTGGCATGATCCTGGCATCAGGGGCGATGCCCTTGATATTTTTTCCCTGAGCAGCTATTATCCCGGCGCACATAGTTCCATGTGAGCCATCATCGTAATGGAAGGCAACCAGCTCTCCATTCTTCGGTATTTTTGCATTCTCACCATAGAGCGTTCTGGCTAGTGGCAGAGGCATCTTGCCATCAGCTATAAAGTAGACCATGCCTCCCGATTCATCGGGATAGCCATCCTTATCTCTATCCCAATAGGAGATCTCATCGCCTTTTCTGCAAGGTTTATCGTCTTTGAAATCTCGATTATTATTCAAATCCACGTACACCGTATCATATACCCCAGAGCTTTTCTCGTCAACCAGGAGAACTTTTGCAGGCTGCCCAAAGAATTGAGCAAGATACCCATCAGGATGATCGCCTATATGGTAGATGCCGCTCTTGCTGGTTCCAGTCGTCTGAAAGCCCGTTGTATCTATCGAGGAGGTATCCGCATAACGGCTCTGGATGAAAGGGTTTACTGGGCTTTGCTGATTATAGAGAGATAGCGAATCCAGGTCGATAACAATGGGCCAGCCATAGTAAGGAGAGCTTGCGTTTGAGACACGGGCTTGAGTTCCCATGAGGTCAGGAGTGGCGAAGTCGGTAGTGTCCCGATTGTGATGTAAAATAGTAGTAATAATCCTGGCGATGTATTGGATGCTGCTTTGGTAGTAGCAGCATTTTTGATCATTTGCAAGAATTATAATAGGCCCTGTATCCATACTTGAGTTGTCTCACGAAATCAAGGAGGACACAAGGCCATGCAACCATTAGAGCCAGTAATAAATTATCTTGTCGATCCGAATAGCGGACTGAAGCAGGTCATAACCGAGTTCCTGAACGCGGTAATGCTGTTTGAGGCATATCTGCAGAGCGGTGCGCTTCCCTACGAGCGCAGCCCTCAGAGAAAGGCACACAGAAACGGCACCAGATCGAGAACCCTCAAGACCCGCGTTGGCGAATTAACCCTTAATAAGCCTCAGTTCAGAGAATTCCCATTTGAATCAAGCGTATTTGAAAGATACTGTCGTGTAGAACAAGCTCTGCTAATGACGATTGCAGAATCATATATCCAGGGCGTTTCAACCCGAAAAATGGAGGAATTGGTCAAAAACTTCGGTTTGAACAGGTTATCTGCGTCTGAGGTCTCTCGTTTATGCAAGATTCTCGACGAAAAAGTGGAGGAGTTCCTCAAGCGCCCAATTGAAGTCAAGATTCGCTATCTGCTGGTTGACGCCACCTACTTCAAGGTGAGATGCGGTGCCCAATACAAGAACAGGGCTTTGCTGGTTGTAGTGGGGATTCGCGAGGATGGTCTCAGAGAGATCCTGGGCGCCAGCATAGCGGAATCGGAGGACAGTGGCTATTGGATGACACTATTCAGAAACCTCAAAGATAGAGGCTTAGAAGGCGTCGAGTTAGTGATATCGGATGCACACAAGGGAATTCAAAAGGCAGTGGAATCGTCTTTTGTGGGAGCCTCCTGGCAGTATTGCCATTTTCATCATTCTAGGGCAGTCCTGGAGAGCATTCCCAACAAGGACAAACAGGAGATCGCCGATAAGCTAAAAGAGGCATCCGATGACGAGATGAAGATGCAAGAACTGGCGAAGGAGCTGAGAGATAGAGGGTACGATCCAGCTGCAGAGACAATCGACAGGTTCAGATTCGATCTATGGAATTATAAGGCGTATCCGAAGGCCCATTGGAAGAGGATACGAACCACAAACATCATTGAGCGCATCAATAAGGAATTAAAGCGCAGAAGCAGACCTGTAGGAGCATTCCCGAGTGATCAATCCCTGATGAGATTGGCAGGATGCATCATGATAAATATAAATGAAGAGTGGGTCACAGGTAAAAAGTATTTAACGATGGACGTAGAGTAATGATAGTAGGATACAGGGCGGCTACGAAATTACAGCATTTTCGGGACACTACCGGCGAAGGTAGTGTACTTCCTTTTCTGTAAAATGATATAAAGGCCCTGTACCCACTATATGTTTGGAAACAAGGAGGATACAGAGCCATGGAGATATTTGATCTGCTAGAAGATTACCTTGTCGATCAGGATGATGGATTAAAGAAGCTACTGACCTGGTTCTTGAACCTAGTCATGCAATTAGAGGCGATACAGCAATCAGGAGCCGAGCCCTATGAGCGAAATGCCACGCGAACAACTCAACGCAATGGCTATAAAGAGCGATCTCTTAAAACGCGCGTTGGAGACCTGGAACTTAAAAAACCTCAATTTAGAGACCGTTCGTTTAAATCCTGTGTTTTTGATAAATATTCTCGCGTGGAGATAGCTCTGACAAATGCGATAGCAGAATCGTATCTGCAAGGCGTTTCAACAAGACGGATCCAAGAGGTGATCTCTCATTTGGGAGTTGAACGTCTCTCAGCTTCTACAGTATCTCGTATAGCCAAGGAGCTAGATGAAAAAGTAGAGGAGTTCCTTAAAAGACCTATCGAGCGCCCGATGCCGTACATTTTTGTTGATGCGAGTTACTTCAAAGTCCGGGATGGCGGAAAATACGTAACTAAAGCTTTTCTTGTCATCACAGGGATTCGTGATGATGGATATCGCGAAATTCTTGGAGCCAAGATTACCGATAGCGAGAGCGAAGGATTCTGGTCTGGATTTTTTGATGAGCTTATAGATCGCGGTTTGAGTGGTGTTGAGCTGGTAATATCAGATGGTCATAAAGGAATACAAGCAGCAGTCTCGTCAAGGTTCTTGGGTGCATCATGGCAGATGTGCCAGGTTCATTTCAGCCGGGCGGTGCTTAACAATATTCCAAACAAGGATAAGGAAGAGATAGCAGAGAAGCTCAGAAAAGGATTCGAAGACCAAACAAAGATGGCGGAGCTGGCTATTGAACTCAGGCAGAAGAGATATTCAAAATCAGCTGATACGATCGACCGGTTTAGTCAGGACATATGGAATCATAAATCATTCCCCAAAGAGCATTGGAGAAGGATTAGAACCACCAACGGGCTGGAACGAATCAATAAGGAGCTCAAGAGAAGAAGCAGAGTCGTTGGGGCTTTTCCCAATGATGGGTCACTTCTTAGGCTTGGAGTTGCCATACTCATGAATATCAACGAGGAGTGGCTGACCGGTAGAAAGTACTTATCTGTGATAAAGGAGTAAATGGTTGTGGATACGAGGCCAGGATTTTACAGAAAATTCGGCACACTGCCTCGTCGAACCTTTGTTCGCCAAATATTAGCTCATCTATGTCCCTATCAATCGTCCCATTTCTGTTTGAATCAAAGAATATCTGTGGCTTATAAATAGTGCAATTGGAACGGATCAGCAATAGATCTCCCTCCTCTGCCTGGAAGGTCTCCAAGTATCCTCCACTCTTGAGATCATCGCCCTTTGAAAAGCCCATTATCGAGTCCACTCCTGCATTCCTTTGCGTGAGGTTCACCGTCTCTCCTGCTAAAGCTACGAGATTAATGGGATTATAGGGCGTGATATTGATCTCTATAGATACATTTTCGCCATATTCATTGCCTCCAGGGACCACTTGACGCAGGACAATAAGGTTTAGCCCGTTCGTCAGTTCACCAGTTATCACCTCTCTATTCTCTCCCGTGGATGTTGAAAATACGTTATAGCTGGGGCCACCTGCGACACCCTCATCAGAAATAATGAAGGTATCTCCAAGGATTCTTCGGCTATGACCGTTTTCTCTTAAAATCTTTAATTTTGGCAGGTTAACGGGCGGTTTTGTGGGATACGTCCAGAGATCTGAGGCATTAAAAGCACTCTCCCCATAGAGATAAACATCGATATCAGTATTTGGATCCTCCCATGTAACATCGATATTTGCCAAGTCATGACCACGATGGTATAACGGATAGAACCTCGTATCCCATCCGCTTTTGCCGTCTCCTTCAAACCTGCCATATATCTTGGCATTCTCGTAGATATCGTCAGTATTGCTTAACGAGATATCATCGTGTTTATAGGCTGAGAAGGATATCGGAATACACTGTCTCCCATCATATCCCTCTAGAAGGAGCTTTCCCTGAAATACGCCTGTAGTGTTGGGTACTGGTATTGAAACACTCATCTTACTGCCATTGATATTCATTCCGATATCCCATGGCGTCCAATTATATGCTTCGACCACTACTTTTGTCTCATTGCTCTGTATCTCGCCCCTCTTCTTGAGAACAACAGCAAGTCCATCATTCACTCGCTTTGACGGATCATGCATTCTTGCTTCAGACGTAAATCCGTAACCCCAAGCAACAGTATTCAGCGCTACTATTTTCAGTTCATCATTTTGTATTTCTCCATCCTCATTCATATCTTCCCAGTTGTAGAGGTATATGTCATAGCCTTCATTTTTCTCCAGCTTTGTATTCCTGGCATCCCTGGAATAATAGGAAGAAACCTTCAGCAGGTTGCAGGTGAGCATATCTTCAGGGATAGCTATAATGCTCTCATTCGCCGAGCTTTGTGTAAATTCCCACGTTTTGTCTTTAATCAGGATCTGGGGCTTTAGATTAACTGTTCTGCCAGAATGATTCGTCAGAGTGAAGCTGAACTTTAGAGTGGATCCGGCCTCAACAGGAGCCGTGACCAGAAGGGCCGGTTCAATCAGAACTCCGTTCCTTCCTGATGCGATCTCCACTGCTTTTGCGGCGTTTATCATACCCGATCCCTGAGCGAAGATCTCTTCATTGATGTCGGTAGCTGAGGACATGAGAATGTCCCTGGCCTTCTCAGAGGTCGGAAACTCTCCATGAGCTTCTTTGTAAGCCTGGTAGATCAGAGCGACAACTGCAGCCGCATGGGGTGTTGCACCGCTGGTCCCGCCGCCATGATTGTCCCATGCGGCCTTGCCGCTGTGAGTTATCCATAAAGGCAGAGATTCGGGCGTACGGTAGCCAGGGGCTAGTACGTTCGGTTTGACCTGACCTAGAGCGTTCGGCCCGCGAGAAGAAAAACAGGTTACATCTCCTCGATAGGAGGAGTTGTTCCACCATTGATCATAGGTTGCGCCTACATTTATCGCATGCTCTCCTGAAGGTGGGTTGCAGGTACCATACCCTGAACCGTCGTTTCCACTTACAAATATCATAGCTGTGGACGGAGAGACGTTTGTGGAGAGATATTCTAAGAATGCTGAGCCCTCATCAGCACCTTTGTTAAGGCGATACATGAAACCTCCGCTTCGACTTACAACATCTGCCTCATCTCCAGTATTCGGAACTCCATCATAGCCGAGCACAGCCAGCAACCAGAGAAGCTCCTCAGTTTTTCCCAGTCGAACAGATATTATCCTGGCATCAGGGGCGATGCCCATAACATTTTTGCCCTGGGCCGCTATTAATGAGGCGCACATGGTTCCATGAAAGTCACCATCGCACTCAAATGCAATTAACTCTCCACTCTTCGGTATCTTTGCTTTCTCACCATAGAGCATCCTTGATAAAGGCAGAGGCGTCTTGCCATCAGCTATAAAGTAAACCATGCCACCAGATTCATCAGGATAGCCATCGTTATCTCTATCCCAATAGGAGGCCTCATCGCCCTTTCTGCAAGGCTTATCATCCCTGAAATCATGGTTGTTGTTCAAATCAACGTATACTGTATCATAAACGCTAGAGACACTCTCATCGACCACGAGAACCTTCACTTGTTGGCCATAAAACTGAGCAATGTGCTGGTCGGGATGATCTCCAATATGGTAAATCCCGCTCTTACTGGTTCCTGTTACCTGATAATCCCTTACATCCATCGAGGTAGTATTTGCATAATGAGAACTAAAGCCAGAGGTTCCATCCTGATAATAGGAGAGAGACTCCAGATCTATTACAATGGGCCAGCCATAGTAAGGAGAGCTTACATTTGAGACACGGGCTTGAGTTCCCATGAGGTCTGGAGTAGCGAAGTCTATGCCAAAGTCTATTATCGCTATATTCACTCCTTTGCCCGTGTAGCCCATATCCCATGCATCCTTTACACCAAGGTCATCCAGCCCTTTGTATGCATTGTAGAGAGCGGGATTGCCGCCCTC
This sequence comes from Methanothrix soehngenii GP6, assembly GCF_000204415.1. Classification (NCBI taxonomy): domain Archaea; kingdom Methanobacteriati; phylum Methanobacteriota; class Methanomicrobia; order Methanotrichales; family Methanotrichaceae; genus Methanothrix; species Methanothrix soehngenii. The sequence goes on along the minus strand of NC_015416.1, from coordinate 55 downwards.
CATTGCGCCTGAAGGTAATATTATTAATCCTATTAACGACAGAATAAGGATTGAT